>NZ_LZLV01000164.1 GCF_001673405.1 Mycobacterium sp. 1245111.1 | reverse complement strand
CGTCGCGCTCGGCGGGACTCTGCACCAGCACCTACCCGACGTCATCGGGCACAGCGGACACCGAGCGGGCAACGCGGTGTTCACCACGCTGCCGGTGCGCACCGTCGCCGGTACCCGGTTGGCCTCGCTGGTGGGCGAATCGGTCGACGCGCGCTGCTATCACCATCAGGCCATCGCCGATCTCGGCGAGGGTTTGGTGGTCAGCGGCTGGGACGCGGACGGCGTGGTCGAGGCATTGGAACTGCCCGGGGACGACTTCGTGCTCGCCGTGCAGTGGCACCCCGAGGAAAGTTTGGACGACCTGCGACTGTTCTCGGCGATCGTCGAGGCCGCGCGGGTGTACGCGGAGAAGGAGTAGCGAGTGGACCTCACGCAACGGCTGGCCGGCAGGGTCGCGGTGGTGACCGGGGGTGCGGGCGGCATCGGGTTGGCTTCGGCGCGCCGGCTGCGTGCCGAGGGCGCCACCGTGGTGATCGCCGACATCGATGAGCGCGCCGGCACCGCAGCGGCCGACGAAGTGGGTGGTTCGTTTGTGGCGGTAGATGTTTCGGACGAGGCATCGGTCAACAACCTGTTCGACACCGTGGCGACTGGCCACGGGGCGGTGGACATCGCGGTCAACAACGCCGGCATCTCGCCGCCGGACGACGATCTGATCGAGAACACCGAACTGCCGGCCTGGCAGCGGGTTCAAGACGTCAACCTGAAATCGGTGTACCTGTGCTGCCGGGCGGCATTGCGGCATATGGCGCCCGCAGGACGCGGGTCGATCGTCAACATCGCCTCATTCGTCGCGGTGATGGGTTCGGCCACTTCGCAGATCTCCTACACCGCGTCCAAGGGCGGCGTGTTAGCCATGTCGCGCGAGCTCGGCGTGCAATATGCCCGCCAAGGCATCCGGGTTAATGCACTGTGTCCGGGGCCGGTGAATACCCCACTGCTGCAAGAGCTTTTCGCCAAAGACCCCGAGCGCGCAGCCCGGCGGATGGTGCATGTGCCGATGGGCAGGTTCGGCGAGGCCGACGAAATCGCGGCCGTCGTAGCATTTTTGGCCAGCGACGACGCATCGTTCATCACCGCGGCGAGCTATCTGGTCGATGGCGGCATCAGCGCCGCGTATACCACGCCGCTGTAGACGTCAGACGCCGCCCCAGTGGGTAGGCTGGGCGCGAGTCGTTGCGAACTGCGAGAAGGGAATCGGGACAACGAATACCAGGGGGAAGCCGACGCGTGCGGGGGAAGTCCGGCGGCAGGCCGGGGCGGTCGCGACTGCGGTGCGGACCGACGACGGGTTGCGCTGGGAGGTGCGTCGTGATCGCGACGGGCTGACCCGCCATACGGAATGTCTTGCACAGACGAGCCATTGGCGCAAGTCGTGACGCTGTTCTACCCGGATTGCAGTAACAACAATTGGTCATCGGCACAGGACGCGGTTCGCTTCCTCGAACAGCTCGTGCCGGAGGGCTTTAGCGGCATGTGCCACAAGGTATCCGAGGGCAACTATTACGAGGATCCGTACTGGCCGACGGTCCAGCAGTGGTGCCAGCGCAATAATCTCCCGCTGATCGGCTACCACTATGTGACGACCAACGACGCCGCGTCGCAGGCTCAAACCTGGAAGGGCAACAACGGCGGAACCCTGGCGATGCTGGACTGGGAAGAAAACGGCGGCAACCTGTCGAACCTGACTGCCGTGGTCGATGCTTTCAACGCCGCGGGCATCACCGTGCAGCTGGGCTACTACCCGCAGTGGTACTGGAGCCAACAGGGTGGCGGCGACCTTTCCGGCCTCGCCAACGCGCTTGTGTCGTCCGGCTACCCGGACGGGTCCGGTTACGCCTCAACCATTTACGCGAACTCTGGCGGCAATTCCGGCAGTGGATGGGTACCCTACGGCGGAGCTACCCCAGCGGCGTGGCAATTCACCAGCAGCGCGGACATCGCAGGTTTCACGGTCGACTGCAACGCCTATCTGGGTGCGGACATCGCTGTCCTATTCGGCACCGCGCTTTCCGCGCCCACCACGACATCCTTTTAGTAACACCGTACAGCTGCAGCGACGACGCGACGTGCATCAGCCCGAGTATTACGGCGCCGTGGTGTCGCCGTCAGCCGGCCGCCGGTGACGCCACGATCACCGTTGGGCGGAACCCGTATTTGGGTGCACTGTCTACGAGGGAGTTGGCGGCCGAACTGATGATCGGCATCCCGGGCATGCCCGCCACGGCCGCAGGCGGAACCGCGAGGGCCGCTCCTCCCAACGGTGCCGGCGGCTGGCTCACGGTGGGGGCTACCGGGACCCAACTGGGCGGCACTGCCAGCGGGCCGATTGTCGTGCCACCGCCCACGGTCGCCGACACGGCGCCGCCCAGACCGCCGAGCTCACCCAGACCCGCGGCCGGGGCCGCGAGCGCGCTTCCGACGCCGTCGGCCGCCGCTCCCGCGGCGGCACTTCCGGCGGCTTCCGAAGCCGCACCGGCGTTTCCGAGCCCAACGAAATCCGACATGGTGCCCAGAAAGTTGCCCGGCATGTAGAAGCCCGAGGAGAACATCGTGTTAAGGCCGTTGTCGTTGAGGAAGGCTCCCAACGGGGACCCGTCGGCTCCGGACAGGAAACTCAGGATTCCCGCCGGCGTGGTCAGGTTGGTTCCGCCCAGCCCTAGCCAGTCCATGATGCCGTTGAGACCCGAAGTCGAGGATGTCGACGTCGCGGGGGAGGCCAGCTGCTGCAGTGCGGCGGGGACCGAAGACACCAGCTGCGACAGCGTCGCCTGCGTCCCCGTGCCGGTTGCCTGACCCACCGTCGCGGCCTGCGCTGCCGCGGCAGTTGTCGTCGTGGTCTCCGGGGGTTGAGCAAATGGCGTCAATGTCGTTGCAGCTGATGATGTTCCAGCATAACCGTACATCGCTGCGGCATCTTGGGCCCACATCTCGGCATAGTGGGCTTCGGTGGTCGCGATCGCCGGCGTGTTCTGGCCGAGGATGTTGCTCGCGACCAGCGACGCCAAAAGTGCACGGTTGGCGGCGATGACCGGTGGGGGTACCGTCGCGGTGAATGCAGCCTCGTAAGCACAAGCTGCCGCTTGGGCTTGGTGGGCGGCCTGTTCTGCCTGCGCTGCAGTGGCATTCATCCATGACACGTATGGCGCGGCGGCGCCAACCATCGAAGCCGATGCCCGACCCCGCCACGGCCCGCTGGCGAGGCCGGAAATCACCGAGCCGTAATCACCCGCCGTCGAAGCCATCTCGGTGGCTAGGTTGTCCCAGGACACGGAAGCCGCGATCATCGGCCCGGAACCTGGACCGGCGTACATCAGCCCGGAGTTGACTTCCGGGGGCAATGTTGCGAAATCCATTGCAGCACTCCTTAACCTGTAGCGACAGCGTTGTCGATCTCAGTAGCGGCGTAGGATTCGGAGCCGGCGCTCAACATTGACACGAACATCTCGTGGATCACCGCGGCTTGGGCGCTGACCGCTTGATACGCGCGCGCATGCGCGGCGAATTGCATTGCCGTCAAGGCTGATACCTCGTCGGACGCGGCCGGGATCAGACCCGCGGTGGGGACCAGCGCTGCGGTGTTCTGCGCTTGAATTCTCGAGCCAACAGATTGAAGGATGTCCGCTGCGGCGGACACGGTTTCCGGTACGATAGATAAGAACGACATCAAACTCTCCTCTGGATTAGCGCGCACGACGACTACGCAGGGCCGGGGTTCGGTCTGCGTGAAAGTGCTTTGGCACAGGCTGATTGCAGACAGCCGCCACCTCGACAGGGACCGGATGAAAACTGCGGTCTTCGATTTGTGTCAATGGCGCAAGCCGCTTGTTCAGGTCAGAGCTGCATCAACCCTGGGTTGGACACCCGAATCTGGCGCGGTGGTGATCGCGACCTGGGGTGAACCCGGGCCGACTCCTCAACGCGTCTCAGCCGACGCGTTCGGCCTGCATCGTCCACTTCTGCTCGATGCGCGCATAGCGCCAGATCAGCAAGGCGCCGGCCCATGTCACCACGAACAAACCGACGATGAGGAAACCAATTGCGTTGAGGTCGACACCGCCCAGCCAACCCCAAAACCCGCCCGTCCAGCCCAATTGCCCGGCGAGCAGCCCGAGCAATTCGACGCTGCCGATGAGCAATGCGACCACCACCGAAAGACCGGTGATAGTGATGTTGTAGTAGACCTTGCGAACGGGATTGGAAAACGCCCAACCGTAGGCGAAATTCATGAACGAGCCGTCGATGGTGTCCAACAGGCACATGCCCGCGGTGAACAGCACCGGCAGGCACAAGATGGCATACCACGGCAGACCGGCCGCCGCGCTGGTGCCGGCCAGCACGAGCAGCGCGACTTCGGTTGCGGTGTCAAAGCCTAGGCCGAACAACACTCCGATCGGATACATGTGCCACGACGCGGTCACCGATCTGGTGAAGCGGCCGAGCACGCGATTCAGCAGCCCTCGGTTATTCAGCTGCGCTTCAAGCTCATCGTCGTCATAGTGGCCGCGGCGCATCTGCGCGAACACGCGCAAGATACTCACCAGGATGACGACATTGATGATGGCGATCAAATACAGGAACACTCCCGAAACGCCGGTGCCGATCAAGCTTGTGTAGTGATGCAATGCCGACGAGTCCTGCTCGACCGGTCCGACGATGGCCTTGAGTCCGAATGCGATCAGGAGCGCCAGCCCGAACACGACCGAAGAGTGGCCGAGCGAGAAGAAGAATCCGACGCCAAGCGGCCGCTGCCCGTCGTTCATCAGCTTGCGGGTGGTGTTGTCGATCGCGGCGATGTGGTCGGCATCGAATGCGTGGCGCAACCCCAGGGTGTAGGCGGTTAAGCCGATGCCGACGCCGAACGCTTTGTCGCCGATGCTCAAATGCGCCGGCTCAACGACGAGTACCAGTGTGCCCCAACCGATCACATGCAGTGCGATGATCATCGTGAGCATCGAGCACAGGCGCAGCCACTCGTCGGACGTCAGAGTGAGCCTCAGTCGAGAGAGCGACGATGGTTGCCTGCTGAGTGTGTCAGCGGCCATGTCGCGTCCCATCTGAAATAAACCCCGACCGAATTTGACGCTAAACCTCCTGCACACGATTCGCAAGAACTTTGCAAGTATTTCGCAGGTGGACTGGTGAGCTATCCGGTAATGTGCGGCCCCCGCTGCCGTCAGCCCCGAAAGGTGATCAGCGGGATCGACATCTCAGCGGGCGTCGCGCCGCCGTGCAAGCCGACCAGCTGGGCAACTTCGGGCGGTTCCCGTCGGCTCGCCAGCACCGCAGTGTCGCGATTGCAGATAACGACAACGTCGCCGATGCGGGCCAGGTGCTCGGGCCGTACTGGTCCGAAAAGCCCAGCGACGACGGCGTTCTCGCGGCTGTAAACCTCGGCTCGGCCGCCCAGGAGTTCGGTCCAGGTGGCGATGACGTCGGGCGCCGCGCCCGGCTCGGTATGCAGATAGCGGACCCGCGGCTCGCCGGCGACTACCCGCACACCGGCCGACAGCAGCGGGTCAGCGTCCAGGTCGATCCGCTCGTCCACGTTCACGCCACCGTGGTCGGCGGTGACCAGCATCGCGGCGTCGGACGGCAGCGCGTCGAGCAAACGGGTCAACAGCGCGTCGACATAGGCCCCCGCGGCGTGCCACTCCGCTGACCCGACGCCGAACAGGTGCGCGGCGGTATCCAAGGCCGAGGTGTAGGCGTAGACCAAACCCGTTGCGGTGCTGATGTGTTCGGCAACCGCGCTGGCATAGTCGTCGTTATGGTTGGTGGGAAAGAATTGCGCGCCGCGGTAGGCGGATTCGGTCAGCCCGCTTCCGATGAATGGCGCCGGCAATACGGCGCGGGCGTCGACACCGGCGCGCCGTAGGCGTTCGAACCACGTCGGGACGGGTTGCCACAGGGCCGGCGGGGGATCGTCACGCCAGAAGATGTGAGCGAGCACCCGGTCGGTCTCGGGGATGTTGACGGTGAAACCCAGGATCCCGTGCTGGCCGGGCGCGACACCGGTACCCAATGACGCCAGACTGGTCGGTGTGGTGGACGGGAAGGTGCATTCGAGTTCGTCGAGCCGCCCAGTGTCACCGGCCAGCACCGCCGTCAGCAACGGCGCATCAGCAGCCAGTTCTGGCAGTAGGTGCCAGCCCATCCCGTCGACCAGGACGACAACAACGCGGCGTACCTCGCCGACCCACTCGGTCACGGTCAGTGCGTCTACCGCTCGGGGAACTGAGAGCAATGCAGCAGCGGCGGGGAGTACGTCGCAGATCGAACCTCGCGGCACGTCGGACACGATGTCAGTCTGACAGTGCCCGATCCGGTCATTGCCTGCGATTCGACGATCGGCTGCGTGATACTGGATAGGTGGCCAGGCCTTCGGCTTTGGATCCGGTCGTCACCGAGCGAATCGGCGAGCTGCTGCGTGCTCATGGTCTGCGCCGGATGGCCTCCCGGATCGCGGTCTTGGCCGTGCTCGAGCCGGTGCACGGTCACCTCTCGGTTGCCGAGATCGACCAGCGGCTGCACGCGTGCCTGCCGGCCGAAGATCAGCCGCCGGACTTGGCGACGATCTACCGGACCGTGACCACGCTGGTCGACCAGGGTGTGCTGCATGCGCTGACCCTGGAGGGCGGGGTCACCACCTATGGGCTCGCCGCTGACCCGCACCACCACGCGGTGTGCACGCGCTGCGGCTCAATCATCGAAGTGCCCGCAGGACGGCTGGCATCTGCGCTGCAACACGCGATGGCCGGTAGTTCGTTCACGCTGTCCGAGCGCGCCGGCCTCACCCTGCATGGACTGTGCCCGCAGTGCCAGGATGAACCCGACCGGCCACGCCCGCCGCGTAGCTAGACGCGCGCCAACCGCTGATTCGTCGCCTGGAGCTGACGGGTGGTGCTGTTGGCCAACGCCTCGATCTGTTCGGGTTGCAACCGACCGCATAGCCGTCCCCAGTGCATCGCGATCTCGTCGCCGACGCCCACGTCGGGCACCGCGCTATACCCATCGGTCCAGACATCGACGGTACGAGCCACGGGATCAGACAGACCCAGCGCGATTCCATCCCAGTCCAGCCGTCGACACGACACCTCGACATTGCCGCCGTAGCGGGAAAGCACCGTTCCCCAGCTGATCCGGCAATTGTCAAGCACGCTCAACGGGTGCTCGTCGAGGCGTCCGCCGTGTCGGCCCAGCAGCCACGACCACGGATAGACACCGAACACGTGGAAGCAGTGGTTGGCGGCCGCCTCGCACGCCAAGTCGGCGGTGAGGTGCCCCCAATACCGGCTCGCCTTTGGGCCGATGATGGCCAGCAACTCCTCGACGAACTGATCCGGATCGAGCTCGGCGCCGATCCCGGCCCCGAGCCAGTACGACTCAACAAGCCGGTAGTCCAGCGGATCGTTGATACCGGTCATCGTCGCGAGCACGCGTAGGTAGGGCCAGGCTCCCGAAAACGTCGTCGCGGCCAACCGCACATCCTCGACCGACCCGTCGCGCAACGTCGCTCCCAGCGGTGGACCGCAAAAGCCCAGCGCGTTGGGGGCATACGCGTAGCGGGCGAACATCTCTGGCCCGCGATCGTTTTCGGTCGGTGCAGCCACCGTCACGGCCGTCCGGAGGATCCCACCAGCTTGACGGCATCGCGATGCATGCGGCCGAAGTTGTAGTAAGCCGCGCAGGCCCCCTCGGGCGACACCATGCACGTTCCGATCGGAGTCTCCGGCGTGCAGGCGGTGCCGAAAACCTTGCATTCCCAAGGCTTGAGCACACCCTTGAGCACCTCACCACACTGGCAGGCCTTGGGATCGGCGACCCGTACGCCGGGCATCGAGAATTGCAGCTCGGCGTCGAAGTCGGCGAAGTCATCGTGCAACCGCAGCGCGCTTTGCGAGATGAACCCGAGCCCGCGCCATTCGAAGTGCGGGCGCAACGCGAACACCTTGCCCATCAGCGCCAGTGCGGCCGGGTTGCCGTGTTCGGGAACCACACGTTTGTATTGATTCTCCACTTCACAGCGGCCCTCCCGAATCTGGCGCAACAACATCGTCACCGCTGCCAGAATGTCCAGCGGCTCGAATCCGGCTACCACTAAAGGCTTTCCGTACTTTTCGGGCACGAATCGGTACGGCCGGTTGCCCACCACCGTCGAGACGTGCCCGGGACCGATGAAGCCGGACAGCCGCAGGTCGGGTGATTCCAGGATGGCCTTGATCGGCGGCACGATCGTGACGTGGTTGCAGAACACACTGAAATTTCGCAGGCCAAGGTCGCGGGCTCGCACCAGCGTCACCGCAGTCGATGGCGCAGTGGTCTCGAACCCGATGGCGAAGAACACCACGTGTCTGTCGGGGTTGTCGACAGCAATCTTCAGCGCGTCCAGCGGCGAGTAGACGAACCGGACATCCGCACCGCGCGCCTTGGCGTCCAGCAAGCTACCGGTTGAGCCGGGCACCCGCATCATGTCGCCGAAACAGGTGAAGATCACGTCGGGTTGACCGGCCAGCCACATCGCATCGTCGATGCGGCCCATCGGGATGACGCAGACCGG
Source organism: Mycobacterium sp. 1245111.1 (assembly GCF_001673405.1). GTDB lineage: Bacteria > Actinomycetota > Actinomycetes > Mycobacteriales > Mycobacteriaceae > Mycobacterium. Next base: position 1,464 of record NZ_LZLV01000164.1, on the reverse strand, counting down.
GCAGCCGGGGCCGTGAACCAGTTCGACGTTGTCAGGCAACAGGTGTTCGATTCCGTGTCGGTAGATGGTGTGCGTGTGCCCGCCGCACACCTCCATGAACTTGAAGTGATCGGGTCCGCTTCCCGCCAAATGCTCGATCGCGCCCAATAACTTGCGTGCCGCGGCCGGATCGCGAAATTCGTCAACGAATTTCATCGCCTTCCCCCTTAAACAATCGCCGACGAGTCGAAGGCTTCTATTTCGGTTGCGTAGGCCTCGCCAAGCTTCTTGACAGCGGCCAGGGTGAGCAACGCCTCGGTCTCGTCGATCTTGGCCATCGCGAACCCGACGTGCACCAGTACCCAGTCGTCGGGTTCAGGCATGTCGCTTTCCAGCAGTCGCACGCTAATCGTCCGTTGCACACCGCTGACGTCGACCTTCGCCAAATAGTTTGCGGAATCGGTGATCTCAACGATCCGACCCGGAATTCCCAGACACATATGCGGTCTCCTCCCTTCAGCAGATTCGCGGCAGCGGATCGCCGACGAGCATGTCGACTATCCGGGTACCGCCGAATCCGGTACGCAGCACGACGCTTTCCGCCGGCTCGGTGACGATTTCCCCAACCTCAGCCGCCTCGGCACCCAGCGGATGTGACCGCAGCGCGGCTAGCGCTACGTCGGCGTCTTCGGGTGCGACGACCGCGATGAACTTGCCCTCGTTGGCGACATAGAGCGGATCGATACCGAGGAGCTCGCACGCGCCATTCACCATCGACCGCACGGGTAATCGCTCCTCGAACAGCAGCACCCCCAGTCCGCAGGCCTGAGCCAATTCGTTGCAGACCGTTCCGACCCCGCCGCGGGTCGCGTCCCGCAACCAGCGAGTAGATGGCGCGGCAGCCATCAGCGATTCGACCAACGGGCTGAGACATGCCGTGTCGGAATGGATATCGGCCTCGATAGCCAGGTCGCCGCGCGCAAGCATTACCGCCATGCCGTGATCGCCCATCGAACCCGACAAGAGCACCTTGTCGCCGGCGCGTACCAACGCCGGCGACAAGGTGCGCCGTGCGGGAATGACGCCGGTGCCTGTGGTGGTGACGAACATGCCGTCGGCGGCGCCCTTGGGCACCACCTTCGTGTCGCCGGTGACGATCTGCACACCCGCTTTGGCCGCAGCGGCGGCCATGTCGGCGACGATCTCCTTCAGTTCGGCGATCGGGAAGCCCTCTTCCAGCACGAACGCCGCGGAGATCCAGGCCGGGACCGCGCCAGCCATCGCGACGTCGTTGCAGGTGCCGTATACGGCGAGCTCCCCGATGGAACCGCCGGGAAAACGCCTGGGCTGCACCACAAATGAATCGGTAGACATCGCCAGCCGCTCACCGCCGGGCAGCGTGAGGACGGCGCCGTCGCCAAGCGACTCCAGGTGCGGATTGCGGAATGCCTCTACGAACACTGCGTCGACCAGCGCGGCCGAGGC
>NZ_LZLV01000163.1 GCF_001673405.1 Mycobacterium sp. 1245111.1 | reverse complement strand
CGGCGCCGGCGTTGGAGCCGATGGTTACATCGCGGTTGGGGGGAAAGACGTATTGCTGCGTGCCGAGCCAGACGATCAGGGGAGAGCCGAACCCTGCCATCGACACACCCACCCCTTTTTCTCGCCCAGTCGTTCGAGCCGAGACTCCATTATCCAGCCGCCATCGTCTGCTGAGATCGACCGTAGGTCGTCGGCGCTGGCCAGGCAGTGCCGGGGCAGGTTGCTATCGGGATGTGCCGGGTCGCGGGACGGGCGCCGAGTCGTCGAGAATGCGGCGCAACACGGTGACGGCGTCCTCCAGGGTCTGGCGGTCGGTGGCGTTGAGTTCGGCGAGTTGCGGCTCGATCGCGCTGGCGCGGTCGAGCCGGACCCGGTTGAGCGTCTTCATGCCCTCGGCGGTGATCTTGATACGGACTGCGCGGGCATCGCCGGGGTCGACGGTGCGGGCGACCAGGCCGGCATCTTCCAGCCGTCTCACCTGGGTGGTCATTGTTGGCTGGGAGCAGTGGTCCACCGCGGCCAGGTCGCAGATTCGCGCTTCGCCTTGGGCGTCGATCGTCGACAGCAGGCGGGCCTGCGCGGCCGGCAGTTGCATCTGGATGCGCTGGGTGGCGTAGCGGTTGAGACGGGCGACGACGGCGAGCAGATCCGCGCCCAAGCCGGCGACAGCCTCCGCAGCGGCGTCTCGCTCTACGATTGCAGATGGAGTCATGGCTAACATAGGTAGCATAGCTTGACTATCTAGATCGCGATCCCGTGAAAATCCGGTGAATTTGTCAATTGTAAGCCGGAAAACGCCGAAGTTTGCTAGGAAAAGCACTCCCGGGCCAGCTGGCAGAATTGACCAAATGAGAGCGACTCGCCCAGCATCCGCGCCACGCGGTTCCCGATCGCTGCGACCCGGCGAGCTTTCGCAGGCCTCGGTGATGGCCGCATTGTGCGCGGCGACCGCGATCATCTCCATCGTCGTTCCGTTCGCCGGAGCGTTGGCGTTGCTGGGGACTGTGCCGATGGGATTACTGGCCTACCGTTACCGCTTCCGGGTGCTGATTGCCGGGACGGTCGCGGCCGCGCTGATCGCGTTCCTGATCGCCGGTCTCGGCGGCTTGATGACGGTCGGCAACAGCGCCTACGTCGGCGGCCTGACCGGGGTGGTCAAACGCCGCGGCCGAGGCACCGGGACGATCGTCGTGGTCTCGCTCCTCGCCGGAGCCGTGTTCAACCTCGTCGCGATCGCGGCGTTAGCGCTGCTCTCGCGTCTGCGGCAGCTGATCTTCGACGCGATCACCGCGAACGTCAACGGTGTTGCGGCCGTCCTGCGGTCGATCGGACGCTTCACCAACGAGCACCACCTGCCGATGAGCCCCCGCCTCGGGAGCACGCTCGAATGGTCGGCGGACAAGCTGCAATGGATCCTCGCCGAGGCGCTGCACTACTGGCCGTGGCTGATCTTCGCCAACGGAATCGTCTCGATCGTCGCCGTCTCGTTGATCGGATGGTGGGCGCTCTCACGGGTGTTGAACCGCATGCGCGGCATACCCGACGTGCACAAGCTGGACGCGCCCGCCGACAGCGCGCCGGTGGGTCCAGTTCCGGTGCGGCTCAACCAAGTCCGCTTCCGCTATCCCAACACCGACCACGACGCGCTGAGGCCGGTCAACCTCGAGGTCAAGGCCGGCGAACATCTGGCGATCACTGGGTCCAACGGCTCCGGCAAGACCACGCTGATGCTCGTGCTGGCCGGGCGGGAGCCGACATCGGGCACCATCGAACGACCTGGATCGGTTGGCTTGGGCCGGATGGGCGGAACCGCTGTGGTCATGCAGCACCCGGAATCTCAGGTATTGGGGACCCGGGTCGCCGACGACGTGGTGTGGGGTCTGCCGGCGGGGGCCACGACCGACGTGCCCGAGCTGCTGCGCGAGGTCGGACTCGAGTCGCACGCCGAACGCGACACGGGAAGTCTGTCAGGCGGTGAACTGCAGCGACTGGCGGTGGCGGCCGCGCTAGCGCGCGAACCGGCGATGCTGATCGCCGACGAGGTCACCAGCATGGTCGACCAAGAGGGTCGCGACGCGCTGCTCCGGGTGCTGTCCGGCCTCAAACAGCGCCACAGTACGGCGGTCGTGCACATCACGCACTACAACAACGAAGCTGAATCTGCCGACAGCACAATCAATCTCAGTGAGTCCGGTGACAACACCAGCATGGTCGACACGGTCGCTGCGCCGGTGGCGACGCCGATGATCGGCGACGAGTCCGGCCCGGCCGTCCTCGAGGTCAACGACGTCAGCCACGAATACAACAGCGGCACACCATGGGCCAAGGCAGCGCTGCGCAACGTCAGCTTCGCGGTACACCAGGGCGAAGGCCTGCTGATCCACGGCGGCAACGGCTCGGGCAAGTCGACGCTGGCGTGGATTCTCGCCGGGCTGACGGTCCCGACCACCGGCAGCTGCCTGCTCGATGGGCGGCCGTCCCACGAGCAGGTCGGCGCCGTTGCCCTGTCGTTCCAGGCGGCGCGATTGCAGCTGATGCGTGGCCGCGTCGATCTGGAAGTCGCGTCCGCCGCGGGCTTTTCACCCAAGGACCACGAGCGTGTCGCGGCCGCGCTCGCCGTCGTCGGGCTGGACAGCGGCTTGGCCAAACGGCGCATCGACCAACTCAGCGGGGGTCAGATGCGCCGGGTGGTGCTGGCCGGTCTGCTAGCCCGCTCGCCGCGGGCGCTGATTCTCGACGAGCCGTTGGCGGGCCTGGACGCCGTGACACAGCGCGGTTTGGTGCACCTGCTCGAAGAGTTGCGCCGCGAGAAGGGTCTGACCGTCGTGGTGATCTCCCACGACTTCGCCGGCCTGGAAGAACTGTGCCCGCACACGCTGGATCTTCGTGACGGTGTGCTGCATGCGGTTTCGACGGCGGCGGGGGGATTGTCATGAGCACGACACCAGCGGACGAACGGTCCGAACGCCGGCCATCTCGATCGGTGGTGCTGCTGAGACCGGTGCCCGGAACTTCCGTGGTGCACGAACTGTGGGCCGGCACCAAACTGCTGGCAGTCCTGGGCATCTCGATCCTGCTGACCTTCTATCCGGGTTGGGTCACCATCGGCCTGGTGGCTGCGCTGGTGCTGACGGCGGCCCGGCTCGCGCACATCCCGCGCGGCGCCCTTCCCAATGTGCCGCACTGGTTGTGGATTCTGCTGATGCTCGGCGGCGTCTCCGCGGCATTCGCGGGCGGCAGCCCGATCGTGCATATGGCCGGCGCGCCGATCGGGCTGGGCGGATTGCTGAATTTTCTGCGGATCACCACGTTGTCGTTCGTGCTGCTGGGCCTGGGAGCGATGGTGTCGTGGACCACCAATGTCGCCGAAATAGCCCCCGCAGTCGCCACTTTGGGACGCCCGCTGCGTTGGCTGCGGATTCCCGTGGACGAATGGGCGGTCACGATCGCCCTTGCGCTGCGCGCATTCCCGATGCTGGTCGAGGAATTCCGGGTGCTGTACGCCGCGCGCCGGTTACGGCCCAAGCGGGTCGCGGACACCCGCCGGGAGCGCCGCCGCGGCGTGGCACGCGAAGCCGTCGACCTGATTACCGCGGCCCTAACGGTCACCTTGCGCCGCGCCGACGAGATGGGTGATGCGATCACCGCGCGCGGTGGCATCGGTCAGATTTCGGCGTATCCGTCGCGGCCGAAAGCGGCCGACTGGATCGCGCTTGCGATCACGATCGCGGTGAGCGCCGCGGCTGTCGCGCTCGAGATTCACCTCGGCTTCAGTGCTGCGCGGCCGCGTTAGCGGCGTCCTGAGCCCGGCGAAGGGTCATCGCGATATCGCTACGGCCGAGGAACATCTCGTCGAAGTAGGGTTTGATCGCCTGATAGCCCGCCGGGTAGCCGGCGCCACCGGGAGCGGCGATGCGCGAACCTTTGAGGACGACGAAAAACGGCGTGACGTCAACTCCCTTGCTAAACCAGTAGTCGAAATAGGTTCGTTGGGCCGCAGTGACAGCCGGAATGGCGCTGCCCTGGCTGCCCACGTAATGGTTGCCCTCTGTGCTACCCATCCAGGCCAGTACCTGGCGCACCGCGTCAGGGTGCGGCGATGCCGAATTGCCCGCCGCGGCAATGCCATTGGTGACACTGACCCGGCCCGCGGGGCCGGCGGGCAGGATGGCGACACCCCAGTGGAAGGGCGCTTGGCCGGCGATCGACGCCAGGTTGTAGGTGCCGGATTGAAACAGTGCCATTTTGCCGGCCACGAACTGGTTGCGGGAGAAGTCACCGTTCTCGTTGGTGTCCGACGCGGGCGGTGCGACGTGGTCTTGGTTGATCAGCCTGACCAGATAGGTGAACGCTTCGATGGCGCCTGGGTTGTCGAACGCGAACCGATCACCGTCCTGAAAGACGCCGCCCGCCGACCCGATGTAGTTGAGGTAGATACCCTGTGCGTCGTTGGCCGCGTTGTACGCCCAGCGCCGGATGCGGTTGGGGTCGAATCCCGGTGTGCCAGCGGTGCGTCCGTCGACGTCGACGGTGAGCCGGGCCAGCAGGGGTCGCAGCGTGTCGTCGCCACCCGGGCTCCAGCGCAGTGCCGTCAGCGAGGCGGGATCGACTCCCGCGGCGGCGAGCAGATCGGCGTTGTAGTACACCGCGATACCGCCGTCGGTCAGTTGGGGAACGGCCCACAGCGTGCCGTCCCGGGTGAACTGCTGAACTACCGACGACTCCCACGTCGACGTAACCTGTGGCCCGAAGGTCGCGCCGATATCGAGCAATCGGCCGCTGTCGGCGTATCCGGCGAGATAGGCGTTGGACAGCCAGAAAATGTCGTCGGCGGTGCCACCCGCCACGTCGGTGCGCAGCGTGTTGAAGTAGGTGGAATACGAGACGACGTCGGTCTGCACTTCGATGCCGGGATGGGTTTTCATGAACGCCGCAAACGACAGGCGATACGCCTTGGCGACCTGCTGATCCCACAGCCGCACGGTCACAACGGTTTTGCCGCTGGACGGTCGGGCAATCACGTCCAACAGCACTGCGGCGCCCGCCAACAGCACGGCAACCAGCAACCACGCCAGCGTGACTCGGGTAGAGAAGCGGAGCCTGCTCATGCTGCCGCCTGTCCGCCGTGAAACTGAAGGGAGGGTTGCGATTTCGACGACAGCACAGCCCTGGCCGCTGTCTCGCGGATGATCCGGTTCATTTCAGCCCGGTGACGACGATCGAGCGGACGATGTGCCGCTGGAAAATCAGGAACAGGACCAGCAGCGGCGCCACTGCCACTCCGACCGCGGCCATCACCAGCGTCCACTGCGCGTTGTAGCGGGACTGCAGCGCAGCCGTCGCCGCCGTCAACACCTGCCATTTGGTGCCGCTGGTGATGATCAGCGGCCACAAGAAGTGGTGCCACTCGGCCACCACCGTGATCAACGCCAACGTGACGATCACGGCCCGGCTGGACGGCACCACCACGTGCACGATCACGTCCAGGGTGTTCGCACCGTCGAGGTAGGCGGCGTTGATCAGATCGTCCGGGATGGCGCGAAAGTGCTGTCGGAGCAGGAAAATCGCGTACGGGGAGCCGAAGACGAATGGTAAGACCAACGCCCAGAACGTGTTACGCAGGCCCAGCTGCGACATCATCAGATACAGCGGTACGACCGTCACGGTGCCCGGCACCATCAGCGTCGCAAGATACACCCAGAACAGCGCGTCGCGGCCGGGAAACCGCAGCCGGGCGAACGCGTACGCGGCGAAGATTGACGAGGTCAGTTGCCCCAGCAGGCTGGTCGCCGTCATCAGCGCGGTCACGGCGAGTGCGCGACCGAAGCCGTGACCGGCCAGGCCGGAGTAGTTCGACAGTGTCGGCGGCCGCGGCCACGTCAACGGTGTGCCCGTCGCGAACTGGTGCGCTGAGGTGAACGACGTCAGCAGGCCGAGACCAAAGGGCGCCAGTGTAATCACCGCACCCACCACCAGGCCGACGTAAACCATTGCCGCCGAAGGCTTTTTAAGTGAGGTCATAGCTGATCCGCCGTCGGAAGTACAGGTGCTGAACGAGGGTGATGGTGACCAGGATGGCGAACAGCACCACCGCCATCACCGCAGCCCGACCGACGGCCGCGGCCCCGAACGCTTCGGCGTAAATGCGGTGCGCGACCAGGTCGGTGCGGTTCTGCGGTCCGCCGCCGGTCAACGCGTAGACCGTGTCGAAAACCTGTGCGGCGCTGATGACGCCGGTGACCAGCACGAAGAACATGGTCGGCCGCAACATCGGCAGCGTGATGCGCCAGAACCGCTGCCACGATGTTGCGCCGTCGGTGCGTGCCGCGGAGTGGATCTCGTCGGGAATGGCCAGGATGCCGGCCAGGAAGAACAGCGAGACGTAGCCGACGTTGCTCCACACCACCACCGCCGACACCACCGGCAGCGCGAATCCGGGATCGGTGAGCCATTCGATGCGATGACCCAGGACCGTGCTGACCGCGCCGTCGGTGGGCGCCAGAATCCAGCGCCACAGCACCGCAATCGCGAGCGGGACACTGATCCACGGCAGCACGAAGATCGTGCGGAACACGCCACTGCCCGGCAGTTCGCGGGCCAGCAGCGCCCCGACCGCCAATCCGAGCACGGTCTGCACCGGGACCACGATCGCCACGAACGTGATCGTCACCAGCAGTGAGTTACCGAACGTCTTGTCGGTGAGCACCGAGCGCCAATTCTGGCCTCCGACATACTCGATCGGCCCGAGTAGGTCCCACCGGTGCAGGCTCAGCCATACCACCACCAAGACCGGCAGCAGCATGAAGGTGACGACGCCGAACAGGCTCGGGGCGATCAACGCATAACCGAGCGCCGCCGATCGGCGTCCGGCCGCGTCACCCATACGGCCATTAAACCGGGTCGATACGGTGGTTGGCGTGACACCGAACCGGCGGATCGATGCCGACTTCCTCAGCCTGCCGCGCCACGACTTGGCCGATGCTGCGCTGGCCGCCGCCACCGCGGCCGGGGCCAGCCACGCCGACCTGCGAATTCATCGCCTGGTCAACGAGGTCATCCAGCTGCGAGACGGCGAACTCGAGACCGCGGTGGTCCAGCGCGACGTCGGCCTGGCCGTCCGTGTGGTGGTCGACGGCACCTGGGGCTTCGCGTCGCATGCCGAGCTGTCCCCGGAGGTGGCGGCGGCGACTGCACGCCGCGCCGTGGAGGTGGCCCGCACGCTCGCCCCGCTGAACACCGACCGCGTCGAGTTGGCGGACGAGCCGGTCCACGCCGACGCCACCTGGGTATCGAGCTATCGCATCGACCCGTTCGCGGTGTCGCTGGCCGACAAGATCACCGTGCTCGACGAGTACTCCGGCCGGCTACTGGCCGCCGACGGCATCAACCACGTATCGGCCAGCCTGATGTCGGTCAAAGAGCAAACCTTCTACGCCGACACCGCGGGCTCGTCGATCACCCAGCAGCGGGTGCGGGTGCAGCCTCGATTCGAAGCGGTCACTGTCAACAACGGCTTCGACTCGATGCGCACGCTCGCGCCGCCGATGGGCCGCGGCTGGGAGGCGCTGACCGACGACGACGTCTGGAATTGGACCGACGAGCTGGCTCAGTTGCCCTCGCAGCTGGCCGAAAAGATCAAGGCCCCAAGCGTGGTGGCTGGGCCGACCGACCTGGTGATCGATCCGACCAACCTGTGGCTGACCATCCACGAATCCATCGGCCACGCAACCGAATACGACCGCGCTATCGGCTACGAAGCGGCCTATGCCGGCACCTCGTTTGCCACCCCCGACAAGCTCAACACGCTGCGCTACGGTTCGCCGATCATGAACGTCACCGCCGACCGCACCGTCGAATTCGGCTTGGCCAGTATCGGTTACGACGACGACGGCGTGTCCGCCCAGAGCTGGGACCTGGTGCGCGACGGCATCTTCGTCGGCTATCAACTCGACCGGGTGTTCGCGCGGCGGCTGGGCAAGCCCCGGTCCAACGGCTGCTCGTACGCCGATTCACCGCACCACGTGCCGATCCAGCGGATGGCCAACGTGTCGCTGCAGCCCGGTCCCGACGACCTCAGCACCGACGACCTGATCGCCCGGGTCGGCGACGGCATCTACATCGTCGGCGACCGGTCGTGGTCAATCGATATGCAGCGTTACAACTTCCAGTTCACCGGTCAACGGTTCTACCGGATCCGGGACGGGCGGCTGGACGGCCAACTGCGCGACGTCGCCTATCAGGCCACCACCACCGACTTCTGGAATTCGATGGACGCTATCGGTGGTCCGTCGACATGGCGCCTCGGTGGGGCTTTCAACTGCGGCAAGGCCCAGCCCGGTCAGGTGGCCGCGGTCAGCCACGGCTGCCCGTCGGCGTTGTTCCGCGGGATCAACGTGCTCAACACTCGTACGGAGGGTGGCCTGTGATCGGCCCGCAGCAGGTCATCGATATCGCCTTGGCGACGGCCTCCAAGCTGGGCCGCGCCGCCGAGACCATCGTGTTGGTCGGCGATCGTTCCACGACGTCGCTGCGATGGGCCAACAACTCGATGACCACCAACGGGGTGTCGACGGCGCGCCAGACCACGGTGATTTCGATTGCGCGTCATGGCGATACCGCACGGGTCGGGTCGTTGACCACGGCCGAGGTGGAGCCCTCGGCGATCGAGGACTTGGTTGCCGCATCGCAAGCGGCCGCCGTTGCGGCGCCCGAAGCGCGTGATGCCGCGCCGCTGCTGAGCGGTAACACCACGCCCGAAAACTGGGATGCCACAATCCCGTTCACGGGCCCCGAGGTGTTTTCCGCCATCGCCGACCCATTGGTTCGCGGGTTCCGCGGCGCCGACCAGTTGTACGGCTTCGCGCAGCACACCGTGGAGACGACGTTTCTGGCGACCTCCACGGGGCTGCGCCGACGTCACACCCAGCCCGCGGGTTCTGTGGAGATCAACGCCAAGCGCGCCGGTGCCAGCGCGTGGGCCGGAGTCGGTACATCGGATTTCCTTGGCGTGTCCACCGATTCGCTGCTCGAGCAGCTGTCGACTCGACTCGGGTGGGCCGCGAAGCGTGTCGAGTTACCCGCTGGACGGTACGAGACGATCCTGCCGCCGTCGGCGGTGGCGGACATGATGATCTACCTCGGCTGGTCGATGACGGGCCGCGGCGCGCAGGAGGGTCGCACCGCGCTGAGCGCCCCGACCGGTGGGACCCGGGTGGGGGAGAAGCTCACCGACCTGCTGCTGACGTTGTACTCCGATCCCGCGGCGCCGGGCCTGGGCTGCGCGCCGTTCGTGAGGGCGACCAGTTCGTCGGAGACGCTGTCGATCTTCGACAACGGCCTCAACATCGGCCGGGTCGACTGGATCCGCGACGGGGTGATCAACGCGCTGGCTTACCCGCGGGCCGCGGCCGCCGAGTTCGGCGCACCGGTTGCGGTCGCCGCCGAGAACATCCTGATGACCGGCGACAGCACCGAACTCGCCGACATGATCGCCCAGACCGAGCGCGGGTTGCTGCTGACCACCCTGTGGTACATGCGCGAGGTCGATCCGACCACGCTGCTGCTGACCGGGTTAACCCGCGACGGCGTGTACCTCGTCGAAAACGGCGAAGTGAGTGCGGCGGTCAACAACTTCCGGTTCAACGAAAGCCCTCTGGATCTGCTGCGGCGGGCCACCCAGGCCGGTGTCAGCGAGCAGACACTGCCGCGCGAATGGGGCGACTGGGTGACCCGCGCCGCAATGCCGTCGCTGCGGATTCCCGACTTTCACATGTCATCGGTGAGCCAAGCGACGTAAACCCTTTGGCGGGCAGGAATCCCGGAGTAGTGTGATGTACATCACATTACAGATCGGGGGGTCTGATGTACGAGGTTTGCTTTTCGCGCGCAGTGAGTGTCGTTTTCGCCGTCGCGGTGGCGTCTGGCTGGAGTGCGATCTTCGAAGCGCATGCTGACATTGGTAGTGGCGCGGATTTCCTCGACGGGTCGACCCACGCGATCATCATGAGTCCTACCTTCATACCCGACCCGACCACGTTCCCCGGATACATTCCTGGAGTTGTGACGGAATACCTGGAGCCACTGGGGTTTTCAGATACGGGGACGGTGACTCCACTGATTACCGAAGAGTCGCCGAACTTTGGTCCGTCCATTGCCTCCGGTATCAACACCTTGGTCGGCACCGTCGAAGCCGAATACAACGCCGGCGACTTCTCGGCGACCGACCCACTCACGGTGTTCGGGTACAGCCAGTCGGCTGTCGCCGCGTCGATGGCCGAACAGCAACTCGCCGCCGACCACATCCCGCTCGAGGCCCTACGGTTTGTCCTGATCGGCGACGCCGCCTCCAATCCACCTTCAGGACCTACCGGCCTCCTCGACACCTGGGGAGCCACCCCATTCGGGCACGAAATCGATGCCCTCCTCGGATGGTCGAATTTGGACGACGTCACCACCCCGAACGATCTCTATCCCACCGACGTGTTCAACGTCGCCAACGACTTATTCGCGGACACCGCCACACCCGCGGATTTCGCCGCCAACCCGCTTGCGGCCCTGTGGCAAGACTTTGTCGGGTTCTTCGAACACGGCGTTTCCATCGGAGGGTTGCCCGAATCCGAGATAGTGAGCGCGATCGCTAACGGCGGTGTCGCCGACGGCGCGACGACCTATTACACGCTGGCCGACCCCGTCAATCTCCTCGAGGCGCTGTGGGTCACCACCCTAGGGAGCTTCGGCATCGCTGTGCCCTGAATTCGATGTGCCAGCGGGAGCCGCGCGACATAATCGGCGAGTGGTGTTGCACGACGACCTGACCCGGCTGGTGGCGCTATCGCCCGGCGACGGGCGATTGACCGCTTTGGTTCGGCGCGTGTGCGCGCAGACGCTCGGCCTGCCGGCGCTTCCCGCCGACGCGGAACCGGCTGCGGATGACGTCGTTGCCGAGTTCGCCGAACAGTTCAGCGTCGATGTCTCGGCGATCAGCGGCGAGCAGCGCTCGAAACTCTGGAAAGTACTGGGCGACAGTACGTTCAGCGCCGTAGTGCAGATGTACCTCGCAGATTTCGTGCCGCGTGTGCGCGCGGGCCTCGAAGCGCTCGGGGTCGGCGACGAGTACCTCGGCTGGGTGGCCGGACCGGTTGCGTGGGATCACGACACCGATCCGTCCGACATCGTGTTCAACACCTTCCTGCCGACGGTGGCCCGGCTGCGTGAGCTCGATGCGCTGACCGCCGAGGTGGTACGGCTGCGGGGAGCGACCCAGCACAACTGCCGGCTGTGCAAATCGCTGCGTGAGACGACGGCGCTGGATGCCGGCGGTACCGAGACGCTGTATGGCGATATCGAGCGGTTCGAGGAGTCGACGCAGTTGAGCGACCGTCACAAGGCGGCGCTGCGCTACGCCGACGCGCTGATCTGGTCGCCAGCGTCGATCGACGCGGATATCGCTGCCGCAGTACGCGAGCACTTCTCGGACGGCGAGGCCGTCGAGCTGACCCTCGACGTGATGCGCAACGCCAGCAACAAGGTTGCGGTCGCGTTGGCCGGCGACGCGCCGCGGGTGGAAAGCGGCACCGAGCAGTATCTGCTCGACGTCGACGGTCAGACGGTGTTCAGCTGACGTCGGTTGCCTGATTGCGGTCACGCGGCCAGCGCGACTCGGAGCCGTTGGCGCGCGCGAGAGGCTCGCGACATCGCGGTTCCCACCGGAATGTTCAAAATCGCCGCGGTTTCGGCATAGGTATAACCCTGGACGTCGGCGTAGTACACGACCGCCGGAAACCCCTCAGGCAAATCACGCATTGCGGCTTGAATTCTGTTGTCGGGCAACGCCTCCAGGGCCTCGATCTCGGCGGAACGTAGCCCCGCGGCCCGCGGGCCGCCGAGAGGCAGCTCCCACTCCGTGATGTCTTCGACGCACACCTCTATCGGGCGGCGCTGTTTACAGCGATACGTGCTGACCCAGCGGTTGTAGAGGATCCGGAAGAGCCACGCCTTGAGGTTGGTCCCCTCCTGGAACGTATGAAAGCCGGCGTAGGCATCCAGCAGTGAATCCTGCAGTAGGTCCTCGGCGTCGGCGTCGCAGCGGGTTAGCCGTCGGGCTCTGCGGGATAACACGTCGATGAGAGGCTCGGCTTCGGTGGTAAAGCGCTCGGCAAGAGCGATGGTCACGATCGTTCTCCGAAATTCTGGTCGGGGTGCCCACGAAGGGCCTCCAGACCAGCGTCACTGTTGGGGAGCCGTAGCGAACCCTTGAAAGTCCGTAGTCCTCGGTTCGGCCACGCCTTGCTTCGCCGAGAGCTAGCGTCGATCTGGGCGCTACCCGCGACCGATGAGCCTAACTGGCCCACGAGACGGTGCGCAGCTGGCGACGCGACGTGATGCCGAGCTTGACGAAGACCTTCCTGAGGTGCCATTCCACGGTGTGCGTGCTGATGAACAGCTGCGCCCCGATCTCCTGGTTGGTCAGTCCTTCCGCGGCCAGCCGAGCGATCTGCCCCTCCTGTGCCGTCAGCG
>NZ_LZLV01000162.1 GCF_001673405.1 Mycobacterium sp. 1245111.1 | reverse complement strand
CACCGACACCCGCCCCGGTGGCGGTTGCCCACGCCCCCGCTGTGGCACCCGCGCCTGCTGCCCCGCCGCCGACACCGGCCGGACCACCGGTGGTGACGATGCCGGCGTACATGTACATGGTCGGCGATCTGGGCCTGGCCGCCCAGCAGGCCGCCGCCACCAGCAAGCGGGCCACGAGGGCGGCGGCGGCCGGCGCCGAAAGCGTAGTGGCCGCACCGGCTCTCGACGAACCCCAGCCCGTTCAGCGCCGACGGCGGACCAAGGCCACGATGGTCGGCCGCGGCCACGAATACATGGATCTGGAGCCAGAGCCGGCGGTGACGGCCTCGGATGACGGTTCCGGACCCCTCGGTTTCCCCGGCAGTGCTGCCAGAGCGGGTGGCGGTGACCCGTCCGGGCTGGCCACGTTGACGAGCGACCGGTTCGGCGGCGACTCGACCGTGCCGATGCTGCCGACAACCTGGAACGCGCATCTCGACTGAGGCCGACGGTGGGCCACACCGCTGTAGCGTGCACCCATGGTGGATTTTGCTCTGCGCTCGTGCGGGTTACGTGGGCACGCGACATTCGCTCCCGAGGAGCCGAAGCTCCGTGAGCGGCTGACGGCCGACACACCGGCCGGCGAGGCCTGGCGCTGCCTGCGTTGCGAGACTTTCGTCGTCGGCCCGCCGCGGGGCAGCGGACCGGCGAACACCGCACCGGAGATACCGCGTGGCCGGTTCCTGCGAGACCGAACCCTGATGCGGGCGCTCGCCATCGAACGCGCCTTCCGCGCAATCATCTTTCTTCTGGTGGCCGCGGGCGTGGTGAAGTTCAGCGGATCACGTGAACACTGGCAGCACGTCTTGAACAAGGACATGCCGCTGCTGAAGCCGCTGGCAGATCAGGTCGGCTGGGATCCGGAGCACTCGAAGCTCGTTCACGAGATCACCCATGCCTTCGCCTTGTCGTCGTCGACCCTGCAGTGGATCGCGATCGCGCTCGCCGGGTACGCGCTGATCGAGCTCATCGAAGCGGTCGGGCTGTGGCTGATGCAACGCTGGGGTGAGTACTTCGCGGTGATCGCCACCAGCGTCTTCCTGCCGCTGGAAATCTACGAGCTGACCGAAAAGATCACGGCGCTAAGGCTTTTCGCGTTGGTGGTCAACATTGTCGCAGTGATCTGGCTGCTGTGGAGCAAGCGGTTGTTCGGGCTCAACGGCGGCGGCAAGGCCTACCGGGCGGAGCATGAAGCCGAAAGCCTGCTCAGCGTCGAGAGCGCAGCGCTCAGCGGAACCGCAGCCGGCGCAACGGCGTAACTAGTCCGAGGGCGCGACCTGGTGCTGCAGCGCGTAGGCGACGGCCTGGGTGCGGTTCTGCACGCCTAACTTGGCCAGAATCGCCTCGACATGATGCCCAACCGTTTTCGGGCTGATGTGCAATTCGGCGGCGATCTCGGGGTTGCTCAGCCCGGCAGCCAGCAGATCGAAGACCTGGCGTTGCCGCCCGGTGAGCGCGTGCGGGTCGGCCGCCTTGTCCGCCTGCCGGGTCCGGGGTGCCCGCTCGCGCAGCGCGGCCAGCCGTTGCTGCGCGCGACGGGTGGCGGCCTTGGCGCCGAGCCGACGGAAGGTCTCCAGCGCCGACGTCACCGCCGACACGTCACCGCCGAGTTCGGCCAGTGCCGCCTCGTAGGGGCAGCCGCGGTGGGCCCATTCGTCGGCGGCCTCGCGCCACTGCCCGTCGATCTCGAGGTCAAACGGGGTCAGCGGACCGTCGCGGCCAACGTCAATTGCGCCGCCCGCCAAGCGAATCCAGCGGCGCAGACTACCGTTCAGCCACGGGTCGGGGTGCTGACGCGACATCGCCATGCCGGCGCGGGCTTCGGCAATTGCCCGCTCGTCGTCACCGGCCAGCCAGGCCACCTCGGCGCGCGCCGCCCACACGACTCCGAGGTGGACCAGTTCACCGGGCTGAGCGCCATTGTCGGCTTCGACCGCAAACGGGGCTGCCGGCGGCTGCCCACGCCGCGCCCGCAGCAGGGCCAGCGTCACCGACGGCAGCACCCGATGCTGCGGGCTGAGTTCGGGTCGGGTCAGGATCTGCTCGGCGTCGTTGGCGGCAGCGTCCCAGTCGCCACGATGCAGGGCGGCCAGCGTGGCCGCGGCGTTCAGCAGTGAGCTGAACATGCCGAGGTCGCGATCGTCGCAGAACTTCAGCGCGTCGGCGAGATAGGCGTCGGCGCGGCCCAATTCGCAACGCAACACGGCATACCAGTAGATCAGCACAGCCAGAACCGCGGCATGTTCCTCGAGCCCCGGGGCCGCCAGCGCTTCACGCCACACCGTCTCCAACTCGCCCCAACCGGTACCGGTGCTGAACACGGTGGTCAGCGCGGTGTAGCCGCGAGCCCTGATATCGACTCCTGCATCGTGCAATTCGCGACCGAGCGCGTGGGCCCGGGCCGCATACTCCGCGCACGCCGGATCCAGGGCGAGCGCGCAGATGTGCGCCATATTGATCAGCGACCAGGCCAGTTGCGGCGACGGGCCGAGTTCTTCCAGCAGCCGTAACGACGCACGCGCGGCGTCGATGGCTTCGGCCGCACGTCCCAGCGGCTGCAGCAGACGCGACAGCCAGCGAAGGTCGTCGCCCTCGGCAAGGTGGTCAGCGAGCTTGCGGCGCAGCGTGATCGCCTCCCGCAATGACCCGACCGCCGGTTCAGCCTCCCCGCTCAGGTAACAGGTGAAGGCGTGCCGCTCCAGCCAGACGACGCGTTCGTCGTCGCCGACGGCATCGGCATGACGCAATGCGAGCGCATACAGGCTCGCCGCCTCCCGGTTGGCGCCCAGCGATGCCGCCCGCTCTGCCGCGGCGACGCCGTAGCGGACAGCGGCATTACTTTCGCCGGCCTCGTCAGCGTGAAATGCCAATGCCGCCAACGTGTTCGGATCATCGGGCAGTTCGATCAGCGCGGCCAGCGCCCGCCGGTGCAACTCGATGCGATCGAAGTCCGCGATCTGCGCTCGGGTGGCACGACGGGCAAGCTCGTGGCGGAAGCCGACCAGGTCTCCGTCGGCGATCAGCACACCGGCTCCCAGACACTCGTGCAGTGCCGTGCGGGCTTCGGGGCATATCCTGTCCAGCAGGGCGACATCGGCGCGCGGTCCGCACACCGCGACCGTGTTCGCGATCTCTCGCCCCTTGGCCGACAGCCGGGCCAGCCGGCCGCACACCGCTTCGGAGATGCTGCGCGGCAAGGTTTTCCGGATCAGCGCGTTCGGTCCCGCCGCCAGCACCTCGGTGACGAAGAAGGCGTTGCCGCCGCTGACCTGATACAGCTGCGCTGCGTTGACACCGCTACCGGCGGCCAGCGTCGCCACCGCGCTCAAGCTCAACGCCGACAACTCAATTCGGCTCACGTTCGAACAGTTCACCAGGTCGCCCAGGGTCACCGCCAGCGGATGAGCCGGCCCCAGCTCGTCGTCGCGGAACGAGATCACCAGCAGCAATCGCAGAGCGCCGATGCGACGCGCCAAGAACCTGATCATGTCCAGGGTGGCGCCGTCGCCCCAATGCGCGTCCTCGATCACCCACACCCACCGCCCACCATCGCCCAAGGCGGCCAATAACTGTCGATAGATCCTTGCGGTGTCGCCCGAATCGACAGCGTCGGCCAGGGCCGCACCGGCGGCGTCGTCCAACCCGGACAGGGCGTCGGTGAGGGGGC
>NZ_LZLV01000161.1 GCF_001673405.1 Mycobacterium sp. 1245111.1 | reverse complement strand
TTCACTCCTCCCCCGGGCTATGAGGGCTACCTCAACGACCGCGTCGTCGCGCTGCCCGAGCTCCTACGCGACGCCGGCTACCACACGCTGATGGCGGGCAAGTGGCATCTCGGCAACACCATCGACCGGACACCCTCCGCCCGCGGCTTTGACCGATCATTTGCGCTATTGCCCGGCGGCGCAAGCCATTACGGAATCGTGACCGGCAATCTGCTGCCGGCCATGTCGCGGTACGCCGAAGACGGCCAGTTCGTCTCGGTCGACGACGACTTCTACTCGTCGGACTTCTACGCCGACACGATGGTGCGGTACCTGCGCGAGCGCCCGCACGACGACGATCGGCCCTTCTTCGCCTACCTGCCGTTCCAGGCGCCGCACTGGCCGCTGCAGGCCCCCGCGGAAACGATCGCCAAGTACCGCGGCCGCTACGACGCCGGCCCGGACGCGCTGCGCGAAGAGCGACTGGCCGCACTCAAGCGGCTCGGGCTGTGCGACGACGACGTCGTCCCGCACCCGGTGGTGCCCGACGGCGAACCGGAGTGGGGCGAGATGACCGCCGAGCAGCGGGCGTTCTCGGCGCGGACCATGGAGATCTACGCCGCCATGGTCGACCGGATGGACTACAACATCGGCAAGGTCATCGACTACCTCACGGAGACAGGCGAACTCGACAACACCGTGGTGGTTTTCATGTCCGACAACGGCGCCGAAGGAGCGATCGTCGAGGCCATGCCGATCCTTGGGGGCGCGATCGCCGCTGAAATCGAACGCCACCTCGACAACAGCCTCGACAACATCGGTAAGCCCAACTCGTTCATCTGGTATGGGCCGCGGTGGGCACAAGCAGCCACGGCGCCGTCGCGCCTGCACAAGGCGTTCACTACCGAAGGCGGCATCCGTGTGGTCGGGTTCGCCACCTGGCCGGGCTTCGACCGGCAACAACAGGTCGGCACCGCGTTCAGCACCGTGATGGACATCGCCCCGACCTTCCTCGAACTCGCGGGCGTCGCGCACCCCGGCAACGAATACCAGGGTCGCGAGATTGCCCCGATGCGCGGCCGGTCGTTGCTGCCGTATCTGTCCGGCGAGTCCGAGGCGGTGCACGACGACACCACGGGAACCGGATGGGAGTTGTTCGGCCGCAGGGCTATTCGCCAGGGCGACTGGAAGGCGGTGCACCTGCCCGAGCCGTACGGCCCCAGCGACTGGCAGCTCTACGATCTGTCGGCCGACCCCGGTGAGATCAACGATCTCGCAGCCGCGCATCCCGACAAGCTGGCCGAGTTGCTGAAGCTGTGGGACCGCTACGTCGAGGACACCGGCGTGGTCCTGGACCCGCTGTCGTTTTTCGAGGCACCGGCAGAGTGAAGCGGATCGGGACCGACGAACTGCGCGATGCGGTGCTCGACGAGGGCTCGTTCGTCAGCTGGGACACCGTACCGCTGGCGATACCGGCGAGTGAGTCCTATGCCCGCGAGCTGGACGAAGCACGGGAGGCCAGCGGCTACGACGAGTCGGTGCTGACCGGCGAGGGCCGGGTGTGCGGGCGCCGGGTGGCGGTGGTGGTGTGTGCGTTCGACTTCCTGGCCGGCTCGATCGGTGTCGCCGCCGCCGAGCGGATCACCGTCGCGATCCAGCGCGCCACTGTCGAACGGCTGCCGCTGCTGGCCTCGCCGAGTTCCGGCGGCACGCGGATGCAGGAAGGCACCGTCGCGTTCCTGCAGATGGTCAAGATCGCGGCCGCCGTCACACTGCACAAGCAGGCCCATCTGCCTTACCTGGTCTACCTGCGACACCCGACCACGGGCGGGGTGTTCGCGTCGTGGGGGTCCCTCGGCCACGTCACCTTCGCCCAGCCGGGCGCGCTGATCGGCTTCCTCGGCCCGCGGGTGTACGAGCAGCTCTACGGCGAGGCGTTTCCGTCCGGCGTGCAGACCGCCGAGAACCTGCAGCGGCACGGGGTGATCGATGCCGTCGTGCCGCTGGACGAGCTGCGCGAGATCGTCGACCGGGCGCTGACCGTCGTCGCGGACGACCCGGACCGGGCACCCCAACGCGAGCTGGCCGAGCCGCTACCCGATATCCCGGCGTGGGACTCGGTGCTGGCATCGCGGCGGCCGGACCGGCCCGGCGTCCAGCTCCTGCTGCGGCACGGCTGCACCGACCAGGTGCTGCTGTCCGGCACCGGGGGAGGCGAGGCCGCGACGATGTTGCTCGCGCTGGCCCGCTTCGACGGACAGCCCGCGGTTCTGCTCGGCCAGCAGCGACGGGTCGGCGGGCTGGTCGGTCCCGCGGCGCTGCGCGAGGCCCGTCGCGGCATGACGCTGGCCGCCGGTCTGCGGTTGCCGCTGGTGCTGGTCATCGACACCGCCGGGCCGGCGCTGTCGGCCGAGGCCGAGCAGGGCGGCCTGGCCGGCGAGATCGCGCAGTGCCTGGCCGAGCTGGTCACCCTCGACACTCCGACGGTCTCGGTGCTGCTCGGTCAGGGCAGCGGCGGGCCGGCGCTGGCGATGGTGCCCGCCGACCGGGTGCTGGCCGCCCTGCACGGCTGGCTGGCGCCGCTGCCGCCGGAGGGGGCCAGTGCGATCGTGTTCCGCGACACCGAGCACGCCGCGGAACTTTCTGCGGCACAAGGTATTCGATCGGTCGACTTGCTGACATCCGGCATCGTCGACGTTGTTGTTCCTGAGCATCCGGACGCCGCCGACGAACCGATCGAGTTCTGCACCCGGCTGTCGGCGGCGATCGCCGTCGAACTGGATGCACTGCGCGGTCTGCCCGACGCCGACCGGCTGGCGGTCCGCCTCGAGCGTTACCGCGGCATCGGGCTGCCCCAGGACTCCGGCAGCCCGAAATAGCGTTGAATCGTCGGGCCGACCCAGTCGATGATCTCGGCGCGGGTCATCTCGACCACCGGCGGCAACCGCAAGACGTAGCGACACCACGCCACTCCCAAGATCTGGGTGGCGATCAGCCCCGACCGCTGGCGGGCCTCCGCGGGCGGCACCAGATGAGCCACCATCGGCTCCAGCTGGGTGGAGAAGATGCGTTGCATGCGTTGCGCGGCTTCGGTATTGGTCGCGCTGGACCGCAACAGGATCACCAGCGCCTCGTCGCCCTCCCAGCGCTCCAGGAAGTGGCCGACCAGCGAGCGGCCCACCTCGGCGCGATCCAGTTCGCTGAAGTCGGGAAACCTCAGGTCGAACTCCGCCGCCGCGGCGAACAGTTTGTCTTTGTTGCCGAAATAGCGCATCACCATCGACGGGTCGATCCCGGCGTCGGCGGCGATGCCGCGGATGGTGGCGGCCTGGAACCCGGCCGCGCCGAACCGTTCGCGGGCCGCGGCCAAGATGGCGGCCTTGGTCTCCTCCGACGTTCTTCTCATGTCAACGAGCGTAGGTTCACCGGTACACCAGACCGCTCAGGCGCCACGCCAGCTGCCGGCGAACCGCGGGAACCTGGCTGGACAGCCGCATGGCGACGTTGCGCGCCGGCCGCAGCACGGGCGGCAGGGTCGCCATCGTGGTCAGCCGGCCGGTCAGCGAGAGAACATGTTGGGCAACCACCCGACGGTCATCGCCGTAACGGTCCAGCAGCGATTCCGGTCCGCCCGCGAGCACCTGCTCCAGCGCATCGGCTAGGGCGACCGCGTCCTGGATGCCGGTGTTCATCCCCTGCCCACCCGCCGGGCTGTGGACATGGGCTGCATCGCCGGCCAGCAGCAGACGGCCGGCGCGGTAGGTGTCGGCGACCCGGTGATGGATGCGGAAATGCGACCCCCAGATCACGTCCTCGACGACGAGCTGCCCCGGGCCAAAACCGCGGGCATCCAGCAACTGCTGAACGAATTCCGCTGACGGTGACGCCGGCGCGTTCTCGACGGGCGCGACGATGCGATAGAGGCCACCGGGCAACGGCGCGACAACGGTCAGCCCGGCCGGTGCGTAGAACAGAAAAATCTCGTTGGCCGGTGCGCTGCCCCGCAGCCGAACATCGGCGAGGGCGAACGACTCCGGGTACTCGTGGCCGCGAAACCCAATCTGCGCCTGGGCGCGCACCGCGCTGTGCATTCCGTCGGCGCCGACGACATAGCGCGCCGTGATCGGGTCGCCGTTGTCGAACGTCGCGACAACCGACTCGTCGTCCTGAGTCAGTCCGGTCAGTGTTCTCGGGCGCACAACCTCGCCGCCGAGCTGTGTCAGTCGATCGAGCAGCGCCCGCTCGGTGTTGGCCTGCGAAATCGTCAACGTGTACGGGTACGACGTCGGCAGCGTGCTGAAGTCGATCGGAATCAGCATCCGGTCGCGGTCGCGCATCGAGAAGCGGGGGTTTTGAACACCCTGCGCGACGAGTTGCCGGCTCACGTCGATCCGCTCGAGGACCTCCAGGGTTCGCGAGGCGACCGCACACGCGCGTGAAGTGTTTTCACCAGCGGACTGAGCGTCGACGACCGTCGTCGTCACCCCGTGCTCGGTGAGCACCGCGCCCAGTGTCAGGCCGGTCGGTCCGGCGCCGACGATCAAAACATCGGTCATGGTCATCATTAAGCCTCCTAGTCAACGCTTGTTGGCATCGACTATGCGCCGCGCGCGCGGCAATGTCAACACTTGT
This sequence comes from Mycobacterium sp. 1245111.1, assembly GCF_001673405.1. Taxonomy (GTDB): domain Bacteria; phylum Actinomycetota; class Actinomycetes; order Mycobacteriales; family Mycobacteriaceae; genus Mycobacterium. The sequence continues at coordinate 19,290 of NZ_LZLV01000161.1, read as the reverse complement.
TGGCCAACGATTGTTGGCTTAATTGCTAGCCGAGCACGTCAGCGGCCCAGCTGCGCGCCCAGGTTTGCAGCGGCTCAAGCGCTTTCATCAGCGAATGACCATGCGGTGTAAGGAAATAACCCGCATCGCCATGGTCTACGATGCGCAGCTGGCGCAGCTCCTTCAGCCGGGTGTTGAGCGAGCCCGGGTTGCTGTCGCAGGCCGTTTGCAACGCCCGGAAGGTCAGCGGCCCATTGCGCAACTCCCAGAGCAGGCGCAGTGCGCCGCGGCGTCCGAGCACGTCGAGGGCCACCATGACCGGCCGGCCCGTTTGGGAGCCACGGGCCGGCGATCCGATGCGGGGGGTATCCACGCTTTACATTTTGTAGCGCCGCGCCTAGTTTCGTCACCATGACACGCTATAAAACTGATAGCACCGGTGGTGCCCGCATGGCGCCGGCCACCGAACCGCTGCCGGACGACATCCGGCAAGCCATCGATGCGGTCATGCGCGGCAACCCGCCGCTTTTGCTGTTCACCACGTTGGCGCGCGATCGCCGGCTCTTCTTCAAATTCTTCAGCTCCGGCCTGCTCGACCGTGGTCATCTGACCATCAGACAACGCGAGATCGTCATCGATCGGGTGACCGCGGCGTGCGGCGCCGAGTACGAGTGGGGCGTGCACGTCGCCGTCTTCGCCGCGAAAGCCGGTCTGACAGAAGAACAAATCACGTCGCTGACGATCGGCGGGCCGGAGGACGATTGCTGGGACGACGGCGATCGGCTGCTGATCCGGTTGTGCGACAGCCTGCACGCGGACTGCGTGGTGGATGACAAGTTGTGGGCCGAGCTCACCCGGCAGCATTCTGACGAGGCGCTGCTCGAACTGCTCATGCTTGCCGGCAGTTACCGCACGGTCAGTTATCTGGTGAACGCGCTGCGGCTGCCACCCGAACCCGGCGCCCGGCGGTTCCCCTAAGGGTTCCCACAGCTACGGGCGACAATCAGGCATCATGGGCGGCATGGACGCTGGTGGGACTTCACCCCGGGTTTTGGTTGTCGACGACGACTCTGACGTGCTCGCCTCGCTGGAGCGCGGACTGCGGTTATCCGGCTTCGAAGTATCGACCGCGGTCGACGGCGCCGAGGCGTTGCGCAGCGCCACCGAAACCCGGCCCGACGCAATCGTGCTCGACATCAACATGCCGGTGCTCGACGGCGTGAGCGTGGTGACCGCGCTGCGGGCAATGGACAACGACGTCCCGGTCTGCGTGCTGAGCGCGCGCAGCTCGGTCGACGACCGGGTGGCCGGCCTGGAGGCCGGCGCCGACGACTATCTGGTCAAGCCGTTCGTGCTGGCCGAGCTGGTGGCGCGGGTGCGCGCACTGTTGCGCCGAAAGGGATCGACGCCGGCATCGTCATCGGAGACCATCACCGTCGGTCCCCTCGAAGTCGACATCCCAGGCCGCCGCGCCCGGGTCAACGGCGTCGACGTCGACCTGACCAAACGCGAATTCGATCTGCTGGCCGTGCTGGCCGAGCACAAAACAGCGGTATTGTCGCGCGCACAGCTGCTGGAGCTGGTGTGGGGCTACGACTTCGCCGCCGACACCAACGTCGTCGACGTGTTCATCGGATACCTGCGCCGCAAGCTCGAAGCCGGCGGCGGGCCCCGGTTGCTGCACACCGTCCGCGGCGTGGGGTTCGTACTGCGTATGCAGTAACGGGAGGCGAGCAATGAACTTCTTGTCGAGGATCCTGACGCGCACGCCCTCGCTGCGTGCCCGCGTCGTGGTGGCCACCGTCATCGGCGCGGCCATCCCGGTACTCATCGTCGGCGTGGTTGTGTGGTTCGGAATCACCCATGACCGCAAGGAACGTCTGGACCGCCGTCTCGACGAGGCGGCCGGCTTCGCGATCCCGTTCCTGCCCCGCGGGCTCGGTGAGATTCCGAAGTCACCCAACGACCAGAACGCGGTCATCACCGTGCGCCACGCGTCCGGCGAAGTCACGTCGAACACCACGGTCACGCTCCCCCAGCTGCCCGCCGGCTACGCCGACACCTACGTCAACGGCGTGCGCTACCGGGTTCGCGCCGTGACGATCCCGGCGCCGCACCCGATGCTGGTCGAAGTCGGCGCCACCTATGACGCCACCATCGCCGACACCAACAACCTGCATCGCCGGGTGCTGTTGATCTGTCTGTTCTCGATCGCGGCGGCGGCTGTATTCGCTTGGCTGCTGGCCACTTTCGCGGTTCGACCATTCAAACGGTTGGCGCAGCAGACCCGCTCGATCAATGCCGGCGACGAGAATCCACAGGTCAGGGTGCGCGGCGCCAGCGAGGCCGTGGAGATCGCGGAGGCCATGCGCGGGATGCTGCAGCGGATCTGGGACGAGCAGAACCGCACGCTCGAGGCGCTGGCGTCGGCGCGCGACTTTGCCGCGGTGTCGAGCCACGAGCTGCGCACCCCGCTGACCGCGATGCGCACCAACCTCGAGGTGCTGGCCACCCTCGACCTTCCCGACGAGCAGCGCAAAGAAGTGCTCAGCGACGTGATCCGCACTCAATCACGCATCGAGGCAACGCTTTCCGCACTGGAGCGGCTCGCCCAGGGCGAGCTGTCGACGGCAGAGGACCACGTGCCGGTCGACATCACGGAGCTGCTCGACCGCGCGGCGCACGACGCGATGCGGATCTACCCCGACCTCGAAGTCTCGCTGGCGCCGTCGCCGACCTGCATCATCGTCGGAATGCCCGCCGGCTTACGGCTCGCGGTGGACAACGCGATCGCCAACGCCGTCAAACACGGCGGCGCCACCAAAGTGCAACTGTCCGCGGTCAGTTCGCGGGCGGGCGTCGAGATCGCGATCGACGACAACGGCAGCGGGTTGCCCGAAGAAGAACGCCAGATCGTGTTCGAACGGTTCTCCCGGGGCTCGACCGCATCGCACTCCGGCTCCGGCCTCGGGCTGGCGTTGGTGGCTCAGCAGGCCCAGCTGCACGGCGGCATGGCGGCGCTGGAGGAAAGCCCGCTCGGTGGAGCCCGTCTGCTGTTGCAGTTGCCTCCGCCGAGCTGACGGTTTTAGCGGACGCCGAGCAGGTCGATGATGAAGATCAGCGTCCTGCCGGACAGTTGATGTCCTGAACCGGCCGGCCCGTAGGCCTGCTCCGGCGGGATGATCAGCTGACGACGGCCGCCGACCTTCATCCCCGGAATGCCGTCCTGCCAGCCTTGGATCAGGCCCTGCAGCGGGAACGAGATGGACTGGCCGCGGCCCCACGAGCTGTCGAACTCCTCGCCTGACTCGTAGTCGACGCCGACGTAGTGCACCTCGACCGTGCCGCCTGGCACGGCTTCGGGGCCGTCGCCGACCGTCAGGTCTTCGATCTCGAGTTGGGCCGGCGGGGGGCCGTCGGGAAAGGCAATCTCAGGTTTGCTTGACACGCAAGCGACCCTAGTCGGGCGACGATGCGGCCGAGCATCGGCCGCTGAGGAGCCAGACAATCAGACCCTCGTCGGGCACACTTGTGCGGTGACAACCGACAAGGACGCCCTCTCGCGGATCAACGAACTCGTCGCCGAGGAGAAGGCGCTACGCGAGCAGTTGCAGCACGGCGAGATCAGCGAGTCCGAGGAGCATCAGCGGCTACGCCACCTCGAGGTCGAGCTCGACCAGTGCTGGGACCTGCTGCGGCAGCGTCGCGCGCTGCGCGAAACCGGGGGCGATCCCGCCGACGCGGCGGTGCGCCCGGCCGACGAGGTCGAGGGCTACCTCGGCTAACCGATGGCTGCGCGTGACGTCGACGCGGTGATCGTGGGCGGCGGACACAACGGTCTGGTCGCCGCCGCATACCTGGCCCAAGCCGGGCTGAGGGTGCGGCTCCTGGAACGGCTGGCCCACGTCGGCGGCGCGGCGGTGTCCGCGCCGGTGTTCGACGGTGTCGAGGCCCGGCTGTCGCGGTATGCCTACCTGGTGAGCCTGCTGCCGCCGCGCATCCTCGACGACCTCGGCGCGACGGTCCGGCTGGCGGCGCGGCCCTACTCGTCGTACACCCCAGACCCCGCGACCGCCGGGCGGACCGGACTGCTGGTCGGTCGGGAGTCCACCTTCGACGCGATCGGCGCCGGCGGCGACGAGCAGGCGTTCGCCGAGTTCTACCGGCGCTGCGGGCGTGTCACCGGGCGACTGTGGCCGACGATGCTGGAGCCGCTGCGCACCCGCGAGCAGGCCCGGGCGCTGGTGGATGACGACGCCGCGTGGCGCGACATCGTGGAGCGCCCCATCGGCATCGCGATCACCGGGGCGCTGCACAACGATCTGGTGCGCGGCGTGGTGGCGACCGACGCGCTGATCGGCACGTTCGCCCGGCTCGACGACCCGTCGCTGCAGCAGAACGTCTGCTTCCTGTACCACCTGCTCGGCGGCGGCGACGGGGGCTGGCACGTCCCGGTGGGCGGGATGGGCGGGGTGAGCGCGGCGCTGGTTGGGGCCGCGACCGGCTATGGTTCTGAAATCGTCACCGGCGCAGAGGTTTACGCGATCGACCCCGGCGGCGAGGTGCGCTACCGCCACGGCGACGACGAACACGTGGTGCGCGCCCGGTTCGTGCTGTCCGGTGTCACCCCGACGACGCTGGCAGGCCTACTCGGTGAGCCGCCGCCCGCGTCCGCGCCTGGCGCGCAAGTCAAAGTCAACATGGTGCTCAAGCGGCTGCCGCGACTGCGCGACCAAAATGTCACGCCCGCACAGGCGTTCGGCGGCACGTTGCACGTGAACGAAACCTGGACACAGCTCGACACGGCCTACGAATGTGCCGCTAAAAATGTTCTGCCACAACCACTTCCGTGTGAGATCTATTGTCATTCGCTGACCGACCCCAGCATATTGTCGCCCGCGCTGCGCGAATCGGGCGTGGCGACGCTGACCGTTTTCGGCCTGCACACCCCGCACCGCGCGTTCGAGCGCGACGCGCTCACCGATGCCGTGCTGGCGTCACTGAATTCCGTTCTGGCCGAACCGATTCAGGACGTGCTGATGACCGATGCGAACGGCTCCCCCTGCATCGAGACGACCACCACGGTGGACTTGGAGCAACGGCTGGGGATGACCGGCGGCAACATCTTCCACGGCGGACTGAACTGGCCGTTCGCCGACGACGACGTCACGCTGGATACTCCGGCACGGCAATGGGGCGTAGCCACCGCGCATGACCGAATTCTGCTGTGCGGGTCGGGCGCGCGGCGCGGCGGAGCGGTCTCCGGTATCGGAGGACACAACGCCGCGATGGCGGTACTCGCGAGCCGCTAGCGCGCGTCGATGGTGGCGTACTTGCGCTCGGTGTAGCCGGTGTAGATCTGGCGCGGGCGGCCGATCTTGCTGGGCTCGCCGTTCATCTCACGCCAGTGCGCGATCCAGCCGGGCAACCGGCCGAGGGCGAACAGCACGGTGAACATCCGGGTCGGGAAGCCCAGCGCCCGGTAGATCAACCCGGTGTAGAAGTCGACGTTCGGGTAGAGCTTGCGCTCGACGAAATAGTCGTCGGTCAGGGCCGCCTCTTCGAGTTCCTTGGCGATGTTCAGCAGGTCGTCGTCGCCGCCGAGCTTGCCCAGAATCTTGTCGGCCTGCTCCTTGACGATGCGGGCCCGCGGGTCGTAGTTCTTGTAGACCCGGTGGCCGAAGCCCATCAGCTTCACGCCTTCTTCTTTGTTCTTCACCTTGCGCACGAATTCGGCGACGTCGTCGTCACTTTGGCGAATCTGCTCGAGCATCTCCAGCACGGCCTGGTTGGCGCCGCCGTGCAGCGGGCCCCACAGCGCGTTGATGCCGCCGGAAATCGAGGTGAACAGGTTGGCCTGCGACGAGCCGACCAGTCGCACCGTCGACGTCGAACAGTTCTGCTCGTGGTCGGCGTGCAGGATGAACAGCATGTCCAGGGCCCGGACAATTTCGGGGTCGGGCTCGTAGGGTTCGGCGGGCAGGCCGAACGTCATCCGCAGGAAGTTCTCCACCAGCGTCAGCTTGTTGTCCGGGTACAGGAACGGCTGGCCGACCGACTTCTTGTACGCGTAGGCGGCGATGGTCGGCAGCTTGGCCAGCAACCGAATGGTCGACAGCTCGATCTCTTCGGTGTCCGCCGGGTCGAGTGAATCCGGGTAGTAGGCGCTCAGCGCGTTGACCACGCTGGACAGCACCGGCATCGGGTGGGCGTTGCGGGGGAAGCCGTCGTAGAACCGCTTCAGGTCTTCGTGCAGCATGGTGTGCCGCTGGATCTGGTCGGTGAACTCGGCCAGCTGCTCGGCGTTCGGCAGCTCGCCGTTGATCAGCAGGTAGCTGACCTCGATGAAGGTGGACTTCTCGGCCAGCTGCTCGATCGGGTAGCCGCGGTAGCGCAAGATGCCGGCGTCGCCGTCGATGTAGGTGATGGCGCTCTTGGTGGACGCCGTGTTGACGAAGCCGTTGTCGAAGGTCGTGTACCCAGTCTTGGACAACAGCGGCCCGAGCGCGATGCCGTCGGCCCCCTCGGTGGCGTGGACGATTTCCAGGTCCAACTCGCCACCCGGGTACTTCAGGGAGGCGGAGTCGTCGGTTGCGGCCACGGGAACCCCTTTGCGGTCTCAGCTGGATTGGCCCTACAAGCTTGCTATAGGTGAAAGGTAGTCGCTATCGGGACGGCGCGCCTGCCCGGGGTCGGGTCGCGGACAACCCAGCTTTACTCGATCTTGACCGCGTGTTGATTCCCCACACGGACGATCGTGTACGTGACTACGCTTCAAGCCGTGGAGCTGGGGGTTTTGGGACCTCTTCAGGTCCGACAAGGCGGGGCGCCCGTCGCCGTGCCGGGGGCCAAACCGCGCGCCATCCTGACGATGCTCGGATTGCACGCCGGCTCGATTGTGGCGGCCGACACGCTCATCGAATTGCTCTGGGGCGAAGACCCGCCACGCACCGCCGCCAAAGCCCTGCAGACCCACATCTCGTCGCTGCGTCGCGCCCTGGGCGACGGCTTTGTTTTGACCGAGGGAACGGGCTGGAAGCTCAGCACCTCCGAAACCGATGCTTCGCGCTACAAGCGGGCCACCAGACTCGGCCGTGACGCCGCAGCCACCGGCGAGACCAGCCAAGCAGTGGCGCGTTTCGAAGAGGCGCGCAGCCTGTGGCGCGGAACGCCCGAACTGCCCGATACCCGCCGCGGAGTATCCGAGAAGACACGCTGGATCGAGGGCCACGCCGCGTTGGTCGAGGATCGCGCCGACGCACTATTGACGACGGGCCGAGCGGCGGAGCTCATCGGCGAGCTCGAGGCCGCCGTTGCCGATGCGCCGCTGCGCGAGAGGCGCTGGGGCCAACTGATGCTCGCCCTGTATCGAGCGGGCAGGCAGGGTGAAGCGCTGGCTGCGTATCAACGGGCACGATCACTGCTGGCTGACGAGCTAGGGGTCGACCCTGGGCCGGAGCTTCGACGACTCGAGACCGCGATCGTTGCCCAAGATGCGGCGCTAGACATCCCTGTGGCACAGAATCTTTCGACGGTGACGCGGGCCGTGACCTTCCTGCTCACCGACATCGAAGGGTCCACGGCCGCTTGGGAGGCCGACGCCGAAGCGATGGCGGTCGCGCTCGCCCGCCACGACGAGCTTGTCGAACAGGTCGTCACGTCACGTGGCGGACGCCTGATCAAGACCCGCGGCGAGGGCGATGCGACGTTCTCGGTCTTCGACCGGCCTTCTGCGGCCGCAGCGGCCGCGATCGAGCTGCAAGATGCAATCGGCCACGAGCCCTGGGTATTACGTGAGCCCATGCGTGTCCGGGTGGCATTGCACACCGGGGAGGCCGAGCTGCGTGACGGCGACTACTTCGGTCGGGCGGTTAACCGCGCCGCGCGCTTGCGATCGCTGGCCGAGGGGGGCCAGATCCTGTGCTCGGGTGCGACCGCCGAGCTCGTCATCGACTCACTGTCGGACGACGTGTTGCTCTTCGACTTGGGGATGCGCCAGCTGAAAAACCTGGCCCGCCCGGAGCACGTTTTCGAGCTGCGGCTGGAAACCGCCGAGTCGCCGGCTCAGGAGCCAACTGACGCGCCGCTTGAGCGGCCGGGCCTCCCCGCTGTGCTGACCGGGCCAGGACCGTTCGTCGGGCGCGGCCCGGAGCTCGAAGGGCTTGTGTCCGGGTGGCAGACCGCGCTCGCTGGTGGCACGCACGCGGTGCTGATCGCCGGTGAACCTGGGGTAGGCAAGACACGCTTGGCCGGTGAGTGGTCCCGACACGCCTATGAGCAGGGAGCGGTCGTGCTGTACGGGCGTTGCGATGAGGATCTGGGCGCGCCCTATCAGCCGTTCGCCGAAGCACTGCGTTCGCTCGTGCCGTGCCTTGCCGCCAAGCGGCTGCGTGGAATGCGCGGCGTTGAAGCACTGCTTGCATTGGTTCCCGGGCTGACCGATGTCCTCCCTGATCTGGCCGCACCAACCCGCGCCGACCCCGACACCGAACGCTATGCGCTTTTCGACGCCGTCGTCGCGCTGTGCGAACTCGCCTCGGCCAGCGCGCCGGTCGTCTTGATCCTCGACGACCTGCACTGGGCGGCCAAGCCGACACTCCTTCTGCTGCGGCATCTCCTGCGCTTCGGTGACCACGCCCGCATGCAGATCGTCGGGACGTACCGCAGCACCGACCTGGACCGCTCCCATCCGCTGGCGGCGATGCTCGCCGATTTGCATCGTGACGGCACCGCCAACCGCCTCCAGCTCAGCGGCCTCGGCGAGGACGACGTGACCGCGTTCGTCGCCGAGGCCGGCTACGACGACGAAGAACTTGCCCGCGCATTGGCCTCGGTCACAGGTGGCAATCCGTTCTTCCTCATCGAGGCGCTACGCCATGTCGACGAGAGCGGGGGCGTATGGGATCCGAGCACCTTGCCACAGGGTGTCCGAGAAACCGTGAGCCGCCGCCTTTCCCGGCTTTCCGCGGAGACGAACACGGCGCTCGCTGCTGCCGCAGTCGTCGGCAGCCGGTTCCCGGTCGAACTCGTCGAGCGAGTCGTCGACCAGGATCTGGTCGATCAGTTCGACGAGGCCTGCAAGGCCGGCATCGTCATCGAAGAGCCCGGTGGTCGATATCGGTTCAACCACGCCATTGTCCGGCAGTCGCTGCTCGCTGAGCTCGCGTCGGTGCGGCGCCTGCGGCTGCATCAACGCATCGCGATGACGCTGGAGACTCAGCCCGGCGCCGATGACGAACTGCTGGCCGAACTGGCCTACCACTATTTCGAATGCGCATGGGCGGGTAACGCGGCCAAGGCTGTTGACTACTGTCGGCGCGCGGCGGATCAGGCGATGGCGCGCCTCGCATACGAAGGCGCCGCCGACCTCTACGACAGGGCACTGCACGCGCTGGAGGAGATCGACGACGAGCTGCCCGACCGCAACGATCAGGTCGCGGATCTATTGATTGCGCGCTGCGAGGCTCTGCTCGCTGCGGGTGACGTGACTACGGCGACGGGCGCGGTGGCGCAATTACAAAGAGCGACAGCCGATTCCGCCCGGTTAGCGGCATGGGCGACGTGCTTCGACGGCGAACTCTCCATGCTGGTCCATCCCGAGCGACTGGATGACATCGAGACGGCGCTGGCCGCAGCCGCCGGCAAATTGGCCGAATTGGATGACGCCGCAGGCGAAGCGAAGGCACATACCGTACGCGCTACGTGCCTTGCGCGCCTCGGGAGAGTCGGCGACTGCGAAATTGCCCTGGACGATGCACTCACCGCGGCACGGCGAGCGGGTGAACACCGCCGGGTGAACGCGGTCTTAGCGGGCGCGCCGTTGGCGGCGCTGTGGGGGCCCAACCCGGTTCCGCGTGCAGGCGGGCGGTGTCTGGACGTGGTTCGGCTGCTGCGGATTACAACCGATTCGCCAGCGGTCGAGGCGACGTCGACGCGATGCCAGGCCGTGTTGGAGGCTTTCCGTGGCCGCGCCGAGGCGGCGCGACGGATGATCGACTCGGCTCGGCGCACGGTCACCGAACTCGGCTTGCGCCATGCCCTTGTCGAAGTCGAGCAGTTCGCCGGCATCGTCGAACTCGTCGCCGGCGATCCTGCTGCCGCCGAGCCGCATCTGCGTCAGGCCTACAACGGTTTTCGCCGGATGGGTCTCGACGCTGATACCGCCGAGACCGCAGCGCTGCTCGGCCGCGCCTGCCTCGTGTTGAACCAGGAGGCTGAGGCGGACGAATTATGCACGGAGAGTGAGCGTCTCGCCGGCAACGCATTGAAGCCCTCGATTGCATGGCGCACGCTGCGGGCGCGGTTGTTGTCGCGCCGAGGTGATCACGACGAGGCCAAGCGGATCGCCGAAGCCGCGGTGGCGCTGGCCGAGCGGACCGACGCGCTGGTCGACCACGGCGACGCATGCCTTTCGCTGGCAACGGTTTTAGGCGCCGCCGGTGATAACACTGCGGCCCGCGCTACCGCCGAGCGCGCGGCGGACCTTTACGAACGGAAAGGCGCTGCGGCACTTGCCGAGAGGGCGCGCAGCGTTCTCGGCGAGCGCATCCAGCCGATTGCTCCGACTCCACCAGAAACTCCTGCTGTCGAGTTTCATACCGCGGCCGCCGAAGTGAGCAAACGCGCGATGGCGGCTATTGATCGCGAGAATTGGGACGAATTCGAGCGACTGGTCGCACCCGAAGGCTCTGTCGAGAGTCGGCGGAAGGTCGTGGGGTTCAAGAAGAACACCTTCAGCGCGGACGATGTCCAACGGCAGACGAGGCGCGATCTCGAGACAGGGATCATGCGGGCTAGCCACGTCGTTATTGCTGTGCGCGGCGAGCGCCTGGCGCTTGCTCGAGTGACGTTGGGCACCGCCGATCTGAGCGACGGGGCGCCGCGAGACGAATTTCTCCATCTTTACAGCGTCAACGAACAGGGTCGCATCGCGTTGCAGATCTGGTTCGACGTCGACGACATGGACGCCGCGATCGCCGAACTCGACGCCCTGCATGCCCGATTCGAGGCGCAGACGCAGCGTCAGGTGCCGCGGCTCGAAAACGCAGCAAGCCGCGTCTACGGCCGATGGAGCACTTACTTTGCGAACCGCAATTGGGCTGCGATTACCGAGATGCTGGCCGACGGCATGTCCAGTGAAGATCGCCGTCGCGTGGTGAATTCCGGCCTCCGGCAGGGTCGAGACGCCGCGATTGCCGAGATGATGGCACTCGCCGGCACAATCGGGGTTAAGAACTTCACGTCCGACCACATCGCGATCCGAGGTGAGCGCCTCGTCCTAAGTCGTACCCGAACTTGGGGCCGCGACCAGCGACCCGACGCGTTCCACACCGATGCCCTCGACATCGTCGAGATCGACGCCGACGAGCGGGTCGTGGCACGGGTCGTGTTCGAGCTCGACGATTTCGACGCCGCCATCGCCGAACTCGATGCCCGATACCTCAACGGCGAGGCTGCCTCCTACGCAGAGACGTGGTCTAGCTTCGCGACCGCCTTTGCCGGGTTCAACAGACGCCAACTCAAGGTGGCGCCCGGCTGGGTCAACGTCGACCACCGACGCGGCGCAGCCTTCGAGGCCGGCGACATGGCCGCCTACATCGACGACTTATGGAACGACTCGCCGGACGTCACTATGTACGTCGAGGTCGTGCGTCGTCTGAGCAACCTGGGAGTCGTGATTACACAGGCGGCGCATGGCACCTCGCAGCAGGGCTTTGAGGCCGAATGGCGGGCGAACTCGATTTTCACGTTCGACGGCGATCTCGTCAGCCGCTGCGAACTCTTCGACGAGGAGGACTTGGGCGGCGCGCTCGCGCGATTTGATCAGCTTGGTCAGCCGGCGCGGCGACTGGAGAACGCCGCGTCGCGCGTATTCGAAAGCGAATGGTCACACTTCGCGGCCCGGGACTGGGACGCCTTGGCCGAACTCGTGGCCCACAACTATTCGGGAATCGATCACCGAAGGGTGGTGAGAGCCGAGAATCAACACGGTCGAGATGTTGTGGTCAACGATTTGCAAGCGGCCGCCGACGTTGGCTTCACAATATCGATGGTGAGCGCCATCGCAATCCGCGGCGAGCGCCTCGTCCTCGCACGTGTTCGCGCCTGCGGTCGCGATCCGAAGGCGATTCAAAACGATGCCCTCAACGTCATCGAGATCGACGCGGAGGAGAGGATCGTCGCGGCCGTCACGTTCGACCTCGAAGATTTCGACGCCGCCATCGCCGAACTCGACGCTCGCTACCTCGCCGGCGAAGCCGCCGCCCACGCGCACGCCTGGTCGGTCATCATGCGTGCTTACGCCGCAGTCAACCGGCACGAGATCGCCCCAACGACACCGAACTTCGCGAGCATCGACCACCGCCAGGGCACAAAGTTCGCGCCCGGTGACCTGATCGCATATCTGCGTGCCACCTGGGATCTCGAACAACAAGACAGTACTTACGTCGAGGCTGTGCATCGGCTGGATAGCTTCGGAGCGGTCGTCACCCATGTCACGCGTGGAAGCTCAAAAGACGGCTTCGACGCCGAGTGGCGGGAAGTCTTCCTTCTAACAATCGAAGGCGAGCTGCTCAGCCGCTGTGAGCTGTTCGACGAGGCAGATCTGGACACGGCCATCGCGCGGTTCGAAGAGCTCAGCCGGCCAGCACCAGGGTTGGAAAACTCGGCAATCCGGACGCTCAAGCGTTACTTTGCGCGCTTTGCAGCCCGCGACTGGGATGTGATGGCCGAGGAGCTGACCGACGATTTTTTGACCGATGATCGTCGACGGGTGGTGAACGCGGGAGTCCGGCGCGGACGGGATCCCGAAATCGCAAACATGCAGTCTTTTGCAGAGATTGGAATGCTGACCATCGCGCCGATTGCCCTTGCGACCCGTGGAGAGCGCCTTGTCCTCTGTCGTCACTACGTGTCCTTCCGCGACTGGGCCGAGCCTTCCAGTGACGTGATCGGCGTTGTCGAGATCAATCCCGACAACGAGATTTGTGCCCACATCATGTTCGACGCCAACGACTTCGACGCGGCGATGGCTGAGCTCGATGCCCGCTACCTCACCGGCGAAGCGGCCGACCACGCGCGCACATGGTCACTCGTCGAAGCCGGCTACGCCGCGTTAAACCGCCACGAACTCCCAGCCACGACGCGAGACTGGGTCGACATTGACCATCGACCGGTGGTACCGATCGAGACAGGTGATCTAGGCGCATCCCTTCGCGCCGTGTGGGACGACCTCGCGCCGCAAGCTGCGATCTACGTCGAGACTGTGCATCGGTTGAACACCCTCGGAGCGGTGATGACCCATGTGGTGCAAACGACCTCACGCGACGGCTTCGACGCGGAATGGCGGGACGTCGCCCTTGTCACGTTCGAGGGCGACAAGATCAACCGCTGCGAAGTCTTTGACGAAGCAGACTTGGACACCGCGATCGCGAAGTTCGATCAGCTCAGCCGGCCAGCACCAGGGCTGGAAAACAGGGCAAGCCAAGTTGCCGAGCGCTTCCTGTCGTACTTCGCGTCCTGCGACTTGGACGCGATGGCGCAACTACAAGCCGACGACATCTCCATCGATGATCGCCGCCCAGTCGTGAACGCAGGGATCCGGCGTGGTCGAGATGCCGCGGTCCAAGATGCACGCGCCAACGCAGACGTAGGGGCCAAGAAAGTTGCGTCGACCGTGATCGCGACACGGGGCGAGCGCCTCGCCCTTTGCCGTGCCCGATACTCAGGTGGCGCCGAGCCGTCCGAGACGTATCACGTCGATGTCCTCAGCATCTACGAGATCGACGCCGACGAGCGGATCGCGGCGGTCGTCACGTTTGGCCCCAACGACTTCGACGCGGCCTTTGACGAGCTCGACGTCCGCTACCTCGCGGGCGAAGCGGCCCCCTACGCGCACACTTGGGCCGCCGTTGCGGCCGTGTTCGTCGCGGTGAAACGGCACGAGATGTCGCCAACGACACCAAATTTTGTGGACATCGACCGGCGACGGCTCGCGGTCGAGGCAGGTGGTTTCGAGGCATACCTCCATTCCATCTGGGACGTGACCGATTACGTCAGTGTGCGCATCACGGCGGTGCATCGGTTGACCGCTCTCGGAGCGGTCGTCACTCACGCGTCGCACGCAATATCCCACGAGGGTCTCGACGCCGAGTGGCAGAACGTCAACCTGTTAACTTTCGACGGCGACATGGTCAGCCGCTCAGAGCTATTCGACGAGGCAGACCTCGACGCAGCGATCGCACGCTTTGAGGAACTGCACCCAACGACGCGGCGCCTGGAAAATACCGCGTCGCGCGTATTCGAAAGCGAATGGTCACATTTTGCGGCCCGAGACTGGGATGCCCTGGGTGAATTGGTGGCCGACAACTATTCGGGCATCGACCACCGCAGGGTCGTGAATACCGAGAATCAATATGGCCGAGATGCGGTGGTGAGAGATTTGCAAGCGGCCGCCGACGTCGGCTTCGCGATATCGATGTTGAGCGCCATGGCGATCCGCGGCGAGCGTCTCGTCCTTGCACGTATTTGCGCCTCGGGCCGCGGCCCCGACGGGATCCGAGACGAGGCCCTCAACGTCATCGAGATCGACACCGATGACCGGATCGTCGCGGCCAGCACGTTCGACCTCGAAGACATCGACGCCGCCTTCGCCGAGCTCGACGCCCGCTACCTCGCCGGCGAGGCGGCACCGTACGCGCAGACATGGACGTTGACTCTGCGGACCTTCGCCGCAGTCAACCGGCAGGAACTCCCGCCGACAACGCCGGACTGGGTCAATGTCGATCATCGACCAGTCGTGGGGAGTCACGTGGGTGAAGTGTGGGCAGCGCTTCGTGCCGTCTGGGAGCTTGTACCAGAAGTAGCTGTCAACATCGAGGCCGTGCATCAGCTGAGCGATAGCGGAGCCGTCGTTACCTTTGCCGCCCGTGGGGTCTCCGGCGAGGGCTTCGATGCCGAGTGGCGCGCCGTCACGCTGATTACGTTCGAGGGCGACCTACTGAAGCGCGGCGAAGTCTTCGCCGAGGCCGACCTGGCCGCGGCGCTTGCCAAGTTCGCGGAGCTAAACCGGCCCACAACGCATCTGGAAAACACGGCAAGCCGAGTGGATACACGCTTTCAGGCGTGCTTCGCCGCCCGCGACTGGGACGCAATGGCCGAGATGGTGTCCGACGGCTTTTCGATTGAAGATCGGCGTCGAGTCGTAAACATGGGGAACCTGCAAGGTCGAGATGCCGAACTCGGCGTGCATTCGTACGCAGTTGTCGGATCCGAGAATGTAAAAGCAACGGTCATCGCGACGCGCGCACAGCGCCTCGCGCTAAGTCATTACCGATTTTCGGGACCCGACCAACGGCCCGACGCATTCCGCATCGAGATGCTCGCGCTCGTCGAGATCGATGCCGACGACCGGATGGCGGCGGTGGTCGTGTTCGACGCCGACGACATTGACGCCGCCTTCGCCGAGCTCGACGCCCGCTACCGCGTTGGCGAAGCCGCCGCCCACGCGCGGACGTGGTCGGTAATCGCCAGTGCCATCGCTGCGCATAATCGGCGCGAAATCGCGCCGACGACACCAGATGTGATGACTATCGACCACCGCCGCGCGGCAGCGTTTGCGCCCGGCGAAGGCATCGACTACCTCCGTGCTGGGTGGGACCTCGACCAAACCCTCAATATCTACATCGAGACAGCGCATCGCTTGAGCGACCGCGGCGCGGTTTTCACCTGGACGGGGCAAGGAAGATCGCGCGAGGGTTTTGCCGCCGAGTGGCGCGGTGTCAATCTGATGCTGGTTGACGGCGAAATGGTCGCCCGCAGCGAGGTATTCGACGCGGAGGACTTAGAAACGGCCCTCGCAAAGTTCGACCAGCTCACCCGGCCGGCACCACGACTTGAAAACGAGGCAAGCCAAGCGGCGGAACGCTTCCGAAGGTGTTTCGCGGCGCGCGACTGGGACGGCTTAGCCCAAGTGCTCGCCGAAGACATGGTGGCTGACGATCGTCGTCGGGTAGTGGGCATCGGCATCCGACGCGGTAGGCAAGCCAACGTCGCGGACGTCCGGGCCGGTGCTGACCTCGGAACCGAGGACATAACGTCGACGCCCATCGCGACCCGCGGAGACCGCATTTTCCTTGATCGTGCCCGCTTTTCGGCTAACGATCAGCAGCCCGATGCCCTGAGTATGGAGCTCCTCCGCATTGTCGAAGTCGACGCCGAGAACCGGTATACACGGTGCCTCATGTTCGACGTCGACGACTTCGAGGCCGCTTTCACCGAGCTCGACGCACGGTATATCGCCGGCGAAGCGGCTGCCCATTCCGACGTGTGGTCGGCCGTTGCGGGTAGTTACGCCGCACTCAACCGGCGCGAGCCGCCGCTGACCACCCCGGACTGCGTCAACGTCGACCATCGACGGGAAACAGCATTCGGGCCCGGTGACCTGGCCGCGTACATCCACACAGGATTGGACCTCGACCCAGGCATCGTTATCTATGTCGAGCAGGTGCATCGGCTCACCGACATAGGAGCAATCGTCACCTACGCGGCGCATGAGACTTCGCAAGAGGGTTTTCAGGCCGAGTGGCGCGGGATCGCTGTTTTCACAGTCGAAGGCGGCAGGGTCAACCGGACCGAGGTTTTCGACGAATCACACATCGAAGCCGCCATCGCAAGGTTCGAGGAGCTAAGCCGGCCGGCACCGCGGCTGGAAAACGCGGCCAGCCGGGTGGGTGACCGCTTTTTCGCGCACTTCGCGGCGGGCGAATGGGACGCCATGGCGGAGATCCTGGCCGACAACCTGTCCAATGAAGATCGCCGTCGGGTGGTCAGCACGGGAATCTTCGATGGTCGAGACGCGCAGATGGCAAACATGCGGACAGTCGCCGAGCTATGGTCCACCACCGCGACGCGTACCGTCATGGCGATCCGCGGGACGAACCTTTCCCTCGCGCGTGTGAGCTTCTGGCGTGGCGAAGGGGTCGAAGCCTTTCTTACCGAGTTTCTCGCCGTCATGGAGATCGATGCCGACGAGCGGATTTTGGCGACTGTCGTGTTCGACGTCGACGACTTCGACGCCGCCATCGCGGAGCTCGACGCCCGTTATCTCGCTGGCGAAGCGGCACCGTACTCAGCAGTGTGGTCAGTCGTCATGGAGGGTTACGCCGCGCTCAACCGGCATGAGCGGCCCCTCCTGACGCCAGATGTGGTCAGTGCCGACCATCGGCGCGGTCGAGGGTTCGCGCCCGGCGATCTGCCGGCATGGCTCGACGCGTCGTGGGAGCTCATGCCACAGTCGTCGCTTTACATCGAAGATGTGCACCGGCTGAACGACATCGGCATCGTCGTCACCCACGTGGTGCACGGGACCACGGCAGAAGGCTTCGTCGCCGAGTGGCGTGAGATCAACCTACTGAAGGCTGCTGGCGATCGCGTGAGCCGCTGCGAGGTGTTCGACGAGGACGACCTCGACGCCGCGCTCGCGAGCTTCGAAGAGTTCAGCCGCCCCGCACTGCGGCTAGAGAACGCAGCAACGCGGACGGTCGACCGCGTTAACGCTTACTTCGGCGCGCGCGACTGGGAGGCATTGGGAGCGATCATGGCGCCAGACGTGGTCGACGAGGATCGACGCCGGGTGGCGAACGCCGGCCTCCGACAGGGCCGCGACGCGGTGGTTGGAGGCGTGCAGACCGCTGCCGACTTGGGCGCACAGCACATCCGGTCGACCGCTATCGCGACACGCGGAGACCGCCTCGCTCTCAGTCGGTCTCGCTACTCAGGCCGAGACCAGCGGCCCGAGGCGTTCTACAGCGAGGCGCTCGGCGTATTCGAAATTGACGTCGACGGGCGGGTGGTAGCCCACGTCGCCTTCGACCTCCAAGATATCGACGCTGCCTTCGAGGAACTTGAAACCCGCTATCTCGCAGGCGAAGCGGCCGCCAATGCGCACACGTGGTCGCTCGTCAGACGCGCGTATGCAGCGCTCAATAGGCGCGAACTCCCACCAACTGCGCAAGATTGGGTGGATATCGATCACCGCAGACTCGCACCAATTGCGGCGGGTGATCTCGGCG
The DNA here is from genome assembly GCF_001673405.1 of Mycobacterium sp. 1245111.1. GTDB lineage: Bacteria > Actinomycetota > Actinomycetes > Mycobacteriales > Mycobacteriaceae > Mycobacterium. The sequence continues at coordinate 1,240 of NZ_LZLV01000161.1, read as the reverse complement.
CATATCTTCGGGCGACGTGGGATCTCTCACCACAATCCGGTATCTACATCGAAACCGTGCATCGGTTGAGCAAGGTCGGAGCGGTGGTCACCCACGTGGTGAAGGGGACTTCACAACAAGGCTTTGATGCCGAGTGGCGCACGATCGACCTTTCGATGTACGAGGGCGACCAGATCAAGCGGTCAGAACTCTTCGACGAGACAGACCTGGAAGCCGCAATCGCGAGGTTCGACGAACTCAACCGGCCCGCACCGCGGCTGGAAAACGCGGCGAGCCAAGTCGATAATCGCTTCAACGCATATTTCACGGCCCGCGACTGGGCAGCGATGAGGGGGGTTTTGGCCGACGACGTCTGGGCCGACGATCGCCGCCGCGTGGTGAACGCCGGAGTCGTGCGTGGCTCCGAGGCCCTGATCGCAAATATGCAGGCGATCGCGGACGTCGGGGCCGCAGACCCGACGTGGACCTTCATCGCCACCCGCGGAGAGCGCCTGGTCCTCGTCCATCAGCGGATGTCGAGCCGAGGCCCCGAGCTGTTCCACATCGAGATGTTCGCCGTTGTAGAGATCAACGCCGACAACCGGATCTCGTCGGTCATCGCGTTCGACGTCGACGACCTCGAGGTCGCCGTCGCCGAACTCGACTCGCGGTATCTCGCGAGCGAAGCGGCTGCCCACGCGCACACGTGGTCAGTGATCGCCGCGGGCTACGCAGCGCTGAACCGACGCGAAGTCCCCGAATCGGCGCCGGGCTACGTGATCGTCGACCATCAATTGCGCGCAACGATAAATCTAGAAGAAAACCTCAGTGCTGCTTGGGATCTCACACCAGACCTCAAGGGTTATGTCGAATCTGTGCACCGATTGAGTGACGCGGCCGCGGTCGTCACTCATGCTGCGGACGGGACCTCACAAGATGGCGTGCACGCCGAGTGGCGCGGAGTCCATCTTTTGACACTCGACGGCGATCGTCCGTAGAAATGTCGTGCGCGAGCAGCTCCGCTATGGCGTCCCATTCGCAAGCCGCGAGGTACGCGTTAGAGCGGTCGTACATTCGGCTGGCAGCATTTTCCAGACGCGGTGTCTTCGGGTGAAGTTCGTCAAAGCGGGCGAGGGCCACATCGAGATCTGCCTCGTCGAAGAGCTCCGCGCGGTTGACCATGCCGCCGTCGAGTGTCAAAAGATGGACTCCGCGCCACTCGGCGTGCACGCCATCTTGTGAGGTCCCGTCCGCAGCATGA
>NZ_LZLV01000160.1 GCF_001673405.1 Mycobacterium sp. 1245111.1 | reverse complement strand
AACTCCTACAAGCGGTTGGTGCTCGGCGGCGAGGCGCCCACCGCGGCGTCGTGGGGTGCCGCGAACCGCTCAGCGCTGGTGCGCATCCCGATGTACAGCCCGCACAAAACGTCGTCGCGGCGCGTCGAGGTGCGCAGCCCCGACTCGGCCTGCAATCCGTATCTGGCGTTCGCGGTGCTGCTGGCCGCCGGGCTGCGCGGGGTGGAGAAGGGCTACGTTCTGGGGCCGCAGGCCGAAGACAACGTCTGGGACCTCACCCCCACCGAGCGCCGCGCGATGGGCTATCGGGAACTGCCCTCCAGTCTCGACGAGGCGTTGCGGGCGATGGAAGGCTCCGAACTTGTCGCAGAAGCGCTGGGGGAGCACGTCTTCGACTTCTTCCTGCGCAACAAGCGCGCCGAGTGGGCGAACTACCGTCGCCACGTCACACCCTACGAGCTGAAGACGTACATCTCGTTGTAGACGTGTGCGGGTGACAAGGACGCGTCCAGATCTAAAAGTGACTGCGCTACCGTCGAAGGCGTGAACCAACCAGTGACAGAACGGCCCAAGGTCCCCAGCCTCGGCCGCCTCGGGTTGGTCGACGACCGCGCGAGCGCAAATTTGGCGCGGCTGGGTTGGAACACCGAAGAGCGCATCGAGTTGTTGTGGTCGCTGTCGCGGGCGCCCGACGCCGACGCGGCGCTGTGCGCGATGGTCCGGCTGGCCGAGGCGCTGGGCGATGCATGGAATGAGCTCGACGACGCATTGGTGACCGATCGCTGCCTGCGTGGGCGGCTGTTCGGTGTTCTCGGATCGTCGCTGGCGTTGGGCGATCATCTGGTCGCCCATCCGCAGGCATGGCATCTGTTGCAGGGCAACGTGAAACTGCCCTCGCCCGAAGAACTGCGCGCGGCTTTCGCCGAATGCGTCGACGAGCCGCCCACTGAGGCGGGGTCGCATGCGTGGCGGCTGCGCGAGCTGTACCGCAACCGGTTGCTGGTGCTAGCGGCGATGGACCTGGCGCCGACGGTCGAGAACGAGCCGGTGCTGTCGTTCCAGGAGGTGGGCGCGCATCTGGCCGACCTCGCTGACGCCGCGTTGGGAGCGGCATTGTCGGTCGCCGAGGCCAGCGTCTGCGGCGACGCCACACCGCCGCGGCTGGCGGTCATCGCGATGGGCAAATGCGGTGCGCGCGAACTGAATTACGTCAGCGACGTCGACGTGATCTTTGTTGCCGAGCCGGCCGACCAGATGTCGGCCCGGATCGCCGGCGAGATGATGCGGCTGGCCTCGGACGCCTTCTTCCAAGTGGACGCCGGACTGCGCCCGGAGGGCAGGCACGGCGAGCTGGTCCGCACCCTGGACTCGCACGTGGCCTACTACCAGCAGTGGGCCAAGACCTGGGAATTTCAGGCGCTGCTCAAAGCCCGCCCGGCCGCCGGCGACGCCGAGCTGGGCAAGCAGTACGTCGACACGTTGATGCCGATGGTGTGGAACGCCTGCGAGCGTGCGGATTTCGTGCCGGAAGTCCAGGCGATGCGCCGCCGCGTGGAGCAGCTGGTGCCCGCCGACGTCCGCAACCGCGAACTCAAACTCGGCAGCGGCGGACTGCGTGACGTCGAGTTCGCGGTGCAGCTTCTGCAGCTCGTGCATGGCCGCAACGACGACTCGCTGCACGTGGCGTCGACGGTCGACGCGCTGGCCGCCCTCGGCGCCGGCGGCTACGTCGGCCGTGACGACACGGCGAACCTGACAGCGTCATACGAGTTCCTTCGCCTGCTGGAGCACCGGCTGCAGTTGCAGCGTCTCAAGCGCACACATATGCTGCCCGCCCCCGACGACGACGAGGCGCTGCGCTGGCTGGCCCGTGCGGCCCACGTCCGCCCCGACGGCCGACACGACCGGCTAGAGGTGCTGCGCGACGAACTGAAACGCCACCACCTCCGAGTCTCGAGGCTGCACACCAAGCTGTTCTACCAACCGCTGCTGGAATCGCTTGCGCCAGAAGGCCTGGAGTTCTCCGCGGGAATGACGCCCGTGGCCGCGGAACGCCAGCTGGCAGTCCTCGGCTACGACGCTCCACACAGCGCGCTGGCCCACCTGTCGGCGATGATCAACCAGAGCGGCCGCCGCGGCCGCGTGCAGTCGGTGCTGTTGCCCCGGCTGCTGGACTGGCTCTCCGACACCCCCGATCCCGACGCCGGGCTGCTGGCCTACCGCCGGCTCAGCGAGGCGATGGTCTCCCAGCGCTGGTATTTGTCCACGCTGCGTGACAAGCCGTCGGTGGCCAAGCGATTGATGCACGTGCTGGGCACCTCGACGTACGTGCCGGAGCTGCTGATGCGGGCACCGGAGGTGGTGCAGAACTACAGCGACGGGCCGGAGGGGCCCAAGCTGCTGGACGTCGACCCCGAGGCGGTGGCCGGTGCGCTGGTGGCCTCGGCCGCGCGACAGAGCGACCCGGTGCGCGCCATCGCGATCGCGCGTTCGCTGCGCCGCCGCGAACTGGCCCGCATCGCGTCGGCCGACCTGCTGGGAATGCTCGACGTCACCGACGTGTGCGCGGCGCTCACCGCGGTGTGGGTCGCGGTACTGCAGGCGGCGCTGGACGCGGTGATCCGGACCAATCTGCCCGACGGCGGCGACGCGCCGGCCGCGATCGCGGTGATCGGCATGGGCCGCCTGGGCGGCCGCGAGCTGGGCTACGGGTCGGACGCCGACGTGCTGTTCGTCTGCGAGCCGGCCGACGGAGTTCAGGATTCGGACGCGGTCAAGTGGGCGAATACGGTGGCCGAGCAGATCCGCGCACTGCTGGGCACCCCCAGCGCGGACCCGCCGCTGGAGGTGGACGCCAACCTGCGGCCAGAGGGTCGCAGTGGTCCGCTGGTCCGTACGCTCGCGTCCTACGCCGCCTATTACGAGCAGTGGGCACAGCCGTGGGAGATCCAGGCCCTGCTGCGGGCGGATGCGGTCGCCGGCGATGCGGACCTGGGCCAGCGGTTCCTCCACCTGGTGGATAAGACGCGGTATCCCTCCGGTGGGGTGTCCGCCGAAGCGGTCCTGGAGATCCGTCGGATGAAGGCGCGCGTCGACTCCGAGCGTCTGCCGCGCGGCGCGGACCCGAAAACCCACACCAAGCTGGGCCGCGGGGGACTCGCCGACATCGAATGGACGGTTCAGCTGCTCCAGTTGCGCTACGCCAGCGAGGTCGAGACCTTGCACAACACCTCGACGCTGGAGAGCCTCGACGCCGCCGCCGAGGCCGGGCTGATCGCGGGCGAGGATGCCGACCTGCTGCGGGAAGCGTGGCTGACCGCGACCCGGGCCCGCAATGCGCTGGTTTTGGTTCGTGGCAAGCCCACCGACCAGCTGCCCGGACCCGGACGGCTGCTCAACACCGTCGCGGTGGCGGCCGGCTGGCCGCGCAACGGTGACGGCGGCGAATTCCTGGACAACTACCTCCGGGTGACGCGGCGCGCAAAAGCGGTCGTGCACAAGATCTTCGACGAGTGAGCCCGCCCCGGTCGCGGTACGTGCCGGCCTTCGGTGTTAGTAAAGAGGCAACGGTCGGCTGCTGACGAAGGCCCGCCACGAGCGCCGGGAGGTCGGGCTTGGACGCGAAGATCCAATACGAGGTGATGAGCGCCGACGAACACGATCGGCTCGCGGCGATCTACGGCCCGCTGTCGCAGGACGTGCGCGAGCTGATCGAAGCGGCGTTGAAGACCGAGGCCGAGCCGGAATCCATCGAGGCTGTCCGGGCCACGATCCGGTCGGCGACCGACGCCTTGCGCAGCCGGCAGCGTGACGAGGCCCGGGTCGTGCGCCACCTGGTCGGGGGACGGCCCGTCGTGTGGGGCAACGCGGTGATCGGTTTGCGCAACGCGATCGCACCGCCGCTGACCATCCAGCACGGCGACGATGCCGCCTCCTGCTGGAGCGAGTTCACGCTCAACTCCGCCTATGAAGGCCCGCCGGGGTGGGTGCACGGCGGAGTCTGCGCCCTGGTGCTCGACCATGTCCTCGGTGAGGCGGCCAGTGCGGGCCTGACCAAGCCGCTGTTCACCGGCACCCTCACGCTGCGCTTCGTCCGCGGCACGCCGTTGGGCAGGCTGCGCGCCGACGCCGCTGTCGAGCGCACGGAAGGCGTCAAATCCTTTGTCTCCGGCCACCTTTCCGACGCCGACGGGGTCACCGTGGAAGCGGAGGGGATTTTCATCACGCCGTCTTGGGCGCGGGACGAATGAAGTTCTACGTCAGCAGCGCGTTCCTGGACACCAAAGAAATCGTCGAGGTTGCCAAGGTGGCCGACGATCTCGGCTACGACGGCATGGCGATTCCCGATCACATCGTCAACCTGGAAACGCTGAAGACCCCGTACCCGTACACCAAGGACGGCGAGCGCCGCTGGCAGCCGTTCACCGAATGGCCGGACCCGTGGGTCCTGGTCGGCTCGCTCGCGCAGGTCACCACCCGGCTGCGGTTCGTCACCACGGTCTACATTCCGGCGATGCGCAATCCGTACTCCGCGGCCAAAGCCATTGGCACGGCTGCATATCTGGCTGACGGCCGGGTCGAGCTCGGTATCGGTGTCGGCTGGTGCGAGGAAGAGTTCGATCTGATGGAGCAGCCCTTCGCCAAGCGGGGCAAACGCACCGACGAAATGCTCGCCCTGATGCAGACACTGTGGTCGCCGGGCTGGACGGAATTCGACGGCGAGTTCTACCGGACGCCAAAGCTCGAGATGCAGCCCACGCCACCGCGGATACCGATCTACGTCGGCGGGCTCAGCGAGATCGCGCTGCGCCGCGCGGCGCGCTACGACGGCTGGATCGGCGACCTGATCAACACCGACCAGGCCATCAAAGCCGCCGACAGGATACGCGAATTGCGGGCCGAAAACGGTTTGCAGATGCACGATTTCACGATTCTCACGCCCCTGACCGACGCGTTCACGACCGCCGATTACCGGCGAGCCGAAGAGGCCGGCATCACCGGGATTCTGACCATGCCGTGGATGTTCTACGCGGGGCCGCTAGCCACGCTGCCGCAGAAGATCGACGGGCTGAAGCGGTTCCGTAAGGACCTCGGCCTCGACGGCTGAGCGCAGGCCTGGATGATGAATGCTATGCCGGAAATCAGGCCGTACCGCATCGACGTGCCCGCCACTGTTCTCGACGATCTGCATCAGCGCCTCGCGCGCACCCGGTGGCCGGAGTCCGAGACCGTGGACGACTGGAGCCAGGGCATCCCGCTGAGCTACACCCGCGAGCTGGCCGACTACTGGGCCACTGGATACGACTGGCGCGCGCGGGAAGCCGCGCTCAACCGGTTCGACCACTACCTGACCGAAATCGACGACCTGGATATCCATTTCATCCACCAGCGTTCGCCGCACGACGATGCCCTGCCCCTGCTGATCACCCACGGCTGGCCGGGTTCGGTGGTGGAGTTCCACAAAGTGATCGAGCCGCTGGTCAACCCGCCATCCGGCCGCGCCGAGGACGCCTTCCACGTGATCTGCCCGTCGCTGCCGGGCTACGGGTTCTCCGGTAAGCCAGCCGGCACCGGTTGGGGTGTGGGCAAGATCGCCCAGGCGTGGGAGACGCTGGTCGGCCGGCTCGGGTACGACCGGTACGGCGCCCAGGGCGGTGACTGGGGAGCGGCCGTGACGACGCAGATCGGCCGCAACGGCGGCCGTTGCGTGGGCATCCACCTGAACATGCCGATCGCCAAACCGGTCGAGGGGACGGGCGACTTCACTGAGGACGATCAACGGGCACTGGCCGCCTACGCCGAACACCGCAAGTGGGGCACCGGTTACTCCAAGCAGCAGTCCACCCGGCCCCAGACGCTGGGCTACGGGCTGGTCGACTCACCGGTGGGCCAGATGGCGTGGGTGGTCGAGAAGTTCTGGGCGTGGGCGGACTGCGACGGGCATCCCGAAAAGGTGTTCGCCCGTGACGAATTGCTCGACAACGTGATGCTGTACTGGGTCACAGGAACCGGGGCATCGTCGGCCCGGCTGTACTGGGAGAGTTTCAACAGGTTCATCAGCGACGGCCGTGTGGGCCTGCCGACCGGCGTCGCGTCATTCCCGAAGGAAATCCTGCGGACGCCGCGAAGCTGGTGCGACGCGGCCTACAACATCACGCATTGGACGACGATGCCGCGCGGCGGCCACTTCGCTGCCTTCGAGCAGCCGCAGCTGTACGTCGACGACGTCCGGGCGTTCTTCGCGACGCTGCGTTAAGTCTCAGCGCCGCAGTCGAATCCGGCGGCGCGATCCGCCGCTTCGGCTCTCCAGTGCGTAGGCGCCGCCGCCGGTGAAGATCAGCAGCAGGAAGGCGAAGCAGAACATCACCGCGTCTTCGCCGTGATTGTTGATCGGCCAGAACCCGTGCGGCAAGTGGGCGGTGAAGTAGGCGAACGCCATCTCGCCCGAGGCCAGGAACGCGGCGGCCCGGGTGAACAGCCCGAGGGCGATCAGCGCGCCGGTGACCAGTTCGATCCACGCGGCGTAGAAGTCCGGCCACTGTCCAACGGGCGCAACGTGACCCGCCGCGGGCCAGCCGATGACCCCGGACAAACCGTGGGTAAGGAACAGCAGCCCGAATATGGCTCGAAACACGGACAGGGCGATCGGCAGGGACGAATTCAGCCGGGCTTCGAGATTCTGCGCCATGTGCAGACAATACGTGCCTAGAGCTGCATCCAGACCGACTTGGTCTTCATGTACATGTCGATGCCCTCTTTGCCGAACTCGTGCCCCCAGCCGGACTGCTTGTGGCCACCGAACGGTACGTCGTGGTCAAACACCAACTGGCAGTTGACCTGCACGCTGCCCGCCTGCATGCGCTTGGCGAGCCGGTGGGCGCGGCTGAGGTTCTCGGTATAGGCGGTGGCCGCCAGCCCATAGGTGGTGTCGTTGGCCATGGCGATGGCCTCGTCCTCGTCGTCGAACGGCAGGATGGTGACCACCGGGCCGAAGATCTCCTGCCGGTAGAGCCGCATCCCGGGGTCGACGTTGGTCAGCACGGTCGGGTGCACGAAGTAGCCCTTGCGGTCCAGGCGGTGGCCGCCGGTGACTACCTCGACGCCCTCGGACTTGCCCTCGTCGATGAACCCCATCACGCGGGTCAGCTGCTTCTGGCTGATCAATGGGCCGCTGACGCAGCCTTCCTCGCTGGGTCCGCCCAGCTTGAAGGTGTTGGCCATCATCGAAATGCCTTCCACCACACGGTCATACACGCCGCGCTGGGCGAATATCCGCGACCCGCAGACACAGCCCTGACCGGAGTGCACGAAGATGCCCAGCGAAGCCATCAGGATGGTCTTGTCCATGTCGGCGTCGTCGAAGATCAGCACCGGCGACTTGCCGCCGAGTTCGAGGGTGACCTTTTTGAGGTTGTCGGCCGACGCCCGCACGATCTCCTTGCCGACCTCGGTCGAGCCGGTGAAAGCGACCTTCTCGACATCCGGGTGTGCGGTGATCGCGGCACCCGCGGTGTGGCCGTAGCCGGTCAGTAAATTCACGACGCCCTCGGGCACACCGGCCTCGTGGATCAAGCGGTCGAGGAGCAGAGCCGAAAGCGGTGTCTCCTCAGCGGGTTTGACGAGCAGGCTGCAGCCGGCCGCCAGCGCGGGTGCGAGTTTCGCGCTGGCGTTGAAGATCGGGCCGTTCCACGGGAAGATCAGGCCGACCACGCCGTAGGGTTCTTTGAGCGTGTAGGCGTGCATGTTGACGTAGGCGTCGGTCGCGATGCCGTCCGTCTTCACGTCGTAGGCGACGCCGTTGAGCTTGGAACACCAGCCCGCGTAGTAGCGGAAGAACTCCGAACACGTCGACATCTGCAGGGTGGCCTGCAGCAGCGGCATCCCGGTGTTCAGCGAGTCGAGTTGGGCGAACTCGTCGGCATGTTCATCGATCAGATCCGCGATCTTCCACAGCACCTTGGCGCGTTCACGGCCGGGCAGTTGGGACCAGACGCCGGATTCGAATGCGGCTTTCGCCCGCGCGACGGCCTCGTTGACCGCTTCTTGGCCGCAGTCGGTGAATTCGGTGATGGTCTCCTCGGTCGCGGGATTGATGACCGCAATGACGTCACCCGAGCCGGGTCGCTTACGGATGTCGTCCAAAACTGTCTGTAGCGCCATCGGATCCCTTCCATACCGTGCCCGTCGAATGCTGGGCACTTGCTTAGCATCGCTGACGATACCCGATCGACACAGAGGTCGACTATGGGCTCAGGAGTCGGTGCGTTTACGTCGCGGGTTGCGGACGGACCCAGGTCAACGTGTTACCGCGGCCAACGAAGCTGAGTTCAAGTGATGTGCCGGTCGCTTTGAGCGGGACATATACCAAATCCATTGGTGGCGAGGGTGATTGATAGTGCAGCCAGAGAACGCACTGGCTTTCCTGGCCCGTCGGCATGCTGTTTTTTCCGGGCGTAGACACCCAGGGTGCGTAACTCCAGCTGCCCGACTGGCCGCCGGACTTCAGCGAGCCGTCGCCGCTGAGCGTGGTCACCGTCGTCTCGCCTGATTCGGTCCAGTCACCGGTGAACTGCTGCGCAGCGAACTGCGCGTGTTCGCAGGCGTGGTCGACTCCCGCGGGAACGGCGGTCGCCAACGTCGCCGCTGGTGGAACTGCCGTCGCTGACGTGGCGGTCGTCGCCGGATGTGTGCTCGGGCTACACCCCACGAGTGCCATCACGATGACGGGTGCTGCGCACGCGAATTTGATCATCGAGCGTTTTCTCCTCAGTGGGCTAACACCCGCAATGCGTTGTTGTAGAACTGTGTTCGGACGTCCAACCCGTGAGTTCCACCGTTGACCATCTCGGTAATTTTGACGATGTCTCCGGTGTCCGCGACCGCGTTGCCATTGTGGGTGTCCCAGTACCAGAGCGCGGTTTTGAACGCGTACTGCGGCTCGGCCGCCAGCTCGGGATGATTCACGAAGTCGACGCCAAAGTCTTTGCTCATCCTGGCGTAGTTTGCGCGGCCGGTGACTTGAATCGCGCCGCGCCCTTTGTACCGTGGGCCGTCGCCGGGCTGGGTGTTCCCGAGGTCGGTTCGCCCGTTGTATTCGGTGCCGTCGGCGTATTCCTCGAAGGTATTGAACCGGTCGGATTCTTCGGCGACCTGTGAGATGAACGCGGCTTGCCGTTGCGGTGTGTTCATCCCGCCCTGCCGCATCGCCTCGTTCAGCGGCCCGACGATCTGCGCGGCACGCTGGGGCGATAACCCCGGAACGATCTGGGTCAACTGATCGGCGGTCACCGGCTGGTACCCGTCCGGAGGCGCTGGCGTTTGTGGTATCTCGCGCCCGTTTTGGTCGAGCTTGGCGTCACCGACCGCGGCCCGCATCGCGGTGGCCAGTTCGTGGTCGGTGGTGTGGGCCTTGGCCTTCACGGTGTCGAGCTGGCCCTGCAGGATCTGCTGCTCTAGTCCGGCCTCGGTCGATCCCATCAGCAGCCCGGCGGTACCCACGTCGACTTTCCAGTCCGGGGTGATGACGAAACCCAAACCCTGCGCGGTCTGGTCGACCTCGCTCATCATCCCCTTGGTGATCTGCACGTCCTCCCACGCATCGCACACCGCAGCCGCCACCTGGCTCGACTCACGCCCGTCGCTCAACACGTCGGTGCGCGCCCGCCCGAGACTGGCCTGAAACGCCGCCCCCGCCTCGCCGTCCCAGTCCGCGAGCTGCTGGCCCACCTGACCCAGGTCCTCGCCGAAGGTCTGCAACGTCGCCGCACGCGCACTGGCGACCTGAAACACCTTCAGCACCGCGCCGGCATCCCACCGACGCACGTCGTCGGGCGTCAACTCCGCCATTTGGTCATCATAAATTGCCCCGACCGCACGTAGACCGGGATGAAGATAGCCCCCGCGGTTGCGGGGGCTATCTCGGTTGCGCGTAGGGCAGATGCCTGCTTAAACGTCGTAGTAGAGCGCGAACTCGTAGGGGTGCGGCCGGATTTGGACCGGCAGGATCTCGTTCTCGCGCTTGTAGCTGATCCACGTCTCGATCAGGTCGGACGTGAAAACGCCTCCCTCGGTGAGGTATTCGTGGTCCTCTTCCAGGCGGTCGATCACTGCCGACAACTGGGTCGGAGCCTGCGGGATGTTCGCAGCCTCCTCGGGGGGCAGCTCGTAGAGGTCCTTGTCGACCGGCGTCTGCGGCTCGATCTTGTTCTTGATGCCGTCCAGGCCGGCCATCAGCATGGCCGCGAACGCCAGGTACGGGTTGCCCGACGAGTCGGGGCAACGGAACTCGAGACGCTTGGCCTTGGGGTTGCTGCCGGTGATCGGGATACGCACACACGCCGACCGGTTCCGCTGGCTGTAGACCAGATTGATCGGCGCCTCGAAGCCGGGGACCAGACGCTTGTAGGAGTTGACCGTCGGGTTGGTGAACGCCAGCAGCGACGGCGCGTGGTGCAGCAGGCCGCCGATGTAGTGGCGGGCGGTGTCGGACAGGCCGGCGTACCCGGTCTCGTCGTACATCAACGGGCTGCCGTCTTTCCACAGCGACTGGTGGGTGTGCATACCCGAGCCGTTGTCACCGAACAGCGGCTTGGGCATGAACGTGACGGTCTTGCCCTCCTGCCATGCGGTGTTCTTGACGATGTACTTGTACAGCTGCATGTCGTCGGCGGCGTGCAGCAACGTGTTGAACTTGTAGTTAATCTCGGCCTGGCCGCCGGTGCCCACCTCGTGGTGCCCCTTCTCCAGGCTGAAGCCGGCCTTGATCAAGTTTTGCAGCATCTTGGCGCGCAGGTCGACGTAGTGGTCGACGGGAGCGACGGGAAAGTAGCCACCCTTGGGGCGCACCTTGTAGCCGCGGTTGGGGCTGCCGTCGTTCTCGGCCGGCTCCCCGGTGTTCCACCAGCCGGAGATCGCGTCGACCTCGTAGAAGGTGCCGTTGATGTTCGAGTCGAAGCTGACCGAGTCGAAGATGTAGAACTCGGCCTCGGCGCCGAAGTAGGCGGTGTCGGCGATGCCCGTGCTCTTCAGGTAGTTCTCCGCCTTGCGGGCGATGTTGCGCGGGTCGCGCGAGTACGGCTCGAGGGTGAACGGGTCGTGCACGAAGAAGTTCAGGTTCAGCGTCTTGGCCTGCGTGAACAGGTCGATCTGCGCCGTGTCGGGGTCGGGGAGCAGCAACATGTCGGACTCGTGGATCGACTGGAATCCGCGAATCGAGGAGCCGTCGAAAGCCAGACCGTCCTCGAAGACGCTCTCGTCGAAGAACGAAATCGGAATTGTGAAGTGCTGCATGATGCCTGGCAGGTCACAGAACCGGACGTCGACGAATTCGACGTTCTCGTCCTTGGCCAGTTTGATGATGTCATCGGCCGTGTTTTCGGACACCGAAGCGCTCTCCTTTGCTGCGAGCTTCGAACCACTGTGGATGCTGATGAGCTTTCCTTTACGTGGCCGTAATTGAAAGCCCGGTCAGACGCTAAGGACGCAATGTTGCCTGAGTCAAACCATGTGTTACATCTGCGTTAAGCCGCAGCACGTTGCGCGTCTTAGTCTGGCCAGACCTGACCTTATTGTGGGGTCATGAACCGCAGCAACCGGCCTCCGCAATCTGGCGATTCGGATCAGTCGCAGGGGTATCCGGGCCGGCTGCTGGGGCTGCCCGAGCGCGGGTCGGGCTCGCTGGCCGGCCTGGGCCGGCGCTTGGTGGCGCTGCTCGCCGACTGGTTCATCGCCTATGGCCTGGCCCGTCTCACGGTCACCTTCGGTCTGATGACGACCGAGCAGTTTCTCTACGGGCAAGCGGGAGCCGCGGTTGTGTTGGCGACGTGGCTGGTGCTCGGTGTGGTATCCGTGCGGTTATTCCAGTTCACCCCAGGGCAATTCGCGCTGGGCCTGCGCGTGGCGTCGGTCGACGAACGGCAGAATGTCGGGTTAGGCCGTGCGCTGGCCCGGGGGGTGCTGATCGCGTTCGTCATTCCCGCGTTGTTCGTCGACGTCGACGGACGCGGCATTCAGGACCGGGTCACCGCCACCGCGGTCGTCCGGCGCTAGTCGGCGTCAGCGGCGGCGGACCGTCCGCTGGACCCCGCGCATCTTGGCGTTGCCCGGCATCGGGCCTTTGGGCATCGCGGCGGCGCCGGCCCGCGAGCCCAACGCGCTCAGCCGCGACTCCAGTGAATCCATCTGCTTGACGGTGATGTTGGCGGGCAGCTTGGCCAGGTGGCGCTCCAGCTTGGCGAGTGGAACCTCACCGTCGCCGTTACCGACGATGATGTCGTAGATCGGCACGTCGCCGACCAGTCGCGCGGTGCGCTTCTTCTCCTGGGCCAGCAGCGGCTTGACCCGGCCGGCCGCGCCCTCACCGACCAGAATCACCCCCGGCCGGCCGAGCACCCGGTGCACGGCGTCGAAATGTCCGGTGGCGGCGACCCCGGGGGTCACCCGCCACTTGCCACGCAAGTTGTCCAGCGCCCAGGCGGCGGCTCCGGCCTGGCCCTCGGCCTTGCCGTAGACCGATTTCTGCGCGCGCCGGCCGAAGATGATGAAGGCCACCAGCGCGCCGAGTACGACGCCCAGCGCGGGCATCGAGATCGTCGCAAAGCCGCCGGAGAACACCCCGATCACCACCGCGACCACGACGATCGCAACGAACGCGCCGACCATGTACGGCAGCAGCCGCTTGTCCTCTTTGCGCTGGATGTTGAACGCCTGCCAGAGCTGACTGCGACGTTCTTTACTGGCCGCCTTGCGAGCGGCTTTCGCCTCGGCTCGGGCGGCCTTGCTGGGCTTGGCGCTGCGGGATTTGGCCATAATCGCCAAGGATACTTACCGGCCCGGGTCAGCCCGGCTGCGTGGTGGGCGCCTGGTGGTGGCGCTGACTGGCTTGCTGGTAGAGCCGTCCGGCGCGATACGACGAACGCACCAGCGGACCGGCCAGCACTCCGGCGAACCCGAGCTGTTGGGCGTACTGCTCGTACTCGACGAACTCCTCGGGGTGCACCCAGCGGTCGATCGGGTGGTGCCGAGCCGTCGGGCGCAGGTACTGGGTGATGGTGACGATGTCGCAGCCCGCCCCATGCAGATCGACCAGCGCGGCGCGGATCTCGTCGGGCGTCTCACCCATGCCGAGGATGAGGTTGCTCTTGGTCACCAGCCCGAACTCGCGGGCCGCGGTGAGCACGCCGAGGCTGCGCCGGTACGAGAACGCCGGCCGGATGCGCTTGAAGATGCGCGGGACCGTTTCGAGGTTGTGCGCCAACACTTCTGGCCGCGATTCGAAGACCTCACGCAACTGATCCGCGTCGCCGTTGAAGTCGGGGATCAACAACTCCACCCCGGTGGACGGGTTGAGTTGTTTGATGGCGCGGACGGTTTCGGCGTAGAGCCACGCGCCGCCGTCGGGCAGGTCGTCGCGGGCCACCCCGGTCACGGTGGAGTAGCGCAGGCTCATCGCCTGCACGCTTTCGGCGACCCGCCGCGGTTCGTCGCGGTCGAGGGCCGCGGGCTTGCCGGTGTCGATTTGGCAGAAGTCGCATCGGCGGCTGCAGACCTCACCGCCGATCAAGAAGGTGGCCTCGCGGTCTTCCCAGCACTCGTAGATGTTGGGGCAGCCGGCTTCCTCGCACACGGTGTGCAGGCCCTCGCGGCGGACGAGTTTCTTGAGTTCGGTGTATTCGGGCCCCATCCGTAGCCGGGTCTTGATCCACGGCGGCTTGCGCTCGATCGGGGTCTCCGCATTGCGCACTTCCAGGCGCAGAAGTTTCCGACCTTCGGGGGCTACGGTCACGAAGACGATGCTACGCGGGCGGCGCTGTGCTGCAGATCAACTGGCAGCCGCCCGTCGAGGGCGTCGCAGACCGCCTCGGCGACCGCCGACCGGACGTCGTCCACGCCGATGCGGCGGCCCAACTCGGCCGAGATCGACGTCACGCCGGCGTCGCGGATCCCGCACGGCACGATCGACCCGAACGCGGCGAGGTCGCAGTCGCAGTTGAGCGCGAAGCCGTGCAGCGTCGTCGCCCGCGATACCCGTACCCCGATGGCGCCGACCTTGCGGTCGGGTCGGCCCTCACCGGCGGGCACCCATACCCCGGAACGTCCGTCGATACGCCCGACCTGTAGGCCGACGTCGGTGCAGACCTTGATCAGGGCTTCTTCGATGCGCCGCACGTAGTTGACGACGTCGAGCGGCTCGGCCAACCCGATGATCGGGTAGCCGACCAGCTGGCCGGGCCCGTGCCAGGTGATCTTGCCGCCGCGGTCGGTGTCGATGACCGGCGTGCCGTCGGTCGGTCGTTCGTCGGCTGCGGTGCGCCGCCCGGCTGTGTAGACCGAGGGATGCTCGAGCAACAGCAACGAATCGAGGGCCCCGGCTGCTCGCGAGTTGGCCAACTCCTGCTGCAGCTGCCAGGCGACCCGGTAGTCGACGGTGTCCATCTGACGGACGTCGACGGCGGCACTGCTCGATCGGATCGAACTCACATCGCCGACGGTACAACCTGAACCTGGCGACAACCTGGTAGCCGCTATGCGACGTCCCTCGTCGCGGTGGCGTAGCGCAGGGCCTCGCCGACGGTGTTGTGATGGAACTGGAATCCGGTCCGTTCCAACACACCCGGGATGGCGCGTTGCCCGCTCAGCAAGGTCTCGTCGGCGAACTCACCGAGCGCGGCACGGATGGCGAATCCCGGCACCATCAACGGGGTCGGCCGGTTGACCGCCCGGCCCAGTGCCGTGGTGAATTCGGCGTTGGTGACCGGTGCCGGCCCGGTGAGGTTTACCGGTCCCGACAGCCGCTCGTCGGCGATCGCGAACTGCAGCGCCCGGACCGTGTCCTCCAGGCTGATCCACGACAGGTACTGGCGTCCGCTTCCCAGACGGGCACCGAGGCCGACCGAGAACAGCGGCCGCAGTTGGCGCAGGGCGCCGCCCGCTGCGGCCAGCACCACCCCCGTGCGGGCCAGCACCACCCGTACGCCGGCGTCGCGGGCGGGTGCGGTGACCGCTTCCCAGTCGACGCACAGCTGGGCGAGGAAACCGCCTCCGGCCGAGGCGGTTTCCTCGACGGCGCGGTCTTTGGTGTCGCCGTAGTAGCCGACCGCGCTGGCGTTGACGAGCACGCCGACACCGGCGGCGGCGACCGCGGTGGACAGCACCTCGGTCGGGGTGATGCGACTGTCGCGCAGGTTCTGTTTGAACGCACCCGACCAGCGCCGCCGGCCGACGTTGATGCCGCACATGTTCACCACGGCGTCGACACCGGCCAGTGCCGCGGCGTCGAGTTCACCGCTGTCGGGATCCCAATGCAGCTCGCTGGAATTGGTCGGCGTGCGCCGCACAATGCGCAGCACCCGGTGGTCTGCGGAGCGCAACGCGTTGACCAACGCCGAACCGATCAGGCCAGACGAGCCGGCGATAGCAACGGTTGCGGGCACGAGTCGAGCCACCCTCCTAGCGGCCTCAGAGCCCTAAGTCGGCCTCGAACGCACCTTCTTCGAGCCGATGCTTGATGGTGGTCACGAATCGTCCGGCGTCGGCGCCGTCGATCAGCCGGTGGTCATAGGTCAACGGAAGCTGGCAGACCGAGCGCACCCCGATCGACTCGTTACCTGTCTCGTCGACGACGACGCGCGGGCGCTTGACGATCGCGCCGGTGCCCAGCATCGCCGCCTGCGGCGGGACCAGGATCGGCGTGTCGGTCAGCGCGCCCTGGCTGCCGATGTTGGTGATCGTGAAGGTGCCGCCGGACAACTCGTCGGGCCGCAGGTCACCGGACCGGGCGCGTGCGGCGATGTCGGCGATCGCCCGGGCCAGACCGGCCAGCGACAGGTCGCCGGCGTTGTGGATGACGGGGGAGAGCAGGCCCTGCTCGGTGTCGACCGCGAAGCCGAGGTGTTCGGCGTCGTAGTAGGTGATCTCCTTGGTGTCCTCGTTGTAGCTCGCGTTGACGTTCGGGTGCGCCTTGAGCGCGTCGATCGCGGCCCGCGCGATGAACGGTAGGAAGGTCAGGTTCACGCCTTCGCGTTCCGCGAACGACGCTTTCGCCCTCTGGCGCAGCGCGACGATGCGGGTCATGTCGACCTCGTGGACCTGTGTGAGCTGCGCGGTCGCCTGCAGCGATTCCCGGGTCTTGTTCGCCGTGATCTGGCGGATCCGGCTGGCCTTCTGGGTGGTTCCGCGCAGATGGGCCAAGGCGGGTGCGGGTGTCGGCGCGCTCGGCTTGGCAGCGGCCGGAGCTTGCGCGGCCGGTGCGGGCGCCGCGGCCGGCGCCTTCGCGGCTTGTGCGGCGGCCAGTACGTCCTGCTTGCGAATCCGTCCGCCGACTCCGGTTCCATTCAGTGAGCCGAGGTCAATGTTGTTCTCAGCGGCCAGTTTTCGCACCAGGGGAGTGACGTAGGGAGTACCGTCGCCGGCTGACCGGGGCGCTTCGGCGGCCGGTTGCGATGCGGGTGCGGCCGGCGTGGGCGGCGGGGCCGCGGCGGTGCCGCCGGTACCGATCCGGGCAAGTTCGCCGCCGACCGAGACGGTGACGTCCTCCTCGGCGGTGATGCTGATCAGCGTGCCTGCCACCGGTGACGGGATCTCGGTGTCGACCTTGTCGGTGGACACCTCGACCAGCGGTTCGTCGACCTGAACGGCGTCGCCGACCTTCTTCAGCCAGCGCGTCACGGTTCCTTCGGTGACGGACTCGCCGAGTTCGGGCATCAGCACGGGCTGTGAATCTCCGCTTGCACCTTGGTCATTGGCGGCCGGCGCAGGTTGTTCGGCGGCAGGTTGAGGCTGCGGCGGTGGAGTCGGTTCCGGCTCCGGCTGCGATTCGGGCGTCGCCTGTGCGGCCGGTGCTTCGGCTGGCTGCTGGGGCGCCTGGCTGCCCTCTGACGCGTCGCCGATCACCGCCAGTTCACCGCCGATCTCGACGGTGTCGTCCTCATGGGCCACGATCTTGGTCAGGACACCCGCTGCGGGCGAGGGTATCTCGGTGTCGACCTTGTCAGTGGACACCTCCAGCAGTGGCTCGTCGAGCTCGACGGTGTCGCCTTCTTGCTTCAGCCACCGGGTAACAGTTCCTTCGGTCACGCTCTCACCGAGTGCCGGCATCTGCACTGAGAAGGCCATCTGAAGTCGACTCCTCGATTGATCGTCGGTGGGCGCGGATCGACCTCTGGCTTACCACAGCGCGGTGTACCGAAGCTGCACCCTTAGTTACCGAAACCATCCTGTCACTGCGGCAACCTCGGCACACAACCAGGGCAAGTCGATGGTGGCCCGAATTCCGCCGTTGCCAACCGTGCCGAAACGCGGCCGCATAGATGGTGTGGGTGATGTCTCATCCGCGCCGGTCCCAGAGAGCCCCTCTCATGACCGGCAGCGCTGGCGCTAGGTCCAACTTATTGGACCTTAATTCTGCTATGACGGATGCGTGTCGTCCTATAAGGGCGAAATAATCGGCATTTAACGCAAATGGGATTCCGGAAAGCCGAAAACTTGGATATCTTGTTCGGCGTGTATCCCGATGACAGCGGCAAGGAACTTGCCACCGTACTCTCCTATCTGGCCGGCCGTTCCCTGAGCAGGGAAGAGATCTGGACCGCGATGGAACTCCCGCGTTCCACCTATTACGACCAGTTGGACAAAGGGACCTTGATTACGGCCGACAACTTACGGGTGGCCGCCGCCAACCTCGGTATCAACCGTGCCGAGTTGCTGACGCGCTATCGATTCATCGAGCCCGAAGAGGTCACCGCCCTGGCCGAAGAGATCCGTGGCGGCATGCAGGTGCATGCCGTGGCGGGGGGCAATGTCAAAACTCTTCAGCAGCCGACGAAGATTGCGGAGTGGCGCCCTCGCTCCGACGCGCCGCCGCTGTAAGACCTTATTTCGCACGAGGTACTGCTGTGGCACTAACCGCTCTTATCACTATCACCCTGGCGTGCATCGGATGGAGCCTTTGGATTCGCCGGGTCACCTGGCACTGCCGCTGGGAAGTTGCGGCGACGCTGAATATCGCTTTGCAGGGGCTTGCGGTGGCGCTGATGTCGCCGTTGGCCGCCAACACAATCGGTATCGTCCTGCACGACGTGACCGGCGTGTGGAATTTGCAGAACTACCTCGGCCATGACTGCTACGTCGTCGCGGCGTCGGCGATCGTCTACAACGCGCTAGGCCGGATCACCGACGATCACATGCTGCAGAAGTCGTTCAAGCAATACGTGGAACGTCCTGCGACACTGTGCATTCCGCTGCTACTGGCGACGTTCACACTTAGCCGCGGCAGCAAGACGTACGCCCGCGACTTCTTCGCGCTGCCCACCGACTTCTGGTTGAGCGTTTATTGGCTCCTGTTGTGCTTCACGTTGGTCTATCTGCTCGTCTTCGGCTTCCGCGCCATGCTGGTGCTGCGGCAAGACCCACGTTCGACGGCCATCGCCACGCTGTATCTGCTTGCCTGCGCCAGCGGGATGGCGGCGTGCACGGTGCGCATCATCACAGCGCTGGTGCCGAGCATCCAGGGACCGGTGGACGCGGCGCTGGTCTGGTTCTTCGCCTGCGGTTGTGGTGCCGGCTTCGCGGTGATATCGGCGTACTCCTGGCGGCAGAAAGTTCGCTGGTTCAGCCGCCCGACCGTCAGCGGTTAACCGTTCGCGGCGATGTCCTCGAGCACCGCGACCATGGTGCGAGTCGGCACGCCTGTGCCGCCTTTCGGTGTGTAACCCCAAGGGCCACCGGTGTTGTAGGCCGGCGCGGCGACGTCAATGTGTGCCCAGTTGACTCCGTCGGCGACGAACTCGCGTAGGAACACCCCCGCCACCAGCATCCCGGCGAACCGCTGGCCGCTGACATTGGCGAGGTCGGCCACCGTCGATTTCAAGTCGTCCTTCAGTTCGTCCGGCAACGGCATCGGCCAGCCGTTCTCGCCGACGCGCTGCGAGATCGCGGCCACCCGGTCGCGGAATTCGTCGCTGCCCATCACTCCGGGCGTGCGAGAGCCCAGGGCCACGGTCTGCGCGCCGGTCAGCGTCGAGGTTTCGATCAGATAGTCCGGGTTGTCCTCACACGCCCGCACGATCGCGTCGGCCAGGATCAGTCGCCCCTCGGCGTCGGTGTTGAGGACTTCGACCGTCGTCCCACCGTATTGCGTCAGCACGTCGCCGGGGCGCTGTGCCGTGGACGACGGCATGTTCTCGGCCATCGGGACGGTCGCGATCACGTCGATCGGAAGTTCCAACTGCGCGGCCAGCGTCACGGTCGCGATCACCGCCGCGGCGCCGCCCATGTCGGAGGTCATGTAATGCATCGACGCCGCGGGCTTGATCGAAATGCCCCCGGTGTCGAACGTGATGCCCTTGCCCACGAGTGCGACCCGCTTTGCCTGCTTCGGCTTTTTCGCCAGTCGTGCGCCGTGGTGGGACAGTCGGACAAGTCGCGGCAACCGCGACGAGCCCTGGCCGACACCGATGATGCCGCCGTAGCCGTTTTTTGCCAGTGCCTTGTCGTCGAGCACTTCCACCTCGAGCCCGGCGGCATCACCCAAAGCCTTTGCCCGCTTGGCGAATTCAGCGGGGAACAGGTGGCTGGGCGGGGTGTTGATCAAGTCGCGTGCGGTGGCGACGGCGGTAGCGACCGCCGCCGCGTGGGCGGCCTGAGCTTTGCCGGCCTTGTCGGTGGACAGCACCGTGATCGTGCGCAACCCCGGGTCCTTCGGGGCGGTCTTGTCGGTGCGGAACGCGGTGAAGCGATAGCTGCCCAGGATCAACCCCTCGACGGCCGCCTCCAGCACGCCCTCACCGGACAGCGCACCCAGGGTGGTGATCGCGGCCTCGGCGCCGCCCAGCGCGCGTGCCGCCGAGCCGGCCGCGCGGCGGATCAGATCCGCCGGCCACTCGTCGCGTGCCTTGCCCAACCCGATCGTGAGCACGCTGCCCACCGGCAGCGACTTCACCACCAGCCGGTGCACTTGCTCGGTGGCACCCGTGGCGTTCAGCGCGCGCAGGCCGTCCTCGATTTCGGTGACCGCGTCTTTGCCCAGCAGCGAGTCGGGGTCGGCGACCACAGCGCCCGGTTCGTCGTTGACATCCTCGGGACCCGAGGACACCACCGGCACAATCAGCACCGCCGATTTGGCGCCGCGGCGAGGCAGCGAAGTGGCGACCGAGACAGCAGGGGCCAGGTATCCGGGTTGTGTGCTCACGAAGATCAACCCTAACGACCTCGGATTCGTGATGCCCGCCCGTCTACGTGGAGCCGGCGCCGGCCTCCGCGCGGCCCAGCTCGTAGGCGATCACGGGATCGTCGAAACCCTTGAGTTGCAAGGGCTCTTGGACGACGACGGGCCAACCCGGCAATTGCTCGTAGACCTCCTTGGCGGCCAACACCTGTCCCGGCTCCGCCGCAGCGACCAGCCGGGCGGCGAGGTTGACCGCGTTCCCGAAGTAATCGCCGCTCAGGGTCAGGATCGGCCCATAACCCAGGCCCGCCCTGACCTGCAGGCCGGCCTCCTGCGCCCGCGCGTGGTGGACGAGGTCGAGCGCAACGATGGCCAGCCGGTCCGGTCTCGGGCTGACCCACATCACCGCGTCGCCGAGGAACTTCACCACCCGGCCGCCGTCGGCGTGCACCACGTCGCTGACGGTCGCTCCGAACTCGGTCAGCATCTCGGACAACTCGGCCGGCGCCAGTGTCTGCGTCAGGGCCGTGAATCCCGACAGATCCGCGAACCCCACGCCGCACAGCACGCTGACCGACGGGCCCCGCTCCACGCTTTCGATGAACGTGCGGGTACTGACCAGATGGTGGCGATGGACTGCATCGATCATCGCCCCGATGCGCGGGACGAACTGAGCCGCCTCGCGGTAGGCCACCGCGGTGGTGAGCTCGTCGCCGCTGTGGCCGAGCCAGAGCTTGGGCGAGTTCGCCCGAATCATCGACGAGATCGCCTCGGCCAGCCGCGCGACGCTCGATCCGAGCACCCGCATGAAACCGTCCGCGGCCGCTTGGCCCATCTGCGCTCGCAACGCAACCCAGGTCGCCAGGGCGTCGACGTCGGCTTGGCTCAGCGCCAAGGTGTCCGAGTTTTCGACCGTCAGGCCGAGGATGGCCCAGGCGTGCTCGACATCGGCCAGCGGCACGTCAATCGAATCGGCCGCGGTGCGCAAGCTGTACGTCTGCGCACCAGAGCGCAGCAGAGCGTCGCCGGCCAGCCCGAACAGGCGGCCGTGGCGTTCGGCGTCGGCCATCTCCTCTACGGTGAAACCAAGTCCCACCAGGTACTCGAGCAGTCCGGCTCGCGAGCGTGGGTCATCAATCCCCGCAGCCAGCATCGCGTCGAAGTCCTGCGAATCGACCACCTGGTCAAGTCTGCCAGCCGTGGCCCACATTAGGGTGAAATGTCTATGACCCGCGCTGGTGACGATCCAGAGCGAAGCGATGGGGAGGAGCAGCGCCGATGACCCGCGCTGGTGACGATCCAGAGCGAAGCGATGGGGAGGAGCAGCGCCGATGACCGAACTGCTGCAGGGACCGCTGGAGGACCGCCACCGCGAAGAGGGCGCGAGCTTCGCCGAGTTCGGCGGATGGCTGATGCCCGTGTCGTACGCCGGTACCGTCGCCGAGCACACCGCGACCCGTAACGCCGTCGGCCTGTTCGACGTCAGCCACCTGGGAAAGGCGCTGGTCAAGGGTCCCGGGGCGGCGGAATTCGTCAACTCTGCGCTGACCAACGACCTCAACCGGATCCAGCCGGGCAAGGCCCAATACACGTTGTGCTGCAACGAATCCGGTGGCGTCATCGACGATCTGATCGCCTATTACGTTTCGTCCGACGAGATATTCCTGGTGCCCAACGCCGCCAACACCGCCGCCGTCGTGGCTGCATTGAAAGATGCTGTGCCTGAAGGAATCACCATCACCGACGAGCATCGGTCCTACGCCGTTCTGGCCGTGCAGGGACCGCGGTCGCCGGAGGTGCTCAGCGGACTCGGATTACCCACCGAGATGGACTACATGGGCTACGCCGACGCCGATTTGGCCGGCGTACCGGTTCGGGTATGCCGCAGCGGCTACACCGGCGAGCACGGCTACGAGTTGTTGCCGCCGTGGGACTCAGCAGGGGCGGTGTTCGATGCGTTGCTCGACGCGGTCAAGCGCGCCGACGGGCAGCTGGCCGGTCTCGGCGCACGAGACACGCTGCGCACCGAGATGGGGTATCCCCTGCACGGTCACGAACTCTCGGCCGACATCTCGCCGCTGCAGGCCCGCTGCGGCTGGGCGATCGGCTGGAAGAAGAACGCGTTCTTCGGCCGCGACGCGCTGATGGCGGAGAAGGAGGCGGGCCCGCCGCGGTTGCTGCGTGGCCTGAAGGCAGTCGGCCGCGGCGTGCTTCGGTCCGACCTCAACGTGCTCGACGGAGACGAAGTCGTCGGCGTCACCACTTCGGGCACGTTCTCCCCGACGTTGAAAATCGGTATCGCGCTTGCGCTCATCGACGTCGACGCCGGCATCGAGGACGGTCAGCACGTCACCGTCGACGTTCGCGGGCGTGGCATCGAGTGCGAAGTGGTCAAGCCGCCCTTTGTCGAGGCGAAAACTCGCTAGCGCCCGGTTATACAATCGCCTGATGACCAGCGCCGGCGACTCGACCATGCGTCGCATGAGCGCCGCCAGTGAGGAGGAGCGGCGCAAATGACCAGCGACGTCCTCGAGTTCACGGTGTCCCGCACCGCAAACCCGGCCAGTGACGACGCACGCCAAGCGATCCTCGCCGACCCCGGCTTCGGCAGGTATCACACCGACCACATGGTGTCGATCGACTACTCCGAGGGCCGCGGGTGGCACGACGCTCGGGTCGGCGCGTACGGACCGATCGAGTTGGACCCGTCGGCGATCGTGCTGCACTACGCGCAGGAAATCTTCGAAGGACTCAAGGCCTACCGCTGGGCGGACGGGTCGATCGTGTCGTTTCGCGCCGAGGCCAACGCCGCGCGGCTGCGGAACTCGGCCCAGCGGATCGCGATTCCCGAATTGCCCGACGAGCTGTTCCTCGAGTCGCTGCGCCAGCTGATCGCCGTCGACAGCGCCTGGGTGCCGCCGGCCGGAGGCGAGGAGTCGCTGTATCTGCGGCCGTTCGTCTTCGCCACCGAGCCGGGATTGGGAGTTCGACCGGCCAAGCAGTACCGCTACATGGTGATCGGCTCGCCGGCGGGGGCTTATTTCAAGAACGGCATCAAGCCGGTAACTGTCTGGGTCTCAACGGATTACGTGCGGGCAAGCCCGGGCGGCACCGGTGCCGCGAAGTTCGGTGGCAACTATGCCGCATCGCTGGTCGCCCAGGCCGAGGCGGCCGAGAACGGGTGCGAGCAGGTGGTGTGGCTGGACGCTGTCGAGCGCCGCTACATCGAGGAGATGGGCGGCATGAACCTGTTCTTCGTGTTCGGCAGCGGCGGGTCGGCGCGCCTGGTCACACCCGAGCTGTCCGGCTCTCTGCTACCCGGTATCACCCGAGATTCGTTGCTGCAGTTGGCAACCGATGCGGGCTTCGCCATCGAAGAGCGCAAGATCGACATGGAAGAGTGGCAGAAGAAGGCCGCCGACGGCGAGATCACCGAGGTGTTCGCCTGCGGCACCGCCGCCGTCATCACCCCGGTGTCGCACGTGAAATACGGCGACAACGAATTCACCATCGGCAACGGTGATTCCGGCGAGGTGACGATGGCACTGCGCGACACCCTCACCGGGATCCAGCGCGGCACCTTCGCCGACACGCACGGCTGGATGTCACGGCTGGGCTGAGCGCGATCAGCCGTCTCCCTCGGCCTTATATCGCTCGGCGAATTCCTGGGCCGGGACCGGCCACTGCTCGCCGCTCTCGCCCCGGACCACCCAGTCGCCGTCGCCGGCGGTGTTGGGACCTTCGAGCGTCTCGATGATCTCGCCTGGCCGTGCCGGACGGGCCGAAACGGTTCCGTGCCTTCGCCACTGATCGCCGTCGACGTGCTTGTAGCTGGCCCGAAATTCCTTGTCGCGCACCGACCATGTCTCACCGTCGGCCCGAAGACGCCAATCCCCGGCATTGGCGTGCATGGTGTGGCCGGAGTCCGATGTCCACGTCCACGGTGCGTTCTGTTGCTCGGCGATGACCGTCCCGACGCGAGTGAACCGCTGCCACACCGGGCGTGAGCGAAAGCCGAGCTGGCGAAGGCTCCACAGGGTGGCCGCGAGACTCGCTACCGAGGCGTTGACGACGTCCTTTTCAGCAGCGGTCTGAGTTTCCGGATCGTCGGAGGGCCAGGCAATCAGCTTGTTGTGTTTGCGGTGTTCGTCGTCGCGGACGGGGTCGTATTCCCACTTGTTGTGGCGCAGGAAGCGACACCAATCCTCATGCTCGGCCTTGGCCATCTTCATCGCGGCATCGTGGTCAAAGCCCATGTGCGCCAGCTTCTCCAACGGCGATAACTTGTTCATCTCGTCAACCCCGAGCTGGGTCGGCGGGTCGCCCCAGGTGTTCCATGTGTGCTCGGCGATCTTCTCGACCATCCACAGCGCGTTGGCGACCTGACGTCGATTTGAATCCTTGTAAAAGTCATTCAGCTCGGGCCACGGCAGCCGTACCGGGGGCGGGTTCGGATCGGGTTCGAGCGAAGACACATAGCGCTGGTGAATCAGCCGCGCTGCGCGTTCCCAGACGTCTTGCGCCTGCCCCTCTGGAATGTCGAGGGCCAGGCGGTAGGTGCGCAGGCGCCCGACGATGGGCAACGGATCGGACGTCGTCTGCGCCGCGGCATCCCAGATGTAAATGGGCATCGTCGGAAAACGCGCGGCCAACCGCGTGCCGGTCGACCGCGCGTTCGACGGTCCGTGCAATTGGTCGTCGACGAAAATCACGGCATTGTTGGGCCCGCCGCGGTCGCCGATCAGGCGCATCAACGCCGACATCGACGGCTGCTGCGGGCAGGCGTCGACTATCGGTCCCGCTGAAGCGAATCCGAGCTGGCGGCGATGAAATTCGTGGTCCTGCAGGTATTCGTCGGCCTCCTCGCTGACCAGGCTGACGGCGGGCAACGCGTTGGCTTCTGGATCCGAGTAGTAGTCGCTTTCCAACTTTCGACGGGTCATATCGGCACATAGGGCGAGCGTCAACTCCGATGCGCCGCAGACGAAAACACGCTCGATGCTGCCGAGCGAAATGATGTTCTCGAGCAACCACCGTGCGGTGACCTCGTAGCGCCCGACAGCGTCGGCGGCCCATCGAGTATCCGTTCCGCCGAGTTGCTCGGCGCGCC
Organism: Mycobacterium sp. 1245111.1; assembly: GCF_001673405.1. Classification (GTDB taxonomy): domain Bacteria; phylum Actinomycetota; class Actinomycetes; order Mycobacteriales; family Mycobacteriaceae; genus Mycobacterium. Next base: position 11,801 of record NZ_LZLV01000160.1, on the reverse strand, counting down.
ATGCCTCGGCCTGCCACGGGTCATCGACCCGTACAGTAAGCGGAAGCCGTTGTCGGTGACCAACTTTCGTCAGTGCGCGGGTGATGACATCGAGCCGCAGTTGATTGGTCGGCGGATCGGGCGACAGTAGGTAAAGCCGATCGAGTCTGCGCCACAGCGAAAGTGCCGCCAACGATTCGGGATCGCTGAGGTCGATCGACAGCACCCGTCCACCGTGCAGCCGGGCCTCCTGTGCCCCTGGGTCGTCGGGGCCATTGGTGATGACAACCAGTGCCTTCGACCGATTTGTGGTAGCGATCGCCTTGATCATGGAGCGGCTCTCGTCATCCACGCCTATGACCGCGGTCACCGAACGGGCACGCCTGACACGGAGACGATCCACCTGAGATCGGAACAGCGCGATGACCACGCCGGCCAGACCGGTGAAGATCGCACCGTCCGCGGCGAGGCGGGCAACCCATAGGGCGTCCGGGGTGGTCGTGGGGCAGGTCCCTTTGCTCAACGCGAAATCGCCGCCACCGCCCTTGACGATGGAGATGGTCCACAGCAGAGGCTGGAAGAACGCGGGGTGCGTCGCATCGCTGCAATGCCACACCGAACTGGCGCCCAACACCGCGCTGGTTGCGGCAAGTCCGGCCACGACGACCACCGGAACGTTGGTCGATGCGCGGGCGTTGTGTGCGCGGAAACGCAGCACGCACAGCGCAACGATCACCGTGACCACGATCGCGATCGTCGTCGTCGATTCCGGTCCGCCGAACCATCTCAACGGCGTCGGCAGCCAGGTGTCCGCACCGTGCACCGCGGCCACCACGGACAGCCACGCAATCATCGCCAAAGCCAGGAACAGCAACGCGACTTCTAGCCAACGAGAAGCGGCTCCGCGTCGCATCCGACTCCCTCCCTGCTCGAGGCGCAGTAACGATGATCGCATCGAATCCGTGCGCCCGTGGGTCGAATTCGCGCCCAATGGAATCGGGGTGTGGCTAGCTGGCCGCGGTCCGGACGATCTGCAGGCCCGCCGCCGCCAGGATCGCCGGCAGCGCCTTGACGAACATCGCATCCATTGCGGCGATGTTCGGGTAACGCTCGTTCAGCTGTTCCCAGGGCAGCAGATACGGCGTCTGCTTGAGGGCAACGTTCTTCTCGGTGGCCAGCGTCCAGCCGTCGGCGGCGCGTTCGCGGTTCCATCGGTCGTGTTCGGCGGCGGCGAGTGTCGTGACTTCGCTCTCGGTGAAGCTGAAATCCGTTGCTTGCCCGTCTGTTAACGGCTCGATGACGCAGCCGATCGCCCGCAGATGGACGGGGATGTGCCGGGCCTGGTCGCGGCTCGATGCCTTGCGCGATTCGTCGAGTTCACACCATCGCGGCGCCGAATCACCCTTGGCGATCGCGTCCTGACGCCAGCGCTCGTGGATGGCCTGGGCCACCGACTCGATCGGCACCGAACTGGCCAACGTCGACCCCCTTTGGTCTGGCTCGATTCTAACCGCGAGGTCGTGGTTAGAGCCGCGCCAACGCGGCCAGCAGCACAGCGGTGACGGTCGTCGTGAATTCGATTGCGGCGCCCAGCACGTCGCCACTGACGCCGCCAAACCGCCGTACGCAGTGTTGCACCAGAATCATCGACGCGATCAGGGCCGCCAGCACCGCGACCGGCCCGTGCCACATGTGTCGGCCCGCCGCCGCGGACGCCGTCAGAAGCGCGACCACCCAGGCGATCACCACCGCGGTGGGCTGGCTCCCGACGACTCGGGCGCCCAGCATGCTCCCGGACGCGGCGGGCATACCCCGGCGGCAGGCCACCAGCGCCGCCACCCGGCCCGCGCACACCGCTGCCACGATCCCGGCCGGGTGAATCGTCGAAAACGTCAGTCCCTGAACGACGATCACCACCACGACGGTGGCCACGCCGAAAGGCCCGGTCGACCCGTCGCGCATCACCGCCAGCGCGCGTTCGGGCGGCCCGTAACAGCCCAGGCCGTCGGCGGTGTCGGCGGCGCCGTCGATGTGCAAGCCGCGGGTTACCGCCAGCAACGTGGCGACCCCGAGCACACCGGCCAGCGGACTGGACGTGCCGAAGGCCCACCACCCCGCCCAGGTCACCGCGGCAACCAACACGCCGAGGGCGGCGCCGACCACGGGCAGCGCGGTCATCGCGCCACGGCCGAATGGTCGATCTCGAGACGGCATCGGGATGACGGTTTCGAACGCGAAAGCCATTGCCAGTGAACCGATCACGACGTAGATCGATCGGTGACTTCGGCGTCGGCGAACGTGGCCATCGACGCGCAGGTGGCCACGGCGGCCCGCAGCACCGGCAACGCCACCGCGGCGCCGCTGCCTTCGCCGAGTCGCATCCGCAAGTCGATGATGGGATCCAATCCGAGTCGAGCAAGGGCGAGCGCGTGCGCTGGCTCGGTCGACCGGTGACCGGCCTGCCACCACAACCGAGCGCCCGGTGCCAACTGCTCGGCGATCAAGGCGGCGGCCGTCACGACCATGCCGTCGAGCAGCACCGGGGTCCGCCGCACCGCGGCCTGCGCGCAGAAGCCGGCAATACCCGCCAAATCGGCTCCGCCGCAACATTGCAGGGTGGCGACCGGGTTGGCCAACACGTGCTCGGCGCGGTACAGCGCATCGCGCACCGCCGCAGTTTTGCGAGCCCATCCCGCATCGTCTATCCCGGTCCCGTAGCCGACCGCGGCGACCGGCTCGACGCCCGTCAGCGCCGCAACCAGAACCGTTGCCGCAGTGGTATTTCCGATCCCCATGTCGCCCGCGATCAGTAGGTCGGCACCCTCGTCGACTTCCTGATCGGCAATCTGGCGGCCGGCATCGATCGCGTCGCGCGTCTCCTGCTCGGTAAGCGCATCCTCGGTGGCGATGTCACCGCTGCCGCGCCGGATTTTGTGGGCACCGATCTGGGGGGATAGCGGGTCGGCGTCCACGGCGAGGTCGACGACCCGAACGGTCGCTCCGGCGATGTCGGCCACCACGTTGATCGCCGCGCCTCCGGCCGCCATGTTGGCGACCATCTGCGCGGTGACTTCCGGGGGGTACGCCGACACACCGGATCGGGCCACGCCGTGGTCACCTGCGAACACCACAACCCTGGCGCGCTCGAATTGCCTTGGGGGACATTGCCCTTGGCACGACGACACCCAGACCGACAGATCCTCCAGGCGGCCCAACGCGCCGCGCGGTTTGGTCAGGGTGTCCTGGCGGGCGCGGGCGGCCGCCGCGGCTGCCGTATCCGGCGGCGTCACCGGTGCGAACATCGTCATATGCCGGGCTGCTTGATCGGCAGCGGCTGGCCGGCCACCACGAGCACGACGCGGTCGCACAAGGTGGCCAACCGCTGGTTGAGTGTGCCCAGTTCATCGGTGAAACGGCGGGCCGACGCGGTGGCGCCGTGAACCGACAGCCCGACCTCCGGGCTGACCAGCACCAGCGGCGAGCTGAAAGCTGAGACAGCGCTTGTCAGTTCGTCGAGGTCGGCGGCGACCGATGCGCCGTCCCAGGCCTGGCGCCGATCCAGCGTGGCGGTCAACCAGCCGCCAAGATCGTCGACCAGCGTCGCCGTGTCCGGTGATTGCCGCAAATGCCCTGCGACATCATCGGTTTCGACGGTGCACCAATGCTGCGGCCGGCGATCGCGATGCTCGGCGACGCGCTGCCGCCACGCCGGATCGGAGTCGCCGGCCTTTCCGGTCGCCAGATAGTGCACGGGCTGGTCCGTCGCCAGCGATTCGGCGATCGCGGCCTCCGCCCACCGGGACTTTCCGGACTTGACTCCGCCGAGGACCAAGGTTCGCACCGTCGATCAATGAGCCTTGCGGGGGCGCTTACTCGACACGGGCGCCGTGCTTGACCTGGGGTCGCGGCGCCCGCATCCGGCGCATCTGAGAAGCCCGACTCGCCGCGTAAAGCCCAATCTTCCAACGGCTTTCGGTGTCCTCGGGGAACTTCTCATCGACCTTGCGGGCGACCTTGCGGCCGAGAAGCAACCCGTCGAGCGCCATGACGAGCATCAACAGGATCATCGCGGGGGACACATAGAACTGGAGCTGGGGGACAGCGAACATGATGAACATCAGCCCCAGCGCCGACGGCATGAACAGGCCGAGCACGTTGCGACGGGCGTCGACGATGTCGCGGACATACCGGCGCACCGGACCCTGATCACGGGACAGCAGATACCGCTCGTCGCCGTTCATCATGCGCTCGCGCCGCTCGGTCATCGCGGCTCGACGCGCGGAACTCTGCTGCTTGCGTTCCTCGCGACTGAGCTTGGGCCCGGCCAACGACTTTCGCCGGGCCCGGGCCTCCGAGGACGTCATGGGCGCCGGTGCGATCGGGCCCTTGCGCCCGGCATTGCGTCGCGGCGTAGGCCGTCCCTTGGGGGCGGTGGTCTGCGGGGTGCGCGGTGCCGGCGCTTCGACGTCGGCCGTCGGCACAGCCACGCCCCGGTCCTCGTCCTTGTTACGGCCCAGCAGTTTCACGCCCGCCAGGTTACTTCGCTGCGGACACGTCTGGAAAACGGCCGGGTCCGCGGCAGGCTTACTGTTGCTCAGATGAGCGGATCGGCGCCCGACAGCCCGGACCTTCGTCTGCTGATCGCGCCCGACAGCTTCGGCGACACCCTGACCGCGGTCGAGGCCGCAGCGGCCATCGCAGCGGGCTGGAACCGGGTCCGCCCCGGCGATCGCATCGTCGTCGCGCCGCAGTCCGACGGCGGTCCGGGGTTCGTCGACGTGCTGGCCGACCGGCTGGGGGAGCGTCGCGTGCTGACCGTCCACGGACCGCTGGCCGAAGACGTGTCCGCCGAGTGGGTACTAGACCCGGCATCGCAGAGCGCCTACCTCGAATGTGCGCAGGCCTGCGGACTGTCCCTGCTCGGCGGTCCGGCGACACCGGACACCGCGCTGGCGGCGCACAGCAGGGGAGTTGGCCAGCTGATGGCCGCGGCCCTGGACGCGGATGCGACTCGGCTCGTCGTCGGGTTGGGCGGCTCTGCGTGCACCGACGGGGGTCGCGGGCTCGTCGACGAGCTCGGCGGCCTGCCCGCAGCGCGCCGCCGCCTCGCCGACGTGGAGCTGATCGCCGCCTGCGATGTCGAATATCCGCTGGTGGGGCCGTGGGGAGCGGCCCGGGTGTTCGGCCCGCAGAAGGGCGCGGATCCCGACACCGTGGCCGCGCTGGAGCAGCGCCTGGAACGGTGGGCTCGCGAGTTGGACGCCGCCGCCGGACGGCCGGTCAGCGCGGAGTCGGGCGCGGGGGCTGCCGGCGGGATCGGCGCCGCGCTGCTCGCGATGGGTGGTCAGTGCCAGTCGGGCGCGACGATCATCGCCGAGCACACCGGCCTGGCCGCTGAGCTCGCCGCCGCCGACCTGGTGATCACCGGGGAAGGCAAATTCGACGAGCAATCGCTGCGCGGCAAGGTCATCGGAACCCTGGCAAAAACGTCGCGGGCCCCGGTGGTGGTGCTGGCCGGACAGGTCGAGTTGGACGAGGCGACCTTCCAATCCGCGGGCATTCTGGGCGCTGCCGGTGTTTCTGATCACGCCGGATCGGTGCGGTTGGCCCTGGCCGATGCCGCCAACCAGCTGATGGGACTGGCTGCCGAGGTCGCGGCGCGACTCTCCGAATAGCGGCGCGACAAGGTACCTTTGAGGAGGTGGGTTGAATCGCTCGAGCGAACCCATCAGCACACGAATACTTTCAGGGAGAAGCAATGACTGTTCAGGACGAGTCAACCGCCGCCACCACGCACGGCGTGATCTTGACCGACGCCGCAGCAGCCAAGGCTAAGTCACTGTTGGACCAGGAAGGGCGCGACGACCTGTCGCTGCGGATCGCGGTCCAGCCCGGGGGATGCGCCGGCCTGCGTTACAACCTGTTCTTCGACGATCGCGCGCTCGACGGCGACCTCACCGCCGACTTCGGCGGCGTGACCTTGACCGTCGACCGGATGAGCGCGCCCTACGTCCAGGGCGCCTCGATCGACTTCGTCGACACCATCGAGAAGCAGGGTTTCACGATCGACAACCCGAACGCCACTGGCTCGTGCGCCTGCGGCGACTCGTTCAACTGACGATTCAGTACACGCCCGCGCTGTGTAGCACGTAGGAGCACACCAGTATCTGGTTGTGCTGGCTGATCAACTGCGCGACGCCCTGCACCTCGTTGCGCGTACTGCTGCCGGTGGACGGCTGCACACGCATGGTGAACAACACCTGTGCCTGGTAGTTCGACCAGTAGACGATCTTGTCGATCGACGTCACCTGCGCCTCGGAGAACTGCTTGCGGAACGCGTCGCTACTGAGTTTGGCCAGGGCTTGGTCGGATCGGCGATCCCGGACCGCGTCGTAGATACCGCACAGTGTGTTGCGCGCGATGGCCTCGGTGTCGCGGTGTTGCAGCGCGTCGAGGTAGCCCTGGATCGCCGACGTGGCGGTCGCATCGGAGAAGGCGCCGGGTGCCGCCACCGGAGCGCGGTGCGAGGTGTACACGATCCCGGCGATCGCCGCGCCGATCACGAGCAGCGCAACGCCGACGGCGACGAGTAGTCGGCGCCGGCGAGGCTTCGGGAACGGCACCGGCGGCGGCATCGGGCCCGGGTAGACGGCTGCCGGCGGCGGTGTCGGAAACGCGGGGGCGGCCGGAATCGGATCACTGGGATGTGTGTCGGCGAACGGCGGTCCCTCAGAGCCCACACCGTGGTCCGACGAGTACGGACCGGGCATAGACGGATCTCCTCGGATAGCAAGGCGCAGGGCCGTGGGGCGTCAGGCCGCCGCGAGGTCTTCTACGGAGGCTAGCGGGCGCTCGCCCGCGATGCAGAGCCGACCACGGTCACGGGTAGGCTTTGATAGCCAAACTTAGGACTTGAAGGGGTGGAGTTTCGTGACGATCGCGGTAACCGGTTCTATTGCCACCGACAATTTGATGCGGTTTCCGGGTCGGTTCTCCGAGCACCTGCTCGCCGAGCACCTGGAGAAGGTGTCGCTGAGCTTCCTGGTCGACGACCTGGTGATCCACCGGGGTGGCGTCGCCGGCAACATCGCCTTCGCCATCGGCGTACTCGGGGGCGACGTGTCGCTGGTCGGGGCGGCCGGTGACGATTTCGTCGGCGACTACGGCAAATGGCTGCAGTCGCACGGCGTCAACACCGACCACGTGCTGATCTCGAAGTCCGCCCACACCGCGCGGTTCGTCTGCACCACCGACCAGGACATGGCCCAGATCGCGTCGTTCTACCCGGGTGCGATGTCCGAGGCCCGCAACATCAAGCTCGCTGACCTCGTGGCCGCCCAGGGCAAGCCCGACCTGGTGATCATCGGGGCCAACGACCCCGATGCGATGGTGGTGCACACCGAGGAGTGCCGCGAGCTCGGCCTGCCGTTTGCCGCCGACCCGTCGCAGCAGCTGCCCCGGCTGTCCGGCGCGGAGATCGACAAGCTCGTCGACGGCGCGGAATACCTGTTCACCAACGACTACGAGTGGGAACTGCTGCAGTCGAAGACCGGCTGGTCGGAGGCCGACGTGCAGCAGAAGGTCGGCCTTCGGGTCACCACGCTGGGCGCCAAGGGCGTCGACATCGTCGACCGTGACGGCACCACCATCCACGTCGGAGTGGTGCCGGAGACCGCTGCGACCGACCCCACCGGTGTCGGCGACGCGTTTCGCGCCGGCTTCCTCACCGGCCGCAGCGGTGGCCTGAGCCTGGAGCGCTCGGCGCAGCTGGGTTCCCTGGTCGCGGTGCTGGTGCTGGAGTCGACCGGCACCCAGGAATGGACCTGGGACGCCGCGACGGCCAAGACCCGACTGGCGGGCGCCTACGGCGACGACGCGGCCAACGACATCGCGGCCGTTCTCGCCTAGAGCTCGACCGGGTAGACCGGCTCGCTGATCTGCGGCACCACCCGGTGCTCGACGAAGATCGCGTGCCACAGCATGAAGATCAACACCGTCCATAGGCGACGGCTGTGATCGGCTGTGCCGCAACGGTGTTCGTCGAGCATCCGCCGCACGGCCTCGCGGTCGATCAGGTAGTCGGTCGCCGACGCGTCGATGGTTTCGTGCGCCCACTCCAGCAATGGGCCGGCGCGCAGCCAGTGTCGGATCGGCACCGGGAAACCCAGCTTCGGCCGGTTGAGCACATGCGGCGGGACGATGGGCTCGAGGGCTCGGCGCAGCGCGTACTTGGTGGTGGTGCGGGTGATCTTGGCGTCCACCGGCAGCCGCGACGCGACGGCGAACACCTCGGGGTCCAGGAACGGGACCCGTAGTTCGAGCGAGTTGGCCATGGTCATCTTGTCGGCCTTGACCAGGATGTCGCCGCGCAGCCACGTGAACAGGTCGATGTGCTGCATCCGCGCGACCGGATCCCAGTCGGCAGACTCGGCGTAGACCGGGGCGGTGACGTCGACGTGGGTCCACTCCGGCCGGAACACGGCCAGCACGTCCTGCAGCTGCGTGTCGGAGAAGCTGCGGGCATTGCCGTAGTAGCGCTCTTCGAGCGTCAGCGATCCGCGGTGCAGCAGGCTTTTGCCGCGCATGCCCTCGGGAAGCGGCTTGGACACCTTGCCCATCGAACGCCGTAGCGGTCGGGGGAGATAGTCAAAAGGCTTGAGCGACAAGGGCTCCCGATAGATCGTGTAGCCGCCGAACAACTCGTCGGCGCCCTCGCCGGACAGCACCACCTTGACGTGCTTGCGTGCCTCGCGGGCGACGAAGAACAGCGGCACCAGCGCCGGGTCGGCCACCGGCTCGTCGAGGTACCAGACGATTTCGGGTAACGCCTCGACGAACTCGTCGGGGGAGACGACCTTGGCGATATGCCGTGCGCCGATCGCCTCCGCGGAGGCCACCGCGACGTCGACCTCGGAGAACCCCTCGCGCTCGAAACCGGTGGTGAAGGTGATCAGCCGTGGGTTGTGCCGGATCGCCAGCGCCGCGATCGCCGTCGAGTCGATGCCCCCGGACAGAAACGACCCGACGGTGACGTCGGCCCGCATGTGTTTGGCCACCGAGTCCTCCAGGGCCGCGGTGATCTCGTCGTAGCGGGCCTGCTCGGTGCCGCGGGCGATCGGCACCGCCTGGAAGCGCGGCACGAAGTAGCGGGTGGTCAGGGGTCGGTGGCCTGGGCGGATGCGGGCAGAGCAGCCCGATTCCAGCCGGCGCACGCCGCGATGCAACGTTTCGGGTTCGGGCACGTACTGCAGCACCGTGTAGTGCTGCACGGCCCGCTCGTCGATCGCGGTGTCGAAACCCACCATGTCGGCCAGGTCCAGCAGGCATTTCTTCTCGCTGGCCACCGCGGTGCCACCGGCCCCAATCGCCATGAACAGCGGCTTGATCCCGAAAGGGTCACGCGCGCAGAACAATTCGCCGGTTGCGGAGTCCCACAGCGCGAAGGCGAACATGCCCCGCAGTCGCAGCAGCGCGTCGTCGCCCCAATAGTGGTACGCGGCGACGATGGCCTCGCCGTCACCGTCGGTGGCGAACACGGCGCCGTGTTGTTCGGCGAGTTCGGCGCGCAATTCCAGGTAGTTGTAGATCTCGCCGTTGAACACCAACTCGTAGCGGTCAGGTGTTTCCGGCGGGCCCCAGCGCAGCGGCTGATGGGAATGCGCGATGTCGATGATGGACAACCGGTTGAAGCCGAACACGACGGCCCCGGCGGGGTCGGCCCAGGTGCCCGGCTCGTCGGGGCCGCGGTGCCGCATCAGGTGCGACGCCTGCGCGATGGCCTCCGCGGTGGCGTGCGTTTCACCCGGCGGCTGGTCGCCGGCCGGGGCAGCCACGAAGGCCAGCAGTCCACACATCGCCGCTCAGTATGCCGCAAGCGTCGGCCGATGACGGATGCCGCGAAGCGGTGACGCAAAATGCGGCGGGCCTGCACTCCGCTCCGATGCGTGCGTGGTCTACGCTGCGTAGTATTCGACGTGCGAGTCAGCCGACAGTCCCCTTGACCGGGGGATGTGCGACGTCGGTCCAGCTTGTGATTCTCAGGAGGCGCGACCGTGACATCTCGCGAGCCAGGCTGTTCGCAGGGCTTGTTGAAGAGGCTTCGCAAGCCGGCGATCGTCGGCATGCTGGGCTTGCTGGCGGTAAGTCTGAGCGGCTGCAGCTGGTCGGATGCCCTGGCCTTGGGCTGGCCGCGGGGCATCACCGAGGAAGGCGACTGGAACCGGCAGCTGTGGATCGGCTCCGTCATCGCGGCCTTGGTGGTCGGCATCATCGTTTGGGCCCTGATGTTCTGGTCGATGGCGTTCCACCGCAAGAAGGCGACGGACACCGAGCTGCCCCGCCAGTTCGGTTACAACATGCCCCTCGAGCTTGTGCTTACGGTGACGCCATTCCTGATCATTTCGGTGCTCTTCTACTTCACCGTGGTGGTGCAGGAGAAGATGCTGCACCTGGAAGCCGACCCTGAGGTCGTCGTCGACGTCACCTCGTTCCAATGGAACTGGAAGTTCGGCTACCAGAAGGTTGACTTCAAGGACGGCACCCTCAAGTACGACGGAGCCGACGCGGCCCGCAAAGCAGCCATGGTCTCCAAGCCCGAGGGCAAAGACAAGCACGGCGAAGAGCTGGTCGGCCCAGTCCGTGGGCTCAACACCGAAGACCGCACCTACCTCAACTTCGACAAGGTCGAAACCGTCGGGACCAGCACCGAGATCCCGGTGCTGGTGTTACCGGTCGGCAAGCGGATCGAGTTCGAGCTGGCCTCCGCCGACGTGATCCACGGGTTCTGGGTGCCGGAGTTTCTGTTCAAGCGTGACGTGATGCCGGACCCGGCGGCCAACCACTCGGTCAACCGCTTCCAGGTCGCCAAGATCGACCGGACCGGTGCCTTCGTGGGCCGCTGCACGGAGATGTGCGGCACGTACCACTCGATGATGAACTTCGAGGTCCGTGTGGTTCAGCCCAACGACTTCAAGGCCTACCTTCAGCAGCGGATCGCCGGCAAGACGAACGCTCAGGCGTTACAGGCCATCGCGCAGCCTCCGGTCGCAGTCACCACTCATCCGTTCGACACCCGTCGCGGCGAGATGGCGCCGCAGGCGAGTAAGTAGGGACTGGGTAAGGGGAGAGAAGGCTAATGCACATCGAAGCCAGGCTGTTCGAGTTCATCGCGGCGTTCTTCGTCTTCTGCACGATCCTCTACGGCATCCTCACCAGCCTGTACGCCACCGGCGGCATCGAGTGGGCCGGGACCACCGCGCTGGCACTGACCAGCGGCCTGGCGATGATCATCGCCACGTTCTTCCGATTCGTCGCCCGTCGGCTGGACACCCGTCCCGAGGACTACGAGGGTGCTGAGATCAGCGACGGCGCAGGGGAATTGGGTTTCTTCAGCCCGCACAGCTGGTGGCCGATTTTGGTCGCGCTGTCCGGTTCGGTGGCGGCGGTCGGTATCGCGCTGTGGCTACCGTGGCTGATCGGCGCCGGCGTCGTGTTCATCCTGAGTTCGGCCGCGGGGCTGGTCTTCGAGTACTACGTGGGTCCAGAGAAGCACTAGCCGGCGTCCGGCAGGTGCAGCATTTAGGTCACAATCCGGGCATCAGTTGATCCGTGAGCGGGTCGCCCAGAATGTCGTGCGAGATCCCGTTGGGTAGGGTTTTGCGAGGCATATTGAGGAACACCGGCGCGCGCGACCGCACGACCGCGGTGCTGCGCACACCGGTGAAGTAGTTGAACAGGACAGACGATCATGAGCGGGCCGAATCCACCAGGACCCGAGTCCGAAGAACTCGGACCCGGTGTCGAGGCCGGCCAGGACGGCGGCG
>NZ_LZLV01000159.1 GCF_001673405.1 Mycobacterium sp. 1245111.1 | reverse complement strand
GTTGATGCGTCAGCTGGTTCGCCCCCTGCCGCCGCTGCGCCGAACCTTCCAGTACCACCGCTACGCCTACGGGCCGGTCAGCTGACGGTTGCGTACTGCTCGGCAACCTCGACGAGCAATGCCCGGATGGCCTCGATCGACTTCTCCGGTTCCGGCCCGTGCGAGTGGTATTCGACGTTGAGCTGTTCGGCGTAGATCTGGGTGAAGTAGATCTCGATGCCGGCGCTGACCTGAAAGTAGAGCTCGCCGTGCGTGGAGGTGACCTCGACGCCCTCGGGTGTGCGCACCGGCGGCACCAAACCGTTGTCGGACAACAACACAACGTCGGGCATGCCCGGCGCGTTGCCCACATACTGCGGGCTGAAGTGTAGGCGCGACTGCTGGATCACGCCCTCGTCCAGGTCGCCCTTGAACGTTGCCGCGATGTCGCGGGCCAGCTCGACCACCGTCGTCTTCTGGTTGATCTCGGCGAGGTAGGTGCCCAACCCGACCGGGTTGGTGCAGCCGGTCGCCGATACCGGCGGCGAGAGGAAGTAACGCAGATCGACGGTGTAGATGAAGGGCACCGGGATGTTCAGCCGGCCGCGCACCTGCCACTCCGCGATCAGGATCGCGGCCGACAACACGGAGTGCAGACCCAGCTTCTCGGCGCGGCAAAGTTCGACGATGGCGTGCGTCTGGGCTTCGCTGAGCCGACACGACACCATCGGAACCCGCACGGGCGACGCGGGTTTCGCGCCGGTGTCGCCGCGCCGCGACGGCGGCAGGTCGTAGGCGAACAGCGCCGGCATGAACCTCTCGATGCCCGAACGCGGTCCCTTCTGGATCCCCCGGTCGGCGAGGACGGTCTCGATCGACTCCGGCGCAGGCTGCGCGGTGACCGGGCCGGTCTTCCCGTTGGTGACCAGATCGGTGTAGAAGGACAGCAATTCCTCGATCAGGCCGTACATGTGATGGCCGTCGGCCAGCGCATGGTGGACGTACAGCGTGGGATGCGCTTGCCCGTCGCGAATGAACAGCCGCAGGTGCACTAGCGACTCGCTCTGGTCGAAATGCGGTGGCGGATTGTCGATTTGCGACGCGTCGACCTCGATCACCTCGAGCCCCGAGTGCATCAGGTCGTCGGCGACCAGCTCGTGACGACCGTCGGCGCCGCGTTCGAGGCGCGCGGTGAGCACCGGGTGCGCCTCGAGCAGCAGGTCGAAGGCGTCCGTCAGCGCGTCGACGTCGACGGGACCTTCGAGGTGCGCGGCGAGGCCGACGAAGTTGTGCGTCTCGGCGAGCATTTCCTCGCTGAGCGCCAGCTTGCGGATGACCGACGATGGAAACACGTTCTGCCTTCTCTCAGCTTGTCTTACGACAAGTCCACCAGTTCCATTTCGTCGCTGCCGGAGTCCATCTCGTCCGCGGCGAGCGCTTCCCGGATCAGATCCAGCAGGTCTCGCGAGAATCTGTCGGCCAGCGACTGCACGGTGGCCGCGTCAACCCGCCGGCTGTCGTACCACCAGTCCAGGTGCAGCACACCGGCCGTGCGGAAAACGCGCAATTCTATTCCGTGGCCCAGGCCCGGAATCGCTTCGCGCACCGGCAATGCGGTGTCGGAGTCGAATCGGACCGCGACGTCGTCGCCCAGCGGTGGCAGATCGGGAATCGTACCGATGTAGGAGAAGAAGATGTCGGCCGGAGCGGCAGCGCCGAGCTGTCGCGCAGTCGGGGCATACAGGTATCGCAGCAGCCCATACCCGATTCCGTAGTGCGGGACCGCGGTGAGCGTGTTGTGCACGTCGGCGAGGAGTTGCTTGGCGCCGTCGTCCTTGGCGCAGCTGAGCGCGATCGGATAGATGGTGTTGAACCAGCCGACAGTTCGGCGCAGGTCGACGTCGGGCTTGAGCACCGAGCGCCCCTCGCCGCTGACGTCGACGGCGACGGTCCCGTCACCAACCTGGTGAGCGATCGTGCGCCCCAGCGCGGCCAGCAGCATTTCCTCGATCGGCACCCGGAGCCGTCGGCGGGCATCGTCGATCTCGGTGGTCTCCGCAACGGTCAGCGACGACGCGCTGCGGGCCAAATCCGGCAGGCTCGGCGCCCCGGCGGTCTGCTCGCTTGCCACCTTCAGCGTCGCCGCCGATGCCGTCTTGAGCCAGTAGTCTCGGCTCTCCACGACCGCCGGGTGGACGGCCAATGCGGCGCAACGCTGCGACCATTCGGTCCACGGCGTCGTGACAGGTTGCAACACAATCTCTTCGCCGGCCAGTTGTTGCCCGAACGCGGTGAAGATATCAGTCAACAAGATGTCGCGCGACGCGTTGTCGGCCACAATCGCACGCACGCTGATCGCGAGGTAGGACGAGCCGCCAGGCACCCCGCTGACGTAGGTTGCGATCAACGGATTGGACGGATCTTGTTGGCGGACAACATCTATCAGCGTCGACAGCAGCGCGTCGCGTTCCTGAGGCGTGCCCGGTTTGATGTCCTCGGGCAGCGAACGGGTGGCCAAGTCGGCGAAGTCGCCAGGCTCAGCGATCACCTGCTCCCACGTGCCCGCGCGTTCGACGAGTCGCAGCCGAAGCGCTTCGTGGTGGTTGCGCAGCGCGGTCAGGACGGCGCAGATATCGTCGACCTTCACGTCGGAGCCAAGCTCCAGGATCAGCGGCACGCGCCACTGCTCATGCTCGCGCACCCCGTGCTCGAGGAAGTAGGAGATGTTCGGCGGAACCGGTGGATGCGTGACGTCGCCGAGCGACTGCCGGGCCAGGCCGCCCGCCGCGTACCGGGCCGTCAACGCCTTGGCGAGCGCGGCCACGGTCTGGTTCTCGTAGAGGTCCTGCGGGGTGAGATCGAGGCCCTCGTTGCCCGCGGTCATCGCGACGCTGATCGCGACCAGCGAATCACCGCCCAGCTCAAAGAAGTTCGCCTTGCGGTCGACGGTAGACAGCCCGAGGCACTGTCCCCAGATGCGCTGCAGGGTGGCTTCCATCGGCGACTGGCCGTTCTTGGCGGCGGCGGTCTGCTCGGCGCCTGCCGCCACCGGGGCCGAGTTGGCCACCGCTGCGTCACCCGTCCACGCAACAGCGCGGTGTTCGATCCAATGCCGTTGCCGTTCAAAGGGATAGCCGGGCAGCGTGATCAGCTGTGCCGACTGTCTGCCGCGTAGCGGTGACCAGTCCACCTCGACGCCGGCCGACCAGAGCTGGCCGAGCGCGAGCAGGAAGGCGTCGCGGTCGTCGCGGTTCTGCGCGTGATGGCGCATCAGGCGTACCGCGCGGTGTCCGCTTCCCCACCGGGGGTGCCGGCTGGCCGAGGACGTCAGTGTGCCGCCGGGGCCGACCTCGACCAGGACGCGGTTCGGCTCGCCGAGCAACACGTCGACCTCGTCGGCGAACCGCACGGTCGAGCGCACCTGGCGGGCCCAGGTCGCCGGGTTGGTGGCCTCACTGGGGGCCAGCCAAGTCCCAGTCACGTTGGACAGCAACGGAATCTGCGGCTCGCGCAGCGTCTGGCGGGACAGGAAGCCGGTGAATTCCGGGATCATCGAATCCATCAGGCGCGAGTGGAACGCGTGCGACGTCCGAACCCGACGCGCCACGATGCCCTTCTCGGTGAGTCGTTCGCTGAACTGGCGAATGCCCTCCTCGGATCCCGCGACCACGCAGCCGCCCGGCTCGTTGATCGCGGCGATGTCGACCTCGCCGTTCAGGTACTCGCCGACCGCCTCGGGGCTCAACGCCACGGCCACCATCACGCCGCGCGGCGCGGCGTGCATCAGCCGGGCCCGCATCGACACCACCTTGATCGCGGTCTCGACGTCGAAGACGCCGCCGATGGTGCCGGCCACGTACTCACCGATGCTGTGACCTGCCAGCGCGGCGGGCTTCACGCCGTAGCTCTCGATCAGCTTGGCCAGCGCGTACTCGACGGTGAACAACGCGGGCTGGGTACGGTCGGTGCGCTCCAGGTTGCGCGCGGTGCCCTCGAAGATCTCGTCGCGCAGATCGACGCCGAGCTCCTCGCCGAAGCCGGCCGCGCACTGGTCGAAGTGCTCCGCGAACACCGGCTCGTGGTCGTAGAGCCCGCGGGCCATCCCGATGTGCTGCGCGCCCTGGCCCGGGAACAGGAAGACAACGCGATCGGAATCCTTTGTGCTAGAGGCCGATTCGCCGATGAATACGTTGTCGTGCTCGCCGGCCTCCAGCACCGCGATCGCGTCCTGGGTGTCCTTGACCACCGCGGCCATCCGGACGGTGTCCTTGCGGCGGCGGGTCAGGGTGTAGGCGACGTCCGCCAGATTCGCCTCGCCCTTGTCGAGCTCGGCGGCCAGCGACTTGCGCGACTGCTCCAGCGCGTCGGTGCTGCGCGCGGACATCAACAGCACCTGCGGTCCCGACGACGGGGTCGACGATGCGACGCGCGGCGCCTCTTCGAGGACCACGTGGGCGTTGGTGCCACCGACGCCGAACGAGCTGACCCCGGCGCGCAGCACTCCGTCCCACTCCCACGGGCCGTACTCGCTGCGGACCTTGAAAGGCCCACGGTCCAAGTGCAATTCGGGGTTGGGGCTGGTGTAGTGCAGGGTCGCGGGGATGGCGCGGTGCTTGAGGCACAGGATCGCCTTGATCAGGCTGGCGATTCCGGAGGCCGATTCCAGGTGACCGATGTTGGATTTCACCGAGCCGACGTAGCAGGGGCCGGAGCGCGGTAGCTCGGACACCTCGAAAGCCTGTCGCAGGCCTTCGATTTCGATCGGGTCACCGAGCGGAGTGCCCGTGCCGTGCGTCTCGACGTAGCTGATCTCCGAGGCGTCGACTTCGGAGATCGCGTGCGCCTCGGCGATGACGTCGGCCTGGCCGGCCGCGGTCGGGGCGGCGTAGGTCATCTTCGTCGAGCCGTCGTTGTTCAGCGCGGAGCCGCGGATCACGGCGTGGATGCGGTCGCCGTCGTCGACGGCGTCCTGAAGCGCCTTAAGCACGACCACGCCGACACCGCTGCCGAAAATCGTGCCGTCGGAGCGGGCGTCGAACGGCCGGCAGTGGCCGGTCGGCGACACCATCGAACCCGGGGCGTACCAGTATCCGACGTGATGCGGGATGCGCAGCGACGCACCACCGGCCAGCGCCAGCTCGCACTCGCCGTTGAGGATGCTTTGGCAGGCCAGGTGCACCGCCACGAGCGCCGACGAGCAGGCCGTCTGCACCGACAGGGCGGGGCCGCGCAGGTTCAGCGCATACGCCACCTTGGTGGCCAGGTAGTCCTTGTCGTTCTGCATCGACAGCTCGACCATGTCGAACGTGATGCCTTGTCCCATCACCACATTCGGGTCACGGTTGGACATGATGTTGTGCAACAGGTAGCCGCTGGTGGTGCTGGTCGCATACACACCGACCGTGCCCTCGATATCGGCCGGGTCGTAGCCCGCATCCTCGATCGCGTGGAACGCGGTTTGCAGGAACAGCCGGTGCTGCGGATCGGTCGAACGTGCGGCCTGCGGCGTGAAGCCGAAGAAGTCGGCGTCGAATTCGTCGATGCCGTCCATCAGCGCGGCGCGACGCACGTAGGCGGGATTCGCGAGGGCCTTGTCCGGAATGCCCTCGGCCAGCAGGTCGTCTTCGGCAAGCGTGACGATCGACTCCTCGCCGCGGCGCAGGTTGTCCCAGAATGCCGACAGCGTGTTGGCACCGGGCAAGCGGGCCGCCATGCCGACCACCGCGATCGCGTTGGGCGGCAATTCGCTGTTGCTGGTCACACTCGATCTCCTACCTTTCGCCGAGCCGCCGCACGCTGCCGGGCCGCGGCGCGTTGCTTGGCTCGGTCACGAACGCCACCGCCGCTGTCGGCCTTGTCGTCGGTCTCAAGGCCCAGCTGGCGGATCAAGTCGGTGGTCAACGCGGTCAACGACGCACCCTGCAGCAGCAGGGCCACGGGCGGTTCCACACCGAAGTCGCCACGAACAGTGTTGCGGATTCGCACCGCCATAAGCGAATCCATGCCCAATTCGGTCAGCGGCTGATCGGCGTCCAGCGTGCTGCCCTTGGGGTAGCCCATGATGGCCAGGATGCGGGTGGCGAGCCGCCCGACGACGACCCGGTTCGCCTCGGCGGCGTCCAGTTCGCGCAGCGCGTCGGGGCCGGACCAGTCGTCGTCTTCGTCGTCGATGTCCAATTCGGAGGCCAGCTTGGAGAAGAAACCGAGCTGCTGGATCTCCGGGAACGCGGCCGCGGCCCGGTCCAGCCGCAGCCGGGCCACCCCGATGTTGGTGGGCGCGCTGGCCAGGATGGCCTCCAGCGCCTCGATGCCTTCGGGCGGCGAAATCGGGTCCAGCGCACTGAACGTCAGCGAGCGTGCGACGCCGATGTCGGACCACTGGCCCCAGTTGATCGTGATGGCGGGCAGTCCGGCCGCGCGTCGCCAGTCGACCAGGCCGTCGAGCCAGGCGCTGGCCGCTGCGTAGGCACCCTGCCCGGGCGCGCCCAGCAGCGACGACGTCGACGAGAAGCCGACCCACCAGTCTAGTTGCGCGCCTTTGTCGCCCGAGGTCACCGAGTGCAGCCGCAGCGCGCCGTTGGCTTTGGGCGCCCACACCCGTTCCAGGCTGTCCTGGGCAAGGCCGGCGACGATCTGGTCGTCCAGCACGACCGCGCTGTGCATCAGGCCGCGCAGCGTCAGACCGGTCTCCTCGGCCGAGCTGACCAGCTTCTCGGCGACACCGGGCGCCGCGATATCGCCCAGCACGACGGCAATCTGGGCACGCTGCCCGAGCTCGTCGACCAGCGCCTGCGCCTCGTCCGAAGGGTCGGACCGGCCGTTGAGCACCACCCGTCCGGCGCCGCTGTCGACCAGCCACCGGGCCATCGCCAGGCCGAGGCCGCGGAGACCACCGGTGATGATGTAGGAGCCGTCCGGCCGGACGACGGTGTCGGTCTTGGCGGCCGCCAGCGTCGCGCGGGAAAGCCGCTTGGCGTACCGCTTTTCGCCACGCCACGCGATCACGTCGTCGCCGGCCAGCCCGAACTCGGTGTTCAGCGACTCGACGGCGTCGCCGGACAGGTCGACCAACGTGGTGCGCAGGTCTGGATGCTCGTAGGCCAGCACGCGGATCAGGCCGGTCAGGGCGCTGATCGAGGGGTCGCCCGACTCGCCGTCGCTGACGGCCAGTCCGTCGCGGGACACCACCCACAGCCGCGGCGGTTTGCCGTGCCAACCGGTGAGGATCGTGCGAACCGTCGACGCGACTCCCCAGGTCAGGTCGCGTCCGCGGCCCGCGGCGTCACCGGACTCGGTGCCGTCGAACGACTGCCGGCCCGCGAAGACGACCACGCCGACCGGCGGTAGCTCAGCGTCCCCGGCGGCTTGCGAAAACGCTTCCAGGACAGCCGATTCCCGCGACAGGTCGGCGGTGAGCACCCGTCGGGTCGGCGTGCCGAATGCGGCGGTGAATTCCTTGGCGACCGCCTCGGACTCGGCGCCGTCGGTGAGCACCAGCCAGCTGCCGTCCGGGGCCGCCGCCGACGTGTCGACCGGGGTCTCGACCCATTCAGTGTCGAAGATCTTCTGCTCCAACGGCATTGGCACCGTACGGCGTTGCACACGCTGCAGGTAGATGCCACTGATCTCGGCGGTGGGTGTGCCCGCCTCGTCGGTGATCAGCACGCGGCCGTTGATGCCTGCGCCGTCGCCGTCCGGGTTGACCAATTCGGCACGGCACCGGGCGCGACGCCCGACCTCGCCGAACACCCGAATCTTCTCGAACGACACCGGCAGATAGGTGGCCTCATCGGAGCCGGCCAACGATTCGCTGGACAGCGCGGCCGCCAGGCCCTGCAGCGCCGCGTCGAGCAGCACGGGGTGGATGCGGTACGCGCGATGCCCGGTGGCCTCGTCGGGCAGCACGATCTCGGTCTCCGACGTGCCGTTGGGCCGGCGCACGATGCGGGTCAGCGCGGCGAACGCCTGCGCGTGGTGCAGGCCGGTGGCGCGCAGCGCGGAGTACAGGTCCGCGGGCGAGAGCACGGTGCCCGGCTCCGACGAGGCGGGCGGCACGGCCGGTGGCTCCGACTGTCCCACTTCGACTTTCGCGACGGCGTGCCGGATCCAGGCACCGGTCGCCGAGCGCGAGTGGATTTCGACGCGGATCTCGTCGCCGTCCTTTTCGCCGCGAGTCAGCTGCGTGGTGAGCTGGGTCGACTCGGCCAGCGGCAGCATCTGCTCGACCTCGACGCCGACGCTTACCGACGTGGCCGGCAGGCCGAGCGCCTCGCTGGCCGCGGCCAGCGCGATCTCACCGAAGCCGGTGCCGGGCATCACCGGTTGGCCGTGCACCTTGTGGTCGAGCATGTACGGGACGGCGTCCGTGCCGACGTCGGCGGTGAAGACGTGGTCGCGGCCGGACGGCAACTCGACGTGGGTGCCGAGCAGCGGGTGGACGCTGCCCGCCTGCCGGGTCGTGGCCGTCGGCGCCGCCCAGTAGCGGACGTGCTGCCACGGGGTCGGCGGCAGGTCGACGAGTTTCTTTGTGCCGCTGTCGATCTGTGCCGCCGCGGCCGACGGCGGCCGGACGGTGGCCAGCTGGGTGTGGAACGTCAGCGTCTCGGGGTTGTCGCGCGTCAGCGTTCCCGCAACCTGGGCGCCGCCGCGCGGCTTGGCCGCCTCCAGTGTGCCGTTGATAGCGTGGCTGAGCAGCGGATGCGGGCTGACTTCGACGAACGCGGAATGGTTTACAGGCCCTTCCAAGGCCTTCGTTATGGCCTGACTGAAGCGCACCGGGTTGCGCAAGTTGACCACCCAGTAGTCGGCGTCGAACGTCGCGTCGCCGTCGTTCCCGACCGTGCTGATCAACGGAGTCTTCGGCGTCTGCGGCTTCAGGTCGGCCAGGGCGTCTTTCAGCTCGGCCAGGATCGGGTCGACGGTCGGGTGGTGCGAGGCCACGTCCACCTCGACGCGGCGCGCCAGCTTGCCCTGCTTGTCGACGATCTCGACCACCGCGTCGACCTGTTCGGGCGGACCGGCGATCACGATCTGCTGCGGCGCGGCGTACACCGCCACGGTGATGTCGGGATGCTCCCCCACCAGCTTCTCGGCCTCGGCGGCGCCCAACTCGAGCAGCGCCATTGCGCCCTGACCGGACAGCCGCTTCATCAGCTTCGACCGTGTCGCGATGACTTTCAGGCCGTCGGCGGGGCTCAACGCGCCCGAGACGACGGCCGCGGTCACCTCACCCATCGAGTGACCGATCACCGCGTCGGGCTCGACCCCGTAGGAACGCCACAGCGCGGTCAGCGCCAGCTGCATGCCGACCAGCACCGGCTGGATCCGGTCGATGCCCACCACCGGCTCACCGGCCAGCAGCACGTCTTTCAGCGAAAAGCCAACCTGCGCAACGAAATCAGGCTCCAGCCCATCAACGGCCGCCGCGAAGGCCGGCTCGTCGGCCAACAACTGCCGCCCCATGCCCGCCCACTGCGAACCCTGACCCGAATACAGGAACACGGTGCCTTTGCCACGCGGAACATCGTGCGGGGCAACGACTCCCGGGGCAGGCTGGCCGGTGGCCAGCGCCCGCAGGCCGGCCACTACCTCGGCCCGGTCGCGCGCGGAGACGGTGGCGATCTTGTTGTGCCGGCTGCGGTACACGTTCACGGTGTGCGCGATGTCGGCGAGCGGCACCTCGGCGCCCTGTCCCGACATCCAATCCGCCAGCGTCGCAGCCCAGGCCGCGATCCGCTGCTCGCTCTTGCCGGAGATGCTCAGCGTGGTCACCGGCGAGTCGGGGTTGTCGCCGGCCGAAACCGGCGCATCCGGATCGGGGCCTTGCTCGATCACGACGTGCGCGTTCGTGCCGCCGATGCCGAACGACGAGATCGCGGCGCGCCGCGGGCCCTCTTCGGCCGGCCACGGGCGCAGTTCGGTGGGAACGAACATCCGGGTCGACTTGTGGTCGATGGCCGGATTCCACTGCGCGAAGTTGAGGTTCGGCGGAATCTGCGCCCGCTGCACCGACAGCGCGGCTTTGATGAAGCCGGCGATGCCGGCCGCGGCCTCGAGGTGGCCGAAGTTGGATTTCACCGCACCCAGGGCACAGTCGCCGTCGCCCTTGCCGTACTGGTCGGCCAGCGCCTCGAATTCGATCGGGTCACCCAGCCCGGTGCCGGTGCCGTGCGCCTCGATGTAGTTGACCGAGCGGGCCTGTACGTCACCGCTGCGCAGCGCGGCCCTGATGACGTCTTGCTGCGCAATGGTATTGGGCGCGGTCAGGCCGTTGGACCGGCCGTCCTGGTTGACCGCGGAACCGCGGACCACGGCGAGCACCCGGTCGCCGTCGCGCACGGCGTCGGTGAGCCGCTTGAGCACGACGACGCCGCAGCCTTCGCCGCGGACGAATCCGTCGGCGCGCGAGTCGAACGAATAGCACCGGCCGTTCGGGGACAACATTCCCCACTTGGCCATCGCGATCTGGGTTTCCGGGCGCAGGATCAGGCTGACCCCGCCCGCCAGCGCCAGGTCGCTCTCCCGCAGCCGCAGGCTCTGGCAGGCCAGGTGGATCGTCACCAGCGACGACGAGCACGCCGAGTCGATCGCGACGGCCGGCCCGCGCAGCCCCAACAGGTAGGCGATGCGCCCGACGGCCACCGCGTGCGCGTTGCCGGTCGCGGAGTAGGCGTCGATGGCGTCCGGGTTGGCGGCCGAAATCGTTTGGTATTCCCCGTAATACACGCCCATCAGCACGGCGGCGCGCACGCCTGACAGGTCCTCGGTCGCGATCCCGGCGTGCTCGAGCGCTTCGTAGGCGACCTCCAGCATGAGCCGCTGCTGGGGGTCCATCGCCTCGGCTTCACGCGGCGAGATACCGAAGTAGTCGGCGTCGAAGCCGGACACGTCGGACAGGAAGCCGCCCCACTTGGACGACATCCGGCCGGGCGCGAACTGGTCGGGGTCGTAGTACTCGTCGGCGTTCCAGCGGTCCGGCGGGATCTCGCTGATCCCGTCGCCGCCGTTGGCCAAGAAGTTCCAGTAGCCCTCGGGTCCGTTGGCGTCGCCGGGGAAACGGCACCCGATGCCCACCACCGCGATCGGCTCGGCGGCGACGACCCGCGAAGAACTGTCGAACTTCTGGGTGATCGCGTCCCGCTGCTCGCCGGACATCGCCGAGACTCTGTCGTAAATGGTGGCCATCAGAAGATTCTTCCCATCAAAAAAGACCGCCGTCAGTGCTCGCCGAGGCCGACTCGACGCTGTCGAACAAATCATCCAACACGCTGCGCTCCGGCTCGGCCGCTGAACCGCCGGAATCTTCCTCCGGCTCGTCGGCGGGCGCAAGCAGCCCGGTCACGTATGTCGCCAGCGAGGCAATCGTCGGGTGGTTGAACAACATGTTCGCCGACACGTCTAGGCCGACCAACTTCTTGGTCTCCTTGAGGACCGTCATCGCCATCATCGAGTCCAGGCCCAGTTCGGGGAACGGCGCGTCGAGGTTGATCGACGACGGCGACATCCTCAGCTCGCGGCCCAAAATGGCCTGCAACCGGGTCTGCAGTTCGGTGAGCCGCTCGTCGGCGGACAAGGTGGACCAGTCCGGGGCCGCGGCCGACACCGAGTCCTCGCCGCTGGCGGCCCGATGCTCGACGGTGTGAGTGCCGAACTCCGCGGCGATCCGCTCGAAGTAGGCCAGGTCGCGGAACTCCGGGGTGGCCGCGAGTACGCGGTCCAGCCGCAGCCGCCCGACACCGACCCGGTTGAGTGGGCCGCCGACCAGGGTCTGCAACGCCTCGATGCCTTCGTCGGGGGTGATCGGGTCGAGCACGCTGTAGGTCAGCTTGCTGCTCATCCCGACGGCCGACCACTGTCCCCAGTTGATCGCGGTGGCGGGTCGCCCGGCGGCACGCCGCCAGGTCATCAGCGCGTCGAGCCATGCGTTACCGGTCGCGTAGGCCAGCTGACCCGGCAGGCCGAGCATGGTGGCCATCGAGGAGAAGCCGACCCACCAGTCCATCTCCTTGGTGGCCGTCGCCGTGTTCAGCCGCAGCGCGCCGGCAACCTTGGGCGTCCAGACCCGTTCCAGCCCTTCGCGGGTCAGCGCGCTGACCAGACCGTCGCCGGTGACGCCGGCGCCGTGCACCAGACCGCGCAACGGCTTTCCGGTTTCCTCGGCGGCGGCCACCAGTCGCTCCGCGGTGCCCGCGGTGGCGATGTCGCCGGCCACGAAGACGACGTCGGTGCCCAGGCCGGCGAGGTATGCGCGCTGCTCGTCGGAGGGTTCGCGGCGGCCGTTGAGCACGATGCGGCCGGCACCCTGCTCCACCAGCCAGCGGGTGACGACGGTGCCCAAACCGCCGAGGCCGCCGGTGACGATGTAGGAGCCGTCTGGTCGGACCACGGCTTCGTGGCGCTCGCCGTCCAGCGAGGCGCGCACCATCCGTTCGACGTAGCGGCCGTCCTCGCGCAGCGCGACGACGTCGTCGCCAGTCGAGGCGGCGAGTTCGTGGATCACCTTGTCGACGACCTCACCGCTGCCGACGTCGAGCAGCGTGGCGCCGAGGTCGGGTTCGCCGGCCAGCACCCGGGCCGCTTCGCCGGGGAACCGCCAGTTGCGGATCAGGCCTTTGAGCGCGCCGATCGCCGGGTCACCCGGCTCGTCGTCGTGGACCGACAGCCCGTCGCGGGTGACCAGCCACAGCCGCGGCGAGGTGCCCTTCCATCCGTCGACGGCGGCGTGCGCGGCCGCCGAGATGTCGAGAACCAGGTCGTGGGCGCGGCGCAGCGCGGCGTCGGTGGCTTCGGTGTCCTCACCGTTAAACGGCGCCTTGGCCAGCAGCACGACGATGCCGACCGGCTTCGAGTCGGCGGTCTTGGCGAACGCCGCGGCCACCGCGGACTCGTCGCCCAACGGTGCGCTGACCGCCCACCGCGTCGACGAGGTGAGCTTGTCGACGAGTTGGCTTGCGAGTTCGGTTGTCTCAGAATCGGTTTCAGCCAGGACCATCCAGGTGCCGTCGGCCACGGCGTCACCTGCGGGGGCCGGGCTCTGCGACCAGGCGGCGTCGAAGATCTTCTGCTCCAACGACAGCGGCACGCTGGCCAGGTCGACCGGCTTCAGCTCGACACCGGTCAACTCGGCGAGTACGGCGCCGGCGTCATCGGTCAGCACGACGCGGCCACGGTCGTCGGCCAGCTCGGTGTGCACGCGGGCCCGGCCGCGGATCGGGGCGAACACCCGGATCGCTTCCACCGAAACCGCTTGGTAGGACGCGTCTTCCGACTCAGCCGGGACCGCGGCGGCCAGCTGCCGCAGCGCCGCGTCGAGCAGCACGGGGTGGATGCGGTACTCGGGGTGATCGGCGACCTCGTCGGGCAGCGCGATCTCGATGCCGTCGCCGGGCTGGCCGGTCGGCGCGCCCGCGTCGATGACGTCGGCGACCGCGTACCGGGTCCAGGTGCCACCGGCCGAGCGGGCTTGAATCTCAACGCGATTCACGTCCGGGCTCAGCGATAGTTGCGTGGTGACGCGGGTCTGGGCGTCCAGGACCAGCGGCCGCTCGATGGTGAGCTTGCTGACCGTGGCGGCGCCCATCGCCTGCGACACGGCGGCCAATGCCATCTCCGCGAAACCCGCGGCCGACACCACGGCCTGGCCGCCAATGGTGTTGTCCGCCAACCACGGCAGCGTCTGCAAATCGATGTCGGTCTGCCAGACGTGCTCGTTGCCGGACGGCAGTTCGACATGGGCGCCCAGCAGCGGGTGCACGTCGGTCCGCCGCTGAGCGGCAGGTTTCTTCTCGACCCAGTAGCTGGCGTGCAGCCACGGCGAGGCCGGAATGTCGACGCGGCGACGGCCGGTCTGGTCGCCGGTCACGCCGAGGGTGGCGAGTTGCTCGTGGACGGACAGCGTTTCGTCGTCGCCGCGCTTCATCGCTGCGGTGACGGCGAACTGGTCGCGGGAGGCCACCGAGGCCAGCGTCTCGCCGATGCCGTGGGTCAGCAGCGGGTGCGGGCTGATCTCGACGAACGTGGCGTGCGTCTGGGCCGCCTTGGCAACGGCCTGGCTGAAGCGCACCGGGTTGCGGAGGTTGACCACCCAGTAGTCCGCATCGAATTTCGGGTCCGCCTGACCGACCGTGCTGATCAACGGGATTCGCGGCGTCTGCGGCTTCAGGTCGGCGAGGGCGTCTTTCAGCTCGGCGAGAATCGGGTCGACGGTCGGGTGGTGCGAGGCCACATCGACCTCGATGCGACGGGCCAGCAGGCCCTGGGCGTCGACCGCGGCGATCGCGGCGTCGACCTGCTCGGGCGGGCCCGCGATCACCGTCTGCTGCGGCGCGGCGTACACCGCCACCGTCACGTCCGGGTGCTGCCCGGCCAGCTTCTCGGCCTCCTCGGCGCCCAACTCGAGCAGCGCCATCGCGCCCTGACCGGACAGGCGCAGCATCAGCTTCGACCGGGTCGCAATGACTTTCAGGCCGTCGGCGGGACTCAGCGCACCCGAGACGACGGCCGCGGTCACCTCACCCATCGAGTGACCGATCACCGCGTCGGGCTCGACCCCGTAGGAACGCCACAGCGCGGTCAGCGCCAGCTGCATGCCGACCAGCACCGGCTGAATCCGGTCGATGCCCACCACCGGCTCACCGGCCAGCAGCACGTCTTTCAGCGAAAAGCCAACCTGCGCAACGAAATCAGGCTCCAGCTCGTCAACGGCCGCGGCGAAGGCCGGCTCCTCGGCCAACAACTGCCGCCCCATGCCGGCCCACTGTGAACCTTGACCCGAATACAGGAAGACGGTGCCCGAGCCGTTCGGCTTCTCGCATGCCTCGACGACACCGGTCGCGGGCTCACCGGCGGCCAGCGCGCGCAATCCGGCGACGGCCTGCTCGGGGTCACGGGCCACGACGGCGGCGAAGCTGCGGTAGCGGCCGCGGTAGTTGTTGACGGTATTCGCGACGTCGGCCAGCGGCACGTCGGCGCCCGCACCGGACATCCAGTCGGCCAGCATCTCGGCGATCGGCGCGATGCGTGCCGGCGTCTTGCCGGAGATCACCAGCGTGCTGACCGTCGGCTCCGGTTGCGCCGCAGTGTTTTTGGCGGGCTCCGGCCCGCTAGCCTGCTCGATCACCACGTGGGCGTTGGTGCCGCTGACGCCGAACGAGGAGACACCCGCACGACGCGGCCGGCTCACCTGTGGCCAGGGCATGCCGTCGGCCGCGATGGTGAATTTCGACGCGCCGGCGCCGGCATTCGGGGTCAGCTCGGTGAAATGCAGGTGAGGCGGGATGAAACCGTGGTTCAAGCTCAGCACGGTCTTGATGAATCCGGCGATGCCGGCCGAGTTCTCGAGGTGGCCCAGATTTGTCTTGACCGAGCCGAGCACCAGCGGCGCCGACTCGTCGCGCTGACCGAAAACTGCAGTCAGCGCGTCGAGTTCGATCGGGTCGCCCAGCGCGGTGCCGGTGCCGTGTGCCTCGATGTAGTCGATATCCGACGGCTCCAGCCGCGCAGACGCCAGCGCCGCCCGCATCACGGCTTGCTGCGCTGGGCCGCTGGGCACCGTCTGGCCGCTGCTCGGGCCGTCCTGGTTGACGGCCGAACCCCGCACCAGCGCCAGCACGTTATCGCCGTCGCGCTCGGCGTCACTGAGCCGCTTGAGCACCACGACGCCGCAGCCCTCGCTGCGCACGTAGCCGTCGGCGCTGGCGTCGAAGGTCTTGCACTGGCCGTCCGGGGCCAGCATGCCCCATCGCGAACAGGCAATGCTGTTCTCCGGGGTCAGGATCAGGTTGGTACCTGCGGCCAGCGCGTAGTCCGTCTCGCGGCGGCGCAAACTCTGGCAGGCCAGGTGGATGGCAACCAGTGAGGACGAGCACGCGGTGTCGAGCACCACCGCCGGGCCATGCGTTCCGAGGAAGTAGGACAACCGCCCCGCGGCGAAGTTCGACGCGCTGCCGAACACCAGATACGGGTCGAAGTCTTCCGGTCGCACTCCGCCAGCGGTGGATAGCCAGTAGTAGTCGCTGGTGGTCAGCCCGACGTAGATGCCGGTCTGGCTGTTGCGTGCGGCTTTCGGTGTGACGCCGGCGTTTTCCAGTGCCTCCCAGGCGACTTCGAGCAACAGCCGGTGCTGGGGGTCCATCCCGATCGCCTCGCGCGGGGAGATCCCGAAGAATTCGGCATCGAACTGGTCGGGCTGCCAGGAGGTAAGGAAGCCGCCCTCCCGGTTGGCGATCGTGCCCGGGCGGGTGTGGTCGTCGGTGAAGTAGGCGTCGGCGTCCCAGCGGTCCTCGGGGACGCGGATCACGCCGCTGCGGCCTTCGTGCAGAAGTTGCCAATAGTCGTCGGGCGTGTTGACGCCACCCGGCAGCCGGCAGGCCATGCCCACCACGGCAATCGGTTCGAGGTCAGCCTTTTCGGCGATCTCCAGCCGGGCCGTCAGGTCATCGATCTTGCGAAGAGCCTCGGTGATGATCGCCCGACGATCTGGCGGTGCAGTCATCCCGCTCAACCCAGCCTTTCCGACAGCTGTTTCAGAAGTTCGTCGTCGCTGAAGTCGTCGTAGTCGTCAGCGTATTCGTCCTCGGCGGCCTCGGCCACCTCCGGCAGCAGCGTGGCAAGGTAGTCCGACAGCGCCTCGACGGTCGGGTAGTCGAACACCACCGACGCCGGCAGCGTCTCGCCCAGGCTGTCCGAAAGTGCGCGCTGCAGCGTGACACTCATCAACGAATCCATGCCGGACTGGAAGAAGCCCGCGGTCGGGTCGAGCAGCTGCGCCGACGCCAGCCCCATCGCGCCGACCACCTGCGCGGTGACGTGGTCGACGAGCATGCCGCGGCGTCGCGTTGGATCGGCCTCGCGCAAGGCATCCCGGAACTCGGTGCTGCGCGCCTCGCTGGTCTCTGCGCCGGCGGCCTCGGTGGCCAGCAGGTCGTCGACGATCCGCAGCGCCGCCCGGGTCCGGTAGGCGGCGGCGAGCAACGGCCAGTCGGCGGCGACGACGGACGGCCGTGACCCGGCGCCCGGGCCGGTGAGCAGCGGCAGCGCCTTGATCGCGACGTCATCGGCCATCGGCTCCAGACCGGAGGCCAGGGTGACCTGACGCTCCTCTTCGGATTGCCCGTCGGACAACGACTTCCACAACCCCCAGTTGATCGCGGTGGCCGGAAGGCCGGCGGCCCGGCGGGCCAGCGCGAAGGTGTCCAGGAACGTCGTGGTCGCCGTGTAGTGCGCCAGCCAGCGAGAGCCGGTCAAGCCGGAGATCGACGAGAACAGCACGAACTGCTCGACCTTGTGCCCCAACGAAAGTCGGTGCAGCACCGAGACCACATCCAGCTTGGGCCGGAACATCGCGGTGACGTCGGCTTCGGTCATCTCCAGCAGCGTGATCGGCCCACCGCCGAACGCCGCGACGTAGACACCGGCCAGCGGCGGCAGGTCCTTGCCGAAGCGGTCGAACACCGCGCTCATCGCGGACTCGTCGGCGGCATCGGCCGCGGCCGTCACCAGCGTGGTGCCCGACGGCGCCAGGCGGGCAGCCAGGTCGTCGAGCTTCGAGCCGGGATTACGCGAGACCGCGACCACCGTGCCCGCACCCGAGTCGGCCAATTGCCGGATCAGGTGCGGACCGATGTTACCGGTCGCTCCGATCACCAGATAGCTGCTGTCGGAGGACAATTCGGCCGGCGCCGTGGCGGGCGCGTGAGCCTTCTGCAGCCGCGGCACGCGGCGCACGCCGGCACGATAGACCACCTGGTCCTCGTGGTCGTCGGCCCGGGCCTCGTCGACCACGTAAGAGGCGGCCAGGCCGTCGGGCACCGACTCGTCGATATCGATGACGCGGCCCCAGAATTCGGGATGCTCCAGCGCCAGCGTGCGGCCAAGGCCCCACAGCACCGCCTGCGACGCGTTCGCGCGGTCGCCCTCGCTTACCGGCTGCGCATTGCGGGTGAGCAGGTAAAGCTTTGGCGCCGCACTGGTTTCGGCGATGGCGGCGGTCAGCCGTCGAGCCGCATTGAACAGCTCGTAGCCGGCTTCGAAGTCGAACTGGCCACCGGTGACCTGCGGCGCGTACAGCACATGGGTCACCCCGGCCAGCGCATTGGTGATCGCGGCCGGGTCGGCGAGCAACGAGGTCGGCTGAGATGCCGCGGCGGATCCGTCGCCGACAACCCGGCCGATCTCCTCGCCCAGCCCGGAGTCGGTGATGACGAGCCACGAGGCGTCGGCGTCGTCACGCTTCCCGGTCAGCTCGTGAGCCGTCCAGGCCAGGTTCAGGTACCACTCCGACGGGATCGGGCCGTCGATCGGCGCACCCGAATCACTTACGGCGACAGCGTGTCTGATCGGCGTGATCGGCCGCGAGGACACCCAGAACCGGCTGTGTTGCCACGGCGTGGTCGGCAGCACCGGGTGCGGCTCGACCGGGTGTGGAGTCTGCGGCGGGTGGCTGGTGTGGACGGCGTTCAGATTGGTGTGGAACCGGACCGTGTCGTCGCCGTCGCGCCACAGCGTGCCGACGCTGTGGTGATGGCCGGCCGGATCCAGCGTGTCGCCGACGGCGTTCATCAGGATCGGGTGCGCGCTGATCTCGATGAAGGTGCCGTGTTCTTCGGCGGCGGCGGCGACGGCCTGGCTGAGCCGCGCGGGCTGGCGGACGTTGGCCACCCAGTAGTCGGCGTCCAGCATCGGCGACTGGAAGCCTTCCATCGCCGTCGAATAGAACGGGATGGTCGGGATCTCGGGGGTCAGATCCTCGAGCGCGGAGCGCAATTCACCCAGGATCGGGTCCATGAACGCGGTGTGCGACGCGACTTCCATGTTGACCCGGCGGGCGAACTTGTTCTGCGCGCTCACCGCGGCGATCGCCGCATCGACCGGCGCGACCGGGCCGGCGACCACCGTCTCGCGCGGCGAAATGTAACCCGCCACACTGACTTCCGGGTAGTCCGCGAGCAACGCTTCGGTTGCCTCCGCGTCGAGCTTCAGCAGCGCCACCGCGCCCTGGCCGGCCAGCTTCGACATCAACTTCGACCGGATCGCGATCACCCGCAGGCCGTCGACGACGCTCAGCGCGCCCGCCACCACCGCCGCGGTGACCTCGCCCATCGAGTGGCCGATCACCGCGTCCGGGTGCACGCCGTAGGAACGCCACAGCTCGGTCAGCGCCAGCTGCAGACCCATCAGCACCGGCTGAACCTGCGCGTCGCCGCTGATCGCCTCGCCGTCGGCGATGATCTTCTGCAGCGAAAAGCCAACCTGCTCAACGAAAATCGGATCGAGTTCGGCGATCGCCTCGGCGAACACCGGCTCGTCGGCAAGCAACTGCCGGCCCATACCGGCCCAATGCGAACCCTGGCCGGAGAACACGAATACAGTCCCGGGACTGCAGGGTCCGGCATGCGGACCGACCACACCCTCGGCCGCGCGGCCGTCGGCCAGCGCCTGCAACAACTCGACCGCCTGAGCGCGGTCGCGGACGCACACGGTGGCGAACTGGGCGTGCCGCTCACGGTGATAGCTCAGCGTGTGGGCCACGTCGGCCAGCCGTACCTCCGCGCCCGCACCCTGCAACCAGGACGCCAGCGACGCGGCCTGCAGCGAGATCCGTTCCGGCGACTTGCCCGACACCACCAGGGTGGCCACCGCCGGGTCGGTCTCCCGGATCACCGGCATCGCGGGGGGCGCCTGCTCGATCACCGCGTGCGCGTTGGTGCCACCGAACCCGAACGACGAGATGCCGGCCCGGCGCGGCTGGTCCGTTTCCGGCCAATCTTGTTGCTTATCGACCACTTTCAGGCGCAGCTGGTCGAACGGGATGTGTGGGTTGGGGGTGTGGAAGTGCAGGTTCGGCGGGATAGTGCCCCGGTAGACCGCCAGCACGGTCTTGATCAGGCCGGCGATCCCGGCCGCGGCCTCGAGGTGGCCGAGGTTGGTCTTGGCGGTGCCGATCAGCAGCGGTGCGTCCTCGGGGCGACCGCGGCCCAGCACGGTGCCGAGCGCGCGGGCCTCGATCGGGTCGCCGAGTGGCGTGCCGGTGCCGTGCGCCTCGACGTAGTCGACTTCCTGCGGTTGCAGGCCCGCGTTGGCATAGGCCGACCGCAGCACCGCCATCTGCGCGGCGGGGTTGGGCGCCAGCAGGCCGTTGGACCGGCCGTCCTGGTTGACCGCCGAGCCCCGCACCACCGCCAGCACCCGGTCGCCGTCGCGCACCGCGTCACTGAGGCGCTTGAGCACCACGACGCCGCAGCCCTCGCCGCGGATGAATCCGTCTGCGTCGGCGTCGAACGCGTGGCAGGCGCCGGTGGGCGACAACGCGCCGGTCTGGTCGAAGGCGCGGACCACCGACGGCGCCAGCATCAGGTTCACGCCGGCGGCCAGGGCCACGTCGGAGTCGCCGATGCGTAGGCTCTGGCAGGCCAGATGCAGGGCCACGATCGACGACGAGCAGGCGGTGTCGACGGTGACCGACGGTCCGCGGAAGTCCAGGAAGTACGACAGCCGGTTGGCGATGATGCTCAGTGCGCCACCGGAATTGGTCCAGGCGTCGACGCTGGTCAGGTCGATGCCCGCGACGTAGCCGTAGTCGGTGTAGCAGGCGCCGGCGAAGACGCCGGTCTGCGAGCGGCGCAGCGAGCTCGGCGGGATACCCGCGTGTTCCAGTGCCTCCCAAGCGACTTCGAGCAGCATGCGCTGCTGCGGGTCCATCTTGGCGGCTTCGCGGCTGGAGATGTCGAAGAACTCGGCGTCGAAGGCGTCGAGGTTGTCCATGTAGCCGCCGTAGCGGGTGGTGTGCGCCAGCGCGGCCGCGACCTCGGGCGTGCCGTCGTCGAAAGGCGCCCAGCGCTCCGGCGGCACCTCGGTGACGGCGTTGCGGCCCTCGCAGAGGAATTGCCAGTACTCGTCCGGGCCGGAGATGCCACCGGGCAGCCGGCAGCCCAGACCGATCACCGCGATCGGCTCGTCGAGGTGACTGCGGCCCGCCTCGACCTCGGCCTCGGCGGCCAGCGCCTCGCTGCCGGTCAGAAACCGGGCCAGGTCGGCAATCGTCGGGTGCTGCCAGAACTCGACGGGCGAGACCTTGCGGCCGAGTAATTCCGACAGCTCGCCGGAGAGCACCACGGCGTCGCGTGAACCCAGGCCCAGGTCGCTCATCGGGGCGTCGAAGTCGATGTCGTACGGACTGCAACCGACGTTGGTTACCAGGTAATCCGCCAGCCAGTGTCGTAACGCTTCCTCGTCATACGAGGACGTCATCAGATGCCCCTTTCACTGCCAGCCGGTGCCGACTCCACGCTGTCGAACAAATCACTCAACACACCGCCGTCCGAATCACCCAGAGCGTCGTCATCGCTCTCTGATTCCGGCTGCGGCGACACCTTTTTCGCAAGGTGTTCGGCGAGCGCAACGATAGTCGGGTAGTTGAACAGCATGGTCGCGGATAGCTCGATCCCGACGAACAATTCGGTATCGCGCCGCACCGACATCGCCATCACCGAGTTCAGCCCGTATTCGGCGAACGGCCGATCCAGGTCGAGATCGGCCTCGACCAGCTGCAGCTCGCGGGCCAGAATGGCCCGCAACCCGGTCTGCAGTTCGGCACGGACCTCGTCGGCCGGCATCTCCGACCAGGCCGGAGTGGCCGGGGCCGACCCGTTGACCTCAGCGTCGGCAGTCGAGGCCATCGGGGCCATCACGGCCTGCGCGACGTCGTAACGCGCCAGGTGGTCCCAGGCGGCGAAGGCCTCATCGGCGCCGATCGCCCGCGACCCGAGCCGCTCCAGTTCGGCCAGCGCGATCTGCGCCTCGGCGCCGAAACCGAGCCCGCGCCAGGCCACCCAGTCCTGGCTGACGGTGTAGCAGCCCTGCCGGTGGCGCAGCTGGGCCAAACCGTCGAGGTAGGCGTTGGCCGCGGCGTAGGCACCCTGGCCCGGCACGCCAAACACGGCCCCCGCCGCGGCGGTCAGGAACATGAAGTCGAGGCTGCCCGGCGGGAAGGCCTGGTGCAGCACCTGCGCACCGGCGATCTTCGGCCAGACCGTGCGCCGCAGCCGGTCTTCATCCAGCTCGGTGAACAGCTCCGCGTCGGTGATACCGGCTCCGTGGACCACCCCGCGGATCGGCACCGCGCCTTCGTCGTCGCGTTTGGCCAGCAGGGCGGCCATCGCCTCCGGCGAGCCGATGTCGAGCGCGACGGCTTCGACGGCCACCCCGCGGGCTTCCAGCGCGCGGACAGCGTTGATCTTGTCCCGGGTGCCGCCGTCTGCCGTGTCGCTGTCCCATTCTCGGCGTGGCGGCAGCGCCGTGCGGCCAGCCAGGATCACCCGGCGCGCGCCGCGGTCCGCCAGCCAACCGGCCGTCAGCAGGCCGAGCGCTCCAAGGCCACCGGTGATCAGGTAAGCCGCATCCGGGCGGCAGCGCAGCGGCTCGCGCACCGGCTCGCCGCACACGGTCTTCAGACCGGGTGCGAAGAATTCGCCGTCGCGCAGCGACAGGATCGACTTCGCGGGTGTGCGCAGCATCGGGGCCAGCGTCGGCACCAGCGAGCCGATCGCCGCGTCCTCCGGCAGGTCGACCAGACCGCCCCACAACTGCGGCTGCTCGGCCCGGATCACGCCGGCGGTCCCCCAGAGCGGGCTCTGCGCGACCGCGGCGTCCGAACTGCCGTCGCGCACACCGCGGGTGACGATCCACAGCGTGGCCGGGTGAGTCTCGTCGCGGTCTGCCAGCCCGCGAACCAGGTCGACCAGCTCCATCGACATCCGCACGGCGCCGTCGACATCGCTCTCCCCGGAACGGGATTCGGCGACGTAGAGGACGTATCGCGCGTCGGCGACCGTGGCCGCGGGGTACCCGTTCAGGGTCAGGCCGTCGCGCAGGCCGCCGGCAATGTCGTTGTCGCCCAACACCGCAACGCCGCCCGAGCCACCGTCGGCGCTCTCGTCGGCGGTGAACGGCTGCCAGTCGATCGCATGCACCATCGATGCGGGGTCGTCGGTGCGGCCGGCGGTGGCACTCGAGTCGACGGCGGCAAAGCGCAGTCCGCGCACGTCGAGGCAGGTGCTGCCGTCCGGGCCGGTGGCGGTGATGTCGACGACGAGTTCTTCGTCGCCGCCACCGCGCCGGCGCACCTCGACGCGGCCGCTCGGGTCGGCGAGCTCGCCGCCGAACCACACACTGGTTACCGCGGCCGGAACCATCAGCCGCGGGTTCTCGCTGTCCAGCAGCCGGGCGATGTGAATTGCGGCGTCCAGCAACGCAACTGCCGAGGCTTCGGTCAACGCGACGTCGGCGCTCAGCTCGCCGGCCTTCGAGTGGCAGGAGCCGATCGACCAGCCGAAGGGGCGGCCCTCACTGCCCCAGGTCTGCCAGAACGAGGTCACCGATTCGTCGGTGAAGTCGGTATCGGTCGACCCCGGGGCGGCTACCGCCTCCGACGATGCGGCGGCCGGGTCGTCGCGCGAGATGCGGGCGCCGGCATGCCGGATCCATCCGGCGCCTTGCTCGCCGGTGCTCGACGAGACGGTCACGGATGCGTCGTCGGCGATCACCTGGACGACGCGCGGTTCCCCGACGACGATCGGGTACTCGAAGCGGATGTCGGACAGCGTGCGCTCGTCGGCGGCCGTCGAAAGGGTCTGCAGCAGAACCGATATCGGGATGATCTCGACGCCGTTGTTGTGGTGCGACCCGGGATAGGGCTTGGTGGTGGGCGTCAGGCGCGCCTGCCACAGGTGCGTCGGCGGTGTCGCGGCGACCGGGATGTGCTGGCCGAGCAGCGTGCCGCGCTGCGGCGCCGACTCGGCGGTCTTGACGAATTCCTCGGCGCTGATCCAGTGCTTCGCGTGGTGCCACGGCGCGCTCGGCAGCACCGGGTGCGGCTCGGGGGGGTGTGGCAACGTCGGCGGGCGCATCACGTGGGTGCGGTTGAGGTTGGTGTGGAAGCTGACCGTGTCATCGCCCTTGCGCGACAACGTCCCAACGCTGTGATGGTGCTGCGATTCGAGTGTCTCGGTAATGGCGTGGGTCAGACTCGGGTGCGGGCTGATTTCGACGAACGTGGCGTGCCGCGCCGCCGCGGTGGTGATGGCCTGGTGCAGTCGCACCGGCTCACGCACATTGGCCACCCAGTAGTCGGCGTCCAGGATTGGCGCGCTGGCCGGGTCGGCAACCGTGGAGATGAACGGGATCGTCGGCGTCTTCGGCGTGAGATCGGCCAGCGCGGAACGCAATTCAGCCAGGATCGGGTCCATCAGCGAGGTGTGCGAGGCGACTTCCATGTTCACCCGTCGCGCGAATCGCTCCCGGGCGCTGGCGGCGACGATCGCCGCGTCGACCTGCGCCACCGCGCCGGCGATCACGGTCTGCCGGGGCGACAGGAATCCCGCGATACTCACCTCGGGGTAGTCGGCGAGGAACGTCTCGGTCGCCTCGGCGTCCATCTCCAGCAGACCGACCGCGCCCTGACCGGCGAGCCGTGACATCAGCCGTGAGCGGGTGCCGATGACTCGCAGACCCTCGTCCGCGGTGAGCGCCCCGGCCACCACAGCCGCGGTCACCTCACCCATCGAATGTCCAATCACCGCATCGGGTTCCACGCCATACGAGCGCCACAACGCGGTCAACGCCAACTGCAGGCCCATCAGCACCGGCTGCACGCGCGCGTCGCCGCTGACTCGCTGGCCCTCAGTCAGGACCTGGTGCAGCGAGAAGCGCATGTGCTCGACGAACAGCGGCTCCAACTCGTCGACCGCCGCGGCGAACACGGGTTCGTCGACCAGCAGCTGCCGCCCCATGCCGGCCCACTGCGACCCCTGCCCCGAGTACACGAAAACCGTTCCGGGCTTACACAATCCCTCGTGCGGCTCGACGAGTCCGATCGCCGACTGGCCGGCCGCCAATGCCTGCAGGCCGGCGACCGCGTGGGCACGATCGCGCACGGCCAGCGTCGCGAAGCTCTTGTGCTGAGTGCGGTGGTGGTTGAGCGTGTGGGCGACGTCGGCCAACGGCACTCCGGCGCCGTCTCCGATCATCCAGTCGGCCAGGGTGGCGGCGGTCGAGGCGACGCGTGCCGGCGTCTTGCCCGAGACCACCAGCGTGGTGATCACCGACTCCGGTTGCGGCGCTTCCTTTTTCAAAGGCTCGCGCTCCGGAGCCTGTTCGAGGACCACGTGTGCGTTGGTGCCGCTGACCCCGAAGGACGACACCCCGGCCCGTCGTGCCCGCCCGACCGCGGGCCAGTCCATGCCGTCGGCCGCGATGGTGAACTTCGAGGCGCCTTCGACGGCGTTGGGCGTCAACTCAGTGAAGTGCAGGTGCGCAGGGATGTAGCCGTGCTGCACGGCGAGCACGGCTTTGATGAAGCCGGTGATGCCGGCGGCCGATTCCAGGTGGCCGAGGTTGGTCTTGACCGACCCCAGCACCAGCGGCGCCGAGCCGTTGCGTTCGCCGAATACCTGGTGCAGCGCGCCCAATTCGATCGGATCGCCCAACGCGGTGCCGGTGCCGTGCGCCTCGATGTAGTCGATGTCGGAGGGCTCCAAGCGCGCCGCGGCCAACGCCGCGCGGACGACCGCCTGCTGTGCGGGACCGCTGGGCACGGTCTGGCCGCTACTGGGTCCGTCCTGGTTGACCGCCGAGCCGCGTACCACCGCCAGCACCGAATCGCCGTCGCGCACAGCGTCACTCAGCCGCTTGAGCACCACGACACCGCAGCCCTCGCTGCGGACGTAGCCGTCGGCGCTGGCGTCGAAGGTCTTGCAACGGCCGTCGGGCGCCAACATCCCCCACCGCGAGGTGGCCACGCTGTTCTCCGGGCTCAGCATCAGGTTGACGCCGGCCACCAGCGCCTGATCGCTCTCGCGGCGGCGCAGGCTCTGACAGGCCAAGTGGACGGTGACCAGCGACGACGAGCACGCGGTGTCGAGCACGACCGCGGGACCGTGGGCGCCCAGGAAGTACGACAACCGCCCGGCAGCGAAGTTCGCGGCGTTCCCGAACGGGACGTGCGGGTCGACCTCTTCCGGTGGGAGCCGACCGGCCAGGGTCAGGGTGTAGTCGTAGGTGGTCATTCCGACGAAGACCGACGTCTGGGTGCCGCGGATCATCGGCGCGGTGATGCCCGCGTTTTCCAGTGCCTCCCAGGTGACTTCGAGCAACAGCCGCTGCTGCGGATCCATCGCCGCGGCCTCGCGCGGGGAGATCCCGAAGAACTCGGCGTCGAACTCGTCAGGGCGCCAGGAGGTGAGGAACCCGCCTTCCTTGCTGACGATCGTGCCGGGCACGGAGTGGTCTTCGGCGAAGAAGGCGTCGGCGTCCCACCGTTCGGCGGGAACCCCGACGATGCCGCTCTCGCCCTCCTGCAACATCCGCCAGAACCGGTCGGGGGTGTCCGCTCCACCGGGAAGCCGGCAACCGATTCCCACCACGGCGATCGGCTCGGTGTCGCCTTTTTCGGCGATTTCCAGCCGCGCGGTCAGATCATCGATCTTTCGCAGCGCCTCGGTGATGATGGCCCGACGGTCCGACGGTGCAGCAGTCATCGCGCTCCCCCCGGTCTGTCGGAATGTTGTTGTCGTACTACACCGTGTGCGACGAGAAACGCGGCGTCGCCCACCGATGTCATCCGGGCGTGTCCAGTCGGTTCGCCCCGTCGCGCTCACAACGTTCGACCCAGCCGAAGTGACTGATGTTACCGCCACTCGGCCGATGCCGAACGCCGCCCCCCTGCGCAGCGGGCATTAAAAATCGAGTGGTGGACACAGGCTTTACCCCCGCTGCGGTGCAAAGCCGCCTGGATCCCACTAAGCGGTGGAATCCAAACGGCTGAAGTCGTCCTGTTGGTAGACCTCAACACACGATGAACGGCGGATCTTCCCACTGGTCGTGATCGGAATCGAGCCGGGCGGGACCAGTACCAGGTCGGCCACCCGCAGCCCGTGGGACTTCGAAATGGCAGACGTGACTTGTGCTCTCACATCGCGGAGACGCTCCCGCATTTCCTGCGTGTCGCCCTTGTCCTTCATCTCGGCGATCACGATCAGACGCTCGGTACGACCGTCCTCGATGGAGATCGCCGCGACGCGACCGCCGCTGATCTCCTGGGTGGTGGCCTCGATGTCGTCCGGGTAGTGGTTACGCCCGTCGACGATCAGCAGGTCCTTGATCCGGCCGATGATGTACAGCTCGCCGTCGTGGATCGTGCCGAGGTCACCGGTCCGCAGCCACGGGCCCAGCGGAGTGCCACTCGACGGGTCGACCAGTTGTCCACCGAAGGCCTTCTGGGTCTGCTGCGGCTTGCGCCAGTAACCGGCGGCGATGTTTTCGCCGTGCAGCCAGATTTCGCCGACCATGCCGGCCGGGTTCTCGGTGCGGGTCTCCGGGTCGACGATGCGAATCATCGATGCGCGCGGGATGCCGACGCTGACCAGTTCGACGCCGCTCTCGTTGTCGCAGGCCTCGGCGTGGCCGGCGGACAGCTTCTCGTAGTCGAAGGTGGCGACGGTGGGCGGCCGGCCCGGGCCCGACGAGTTCACGTAGACCATCGCCTCGGCGAGTCCGTACGACGGCTTCAGCGAGCTGGCCGGGAAGCCGAATTGCGAGAAGCGATCGATGAACCGCCGGATCGTGGCCGCGTGCACGCGCTCACTCCCCGACAGGATGGTGTGCACTCCTGACAGGTCGAGCCCGGCCATGTCCTCGTCGGTGGTCCGCCGCGCGGCCAGTTCGAACGCGAAGTTCGGCACTGCGCTGAAAGTGCGGGTGTTGGTGGCCATCTCGTGGATCCACCGGGCGGGACGCTGCAGGAACGCCATCGGGCTCATCAGCACCGAGTGCAGACCCAGCGTGAGCGCGCCGGTGATGCCGAGCAGCAGGCCCATGTCGTGGTAGACGGGCAGCCAGGACACCAGCGTGGTGTCCGGCGGGGGGATCGCGCCGTCGGCTTCGAAGTAGTCCAGCTTCACCTGCTCGATATTGGCCAGGATGTTCTTGTGGGTGACAACGACGCCCTTGGGCGTACGCGTCGAGCCGGAGGTGTACTGCAGTACCGCGTTCTTGGTCCGTGGCGCGGGCGGCTTGTTGAAATCGGGCGTCGCGTCGAGGTCCAGGCTGTCGACCTCGATCAGGGCCGGGGACTTGCCGGGCAGCGAACGGGCGCAGCCGACGACGTCGTCGACGACCGCGGAGGTGGTCAGCAGAACGGTGGGCGCGCAGTCCTGCAGGGCTGCGCTGGCGCGCTCATCGTGGGCGCCGAATTGCGGAACCGGCAGCGGCACCGCTACCAGCCCGGCCTCCAGCGCTGCGTAGAACGCGACGACGTAGTCCAGGCCCTGGTGCGCAAGGATGGCGGCGCGGTCCCCGGGAGCGCCGACCGTCGAAACCTCGGTGGCCAGCGTCTGCACGCGACCGTAAAGCTCGGACCACGTGAGCGACTGCCGGTAGCCGGCCGGATCGACGTCGTAATCGATGTACGTGTAAGCCGGTGCATCCGGTTGTTGCCGTGCCCATTCCCGCAGTACTGCGGCAATGGAAGCTTCGGATACTGCCATCGGGACACCACCCCTTAAATATCTAGAGCCCCGGACAACAACTAGACGGGCGCTTGTGATGCAGGAGATTAACAGGGGCCGCGCACTTCTCGGACCAAAAACCCAAGAATGTAATACGTGCGCTAAACAACAGGCCCGCTCGTGTCAGCGTCATTGCTGAGCCATGAGTTTGCTATGCAGATCGCGCCCGAGGGTGTCCACTCCCCAGCCGCGACGCCCTCACCTTACCCGACGCTTAGATCAAACGCATAACCTTGAATAGTTAAAGGCTTTGCGGATCCTTTCCCGTGGTTACGAAGTCGCAGCTGGCTCGCGCGCCACCGGCGTCCGACCAACCGGCGGTCAGCGTGACGACTCGGCCAGCGTCCCACATAAGCTAGGGCCAAAACCTCGGTCGAAGAGGGGATTTGCTGGATACCGCCACGCCGAGGCCTGGGTGTGGCGTTATTCACTCTCCCCAGTTGAACGCCGGCGGTCCGTTGAGCGCGTGCAGCTGCAAGCGACATGGACCAGCCGATCTGTCCAGGTTCTCGGCAGTACATTCCAGATAATTGGTATTGAGCGACTTTTGCATTGTAGAGAACGGCGCCGTTTTCCGTTCGTGATTGGGTCATGAGTTTGACACGAATCGTTTGAATATTGATTCGCTCAAGCTCTACAAGAGGCCAGAATCTTGGGCTCGATCTCGCTTACTAACTCGGCTATGTGATCGGTTAGATAAAAATGGTGGCCGGGAAAAACTTTCATAGAGAACTCAGAGGTTGTTCGGTCGACCCACGGCTGCACCTTCTCGGGGGTCGCCACTTCGTCGTCGTCGCCCAGGAACGCCGAGATCGGACAGGACAACTTCTCCTCCGGCGGGCAGTCGTATTTCGAGATGGCCTTGAGCCCGCGCAGAGTCGGCAGGATGCTCGCCGCGAATTCTTCGTTTTCCAGAAACTCAGGATTGACACCCGTCATCTCGCTCACCGCGTCCAGCAGTCCGCGGTCCGACTCCGGGACATGCTCGTAGCCGACGTGGCCCGGCGCGGCGACGGCCGAGACGAACAGTGCCGCAATCGGACTGCCCCCCCGCTCGAAGCGACGCGCAACCTCGAACGCCAGCAGTCCGCCCATGCTGTGGCCGAAAAAGGCGATTTTCTCTTGTGGGTCTTCCGGCGGCTTGATCATCTGGCAAACCTTGTCGGCAAGATCACCGATGGTGGTGAATGACCCGAGGTCGTGATTACCACCGCGCCCCGGATACCGAACGGCAACGCGTTTGATATCGCTGGCAAAGGCTTTGGCGAAGGGAACGTAAAACTCGGCCGATCCCCCGGCATGCGGAAAGATGAAAAGCTTTGGTGGCTGCCCAGTCACGCGGCAACGATACAGTCCATGACTCGCCCGCCTCGCCACGACGCGGCAGAGCCGGCCTCGACCCCTTGCGGCTTGACTTCGTTCCGCTGATCAATTGGAAACCTGTGAAAAAGCCAAGAGAACTGGTCCGTTTTGCCTCATACTGGTTCGCCCATTCGCCTATCGCCGAACGCAAAAAGGCCTTACGATTTCCATCGCCACCAGGAGTGGCAATCGGCTAGGGGAGGTCTATCCAAACGCCCAGGTTCCAGTACTGTTCGTTCTCAGTACCGCCCGGGTCGTGGGAAAGGGTTTAGAGATGTTCGTTACTACACAACCAGACGTGCTGCAGGGGGCCGCGAGCACCCTGTCCGGTATCGGCGACACCATGATCGCGCGCAACTCGGCGGCCGCGACACCGACGACGGCCCTGGCCCCCGCAGCGTCGGACCTCGTGTCGGCGATGACGGCCGCCCAGTTCGGGCAGCACGGCGCGCTGTATCAGCAGATCGCCGCACAGGCCGCAGAGGTGCACGAGCAACTAGTGGCCGCGTTGCGCTCCGGTGCCGCCGCCTACGCGTTGACCGAAGCGGCCAACGTCGCATCCGCCCACTAGTCGGATCGTAGGTTTCGATGAGCTTTTCGCTGATACCCCCGGAGATCAACTCCGCGCTGATGTATCAGGGCGCCGGGTCTGGTCCATTGTTGGAGGCCGCGGCGGCGTGGGACGGGCTGGCCGCCGATCTGGAGGCCACCGCCACGCAGTACCAGACCGCCGTCACGAACCTGACCACCGAGACGTGGCTCGGTCCGTCGTCGGCTCACATGGCCTCGGCCGCCGAGCCGTACATCGCCTGGCTGCAGGCCACCGCGACCGAGGCCGCCCAGACCGGGGCGCAGGCCAAGGCCGCCGCTGCCGCCTACCAGACCGCATACGCCTCGATGGTTCCGCCGCCGCTGATCGCGGCCAACCGGGCCGAGCTGGCCACGCTGGTGGCGAACAACTTCCTCGGCCAGAACACCGGGGCGATCGCCCAGAACGAGGCGGAATACCTGGACATGTGGATCCAGGACGCGCTCGGTATGGACACCTATCAAGTGAACTCGACAGGTGCGTCGGCTGCGTTGCCGGCACAGACCGCGGCCCCGATGGTGACCAGCGGTTCGCAGGCTGCACCGGCGGCTGCCACGGCGGCTGACGCCGCAACCGGCGGCTGGGACGTGCTCGGCGAGGGCGTTCTGAACGCCATTGCGAACCTGTTCGGCTACACGGTGTCAGACACAACCCCTGCGCTGACGGCGTTCACGCCAGCCGCGGTTGGCGCCTGGCTGCCCGGGGTAGCGACCGCTGTCGCCGGCAACCCGAGTGCCGCTCTGCTTCCGGTGCAGGCGACGTACTACATGGGCATGTTGGGCAGCACGCCCGCTCGTATGTTCATGAGCTCGGGTAGCGGCAGCGGCGCCGGCGCCTCGGTCGACGCGCTGGTCGGCATGAAGGACTCGCTGCTGGACAACGTCGGCAAGCTGATCGACGGCAAGGCCGCCACGGTGATGAGCGGCGTGACCGGCCAGCTGGGCAAGTGGGGTGCGGGCATTCAGGCCGGCATCCAGGCCCAGATGGCCAACGCGCTTCATGCGGGCGGGCTGTCGGTGCCGCACGGTTGGCACACCGGCGTAGACGGTGGGGAGCTGAGCCGTGCCGCTCCGTTGCTGCCGTCTAACAGCGTCGCT
Source organism: Mycobacterium sp. 1245111.1 (assembly GCF_001673405.1). Classification (GTDB taxonomy): domain Bacteria; phylum Actinomycetota; class Actinomycetes; order Mycobacteriales; family Mycobacteriaceae; genus Mycobacterium. Next base: position 283 of record NZ_LZLV01000159.1, on the reverse strand, counting down.
CCGCCGAGCATGATGCACGGCCTGCCCAGTAGCCCGTTCTCGCAGGGACTGATGGGCGCACTGGCCGGCCGCGGTATGACCGCCATGGGCTCGCGTGTCGCCGCCAAGGTGATGCCGCGTTCGCCCGCCGGTGGATAAAGTCCCTTACCAGACAACGCAATAACTTTTGACACGCCCAGAATAAGGAGAAGGACATGCCTACACGCTTTATGACTGACCCGCACGAGATGCGGGCGATGGCGGGCCGTTTCGACGTGCACGCGCAGACCGTTGAGGACGAGGC
>NZ_LZLV01000158.1 GCF_001673405.1 Mycobacterium sp. 1245111.1 | reverse complement strand
TGCTCAAGCAGGCAGACGAGCTGCGCAAGACGATGGCGACGCTGCACGAGCAGATGAAGGTCACCCAGGATCTGACCAACACCACGCACGAAACCACCAAGCTGACAAAAGAAACCGTGAAGATCACCGAGTCGTTGCGGGACGACATCGCCAACTTCGACGACTTCTTCCGGCCGATCCGCAGTGGTTTCTACTGGGAAAAGCACTGCTTCGACATCCCGCTGTGCTGGTCGGTGCGGTCGATCTTCAACGCACTCGACGGCATCGACCAGGTGAGCGAGAACATCGAGGCGCTCAGCGCGAACCTCGACAAGCTGGACCAGATTCAGCCGCAGCTGGTGGCGCTGATCCCGCCGCAGATCGAAAGCCAGCAGCACAACCTCGACACGATCATGTCGAACTACGCCACCACCAACGGTCTGAACGAACAGGCAAAAGCGCAGTCCGACAACGCCACCGCCCAGGGTGACGCGTTCGACAAGTCGAAGAACGATGACACGTTCTACCTTCCGCCCGAGGCGTTCAAAAGCCCGGACTTCGCGCGAGGTCTCAAACAGTTCATCTCACCCAACGGGCACGCCGTCCGGTTGATCATCTCGCACCGTGGCGATCCCGCGTCGCCGGAAGGCATCGCGCGCGTCGATAAAATCCGCGAGGCCGCCGAGGAGTCGCTCAAGGGCACCCCGCTGGAGGATGCCAAGATCTACCTCGCCGGCACCGCAGCCACCTTCAAAGACTGGAAGGACGGCTCCAAGTACGACCTGATGATCGCCGGAATCGGTTCGCTCTGCCTGATTTTCATCATCATGCTGATCATTACCCGCAGTCTGATCGCGGCGGCGGTGATCGTCGGGACGGTCGCGCTGTCGTTGGGGGCATCGTTCGGCATGTCGGTGCTCGTCTGGCAATACTTCCTCGGTATCAAACTGCACTGGATGGTGCTCGCGATGTCGGTGATCGTGCTGCTTGCCGTCGGT
>NZ_LZLV01000157.1 GCF_001673405.1 Mycobacterium sp. 1245111.1 | reverse complement strand
TGGCATAGTCGAATGTATGTTCGATTCGGTGATGCGGGAGTTGCGTGAGGCGGCGCGCGCGGAGAATCGGGCTGCGGGGCGGCGGTTGGTGGTGATCGGTGCGCTGGAGCTGTTGTGGTTGCGGCGTTTTGGTGAGCGCGAGACCTGGGGCACCGACACCCATGACGCGATCATGGCTGAGTTGGCGGCGGCGTTGGGTATCACGCGCGGGCTGGCGGACAGTTACCTCGACTACGCGCGGGCGATGCGGGTGCGGCTGCCGCGGGTGGGCGCGCTGCTGGTGGCCGGCGATATCGACTATCGGACGTTTCAGACGATCGTCTACCGCACCGACTTGATCACCGATCCCGACGTGCTGGCCGCCGTGGACGTCGAGCTTGCGCTCAAGGTGGCGCGGTGGATCGGCATCACCCAGGGCCGACTGGGCGGATACGTCGATCAGGTCGTGGCCCGCGCCGATCAGGACGCGGTGCGCCGCCGCCGCGATCGCCGCGGTGATCGCGAAGTCGCGTTCTGGGGCGACGGCGACGGGTTGACCGAGATGTTCGGACGGCTGCACACCACCGATGCCCACGCAGTCGACGCCCGACTGGACGCGTTGGCCGCCACCGTGTGCGCCGACGACCCGCGCACCCGCAGCGAGCGCCGCGCCGACGCCATGGGCGCACTGGCCACCGGCGCCGATCGGCTGGTCTGTCGCTGCGGACGCCCCGATTGCGCGGCCGCCTCGACGCCGTCGCCGAGCCCGGTGGTGATCCACGTGATCGCCGACGAGGCGGCGCTCGACGGTACGGGCCAGGTGCCGGGTTCGATGATCGGGGCCGACGCGCTGATCCCGGCTGAGTTGGTCGCCGAGCTGGCGCGCTCGGCGACGCTGCGGCCCCTGCTGCACCCGGCCGACGCGCCACCGGAAGCCGGCTACACCCCGTCGCGGGCGTTGGCCGACTTCGTCCGCTGCCGCGACCTGACCTGCCGCTTCCCCGGCTGTGAGGAGCCCGCGACGCGCTGCGACCTCGACCACACCGTCGCGTACGGCGACGGCGGTCCCACGCATGCCTCCAACCTCAAAGCCCTATGCCGGCGTCATCATCTGCTGAAGACGTTCTGGGGCTGGCACGATCAACAGCTTCCCGACGCCACCGTCATCTGGACCTCGCCAGGTGGGCAGACCTACGTCACCACCCCGGGCAGCGCCTTGCTGTTTCCCCAGCTGTGCACACCCACCACCACTTTGAACCCCACACCGCATCGCCCACATTGTGCCGACCGGACCGCGATGATGCCCCGCCGTCGACGCACCCGCGCCCAAAACCGCGCCCACTACATCGCCGCGCAGCGACATCTCAATCATCAAGCGCACCAAGCTGTTTCATGCGGACCCGCACCCCCGGCCCAAGACGACCAGCCCCCGCCCTTCTA
>NZ_LZLV01000156.1 GCF_001673405.1 Mycobacterium sp. 1245111.1 | reverse complement strand
GTGCCATGGTGACATCCTCCCAGCCTGCCCATCCCGGGCAAGCGATCTCAGGTGTCACCTATTCGTGCAGCAGACCCAACATCGCCACGATCGCCAGCGTGTATGCCAACGTCGCGCGTCCGGCTCGCGTTGATATCGCAGTCCACGACATCGACACCAGGATCGAACCGGCTACTAGTGTCGCCAGGGCGCAGTGAAGATGGATCCACCCGCGCATCCGTGGCTTCTGCAGAACACCGGTTTCGGGCTCGAGACCACGTCCAGAGCCGACGAAATCAGACTCGGTTGCAGAGGCGGCTGCTTTGATCGAGTGGTTCATTAGGCCTTCCATAATCGCTATCAGCCTGGGAGCGCCACGGTATGAGCAGACCGCTGAGGAGTCGCTGAGGAAGCCACGGGTGAAGTGCCACGCGAATTGGCTGGCTTCGTGCGCTGTTCTCAAACCGCCCAGAGCCGTCGACCATCACAATGTGACGGAGATTTTTTGGCCTCTGCGGGCGACTCTTGTTCACAACTGCGTACGCCTGTGCGCCATGCTAATTCGCTTGTCGGCAGCTAGAAAGGACCCGCCCTCAAGCTCAATAAGACTGGTCCTGGCGTGCCCTAGCTGGGAGATTGATCAGATGCACCTCCACACACCAATCCACCAACGATTATCGACAGTAGCGCCGAGGTAGAACAGTCAGCCGGGCCGATAATGAAAGGCCATGAATCGCGCCTCAAGGCGAGTGGTCGCAGCCCTCATCACAGCACCTCATCTACGGCTACCGTCGCGCCCGCCCTAGAGGGAAAACTTCGCGGCGTGTGCATCCTTTGGCTCGGCTCGGGCTTCGAGCTCGTCAAATTGAACCAACAGCTTCCTGATTGCTTCCATCTCGAGGACGCCCGCGCCGTAGCGGTGATCGTAAAAAGTAAGCCATGTCATCGCACCAATCATGCTTAGGCACACCAGCAGCGTCATCGCAAGCAAAAACTGATCCATTACTCGTGCCTCCGATTGAGGGCCTGGCTTCGGGCCCGACCAGCACATCTACTACTTACGTACCTACATAGTAGACAATGGAAGGTGTGTTCACCAGAGGGGTCCGTCAGATTAACGGTGTAAGCGGCATCCTCGGTTAGTTGGTTTCGCTTCCCGGCATGCGGTCGGCGAAGGT
>NZ_LZLV01000155.1 GCF_001673405.1 Mycobacterium sp. 1245111.1 | reverse complement strand
CCGCGTCGACCAACGCGACCAGGACCGTGGGCCGCTCGGCTCCGGTGGCGCGGAGGCCGGCACCGCCCGCGGCGAGGCCCGGGCCCGCGGTATGTCGACGGCCGAGGCCATCCGGATCGGTACGGCGACGACGGGCCGCGCTGCGGCGCGGGCGCGCGCCGACGGGACCTTGCGCTCGTCGGGCAGGTGAATCTCCCCGAGCCCCAAGCGATTCTGCAGACGCTTCATCCAATGCGGCGCCCACCAGCAGTCGTCGCCGAGCAGCTTCATCACCGACGGCACCAGGAACATCCGGACCACGGTGGCATCCAGTAGCAGCGCCGCCATCAAACCGAAGGCCAGATATTTCATCATCACCAAATCGGAGAAGATGAACGAGCCGGCGACCACGGCCAATACCAACGCCGCCGCGGTGATCAGGCGGCCCGTCGTCGCCGTACCGATCCGGATGGCCTCGGCCGTCGACATACCGCGGGCCCGGGCCTCGACCATGCGCGACACCAGGAAGACCTCGTAGTCGGTGGCCAGACCGAAGCCGACCGCGACCACCAGCGCGATCAACACCACCATCAGCGGCGTCGCGGTGAAGTTCAGCCACTTCGACAGGTGTCCGTCGACGAAGATCCAGGTCAGGATGCCCAGCGTGGAGCCCAGGGTCAGCCCAAAGAGGCTGCGACAACCCGCTTTTCGGCTCAGCCGAACCCTTCGGGTGCCCGGCCGCCAAGTCCGCCGCAAGGCCCGCCGCGTGGCGAAGACCGTGAGATCGAGTCCTGGCTCAGCGACCTCCGCGGCGGAAAGGCCGGCGCTGGTCCTCAGCCCCCGCAGCCGTCCGCCGACGAGACCCGCGCGCTGCAGATCCCACCGCGCGACAAGCCGTCGGGTCCGCCGCCCAACGACGCCCCGGAAGACGTCACCACCGCGATTCCGACACCGCCGCGCGAGAATAAGGATGCTGACACGGCCGCAGCCACCGAGAAGATGAACGCCCACGGCGAGCAGCCCCGCCCGCGCCGTGGCGGGGGGCTCAGCGCCGCGGACCTGCTGCGCCGCGAGGGCCGCATCTAGCCGCTGGCCGCGAATTCGCTCAGGCCGACGGCCCGGCTCCTCCACATCGCTTCGCCCTGCATCGTCGCCGCGGCGCTATTCGCTTTTCACCGGTTCGGGCTTGTCTTTGTCGGCCTGGATCAGCGTGTCGTCGCTTTCCTCGACGGCCTCTTCCGGCTCGTCGGCCAGCAGCACCTGGAACGCGTTGTTCAGAAACGCGACGGTCGGGACGGACAACAGCGCACCGACGACGCCGCCCAGCACACCACCGGCCGCGATCGCGACCACCACCGCCAGCGGATGGATCGACACCGCGCGGCCCATCACCAACGGTTGCAGGATGTGGGCCTCGAGTTGGTTGACCGCGACCAGCAGGCCCAGCGTGATCAGTGCGTAGACAAAGCCTTTCGCCAGCAGCGCGACGATCACCGCCAGGAAGCCGCTCAGCACGGCACCGATCAGCGGAACGAATGCACCGAGGAACACCAGCGAGGCCAGCGGCAGCGCCAACGGCACCGCCATCACCGCCAACCCGGTGCCGACACCCACCGCGTCGACCAACGCGACCAGGAACGTGGCCCGCACGTAGCCGGTCAGAGCGCGGAAGCCGGCACCGCCCGCGGCGCGTACCCGGGCCCGCGGTATGTCGACGGCCGAGGCCATCCGGATCGGTACGGCGACGACGGGCCGCGCTGCGGCGCGGGCGCGCGCCGACGGGACCTTGCGCTCGTCGGGCAGGTGAATCTCCCCGAGCCCCAAGCGATTCTGCAGACGCTTCATCCAATGCGGCGCCCACCAGCAGTCGTCGCCGAGCAGCTTCATCACCGACGGCACCAGGAACATCCGGACCACGGTGGCATCCAGTAGCAGCGCCGCCATCAAACCGAAGGCCAGATATTTCATCATCACCAAATCGGAGAAGATGAACGAGCCGGCGACCACGGCCAATACCAACGCCGCCGCGGTGATCAGGCGGCCCGTCGTCGCCGTACCGATCCGGATGGCCTCGGCCGTCGACATACCGCGGGCCCGGGCCTCGACCATGCGCGACACCAGGAAGACCTCGTAGTCGGTGGCCAGACCGAAGCCGACCGCGACCACCAGCGCGATCAACACCACCATCAGCGGCGTCGCGGTGAAGTTCAGCCACTTCGACAGGTGTCCGTCGACGAAGATCCAGGTCAGGATGCCCAGCGTGGAGCCCAGGGTCAGCGCACTCATCACGGCCGCCTTGATCGGCAGCACCACCGAGCCAAACGCCAGGAACATCAGCAGCATCGTCGTGGTCAGCAGCACCACCAGCATCAGCGGAGCCTTGTCGAACAGGCTGTGGATGCTGTCCTGCTCGAGCGCGGGCACACCGCCGACCAGCACGGTCAGCCCCCTCGGCGGCGTGATCGATCTCAGCTCGTTGATCTTCTTGCCGGCGTCGTTGGCGTTGACCAGACCGTTCTGGATTACCCGGACCGAATCGTCCTTGGGGTGAGCGCCATTCGGGCCCGAGACGCAGGGGTTGCCCTCGATGGTCGGGCAGGCCCGCTCGGCCCAGGTGGTGTCGGTGAAGCCGCTGATCGAGGCGGCGTCGTTGCGGATCTCGGCGACCTGCTGATCGGTGACCTTGCTGTGGTTGTTGCTTTCGATCACCAGCGTCAGCTGGTTGGTGCGGTAACCCGGGAAGAGCTTGTCAAAGTTCTCTTGCGCCAACCGAACTGAGTTGTCCGGCGGCAGATACTTCTCGCTCATACCGCCGAAGGCCAGGTTGTGCAGGGGGATGACCAGCGCGATCATCCCGATGATGATCGGGATCGCGAACACCAGCGGCCGCCGCATCACGACGTTGACGAGCTTGCCCCAGAAGCCGGCCTCGACCTCTTCGCGGGTCTTGGTCTTCTGCAACCGGTCCGCCAGCCAGTTCAGGTAGGCGCGCGACGGGCGCCAGTTCGCCAGGAAGGGGATGCGGAACAGGGTGCGCACGCCGAGCGCGTCGACGTGCTTGCCGAGGATCGACAGGATCGCCGGCAGCAAAGTGATCGACAGGATCGCGGCCAGCGACACCGAGATGATCACCGCGTACGTCAGCGATTTCACGAAGCCCTGCGGCAGCAGGAAGAGGCTGGCCGCCGAGACGGCGATCAGGACCGCCGAGAACACGACGGTGCGGCCGGCCGTCATCACCGTGCGGCGCACCGCGGCCTCGGTGTCGTAGCCCTCGGCGATCTCCTCGCGGAACCGGCTCACGACGAATAGCCCGTAGTCGATTGCGATACCGAAGCCCATCATCGACACGACGGGCTGGGCGAAGAAGTGGACGGGCCCGAAGTCGGCGATCAGGCGCAGGATGCCGGTCGAGCCGGCGATGCTGAGGCCACCCACGATCGCCGGAAGAGATGCCGCGATCACGCCGCCGAACACCAGGAACAGCACGACCGCGACCAGCGGCAGCGCCAGCACCTCCATGCGTTTCTGGTCGGTGGCGATGGTCCCGGTCAAGGCGCTGGCGATCGGCTCCAGGCCGGCCAGCTGAATCTTGCCGTCGTTGAGCTTCTGCAGGTCGGGCTCGATGGTCTTGTAGTTGGTCAGGATCGTGTCGTCGTCGTTGCCCTTGAGCGGGATGCTGACGAAGGTGTGCTTGCCGTCCTCGCTGGCCATCCCCTTGATGACCGGATCTGTGCTGGTGGGCGCGGCCAGCCAGCCGGCCCAGCCGACGACCTGGTCGGGGTGGTCCTTCTTGAACGCGTCGAGTTCGCCGACGACCTTCTTCTGCCACGCCGGGTCGTTGACCGACTTCGGCGCGGTGAACGTCGCCACGATGTGGCTGGTTCGGTCTCGTCCGTAGGTGTTGTCACCGAGCACCGATGCCTTGACCGACTGGCTGCCGTCGTCGTAAAAACCACTCTGCGTGACGTGCTTGCCCAGGCTGATCCCGAAGATGCCGCCGAGCAGACTCAGCGCCACCATCACGCCGATCACGATGAACCGGTAGCGATATACAGTTCGACCCCACCAGGCGAACACGTAAGCTCCTTACTGGATCTGCGACGACCCGCGCATTGATGTTGAGTTGTCAGACACGCGAGGTCAGCAACGAGGACAGTGGCCGGAACGGTTGCAGCCACGCCCCCTGGTCAGGCAGCGAATCAAGCCCGATCCGCGGCAGTGGCTCCCGGAACACACCGGCGATGTCCTCCAGGTCGACAAACTCCAAGGTATCCGACGCTAGCGCCCAACTCGCATGTTCGCGAAATCCAAGCACCTGCACGGGTACCCCGCTACGCGCGATTTCCTCCAAGGGTATTCGGAAAGCTTGCCCATCGGCTGAGGCCACCACCAGCGCCGCCAAACCGTCCTGGTAACGCTGCGCGATGTGAGACAGCATGTCGCTGTCGACGTCGCTGTCCTCGTCGAGCTTCGGCTTGGCGAAGACCGCGAACCCGACGTTGCGCAGGGCGTCCACCCACGGCCGCACCACATCGGCGCTGCCTGCGGCGATGTTGGTGAACACGGTCGCTTCGGGCTCGGACGCGATGTCGTCGTGGCCGGCCGACACTTCCGCGGTGCGGGCCAGCAGCCAGCGTCCGAGCGCGTCGAAGCGGGGGCGTTCCGTCGCGGTGGGCCGCCGGCCCAGGATCGACCCCAGTCCCATGTCGAGGTTCGGCGCATCCCAGACAAGAAGTACGCGTCGCGGCGCGGGCCCCGATTCGACCTCGGGATCGATGGCTTCAGTGAGGCTCATGTCAGCGCCTTATCCACAGGAATTCCTTGACGACGCTGCCGGCGACCTCGGCCTTGCCCTCGTACTTCGTGGTCGGGCGAACGGTCGAGACCGGAGTGTCGGGACCGAAGTCCAGCCTGGTCAGCAGGGGCTCGGCGTCGCCGACCTCGGCGATCTGTTCGGCGTAGTCGGCGTGATCGGTCGCGGCGTGCAGCACCCCGCCCGGGCGCAGCCGGTCGGCGATGGTCGCCACCACGGCGGGCTGCAGCAGCCGGCGCTTGTGGTGCCGGGCCTTGGGCCACGGGTCTGGGAAGAACACCCGCACCCCGCTCAGCGAGCCGGGTGCCAGCAGGTGGTCCAGCACGTCGACAGCGTCGCCGCGGATCAGCCGGATATTGGTGACGTGCTCGCGGTCGATCCCGGAGAGCAACTGCGCCAGCCCGCGCCGGTAGACCTCGACCGCGATCACGTCGACGTCCGGCTCGGCTTGTGCCATCGCTAGCGTGGAAGTCCCGGTGCCACAACCGATTTCGAGGACCAACGGGGCGTCGCGGCCGAACCAGGCCTGGGTGTCCAGCGGTTCGGGGCCGTCCTCCGGGACGGCGACGCAGCCGAGCTCGGGCCAGAGCCGCTCCCAGGTCCGCTGCTGCGCCGCCGACAGCTGTGAGCGCCGCGTGCGGAAACTGGTGGTCCGGCGGTAGCCGGTGACCTCGCGTTCCGCAGGCAGGGCGGTAGGAGGCGTCGGCGGTGTGGCCGCGTCCACCGAGGGCTGCGCGCGCATCCGTTCATCGTGACCCATGAACCCATCATGTCGCCGCCCGCAAGGCAGATTGATACCCAACAGTTGCCTTCGGTCGGTATCGGGTGACTCGCCTGCGGGCTGGGCGAAATGTCACCATTCGACTGACAAACCGGTAACGCTGTGCCGCTAATGGCAGGTACTCAGCCAGAATGGTGGGTTAGCAACTGGAAGGCATGAGCGGATAGGGGCCTGGAATTTTCGTCGACGAGCTGGAGCGGTTTGCGGCCACGGTCTCCGACCCGCGCTGCGCGGCGATCGCCGAGCGAATCGCCACCCCGTTGCGGGTAGCCGTGTCGGGGCGCCGCGGTGTCGGCCGCGGGACGGTCACGCGGGCATTGGTGCACGCCGGGGTGAACGTGGCGACCACGGCCGCCGCCGACGTGGACGTCGTCGTCGTGGCCGACGCGGTCAAGCCCGAGGATCGGGCCACCATCGCCGGGACCGCTCGGCCCGTGCTCGCGGTGCTGAACAAGGCCGACCTGGTCGCGGCGACCGCGCCCGGCCGACACCGCGACGGCCCGACCGCCGCCGCCCGGACCCGCTGCGCGCAGCTGTCGTCCCGCGCCGGAACATCCGTCGTACCGATGGTCGGCCTGCTCGCCGTCGCCGCGCTGGACGATCGGCTCTGGGCGGAGCTGCAGGCGGTGGCCGCCGGGCAGACGACCGCGAGCCGCCGGCTGATGGCGACGCTCGACGGTTTCGGGGTCCGGCAGGCAACGGCCGCAATCCGGCGCAACGCGACCCGAGCCGAGGTCGAGGCGCTGCTGCGCCACCTGAGCGGCATCGACGAGGTCGTCGCCAAGATCGACGCGCTCGGCGCGCAGCTGCGGTACCGGCGCGTGATCGACGCCGTCGCCGAACTGGAGACGATGGCCGTCACCGATCGGCGGATCGGTCAGTTCCTCGCCCACGATGACACCGTCGTCGCCCGGATGATGGCCGCGGCGGACGCCGTCGAGTCCGCCGGCCTGGAGGTCGATCGCGGCGACACTGCCGCGGCGCATCTGCGCCGCGCAACGCACTGGCAGCGCCACCGACGCGGGTCGGCCTCTGGCGTCGAGCGCGCTTGCAGCGCCGACATCGTCCGGGGTTCGCTGCGGCTGTGGTCGAAGGCGGGGGGCTCGGTGTGAGCGGCAAGAAGGGCGCCGAGGCCGTTGCCGAAGTCGACGCGCTGGTGACCGCGATCGGTCCCGGTCTCGGGACGCCGGGCATCGAGCGCCTGGACGCCGTGCTGGTGACGGGGCCGTGGCTGGCCGGTGTGACCGCCGTGGTGGCCGCGCTCAACGACAAGCTGCCGAAGAAGAAGTTCGTCGAGTCCGCGGACCTGCAGCCTGGAGAGGTCCCGACGGCGGTGGTGTTCGTCGTCTCGGCGGCGGCCCTGTTGACCGAATCCGACTGCGTGCTGCTCGATGCGGTGACCGCCGAAACGGACGCGGTGATCGGTGCCGTGTCCAAGATCGACGTGCATCGGAACTGGGAAGAAATCCTGGCCGGCGACCGCGAGGTGCTGGCCGCGCACGCGCCGCGCTACGCCGACGTGCGCTGGGTCGGGGTGGCTGCCGCGCCCGAGGAGGGCGAGCCGCGCATCGACGACCTCGCCTCGGCGGTGTCCGATCAGCTCGCCAACGGCGACCTTGCCCGGCGAAACAGGTTGCGCGCGTGGCAATCTCGCCTCCAGGCCATGGCCGACCGCTACGACCGGGACGCCGAGGGCGCGGGCCGTCGCGCTCGGGTCGAGGCGTTGCGGGAACAGCGCAGCGAGATCCTGCGGCAGCGCCGGCTGGCCAAATCCGAGCGGACGATCGCGCTGCGCAGCCAGACCCAGCAGGCCCGCACCGAGCTGGCCTACTTCGCCCGCAATCGGTGCGCCTCGGTCCGATCGGAGTTACAGGAGGACGCCGCGGGCCTGAGCCGGGGCAGGCTGATGGAGTTCGAGGGCGAGGCCAAGACCCGGCTCAAGGACGTCATCACCGAAGTGGACGACGGCACCACCACGCATCTGGCCGAGATGGCCCAGACCCTGGACCTGACCGTCGACCCGCCCACTGCCACCCCGCTGCCGACAGTCGACCTGCCGTCGCCGCCGCTGAAGTCCCGCAAGCTGGAGAGCCGGCTGATGATGCTGCTGGGTGCCGGCTTCGGGCTGGGGGTGGCGCTGACGCTCAGCCGGCTGCTGGCCGACCTGACCCCGGGGCTGACGATCGCCGGGGCCGTCGCGTGCGCGGCGATCGGCCTTGCGCTCGCGGTCTGGGTGGTCGGCATGCGCGGGCTGCTCCGCGACCGGGCTCTGCTCGACCGCTGGGCCGGCGAGGCCACCGGGCTCGTTCAGTCCGCGGCGGAACAACATGTGGCGACTCGGGTGCTGGCCGCCGAGTCGGCGTTGACGGCCGCGCTCAGCGAACAGGACGAAGGCGAGAGCACGCGGGTGGCCGAGCAGGTCAGCGCCATCGACACCGAGCTGCGCGAGCACTCCGTCGTGGGGGCGCGGGCCGCGGCGCTGCGCGGCCAGGAGATGCCGACGGTGCAGGCCGCTCTCGCGGCGGTGCGGGCCGAACTCGGCGAGCCCGAGCCCGCCGAAGACGAGGACGAAACCCAGTCCGACGATGCGAACATAGAGTCAGAGGCCTCGGTGTCCGACGACGGCGACGCCGAGAAAATTGACGAAAGTTCACAGACCAGCACCGCCGATAACGTGTTCTGAATCGTTCCTGTGAGTTACCCGATACGCTCCCGGCTTTTTATGGGTATGCAGCTCGCGATAACCTGTGTGGAGGCCGCCGCACACTAGCCGCGCACTTCCGCACAACGCGACTGCAGGAGATTTTGATGACTTCAGCGACCATTCCCGGTCTGGATTCCGCCCCGACGAACCATCAGGGCTTGCTGTCCTGGGTCGAGGAGGTCGCCGAGCTGACCCAGCCGGACCGCGTCGTCTTCGCGGACGGCTCCGACGAAGAGTGGCAGCGGCTGGCCGACCAACTGGTCGAGGCGGGCACCTTCACCAAGCTCAACGAGAAGAAGCACAAGAACTCTTACCTGGCGCTGTCGGACCCGTCCGACGTGGCGCGGGTCGAGTCACGAACCTTCATCTGCTCGGAGCGCGAAGTCGACGCCGGCCCGACCAACAACTGGAAGCCACCGGCCGAGATGCGCGCGACCATGACGGAGCTGTACCGCGGCTGCATGCGCGGACGCACCATGTGGGTGGTCCCGTTCTGCATGGGCCCGCTCGGCGCTGAGGACCCCAAGCTCGGCGTGGAGATCACCGACTCCGAATACGTCGTCGCCTCGATGAAGGTAATGACCCGAATGGGCAAGGCCGCGTTGGAAAAGCTCGGTGACGACGGCTTTTTCGTCAAGGCATTGCACTCGATCGGTGCTCCGCTGGAGCCCGGCCAAAAAGATGTGCCGTGGCCGTGCAATGACACCAAATACATCACGCACTTTCCCGAGACCCGCGAAATCTGGAGCTTCGGTTCCGGCTACGGCGGAAATGCGTTGCTGGGCAAGAAATGTTATTCGCTGCGGATCGCCTCGGCGATGGCCCACGACGAGGGCTGGCTCGCCGAGCACATGCTGATCCTCAAACTGATCTCGCCGGAAAACAAGGCGTACTACTTCGCCGCGGCGTTCCCGTCGGCCTGTGGCAAGACCAATTTGGCGATGCTGCAGCCCACCATCCCCGGCTGGCGCGCCGAGACCCTCGGCGACGACATCGCCTGGATGCGGTTCGGCAAGGACGGCCGGCTGTACGCGGTCAACCCCGAGTTCGGTTTCTTCGGCGTCGCGCCGGGCACCAACTGGAAGTCCAACCCCAACGCCATGAAGACCATCGAGGGCGGCAACACCGTCTTCACCAACGTCGCGCTGACCGACGACGGCGACGTGTGGTGGGAAGGTCTGGAGGGCGAGCCCGACCACCTGATCGACTGGAAGGGCAACGACTGGATCCTGCGCGAGACGGATACCAAGGCGGCGCACCCCAACTCGCGCTACTGCACTCCGATGTCGCAGTGTCCGATCCTGGCCCCGGAGTGGGACGACCCGCAGGGCGTGCCGATCTCGGGCATCCTCTTCGGCGCCCGCCGCAAGACGACGGTCCCGCTGGTCACCGAGGCCCGCGACTGGCAGCACGGCGTGTTCATGGGTGCCACGATGGGCAGCGAGCAGACCGCTGCGGCGGAGGGCAAGGTCGGCGACGTCCGCCGCGACCCGATGGCCATGCTGCCGTTCTTGGGCTACCACGTCGGCGACTACTTCCAGCATTGGATCGACCTCGGGAAGAACGCCGACGAGTCGAAGCTGCCGAAGGTGTTCTTCGTCAACTGGTTCCGCCGCGGCGACAAGGGTGAGTTCCTGTGGCCGGGCTTCGGCGAGAACAGCCGCGTGCTGAAGTGGATCGTCGACCGCATCGAGCACCGGGCCGGCGGCCAGGAAACCCCGATCGGCGTCGTGCCCACCGCGGACGACCTCGATCTGAACGACCTCGATGTCGACCCCGCGGACGTGGACCGTGCGCTGGCGGTCAACGTCGACGAGTGGCGTCAAGAACTGCCGCTGATCGAGGAGTGGTTCGAGTTCGTCGGCGACAAGCTGCCCACCGGTGTCCGCGACGAGTTCGAGGCCCTCAAGCAGCGCCTCGCCGAGTCCAACTAGGGCGACGCCGCCTCCTCGGCAGGGTTGCCACAACCAAAAGCTCGGCGAGCCGAACTCTCGGATACGGCGGTGCTGACCAGCAAACTTCTGGTGCGCCCCGTGTTCATTCGCCTAGCCAGTCTATGTTGCTGGATGGGTGGTTGGCGGGTACCTTAGCGGCGTGACAACAACCGCGGGGGCTGTAACGCAGTCACGTCTCCGATCGCGGACGTTGTTCCGTTCGCTGGGCATCGTCAGCGTCGTCATCGTCCCCGCATTGGTACTGCGCATCCTCGGCATCGAGGTAGAGCCCGTCCTGGGTCTGCTGGTTTACGGCGGCGCCGTCGTCGGGGCCAGCTTCGTCCTGGCCTGGGCCGCCGAGGCCGCCCAGATCGACGTGTCCGGCAGCCTGGCCGTCGCGGTACTGGCCGTCATCGCGGTCCTTCCCGAATACGCCGTCGACCTGTACTACGCGTTCACCGCCGGCCACGTGCCGGAGTACACCCAGTACGCCGCGGCGAACATGACCGGATCGAACCGGCTGCTGATGGGTCTGGGGTGGCCGGTCGTCGTCTTGGTCAGCGTGCTGGTGGCCCGCCGCGGCTCCGGACGCACGCTCGACGGCGTGGAGCTCGAGGCCAGCAACCGGGTGGAGATCGGTTTCCTGATGTTCGCCGGCGTGGCCGCGTTCGTCATCCCCGTCACCGGCCGCATCCACATCGCGTTCGGCATCGCGGTGCTGGGCTGGTTCGGTTTCTACCTGTACAAGCTGAGCCGCGGTGACGTCGAGGAACCCGAGCTGATCGGTACCGCCGCGGCACTGGGTGCGCTACCGGACCGGGTGCGCCGCGTCGTGGTGGCCACGCTGTTCCTGCTCGCCGCGGCGGTCATCGTGACGTGTGCAAAACCGTTCGCCGACAACCTGATCGGGGCCGGAACCAAGCTGGGTATCGACCGCTTCCTGCTGGTGCAGTGGCTCGCGCCGCTCGCGTCGGAGGCCCCGGAGTTCATCATCGCGACGATCTTCGCGTCCCGCGGTAAGGGTGACATCGCGATCACGACGCTGATCTCGGCGAAGGTCAACCAGTGGACGCTACTGGTCGGGTCGTTACCGCTAGCGTTCATGCTCGGCGGCGGAAGTGCCGCAATGCATCTGGACGGCCGCCAGATCGAGGAGATCGTGCTCACCGGCGCGCAGACCCTGATGGGGGTGACGCTGTTGCTCGGCCTGCGGTTCCAGCGCTGGAGCGCGTGGGCGCTGCTGGTGTTGTTCGCCGTGCAGTTCCCGCTCACCTCGACCGAGGGACGGCTGGCGCTCAGCGGCGTCTACGCGGCCATCGCCGTTGCGGCGCTGGTGCGGTATCGGCGGGAGTTGCCGGCGACGCTGTCCGCGCCGTTCGGTGGCCGGGCCAAGCGGCACGGCGGCCACCCGCATCCGCACCCCGAGCGCGTGCATTCGTCCTAGTCGGCGGGCTTCGCGAGCCCTCTTGACAGCTGTCAAGTTTTGCGGCGGTACAGTCTGCCCATGCAGATTCGCGAGCACACCTCCGGCCAGGGTGGCGCCAACAAGCCCGCCATCATCCTTCACCCGTCCGGCACGGTAATCACGTTCGACGAACTGGAAGCCCGGGCCAATCGACTGGCGCATTACTTCCGGCAGGCCGGCCTGGTCGAGGGTGACGCCGTCGCGATCCTGATGGAGAACAACGAGCACATCCACGCGGTGATGTGGGCGGCCCGGCGGGCCGGGCTGTACTACGTGCCGATCAACACGCACCTGACCGCGCCGGAAGCGGCATACATCATCGACAACAGTGCCGCCAAGGCGATCATCGGATCGGCCGCGCTGCGTAAGACGTGCGAGAACCTCGCCGAACATCTACCCCACGGTCTGCCGGACCTGCTACTGCTCGCCGGCTCCGAGGCCGGCGACCTGGACGGCTGGGCGCGCTACCCCGAATGCGTTGCGGACCAACCGGATACGCCCATCGCCGACGAGATCGAAGGCGATCTGCTGCAGTACTCGTCGGGCACAACGGGCCGACCCAAGGGCATCAAGCGGGCGCTGCCGCACGTGCCGCCGGCCGAAGCGCCGGGCATGATGTCGGCTCTGGTCGGCTTCTGGATGCACCCGGACGCGGTGTATCTCAGCCCGGCACCGCTGTATCACACGGCGCCGTCGGTGTGGTCGATGACGGTGCAGGCCGGCGGCATCACCACGGTGATCCTGGAGAAGTTCGATCCCGAAGGCTGTCTGGACGCCATCCAGCGTCACCGCGTCACGCACGGACAGTTCGTCCCGGTCATGTTCACCCGAATGCTGAAACTGCCCGAGGCGACCCGTAATTCGTACGACCTGTCCAGCCTGGAACGGGTGATGCACGCGGCGGCTCCCTGTCCGGTGGAGATCAAGAAACAGATGATCGACTGGTGGGGGCCGATTGTCGACGAGTACTACGCCTCCTCGGAAGCCATCGGCTCGACGTTGATCAGCGCCGAGGAGTGGCTGGCCCATCCCGGGTCGGTGGGCAAGCCGATGATGTGTCAGCTGCACATCCTCGACGAGAACGGCAACGAGTTGCCGCCCGGGCAGCCCGGTGAAATCTATTTCGAAGGCGGCTTTTCCTTCGAATACCTCAACGACTCGGAGAAGACGGCCGCGTCCCGCGACAGGCATGGCTGGGCGACGGTGGGTGACGTCGGCTACGTCGACGAGGACGGCTACTTGTACCTCACCGATCGTCGCCACCACATGATCATCTCCGGTGGGGTGAACATCTATCCGCAGGAAGCCGAGAACCTGCTCGTCACGCATCCGAAAGTGCTTGACGCAGCGGTGTTTGGGATTCCCGACGACGAGATGGGCCAGAGCGTCAAGGCCGTGGTGCAGACGGTCGACCCGGCCGATGCGACCGATGAATTCGCCACCGAGCTGACCGCATGGGTGCGGGAGCGGTTGGCGCATTACAAGTGCCCGAAGTCGATCTCGTTCGAGGCGCAGTTGCCGCGGACCGACACCGGCAAGATGTTCAAACAAGAACTGATCAAGAAGTATTCGGTGTGACACTGCGCATTGTCGACGTATCGGAGCCCGACTCCGCGATCGACTGTGCGGCGTTGGGCGATCCGCTTGTCGCCGTCGGCTCGTTGGCCGGCGCCTCCGAATATTGGTTGGAGCGAGCAACTTTCACGCTGACCGAGGATGCTTCAGCCGACCGCCGGGCGATCACTGTGGCGTCGGTCGACAAGGCTGTGGCCGCATTGACCGAGCGCGTCGAGCGGTGGCCGATCGCGGCCGCGACGTGTGACGACGTGCTGCGCTCGGTAGACCCCGCGGCCCCGGCCCTGCCGGGCGTGGTGAGCGAGTCGCTGGCCTACTCGACGCTGCAGGCCGGCCCGGAGTTCGCCCGCTGGCTGGCCCACCGTGGCCCGGCCACGGTGCCCGACATTCCCGATCCGGTGCAAGTCCGCCGCGACGGCGACACCCTCCACATCGCGTTCAACCGCCCGCAACGGCACAACGCGTTCTCCACCGATGCCCGGGCCGCGCTGTTGGAGGCCTTGGCTGTGGCCCAACTGGATTCGTCGGTCGACGAGGTTGTGCTGACCGGCAACGGGCCGTCGTTCTGCAGCGGCGGAGACCTCGACGAGTTCGGCACCTTCACCGACCCGGCCAGCGCACATCTGGCCCGCACCCGCCACAGCCCGGCACTGGCACTCGACGCCGTCACGTCACGGCTCGGCGCGGCATGCCGCGCCGAGGTGCACGGCCGGGTGCTGGGTAGCGGGCTGGAGATGGCCGCCTTCTGCGGCCGGATCACGGCGGCGCCCGATGCGGTGTTCGGGCTGCCCGAGCTGGCCCTCGGCCTGATCCCCGGCGCCGGCGGCACCGTCAGCGTGACCCGTCGGATAGGGCGCTGGCGCACAGCCTTTTTGGTGCTCAGCGGGCAGACGCTCGACGCGGCGACCGCGCTGGCGTGGGGCCTCGTCGACGCTCTGGCCTGACGCGCCGAGTGGCCACTTATGGCGCTGACATCGCGGAAAACTCGGCCGAAACTGGCCACTCGAGGCGCTAAAGCCCGCCGCGGGAGATGAGTTGGGTGGTGATCACGTTGCGTTGGATTTCGTTGGTGCCTTCGCCGACGATCATGAGGGGGGCGTCGCGGAAGTAGCGTTCGACGTCGTATTCGGTGGAGTAGCCGTAGCCGCCGTGGATGCGCACGGCGTTGAGCGCGATTTCCATGGCGGTTTCGGAGGCGAACAGTTTGGCCATGCCGGCTTCCATGTCGCAGCGCTCGCCGCGGTCGTAGCGTTCGGCGGCATACCGTGTCAGTTGACGAGCCGCGGTCAGCTTGGTGGCCATGTCGGCCAGGTAGTTGCCGATCGACTGGTGTTTCCAGATCGGCTGGCCGAAGCTTTCCCGTTGTTGGGCGTAGGCCAGCGCATCGTCCAGCGCCGCGGTAGCCACCCCCAACGCGCGCGAGGCGACTTGAATACGCCCGGTCTCAAGGCCTTTCATCATCTGCGCGAACCCTTTGCCGGCAACCTCGCCCAGGATCGCCGTGCGTGGTATCCGGTAGTTGTCGAAGGACAGCTCGCAGGTCTCCACGCCCTTGTAGCCCAGCTTCGGCAGATCCCGCGACACCGTCAGCCCGGGCCCGTGCTCGACCAGCAGCACCGAGATCCCGGCGTGCCGCGGTTGGGCGGCCGGGTCGGTCTTACATAGCAGCGCGATCAACCCCGAGCGACGCGCATTCGAGATCCAGGTTTTGGCGCCGTTGACCACCAACTCCTCACCATCGGACAGCGCGGTGGTCGACATGTTTTGCAGATCGCTGCCACCACCGGGCTCGGTCAGCGCCATCGTCGCCCGCACTTCACCGGTGGCCATCGCCGGCAGATACCGCTGTTTTTGCTCCGCGGTACCGAACAGCGTCAGCAGCTTTGCCACCACGGTGTGCCCGCCCATCGCCCCGGCCAGGCTCATCCAGCCGCGCGCCAATTCCTGGGTCACCAGCGCATAGCACCACATCGACACCGGCGTCCCGCCGTACTCCTCAGGTACGGCCAACCCGTAGATCCCGATGCGCTTCATCTGCTCAATCCACGCTTGGGGATACTCATTGGCATGCTCGACCTCGCGCACCGTCGGCCGAACCTCTTTATCGACGAACTCACCCACCGTCGCGACCAACATCGCCTCATCGTCATTCATCGGCCCATGGTGGCACGGTGACCGTCGGCCCCTACTTCGACCAGGTGCACGCCGGTCAGGTCTTCACCGGGGCGCCGTCGATGACGCTCACGCCGGGGTTGGCCGCGGTGCACCAGAGCATCCTCGGCGACCGGTTACGGCTGCCGCTCGACGCCGAGCTATCCGCTGCGGTGACGGGTGTGCCGGGGACGTTGGCGCATCCCGGCCTGGTCTGCGACGTCGCGATCGGGCAGTCGACGCTGGCCACCCAGCACGTCAAAGCAAACCTGTTCTATCGCGGCCTGCAATTCTTCCGATTCCCGTCGATCGGCGACACGCTGTTCACCCGCACCGAGATCGTCGGGCTGAAGAAAAACTCCGCCAAACCGGGCCGCGCGCCCACCGGGCTGATGGCGCTGCGGATCACCACCATCGACCAGGCCGACCGGCTGATCCTGGACTTCTACCGCTGCGCGATGCTGCCGCTGAGCGCCGACGCCGACCCCGATGGCTCCAACCATGCCGACGACTTGTCGACGATCGGCGCCGACCTGGCCACGCCGCCGTCCGCCGCGGCCGAATGGAACGGCGACGTCTTCCGCAGCCGGGTCACCGGCCCGCATTTCGACGCCGGCCTGGCCGGGCAGGTGTTGCACAGCAGCGCCGACGTGGTCACCAGCGCACCGGAGCTGGCTCGCCTGACCTTGAATCTTGCTGGCGTCCACCATGATTCACGGCTGGGGGGACGTCGACTGGTCTACGGTGGGCACACCATCGGGCTGGCGCTGGCGCAGGCCAGCAAGCTGCTGCCGAACCTGGCGACCGTCCTGGGCTGGAAGTCGTGCGACCACACCGGCCCGGTGTACGAGGGCGACACCCTCTACAGCGAACTGCACATCGAGTCGGCCGAGCAGACCGACGGCGGCGGTGTGCTCGGGTTGCGGTCGGTGGTCTACGCCTTCAGCGGCAATCCCGACGACACCCGACAAGTCCTCGACTGGCGTTTCACCGCGCTGCAATTCTGATGCTGGTCGAAGCCCGCCGCGTCGCCGCCGATATCGGCGAGCTGCTCGGCGCGGCGGTCGACGCTGACATGATGCTCGCGGGCCGCGCGGCGCTGCTGAATCTTGGCCAGCCCGGCCGGATCTCGGCCGGCGGTGCCACCCGGCTACTGCCTACGTCCGACGGGTGGTGTGCGGTCGCGCTGCCGCGGGACGACGACATCGCCGCGCTGCCGGCCGTGCTGGAAGTCGACACGGTGACCGATCCGTGGGCCGAGTTATCCCGCTGGGCGGCAACGCGACCGGCGGCGGAGGTCGTGAAGCGGGCCCAGCTGCTCGACATCGCCGCAGCGGCACTGGGCGAGGCCTCGGCGGGTGAGCCGATTGTCCGGCCGTGCGGTCCCACCGCGCCGCCGCGACCAGCCGACGGGCGACTCGTGGCCGATTTGTCGTCGCTGTGGGCAGGCCCGCTGTGCGGGCAACTCCTCGCCCGAGCGGGCGCGACCGTCGTCAAGGTGGAAAGCCCGAAGCGGGCCGACGGCACCCGGCGCGGCGAACCGGCGTTCTTCGACTGGATGAACGCCGGAAAGCTTTGCTACGCAGTCGACTTCGACACGCACGCGGACGCCGTCCGACGGCTGCTCGGCGTCGCCGACATCGTGATCGAGGGCTCACGGCCGGCGGCGCTGCGACGGCGTCACTTAGACGCCGAGAATGTGCCCGGCCCACCGGGCCGAATCTGGTTGCGCATCAACGGCTATCACGACCAACCGGACCGCCCGGCCTTCGGCGACGACGCCGCGGTCGCCGGCGGACTGGTCGGCGACGGGCCGGTGTTCCTCGGCGACGCGATCGCCGACCCGCTCAGTGGGTTGGAGGCGGCGCGGGCGATAGCGGAGTCGCTGCGCCGCGGCGGCGGCGAGGTGATCGACGTGGCGATGGCCCAGGTGGCCGCCCGCTACGCGGCGTTGCCAAAGTCGCCCGCACCGACGGCTGATAGCCCGATGGTGTCGCCGGCATCCGCGTTAGGCGCCGACAATGCCACCGTGGACCGTCTGGTGGCCGAAAGATGCTGATTCAGAACGCTGTAACGCTCGACGGGACGGCGGTCGACCTCAGAATGAGCGACCGCATCGACGACGTCGCGGCCACCCTGACGCCTCGGCCCGGTGAGGACGTGCTGGACGCAGCGGGCGGAACCGTGCTGCCCGGTCTGCACGACCATCACGTGCACCTGTACTCCGCTGCCGCGGCGGCGACCTCCCCGCGCGTCGGCCCGCCCCAGGTCCGCGACCGCGCCGGACTGGCCGCCGCATTGGCCGCCGCCGAGCCCGGCGACGACGGCTGGATCCGCGCCGTCGGCTACCACGACTCGGTCGCCGGACCCCTGGACCGCGACGCCCTCGACGCCATCGCCCCGGCGATTCCGCTGCGCGTCCAGCACCGCAGTGGAGTGCTGTGGATCCTCAACTCAACTGGCTTGCAGCGCATCGGTCTTGGCGATCATCCCGACGGCCGACTACGTAGCACCGGCTCCTGGGCCGAGGCCGTGGGTCGCAGCGAAACCAGCCTGGCCGAGCTCAGCGAGCGGCTCGCCCGCTACGGCGTCACCGGAGTCACCGATGCGACACCGGATCTCGCGATCGCCGACATTGTGGGCTTGTCGCAACTGCATCGGCGCGGCGAACTCCGCCAGCACGTGCACTGCCTGGCTCCCGGCAAACGCATCCTGCACGACGACGACCTGGACCTCGAGCAGCTTGCCGGCTGGATAGCCGAACGGCACCGCGACGACCATCCGGTGGCCGTCCACTGCGTCACCGCAGCTCAGCTATTGGTGACGATCGCCGCGCTGCGCGAAACCGGTTGCCACCCAGGCGATCGCATCGAGCACGCCGCGGTCGTCCCGGCGGACAGCATGAACGATCTCGCCGACCTCGGAATCACCGTGGTGACCCAGCCGAATTTCGTCGCCGAGCGCGGTGATCAGTACCTCGACGAGGTGCCGGCCGACGAGCACGATCAACTCTGGCGGGTGGCCTCGCTGCTCGACGCCGGCGTGCCAGTGGCACTCTCCACCGACATGCCATTCGGCGACGGCGACCCGTGGGCGGCGATGCGCGCCGCCGTGCTCCGCACCACGCCCAGCGGGGTGGTGCTGGGTGCAAGCGAACGTGTCCCGGCCCGAACGGCTTTGACGATGTTCCTGGGCCACCCCGACCATCCCATCCAGCCACGTCGAATCGCGCCCGGCGAACCCGCCGACCTGTGCGTGCTGAGCGTCACGCCGGAAACCGTGTTAGCCGAACTGGACGCGGGTATGGTCGCCGCCACCGTCATTGGCGGACGCCTCGCGTAATCAGTGTGGCAGCTCGCGGAACGGCGTGTTCTTGTACGGCTCAGGCTCTTTCGGCAGGCCGAGAACGCGTTCGCCGATGATGTTGCGCTGAATCTGGTCGGTGCCGCCGCCGATCGAGGTGAAGTAGGCGTTCAGCGTCCGGAAGGTCACGGCATCGCCGACTGGGTTGTCCGGGCCGGTCAACATGGCTTCCGCGCCGACGATTTCGGTTTCCACCCGTGCGGTCTCATGCAGGATCCGTGACATGGCGATCTTTCCCAGCGCCATCAGCGTGGCCGACTCGACGCGATCGGTGGCGGCCTTCGACCGTTGGGCGTTCCACCGGTTGACCGCGGCCAGCGCGTCGACGCGGGCGATCTGCTGACGAATATAGGGATCGTCCAATCGGCCGGCCGCGCGCGCCAATTCGACCAGCAGATGGCCCTTCTCGTCGCGCGGCCGCTTGGCTTCTTTGGCGGTGCGGGCAATGTCGGCCATGAACCGTCGCTCGTAGCCGAGCGCGGTCTGCAGCACCGACCACCCCGCGTTCAACTCGCCGACCAGGTTCTCCCCCGGCACGCGGGCGTCTTCGATGAAGACCTCGTTGAACTCTGATTCGCCGGTGATCTGGTGAATCGGCCGGACCTCGACGCCGGGCTGCTTCATCGGCAGCATGAAGAAGCTGATGCCCTGATGCTTAGGCACATTCCAGTCCGTCCGGGCCACCAGCATGCCGTAGTCGGCCGTCTTGGCGAACGATGTCCACACCTTCTGGCCGTTGATCACCCACTCGTCGCCGTCACGCTCGGCCCGGGTCCGCAGTCCCGCCAGGTCGGAGCCGGCACCGGGCTCGCTGTAGAGCAGACACCATTTGGTCTCCCCGCGGATCGACGGCGGAATCAGCCGTCGCTTCTGCTCCTCGGTTCCGAGTTCGTGCAGCGTGCAGGCGAACAGGTTGCCGCGGTCGTGCCCGCAGCCGTGCGCTCCGACCGCAGCGAATTCCGCTGCCACCAAGCGAGATTGAGCATCGGTGAGGCCACGGCCGTAGAACTCGGGTTCCCAGCTGGGGGTGGCCCACCCGGCGTCGACGACGATGTGAGCCCAGCTGCCGCGGTCGATGTGCGGATTCCAGTTGTCCGCCAACCACTTCCGGACCTCGGCGCGAAGTTCGTCGTCGTTCATCACGCTCCGATCCGCCGCATATACCGTTCCCGATGCAGCGACGCGCTGCCTAGCAGCTGGGCATCGCTGCGGGCACGCCGCAGATACAAGTGCGCAGGATGCTCCCAGGTGAACCCGATACCGCCGTGCACCTGGATGCTGGTCGCCGCGACGAAGACGAAGGCGTCTGAGCAATACGCCTGTGCCAGAGCAAGATCCGCCAGGCGAGACGGCGTGCCCAAGGCAAACGCCTGCGCGGCGAACCGCGCCGCCGACACCGCGGACTCGGCTTCCAACAGCATGTCCGCACACATGTGCTTGACGGCCTGAAAGCTACCGATGGCGCGGCCGAACTGGAAGCGGGTCTTGGCGTACTCGGTGGCCATCTCGACCACGCGCCGAGCGCCGCCGGCCTGCTCGCTCACCAGGGCCAGCGCGGTGCGGTCCAGTGCCGCGTTGAAGTATTCGACGCCGGCGCCCGGCGTGCCGACCAAAATCGCTGGGGTGTCGACGAATTGGAGCCTGCACTGCTTGCGGGTCGGATCGACGGTCGACAGCGGTGTCACCGACAGGCCGTCCGCGCCGGCATCGACCGCGAAGACGGCCGGGCCCGCATCGGTCGTGGCCAGCACGTAGATCCGCTGCGCCGACAGCCCGTCGAGCACGAAATGCTTGTAACCGGTGACGTGCCAGGTATCACCGATGCGGCCCGCCGACGTGGCGATCGTCGACGGCACCACGGCCGAGCCGTCTTCGGCGAAGGCCGCCGTCGCGACCAGTTCACCCGCGGAGATGCGCGGCAGCACAGCCGCGCACTCCGCGGCGTCACCGGTCTCGGTCAGCAGGCTCGGCACCAGCACCGCCGTCGACAGGAACGGGCTGACCAGCAGCGCCCGACCCATCTCTTCCATCGCGATGCCCATTTCGACCGGACCCGCCCCGGCGCCGCCGTGCTCCTCGCCGACTAGCAGGCCGGTCAGACCCATGGCCGCGAGCTCTCGCCAGACCGTGGGGTCAAAACCCTTGTCGGTGGCCATTTGTGCACGTACCTGAGCCTCGCCGGAGTGGCGGGCCATCAGGTCGGCGACCGCGCCGCGCAGCGCCCGCTGTTCGTCGCTGACGGCGAATGGTGTCACGCCGTCGCGGCCAGCGCCGACCGCAGGCTCTCGCACTGGCTGGCGAAAAACGCTTTGGACACAGAGGCTTTCGGGACGATGAGGTCGAAGCCATGGAACGCGCCCGACACCGTCTCGACGTGGCACGGCACCCCGGCCGCCGTGAGCCGCTCGGCGTAGGCGAGGTCCTCGTCGTGGAACAGGTCGTTGGTGCCGACCCCGATCCACGCCGGCGGCAGCCCGCTCAGATCCTCGTGGCGCGCCGGAACCGCGACGTTCGGGTCGGCGTTGCCGAGGTAGGCCGCCCAGCCGAAGCGATTGCTCTTCGGGCTCCACAACCGGTAGTTCGGCTTCTCCGGCGTCGACCCGCTGCGGTCGTCGAGCATCGGGTAGGCGAGCAGTTGCAGGCTCGGCTTGATCTCGCCGCGGTCGCGCGCCAGCAGCGCCAAGGCGGCGGCCAACCCGCCGCCGGCACTCGCCCCGCCGATCGCCACCCGGGCCGGGTCGACCGCCGGCAGGGCGGCCAGCCAGGTCAGCGCCGAATAGCAGTCCTCCAGCGGCGCGGGGTAGGGGTGCTCGGGAGCCAAACGGTAGTCCACCGCCGCGACGGTGATGCCCAGTTCGCGCGCGAACCGGCGGCACAGTTCGTCGTCCTGCTGCGCGTTGCCGATGACGTAGCCGCCGCCGTGAATCCAGAGCAGCGCAGGACCGGGCTGGCTGACGCCCGCCGGACGGTGCAGCCGCACCCCGACACCGGAACGCAGGATGAGCGCCTCGACATCGCCCTTGCCGCTCCCGCCGCGCTGGATCACCGACGAAAGCTTGCGGATCAGTTTCAGCGATCTCGGACCGACGAGTGAACGGGGCGCGAAACGGGCGATTGTGCGGAGGTCGGGATGGAAATCGGTGCTCGGCATCGATCCAGTATGGCAACGTCGTCGGGCGCCATGTCCCGGGCTCCGCCGTTAACGCGGAAAACTTGAGTGCGTCCCAATATTGGCTCTTCGCTACAGCACAGTCACGGCGCCGGAGCTTCAAGAACATCATCCGATCCGCCTGTTCATCGGAGCCGGAATGCCATTCGGGTTGTGGCACAGGGTCACCGAGCGATTCGCCTCAGCCCGAGTGCTGGAATTCTATGCATCCACCGAGGGAGATGCGGTGCTAGCCAACGTGGCGGGGACAAAGATCGGGGCCAAGGGCCGGCCGCTGCCGGGCAGCACCGAGATTCGGCTCGCCGGATACGACGCCACGACGGGCCGGTTCATCGAAGATGAGCACGGTTTCGTGCGCCCCTGCGCGAACGACGAGATCGGCGTGCTGTTGGCGAAGTCGCGCCCGGGACTCGACGCCGCGCGCGTGTCGATGCGCGGGGTCTTTGCCCAGGGAGACACCTGGATCACCACAGAGCACCTGTTTCGCCGCGACCGCGACGGCGATTATTGGTTTGTCGATAACAGGAACACCGTGATCCAGTCGATGCGCGGGCCGGTTTTCTGCCAGCCGATTTGCGACGCCCTGGGCGACATCACCGTGATCGACTTGGCCGTGGTCTATCCCGTCGCTACCGACGCCCACGACGTCGCGGTCGCAGCTGTGATGCTCGGCAGCGGCGGCAGCCTCACCGCGGCCAGCCTGACCGCCGCGTTGAGTAGCATCCCGCTCAGGCAGCGTCCCGCCATCGTGCATGTCGTTCACCGGATACCGCTGACGCCGTCTTACCGCCCGCTGTCGACCACACTGCGAGCGGCCGGGCTGCCGGCGCCTGGGCAGACAACCTGGTACCACGACCACACCGATGGCAACTATCGACAATTGGCCACCGCTGTCGGCCCGTCACTGCGTCTGCTCCCGGAACCCGCGCCGAGCGTCTGAGGCCGATTCCGCGTCAGGCCTTTCGATCAGTCAGATCGGCATCGCGCCCTGTGGTGGCGATGAAGTCATCGAGGATGTGGACCACCGCTGCGGGTGACTCGACGTGCGGGAAGTGCCCGACACCGGCGAGCACCTCCAGCCGACTGCCGGGCACGGCTTCGTGAGCGGCGCGGCCATGGGCAACGGGAATGATCCGGTCCTCTTCGCCCCAGATCAACAAAGTCGGCAAGCCATGGCTGACATGGATTTTGCCGAGCGCGCTGACCGCCTGGCCGCGGTAATCGACTACCGAGCGCAACGTCCGTAGGAACGCCTGCCGCGTCTCCCGATCTGCTAACGACGAATATGCGCTCCACATCTCGCCGGCGCGGGGTGACTGGATTCCGGCCGCTGTGAGCCACGAACCCAGTTTGTTGCCGATGTTCAATACTGGCTGCGGCGCAACCACCGGCAGCACCAGCTCCGTTCCGGGGGCCGACAGTATCCGCAATATCCAATTCAGGTCTGGGCCCAGGCCGCCGCTGCTGATGAGAGCGAGGCGTTCGCAGCGGTCGCGATGTTGATAGGTGAACTGCATGGCTACACCGCCGCCTAGCGATTGACCGACCACCGTCGCCCGGCTGATGCCCAGTTCGTCGAGCAGATCACGCAGCAACGCCGCGAACGCGCCCAACGAATAATCCCCGCGCGGCTTGGTCGATTCGCCATGCCCTAGCAGGTCCGGTGCCACCACCCGGTACTTCTTCGACAATGCAGGGATGATCGCCCGCCAGGTCGCCGAGCTTCCCGCCATGCCATGAATCAGCAGCAATGCGTCGCCGGTCCCAGCGTCCCGATAGGCGACCCGTTCGCCGTGAAGATCGAGATAACGCATCTCGTTCATCTGAATCGGCCTCCGCTTGACGGTCTTCTGGCGTGCTCGCACCGTTACCTACGATACCGTAAGTTACCGATCAGTAGTTTTCCGACGCCGCTGGCGCACCGCCGCAATCGCCGTCTTGAGGCCGCGGCGGCGCCCCGACGCCAGGTCGGTCTCACCGGAACCGGGCCGAAGTCCGGCGAACATCCGCTCGCTACGCGTTTCCGCAGCGTCGTCAGCGGTGTCGCGTAAGAAGCGGTCTGGCAGCGATAGTTTGGCGATAGTGCGCCACGTCTTGCCGTACTGCGACAGGAAAGGGCCTGTGGTGTACGGCAAGTCGTACTTGTCGCATAGCTCGCGCACGCGTAGCGAAATCTCGTGTAACCGGTTGCTCGGAAGATCGGAAAACAGGTGATGCTCGATCTGGTAGCACAAGTTGCCGCTCATGAACCGCAGCACCGGCCCGCCCTCGAAATCGGCGCTGCCCAACATCTGGCGCAGATACCATTCGCCCTTCGATTCGCCGATCATGTCGGTCTTTGTGAATTTCTCTGCACCATCGGGGAAATGCCCGCAGAAGATCACCGCATTGGCCCAGATGTTACGAATGATGTTGGCCACCGCGTTAGCCAGCAGTGTCGATTTGTAGGTCGCCGCCGGTGACAGTGAGGTCAGCGCCGGGAACGCGACATAGTCTTTGACAAGCTGCCTTCCGGCTTTGGCTGAGAATTCGCGGATCTGCTGAAGAGTGGCGTCGCGGTCCGAACCGCCGTGCAGGATGTTGCCGAATTCGATGGGCTGCAGGCCAATTCCCCACTCGAACCCGAGCATAAGGATGGTGTTGTACAGCACGTTGCCCAGGGTGTAGCCCTTCCAGGGCTGGTCACGGGTGACCCGCAGGGTGCTGTAGCCGACGTCATCATCCATGCCGAGGATGTTGGTGTACTTATGGTGCTGAAAGTTATGGGTGTAGCGCCAGTGCTTGGATACCCCGGGCATGTCCCACTCCCAGGTCGAGGAGTGGATCTCGGGATCGTTCATCCAGTCCCACTGGCCGTGCATGACGTTGTGGCCGATTTCCATGTTCTCGATGATCTTGGCCAGGCCAAGCGTCACGCTTCCCGCCCACCACGCGGAACGTTTCGAGCTGGCGGCAAGCGCGAGTCGGCCGGCAACCTCGAGGGCCCGTTGGATGGCGATGGTGCGGCGGATGTAGCGCGCGTCGCGCGCGCCGAGGGAATCCTCGATGCCGAGCCGGATCGCGTCCAGTTCAACGGCGAGGTTGTCGATGTCGGCATCGGTCAAATGGGCGAAGGCCGGAACGTCGGTGATCGCCATGCCTGCCCGCCTTTCTTTCGCGTTGGTATGTCGGGCTTGGTTGTTTAGCGACGCGCACTCGGCTCGGCCGCCCGTTGCTGGCCGAGCCGGGCAGTACATCGGGTCGGGCAGTAGTAATGGCGACGGCGTTCGATCGGCGCATCCTTCGTTGCGCGACCGGTCATTTCGGCAACACGCTGTCCTGACCGCGATCGAGCGATTGAGAATGTACGGCGCGAGAGAAGACTCATCGGTTCTGGCGGCATAACGGCCAGACCCATTCCGTACCGGCTGAAGGTTTCAGCACTCTTGACATTACACGCATTGGGGCCTCGTGCTGACCGCCCGGGCCGGGACCGCCCGCAAAATCTTTGATTGACCGATGGCGCAGACCGGAGAATCCTCGAGGTGATCGCCGTATCTTCGCGCTAAGGAGGACGCCGGTGAACGACCAGGACGATCCGGGAGGGCAATGAGTTCAGAACATGCTGTAGAACAGGTGCCGCTATCGGAGATCCGCGAGGGCGACATGCTCCAAGATCCGCGGTCGGGCAAATGGATCAAAGTCTCGCAAACAGCTGACAACACAACGCGCGTCGCCAACGAGCGCCCGGAAGGGGAGACGGCGCCAGCAGAGGAGTACCGCGTCTACTACGGCGATGGAGGTGAGGAGGTCGATTCCCGGTTCGTCACGGGTCTCGTCAACCGTCAAGTGAGAGAGTAGGCGCGCTAGCGATGAGCCCCGTCTCTCACCTCGTGAACCAAGCGCGAAAACCAGCCCGCCTCAAGGGCTTTCCGTCGCCCTGCACGTTGGTCCACTCACCCGGAGCGTAGCTCTGCGGCCGTTTCTCGCCGTCGCGCAGGACGTCGAGGGTGCCGTCGTGGTGCTTGATGTAAGCGTCGCGGCGCATCGTCACTGATGCGTCGTTTGACGAATTACGTGATGAGAGTGCACACGAATCGAAAAGCCTTGTGCTCAACTAGAATTCGGGACCGTCTCTAGTTCAGCGAATCTTCTCGGGAATCGAGTTCAGGGCGTCCAGAACACGTTCTGCCAGTTCGCTGGCTTCCTTACCGCGCAGTTTGCTGTGCGACGCGATGGTGTCCCTTACCAGCTCGAGACGGAGGACGTAGGGCGATTTGGACGTCGTCGGTGAAGCCATGAGCTTTTCCTTTTCAATCGAGCATGTTGGCTCGCAACGGAGCGGCCCGATGTCTACGACATTACGCCGCTTATCGGCTTGGGGGTGCGTAACGTGGAGTCGGTCATTGGCGCAGAATCCCTTATGAGCTGGGCAGGGGTAGTATTTCGAGATCGGGACCAATCAGGCCCCCATGAGAAAGGGGTCCAGTGATGTCCGATAAATCTCCTCGCCAAACAATGAGTAAGAAGTCTGGAAAGTCGTTGAAGGAGAAGCGCGCCGCCAAGCACGCCAAGGCCGCCCTCGGCGCCGCGTCCACCGATGCGTTATTTCACGGCAAGAAGCACTGAAGGACAACGACTTTCATCGTCGGCGGCTAGGCACTAAAGGCCGACGAACGGTAGACGGCCCGAGTTCGGCAGCGTCGTCGTCCAGCTCGATCCGTCGAGCCTAGAGTTGGACCACGGCGTGCGCGACCCCGCAGTTTCCCGACCACGAATTAGTCACTACGTTTGCCGTTTGGCGGAGACTCTGCGGGGTACGCTGCCCCGATGACAATGACGTCGCGTGCAAAGTGGCTGCTCCGGGCCAAGCCCGGCGACTACATGCTGGCCTGGAGTGATGCGATGGCGTCGCTGCCCATCGTCGGGCGTCACCTCGAACCGCTCGGCGGCCTGACCGCGATGGGCGTCTGGGGTTACCGGCAGATGCCGCGTTTCCTGGCCGAGTCGAAGCAGGCGCCCCGCACCGACGCGCAGCGCCGGGCCGAGCGGGCGCTGACGAACGAGGTGTTGGCCGCCGCGCTGCGTGACGTGGTGCCGAGCAAGGATCTCGACATCGAATGGCCGGCTCCCGACAAGGCCCCGCCGGTCTGGCGCGCGCTGCGGCACCGCCGCTACCTGCACCGCACGTCGGTGCGCTACGGCAAGCTCCCGTCGCAGCTGCTGGATGTGTGGCGTCGCAAGGATCTGCCGGTCCGGCCGGCGCCGGTGCTGGTCTTCGTGCCCGGCGGCGCCTGGGTGCACGGCGGACGTCAGCTGCAGGGCTATGCGCTGATGTCGCAATTGGCCGAGATGGGCTGGATCTGCCTGTCGGTGGAGTATCGGGTCTCCCCACACAACCGGTGGCCGGCGCACATCACCGACGTCAAGACCGCGATCGCCTGGGCCCGTGCCAACGTCGACAAGTTCGGCGGTGACCGCGATTTCATTGCGGTAGCGGGTTGTTCGGCCGGCGGGCACCTGGCCGCGCTGGCCGGGTTGACCGGCAACGTTCCCGACATGCAGACCGAGCTTCCACCGGACTCAGACACGTCCGTCGACGCGGTAGTCGGAATCTACGGCCGCTACGACTGGGAGGACCGCTCGACGGTGGAGCGGGACCGATTCGTCGATTTTCTGGAGCGGGTCGTCGTCCGGCGCCGCATCGATCGACACCCGGAGGTGTTCCGCAACGCGTCGCCGATCGCGCAGGTACATCCAGATGCCCCGCCGTTCTTGGTGATTCACGGCAGCAGCGACGCGGTGATCCCTGTCGCGCAGGCCCGCAGCTTCGTGGAACGGCTCCGGTCGGTCTCGCGGTCGATCGTCAGCTACGTCGAGTTGCCCGGCGCCGGGCACGGCTTCGACCTGACCGACGGCGCGCGCACCGGGGCGACCTCGACCGCGGTCGGGCTGTTCCTGGACCAGGTTTACCGCAACCGGATGATCGCGGCCAAAGAGGTTATTTAGCCGCCGCGCAGTTGTAATGTCCGACGCATGAAGCGGCTGAGCGGGTGGGACGCGGTACTGCTTTACAGCGAAACGCCGAACGTGCATATGCACACGCTCAAAGTCGCGGTGATCGAGTTGGACGCCGATCGTCGGGACTTCGACATCGAGGCCTTCCGGCGGGTGATTCACAGCCGGCTCTACAAGCTGGAGCCGTTCTGCTATCAGCTGATCGAAGTGCCGTTCAAGATGCACCACCCGATGTGGCGGGAGAGCTGTGACGTCGACCTGACGTATCACGTGCGGCCGTGGCGGCTGCCGGCGCCGGGCGGTCGTCGTGAGCTGGACGAGGCGATCGGGGAAATCGCCAGCACGCCGCTGGACCGCGACCACCCGCTGTGGGAGATGTACTTCGTCGAAGGCTTGGCCGACAACCGGATCGCGGTGGTCGGCAAGATCCACCACGCGCTCGCCGACGGGGTGGCCGCGGCGAACCTGTTGGCGCGCGGGATGGACCTGGCGCCCGGGCCGCCGGTCGACAAGATGCGGTATGCGCCCGAGCCGGCGCCGTCGACCGGAGAGCTGGTGCGCTCCGCCGTCGCGGATCACATGCGCCATCTCGGACGAATTCCGGCGACCATCGGTTACACGGCGAAGGGCATCAACCGCGTGCGCCAGAGCTCGCGCAAACTCTCCCCGGAGCTGACGATGCCGTTCACCCCGCCGCCCACGTTCATGAACCATATGCTCACTCCCGAACGTCGTTTCGCCACAGCGACTCTGGCGCTCAGCGACGTCAAGGAGACCGGCAGGGCGCTTGGCGTCACGATCAACGACATGGTGTTGGCGTTGTCGGCGGGCGCGCTGCGCAAACTACGGATGAAATACGACGGGAACTCCGACCATCCGCTGCTCGCGTCGGTGCCGGTGAGCTTCGACTTCTCACCGGATCGGGTGTCGGGCAACCTGTTCACCGGCATGATGGTGGCGCTGCCGGCCGATGTCGACGATCCGCTCGAGCGGGTCCGGCTTACGCATGACTACGCGGTCGACGCCAAGGAGAGCCACCAGTTGCTCGGCCCGGAATTGGTCAGTCGATGGGCGGCCTATTTTCCGCCGGGGCCCTCGGAGTCGTTGTTCCGGTGGCTGGCCCGCCGAGACGGCCAGAACAAGGTACTGAACCTGCCGATCTCCAACGTCCCGGGTCCGCGGGAGCACGGGCGGGTCGGAGGAGCGTTGGTCACCGAGATCTATTCAGTGGGCCCGTTGACCGTCGGCAGCGGCTTGAACATCACCGTGTGGAGTTACGTTGACCAGCTGAACGTTTCGGTGCTTGCCGACGGCGCGACGGTCGACGACCCGCACGAGGTGACCGATGCAGTGATGGACGAGCTCGTCGAAATCCGGCGAGCTGCAGGGCTTTCCGAGAAGTTGACGGTGATCGAAGGGGCGCTGGCTCAGGCCTGAGTCTCCGCTTTCCTTCCTGCCGCTCGCCCAACTCAGGTGCTGCTGGGGCCGATGTGACTCTGCAGGTCACGCCGCGAGATCTTGCCGGTGCTGCCGCGCGGCAATTCGTCGAGCACGATAATCTCGCGCGGCACTTTGTAATTCGCCAGGTTGTCCCGGACGTGTTGCTTGAGGTCGTCCGCGGTGGCGGACGCGCCCGGTGTCAGCACCACGAACGCCGCCAGCCGCTGACCGTACTGTTCGTCGTCGACGCCGAGCACGGTGGCGTCGCTGACCTCGGGGTGCGCGGTCAGCGTCTTCTCGACCTCGATCGGGTAGATGTTCTCGCCGCCGGACACGATCATCTCGTCGTCACGGCCCACCACGTACAGTCGACCCGCGTCATCGAGCCGGCCGACGTCGCCGGACGCCATGAAACCGTCGTGGAAGTTCTTGTTCCCGCCAGAGGTGTAGCCCTCGAAGCGGTTGGAGTTGCGGACGAAGATCTGGCCCACCTCACCGGTGGGTACCGCCCGGTGCTCGGAGTCGAGAATACGAATCTCGGTGCCCAGGATGGGTTTTCCCGCAGTATCGGGCGCGGCCCGCAAATCCTCCGGCGTCGCGGACGCGATCATGCCGGCTTCGGTGGCGTTGTAGTTGTTGTAGAGAATGTTGCCGAACTCGTCCATGAACTTCGTGACGACGTCGGGCCGCATCCGCGAACCGGAGGCGGTCGCGAACCGTAACGAGCGACCGCTGTAGCGCCGCCGCACGTTGTCAGGCAGGTCCATGATCCGGTCGAACATCACCGGCACCACACACAATCCGGTGGCCTGGTGACGGTCGATCAGGTCCAACGTGGCTTCGGGGTCGAACTTGCGCCGAGTAACCACCGTGCAGCCCAGCGACGCGGCGAAGATCAGCTGCGAGAAACCCCAGGCGTGAAACATCGGCGCCACCACGACCGTCGTCTCCTCGGTGTGCCACGGCACCCGGTCGAGGATTGCCTTGAGCTCGGTCGTTCCACCGCCGGAATGCTTGGCGCCCTTGGGATTACCGGTGGTGCCGGAGGTCAGCAGGATCATCTTGCCCTTGCGATCCTTCTTGACCGGCCGCTCTCCGAGGTGAGCGCCGATCAGCTCCTCGACGGTGACTTCGCACTGCTCCGGGTTGTCTGTCCACGCGACGATGCGCAGGGTGCCGGGCTTGTCGGCCAGCGCGCGGTCCACCGATTCGACGAACTCCTCGTCGTAGATCACCACATCGGCGCCTTCGCGGTTGACCACGTCAGCCAACGCGGGACCGGCGAAGGAGGTGTTGAGCAGCAACACGTCGGCGCCGATCCGGTTCGCGGCGATCAGCGCCTCGACGAAGCCACGGTGGTTGCGGCACATGATCGCCACCACCTCCGGGGTTCCGTCGGGCAGCCGCTGCAACGCGGCGGTCAACGCGTCGGCGCGCTGGTCGAGTTGCCGGTAGGTCAGCGAGCCGATCTCGTCGATCAGCGCGGGACGGTTCGGGCAACGCTGCGCCGACATCCCGAATCCGCTTGTGACAGAGAGGCCTTCGCGGCGTGCCACTGCGGCGATGCGCAGGTACTTGTCGGGCCGCATCGGGGCGATGATCCCCGCGCGGACCATGCTGCCCAGCAGCCCGGACGCCATTGCTACCCGATTACCGGGAGGCGACGTTCTTTGGCCAACCCGTCGAGCGCCTTCTGCATGACGCGCCGCACGTGCGAATCGACCGTGTCGATGTCGGGGTCTTCGCCGAATTCGGCTGTCACATCGATAGGTTCGAGCACCTGCATCACGATCTTGGTCGGCAGCGGCAGGTTCACCGGCAGCACCGCGGACAGCCCGAACGGGAAGCCCACCGAGATCGGCAGGATCTTCACCCGCATCAGCTTGTCCAGCCGCAGCGCTTTGGCCAGTCCCATCCCGCGGGACAGATACAGCTGGCTTTCCTGGCCGCCGATGGACACCGCGGGCACGATCGGAACGCCGGCGTTAAGAGCGGCCCGCACGTAACCGGTACGGCCGTCGAAGTCAATCACGTTCTCCGACAACGTCGGTCGGTATACGTCGTAGTCACCGCCCGGGAAGACCACCACCACGCCGCCGGACCGCAGTGCCTCGTCGGCATTTTCGTGATTGGCCCGGATGAAGCCGGTTTTGCGGAAGAAATCGCCGGTAGGCCCGGTGAAGATGACGTCGTGGCTCAGCGTGTATACCGGACGGTCGTAACCGAACTGTTCGTAGAACCCGGTGGCGAACACCGGCACGTCCATCGCGAACAGCCCACCGGAATGGTTCGCCACCACCAGCGCGCCGCCCGGCGGGAACGATTCCAGGCCGCGGATCTCGGCGCGGTGGTAGCCCTTGATCAGCGGACGAATCCAGCCCATCACCCGTTCGGTGAGGCCGGGGTCCCACTTGTTCATCTCGCTGGGTTCGATATCGGTGGCAGCCATTTGGCAGTGATGCTAGTCGAGCAGCCACGGCTCGCTACCATCTCTGCAACACCCGTTACAAACAGGACAAGGAGTGTCACACCGCCGTGAGCACCGAAGAAGCCACCGAACCAGAAGTCCTCGTCGAGCAGCGGGACCGGATCCTGATCATCACCATCAACCGGCCCAAGGCCAAGAACGCGGTCAACTCCGCGGTGGCGCACGGTTTGGCCGACGCGATGGACAAGCTCGACGGCGACCCCGGACTCTCGGTCGGCATCGTGACCGGTGCCGGCGGTTCGTTCTGCGCGGGGATGGACCTCAAGGCGTTCGCCCGCGGTGAGGTTCCCGTCGTCGAAGGCCGCGGCATGGGCTTCACCGAGCGTCCGCCGGTCAAGCCGCTGATCGCCGCCGTCGAGGGCTACGCACTGGCCGGAGGCACCGAGCTGGCACTGGCCACCGACCTGATCGTCGCGTCGAAAGACGCGTCGTTCGGCATCCCCGAGGTCAAGCGCGGACTGGTGGCCGGCGGCGGCGGGCTGCTGCGGCTGCCCGAGCGCATCCCGCCCGCGATCGCGATGGAGCTGGCGCTGACCGGCGAGCCCTTCACCGCCGAGCGGGCGCACGCGCTGGGCATGGTCAACGTGCTCGCCGAACCGGGCGGCGCGCTCGACGCGGCGATCGACCTGGCGGAGCGGATCACGGTCAACGGCCCGCTGGCTGTCGCCGCCACCAAGCAGATCATCGTCGAGTCCCGTGGCTGGAGCCCCGACGAGAAGTTCGCCAAGCAGAGCAGCATTCTGATGCCGGTGTTCACCTCCAACGACGCCAAGGAAGGCGCGACCGCGTTCGCCGAGAAGCGGCCGGCGAAGTGGACCGGCACCTGAGCTCGTAACGCGGCGGGCACGTCGTCTAAGCTTGCATGACAATCTGGGCGAGATTTGTAACGTGTGGACCCCACGGAAAGAGCGACTGTGAGTATTTCGCTACTGCTCGAGATGGCCAGCTCGAGCGATCCCGAGCGGACGGCCGTCGTCTCGGGGGATGTCCGGCTGACGACGCAGCAGCTCAGCGATCTCGCCGACGGCGGCGCGGGCGTCGTCGCCGGCTCGGGTGCCTCGCATGTGGCCTATGTCGGTGTCGGCGGGGCGATGTTGCCGCTGCTGATCTTCGCCTCGGCTCGGGCCGGGCTGGCGTTCACGCCGATCAACTACCGGCTGTCGGCCGACGGGATCAAGGCGTTGATCGCGCGGCTGCCCGATCCGATGGTGGTGATCGACCGCCGCTACCTCGACGAGCTGGGTGGGCCGCAGGGGCTCGACGGGCTAGCCAAGCAGGTCGTGCTGTCCGACGATTTCCTCGCCCAGGCCCGCGAGGGCGAACCGGCCGTGGAATTCGCCGACCCGGACTCGGTGGGCATCGTGTTGTTCACCTCGGGCACCACGTCGCAGCCCAAAGCCGTTGAGCTGACTCACAACAACCTGACCAGTTACGTCACTGGCACCGTCGAATTCGGCTCCGCCGCGCCGACCGATGCGGCGCTGATCTGTGTACCGCCGTATCACATCGCCGGGGTCAGCGCGGCGCTGTCGAACCTGTACGCCGGCCGCAGGATGGTCTATCTGCCCGTCTTCGACGCGCAGGAGTGGGTGCGCCTGGTCGACGCCGAACAGGTCACCAGCGCGACCGTGGTGCCGACCATGCTGGACCGAATCGTCGGCGCGCTGGACGGCACCGGACACCGGCTGCCGTCGCTGCGCAACCTCGCGTACGGCGGATCCAAGGTGCCGCTGCCGCTGGTCCGCAAGGCCCTTGAGCTGTTGCCCCATGTCGGCTTCGTCAACGCCTACGGCCTGACCGAGACGAGTTCGACGATCGCCGTGCTGACACCCGAGGATCACCGCGAGGCGCAGGCCGCCTCGGACCCGGCCGTGGTCAAGCGGCTGGGTTCGGTCGGCCAGCCGGTGCCGAGCGTCGAGGTGCAGATCCGCGGCGAGGACGGCGCGGTGCTGCCGGCGGGGGAGACGGGCGAGCTGTTCGTGCGCGGCGAGCAGGTGTCGGGTCGCTACACCGGAATCGGCTCGGTGCTCGACGCTGACGGGTGGTTCCCCACCAAGGACATCGCGATGCTCGACGAGGGTGGCTACCTATTCATCGGCGGCCGCAGCGACGACACGATCATCCGCGGCGGGGAGAACATCGCGCCCGCGGAATTGGAGGACGTACTCGTCGAGCACCCGCACGTGCGCGACGTCGCGGTCGTCGGTGTCGAGGATCCGCAGTGGGGACAGGCGATCGTCGCGGTGGTGGTGGCGGCCGCCGGAACCGACCCCGATGCCGAGGAATTGCGCGAGCATGTCCGCAAGAGTTTGCGGGGGTCGCGGACCCCTGACCGGGTAGTCTTTCGCGACGAGCTGCCCACCAACGCGACGGGCAAAGTGCTTCGCCGCGAAATCGTCGAAGAGCTTCGCGCCGCTCCGGCCGAGCAGTAAACGAACGCAAGGATCGAAACCATGATCAAGAACGGAACCCGTCTGGCCAGTCAGGTCTGCGACACCCAGGTGATCGTCGTTCGCAGCGCCGACAGCCTTGACGATCTGCGCTGCGGTGGGGCGCCGATGGTTGAGTTGGGCGCCGAGCGTTCCGGTGAGCTGGATCCGGCCTTCTCCGACGGCGCGATCATGGGCAAGCGTTACGTCGACGACGCCGGCGCCGAGGTGCTGGTGACCAAGGCCGGCGCCGGGACCCTGGCGGTGGGCCAGACGCCGCTGAGCCTGAAGGAAGCCAAGCCGCTACCGGCCAGCGACTAGCGCGCCGGAACGCCGTTACGGCGAACGAATTCCCTTGCCTTGACCAGGAATTCGAGCTGCTCGTAGGCCTTGTGCAGCGGTTCGCTGCTATGGCTGGAGCGGCATAACACGACGGCACCCTCCAGGGTCGCGATCGACATCACGGCCAGCGAGTCGGCGTCTGACTCCTCGAATCCGTCGGCGACGAATGCCCACGTGAGCGCTTTGCGCCAATGCGCGAAGATCCGTGCGGCCTCCGTGGACAGGCGGACCTCTTCATCGCATGAGCCGATGGCCGCGGCCACTACCGGGCAGCCGGCGTGGAAATCGCTTTCGGTCAGCTCGCGCTCCCAGAAGTCGACGAACTGGCGCAGCAGGACTTTGGCGCCCCGGCCGGCGGCGTCGTCGATACCGGCGGTGATCGCATCGCCCGCGTACTGCAGGGCCTCGGCGAGGATCTGATTGCGACCGTCCGGGAAGTGGTAGTAGACCGATCCGCGGGGCGCACCGCTACGGGTCAGCACCTCGTCGATGGTGACGCCGGCGGCGCCGCGTTCGCGCATCACCTCGGCGGCGCTGATCAGCATCTTGGTTCGGGTATCGCCGCGCTTACGGCGGGCGTGAGTCGCTAACGACATGGCAGACGACCTTTTCAGGCGGCTGGGGTGTGCCGAAGCTGGGGCATCCGCCAGTGAATGCCCCGCGCGTTGAACCGCACGGGCCGCAGGGTGCTGCGGCGCAATCCGGCCCATTCACCGCTGAGGCGGTAGCCCGCCACATTGAGTTCGACGATCAGCATGATCTTCTCCTGCTGCTGCCATGCGCCGAAGCTGACCGACACACGATTATGGCTTGAAGCATATAAGGCTTGCGTCCAGCAAGCAACTGCTTGGTAGGCCCTGGCGCTGCTCAGATCGAAAAATCCAAGTCGCCCCCCTCGGCCAGGGCAGCCGCAGCGTTTGGTTCAGAGCCGCCTGATTATGTTTTTAACCATAATTAGCGCCAGAAGGCCTTATCGAATCCATAACGTTCCCTTAATTTCCTTATTTTTCGGGATACCGTGCCTAGCTATGGATGTGACCTACCGAGTCGGAGAGAGCGCTGTCGTCCTGGGCGCGGGAATGGCGGGGCTGCTCGCGGCGCGGGTTCTCTCGGAGTTCTACGCCTCGGTGACAATCGTGGAACGCGACGCGTTGCCTGACCGCCCCGGCCATCGCAAAGGCGTTCCCCAGGATCGCCATCTTCACGCCCTGCTCGGCCGTGGCGTGCAGGTGCTGTCGGAGTTGTTGCCGGACGTGCTCGACGAGATGGCCGACGCCGGCGCGGTGGTTCTGCGCGACGGAGATCTTTCGCAGATCTACGCGCGGATGGGCCACTGGGAGCTGGCGCGCTCAGGCACGGTCGCCGACCCGGCCGCATTGACCCTGTGCCTCGCGAGTCGGCCGTTCATGGAGTTCTACGTTCGCCGGCAGGTGGCCACCCTGCCCAATGTGGCCGTGTTAGATCGCCACGACCTCCTTGAGCTTCGTGCCGGAACCGAGGCCGTGACCGGGGTTCACATCGTCAACCGCGACAACGAGTTAACGACCGTGCTGGATGCCGATCTTGTCGTCGATGCGACAGGCAGGGCGGCCCGGACGCCGGCATTCGTGGAGCGCCTCGGCTACGGGCGACCGACGGAGCAGCGTGCCCCGACTGCGGTGGGATACTCCAGTCAGCGCTTCGCCGTCGCCGACGATGCGATCGGCCAGCGCCTGGTCATGGCGAACCGGGGAGCGCGCCATCCTTCGGTGCTTCTGTCGGCCTGCGAGCACGACACATGGATGCTTGCCGTCGGTCGCCCCCTTGAAAGTGGCGGAGCACCAGCCGATTTCGACGAGATGCTGGCCTTGGCCGACGACGTCTTGCCTGGAAGCATCGGTGAGGGACTGCGCACGGCGCGCCCCATTGGGGAGATCGCGACGTTTCGCAACCCCACGTCGATCTGGCGGCGATACGACCGCATGGAGCGCTTTCCAGGCGGATTGCTGGTGATGGGCGATGCGCAGTGCAGCCTCAATCCGATCTACGGCCAGGGCATGACGATGGCGGCGTTGCAGGCAATCACGTTGCGTGATTGCCTGCACGACGGCCGGGACGAGTTGGCGCGGCGATTCTTCGCCGGCAGCGCACGAACCATCGGCCCGGTGTGGGCGCGTAACCAAGCAAACGAGCGAGCGCCCGCCGCCGCCGGCACGCGGTCGATGCAGGCGCGACTGCGCAGCCGCATCGTCAAGGGCGCTCTGATCGCCGCGGCGAAAGACGCCGCCGTCGCCGAACGCCTGCTCCGGGTCGCCCACCTCATCGACCCGCCTGAGCGGGTCAACGATCCCAAACTGCTGACTCGCATCGTCGCCGCCAACGCGCGCCATCACTGTTCGCGACTCGCGCGGCGGAGTTAGGCTCGGCCCAGGCGATCGAAAGGCGTCGGCGATGGGCCACTACAAGAGCAATGTGCGCGACCTCGAGTTCAACCTGTTCGAGTCGCTGAAGCTGGACGAGGTGCTCGCCGACGACGCGTTCGGCGACCTGGATGGCGACTCGGTACGGCAGATGCTTTCCGAGGCTGCGCGGTTGGCCGAGGGTCCGGTGGCCGAGTCATTCGCCGAGAGCGACCGCCATCCGCCGACATTCGACCCCGACACCCACGTCGTCACGCTGCCCGAGCCGTTCAAGAAGTCGCTGCGGGCGTGGTGGGAAGGCGAGTGGTTCCGGGTCGGACTCGACGAGAACGTCGGGGGCGTACCCGCGCCCTCGATGGTGCAATGGGCGATCAACGAGTTGGTCCTCGGCGCCAACCCCGCAGTTTTCATGTACATGGCCGGCCCGATTCTGGCCAACATCCTTTACGGGATTGGCAATGAGCAGCAACGGCATTGGGCGTCGATGGCCATCGACCGCAACTGGGGCGCGACGATGGTGCTCACCGAACCCGATGCCGGATCCGACGTCGGCGCCGGCCGGACCAAGGCGGTCGACCAGGGCGACGGCACCTGGCACATCGACGGCGTCAAGCGGTTCATCACCAGCGGCGACAGCGACGACGTCTTCGAGAACATCCTGCACATGGTGCTGGCTCGTCCTGAGGGCGCCGCGCCCGGCACCAAGGGCCTGAGCCTGTTTCTGGTGCCCAAGTTCCTGCTCGACCCGGAGACCGGCGAGCCAGGTGAGCGCAACGGCGCCTTCGTCACCAACGTCGAGCACAAGATGGGTCTAAAAGTCTCGGCCACTTGCGAATTGACTTTTGGCCAGCACGGCGTCCCAGCGGTCGGCTGGCTGGTCGGCGACACCCACCGCGGGATCGCGCAGATGTTCAAGATCATCGAGTATGCCCGAATGATGGTCGGCACCAAGGCTATTGCCACATTGTCAACCGGCTACCTGAACGCCCTGGACTACGCCAAGACCCGGATCCAGGGCGCCGACCTGACCCAGATGACCGACAAAACGGCGCCGCGTGTGACGATCATTCACCATCCCGACGTCCGCCGCGCCCTGCTGACCCAGAAGGCCTACGCCGAAGGACTGCGCGCGCTCTACCTCTATACCGCGGCGCATCAGGACCCGTCGGTCGCGGCGATAGTCTCCGGCGCCGACGCCGATCTGGCGGAGCGGGTCAACGATCTGCTCCTGCCGATCGTGAAAGGTGTTGGCTCCGAAAGGGCTTACCAAACCCTGACCGAGTCGCTGCAGACCTTCGGCGGGTCCGGCTTCCTGCAGGACTACCCGATCGAGCAATACATTCGCGACGCGAAGATCGACTCGTTGTACGAAGGCACCACCGCGATCCAGGCGCAGGACTTCTTCTTCCGCAAGATCGTCCGCGACCACGGCGCGTCGCTGGCCCATGTGGTCAAGCAGATCGAAGCGTTCATCGACAGCGACGATGCCCGACCCGAACTCGCCGACGCCCGCTCGCGGCTGGCCACCGCCGTCGACGACATGCAGGGCTGGGTCGCCACCATGACGGGGTATCTGGTCGACTCCCAGCAGAACGCCGCGGAGCTCTACCGCGTCGGGCTGGAGTCGGTGCCCTTCCTGATGGCCGTCGGCGATCTGCTGATCGGCTGGTTGCTCCTTGGGCAAGCCGAAATCGCGCTGACAGCCCTCGATAGCGACCCGAGCCCGGCCGACCGCTCCTTCTACAGCGGAAAGGTCGCTGCGGCAAACTTTTTCGTCAAGAACATGCTGCCGCGGCTGACTGCCGAACGCGGCATCGCCGCCAACGTCGACCTCGCGGTCATGCAACTTCGCGAAGAGGCGTTCTAGGCCCGAGCTTGCGGGTCGATGTCGACTGCGGCGGCGACCTGTCGCCAGAGGACGTCGATGATGCGATCGGGCCGCGGACGCGGTGTGCGGCCGAGAGCGGTGACCATCACCCGCTGCATCGCGCCGAACATCGCCGCGCCGGCCAATTCGGGGTCGATGGATGACGGTAGTTCGCAGCGCTTCTGGCCGCGACGGATGCTGGCCGCGGCGTGTTTGACGACGCTGTCGACGTGCCTGTTCTCAGTAAGCGCGACCTCGGGCTCGCGCGATAGCCGGGTGTAGATGATGACGGCCATCGGATCGGTGTAATGGAAGTGCACGCCCCTCTCGAGACGGCTGCGTTCGTGCTGCGCCCAGGTGCCCAGATCGTCGAGATCGAGGTCAAGAACCTCGATGTGTAGGCGGTGGTAGAAATCGTCCAGCAGCGCGCTCACGAGTCCCGCCCGTGTCCCGAAGTACCGGTTGACCAGGCTGGGCACGACACCTGCGGCCTGCGCGACCCACGCGATCTCGATGTGACCATCGTTGGCGATTGCGACGTCGCGGGCACATGTCAGGAGCCGTTCGCGGGTCGCGCGTCCCTTTTGAGTCCTCGGTTCAGCGGTCGTGACCACGGAGAGGATCCTACCAAAAAATAAATTGACGTCACTTCATTTTTGACATAGCATCACGGCCGTGAGTCCTTTAACAAGGCCGCTGATCGCCGACGATGTAGAGATTGTGCGCCGCATACTCAGTCATATTGATGCGGGGACGACCGACGAAGGTGAGGCTTGGCGCGAACCGGTCGAAAACTACCTCGACCCAAGGCGATTCGTGGATGAAATGCGTGTGCTGCGCTCACTGCCCAGCGTGTTCATTCCGTCGGCGGCGATCCCGAATTCAGGCGACCATGTCGAACGAGCTTGCTTCGGTACGCCGCTGTTCGCGGTTCGCGGCAGCGATGGCCGGGCGCGGGTATTCCGCAATGGCTGCCGTCATCGCGGGATGGCGCTGGTTGAGGGGAGCGGATGCTCTCGTGCACTGGTCTGCCGGTACCACGGCTGGACTTATCGTCTCGACGGCTCACTTTCGCATGTTCCGCATGCGGATGCCTTTCCGGATTTGAACACCTCGACCCGGGGTCTCGTCGAAGTCATCAGCCGTGAGGTTGATGGACTCATTGTCATCGGCGCATTAGACCGAGACTGCGCTGACGAAGCGATGGCAGGACTGAGCGACGGGAGCCTGTGGCGCGACAAGCTGCTGCCGGCCAAGCGGCTGGTGGAACAGAACTCCGTTGTGCTGCAGATCAATTGGAAGGTACTCATCGAGCAATTCCTGGAGGGCTATCACATTCGATCGACGCACCGTGAGACGTTCTTCCCGCTC
Organism: Mycobacterium sp. 1245111.1; assembly: GCF_001673405.1. GTDB lineage: Bacteria > Actinomycetota > Actinomycetes > Mycobacteriales > Mycobacteriaceae > Mycobacterium. Next base: position 95,893 of record NZ_LZLV01000155.1, on the reverse strand, counting down.
CAGTACGACGACCTCAACATCGTGGAGACATTCGGGTCGAACAGTCGAATCACCTTCCCATACCGCAACATTGAAAGGCTTCGTGACCGTCCGGAGTCGGCGTGGACTACCAAGGAGCGGATGACGTTCGTCTATCAGCTGTTCCCGAACGTGATGATCGCGACGTTTCCGGATCAGGTGATCGTGGTTGTCGTGGACCCAATTGATGTCGACCACTCGATGTTCACCAGCTATACCGTCGCCACACCCGAGGTTGCGGATGCTGCGTTGAGCCCCGCCATAACTGCTCCCACCCTGCTCCAGCAGGGTGCGTTGGAGGACAACGAAATGTCGATGGGTGTGCAGCGCGGGTTGCGCTCCGGGGCGAATGCCTTCGTGGAGTTCGGACGGCACGAAAGTGCCATCGGGCACTTCCACGCCAACCTCGATCGACACCTCGCGCGGCTGACCGAGATTTCTGGCTAGCCTTCGCGTGGCCCACACGGGCGTAAGGTTCGACCATGAACCTCGGGGCCAGGACACCCGACGTCCACTATGCAAAGAGTGGCGGCCTAAACATCGCGTTCTCGGTGATCGGCGAGGGGCCCCACCTCGTCGTCGCGCCTGGCTTTATCTCACACCTCGACATCATGTGGGAGGAGCCGTCGGTCGCGCACTTCTACTCGCGGCTCGCGTCGTTCCGCCGTGTCGTCACCTTTGACAAGCGGGGCACAGGCCTCTCGGATCCGGTGATGCACGCGCCGACGTTGGAACAGTCCGTCGACGACCTGCGCGCCGTCATGGACGCTGCCGGATGTGAACGCGCCGACCTCTTGGGCATTTCCGAGGGCGGCACGATGGCGATGCTGATGACGGCCAGCCATCCCGACCGAGTGAATGCGCTCGTCCTGTACAGCACGTTCTCCCGCCTGCTCCGAGCGCCCGACTACCCGCTAGGCGTCACCGAGGAGCAGCTATCGGCGTTGGTCGAGTTGAGCGCCAAAGGCTGGGGGGAGGGCGTCGGACTCGGCGGATGGGCTCCGAGCCGGCGGGGCGACGCCGATCTGCGGCGGTGGTGGGCGCGGCTGCAGCGGGTTGCCGCCAGCCCGGGCATGGTCCGCAATATCTTCGCGCTCTATCCGCAGTTGGACATACGCGACGTGCTGCCCGCGATTCAGGTGCCGACGCTCGTTCTCCACCGGCGGGACGACCTGATGTTGAGGCTCGAGATGGGCCGCTACCTCGCCGACCACATTCCCGGGGCCAAGTTCGTCGAGCTCGACGGCACCGACCACCTGTTCTTTACGGGCGACGCCGACTCCGTGCTCGATGAGATCGAAGAGTTCCTCACCGGCGTCCGGCCGCTGCCTGCGGTCGAGCGCGTCCTGGCCACCGTGCTGTTTACCGACATCGTCGATTCCACGAAGCGAGCGGTCGAGCTTGGCGACCAGCGCTGGAAGGAGCTGCTCGGCAGGCACGACGCCCAGGTCCGGCGCCAGCTCGAGCGCTTCCACGGCCGTGAGGTCAACACGACGGGCGATGGCTTCCTCGCCCGGTTCGACGGACCCGCCCGCGCGATCCGGTGTGCGATGGCGATCCGCGACGTGCTGCGGAGCCTCGGCCTCGAGGTGCGGGCGGGCGTGCACACGGGCGAGGTCGAGTTGCGCGACGACGACATCAGCGGCGTCGCCGTCCACATCGCCGCACGTGTAGCAGCCGCGGCCAGGGCGGGCGAGGTGCTCGTCTCGCGCATCGTCGTGGATCTGGTCGCCGGGTCGGGCCTCAACTTCAGCGCCCGCGGCGAGCACCGCCTCAAGGGTGTAGCGGGCGAGTGGGGCTTGTTCGCGGTCGAGGGCTGACGGCGCGAGCGTGACGGCGCTTAGTCGGTGGTGTAGCCCATCGGCATCAGCACGCTCTTCTGCTGCGTGTAGTGCTCGACACCCTCGGGACCGTTCTCGCGACCGATGCCCGAGTTCTTGTACCCGCCGAACGGACAGCAGGGGTCGAACGCGTACCAGTTGATCGCGTAGGTGCCGGTGCGGATCTGCTCGGCGACCTTGATGCCGCGCGGCACATCGGTGGTCCACACGCTGCCCGCCAACCCGTACGCCGAGTCGTTGGCGATCTTGATCGCGTCCTCTTCGGTGTCATAAGGAATGATGCTCAGCACCGGGCCGAAGATTTCCTCCTGCGCGATCGTCATCTTGTTGTCGACGTCGGCGAACACGGTCGGCTGGACATAGAAACCGTTGTCCAGTCCTTCGGGCCGCCCACCGCCGGTCACCAGTCGCGCGCCCTCTTCGACGCCCTTGGCGATGTAGCTCTCGACGCGGTCCCGCTGCTTCTCCGAGATCAGCGAGCCGATCTGCGCGCCCGGATCCGACGGTGGACCGACCGGCAGCGAGGCCGCGAAATTGCCTACCGCTTCCACGATTTCGTCGTAGCGCGAACGCGGCGCCAGGATGCGGGTCTGCGCCACGCAGGCCTGACCGCTGTTCATGACTCCGGAGAACACCAGCATCGGGATCGAAGCGGCCAGGTCGACGTCCTCGAGCAGGATGGCCGCCGACTTTCCGCCGAGCTCCAGCGTGCACGGCTTGAGCATCTCGGCGGCGCGCTTGCCGATTTCCTTGCCGACGCCCGAGCTGCCGGTGAACGAGAAGACGTCGATGTCGGGGTTGGACGTCAGCGCCTGCCCGGTCTCGACGCCGCCCGGAACGATCGACAGCACACCCTCGGGCAGGCCGGCCTCGGCGAACACCTCCGCCAAAGCGTTTGCGCTCAAAGGAGTTTCGGCGGCCGGCTTGAGCACCACCGTGCAGCCGGCCAGCAGCGCCGGGCCCAGCTTGTTGATCGCCAGGAACAGCGGGACGTTCCACGCCACGATCGCGCCCACCACACCGAGTGGTTCACGGTAGACGATGGTCTGCCCGTAGCCGCCGTGACGGACTTCCTGCCACTTGACCTGATCGACGGCGGGCCCGGCGAAGAAGTTCAAGCACCCGATGCCGCTCATCCACTGCATGGTCTCGACGGACGTCGGCGGCTGGCCGGTTTCGTCGCTGAGCAGTTTGACGAAGTGGTCTTTGCGCTCCTCCATCAGCTTGAGAGCGCCGGCGATGACCGCCGCCCGCTCCTTCGGCGGCGTCGAGGGCCACGGGCCGTGGTCGAAGGCATCGCGGGCCGCGGCGACCGCGGCGTCAACGTCGGCGGCAGCTGCCAGCGGCACCTTGCCGACGTACTCGCCGGTCGCGGGGCAGTGCACCTCGATGACATCCGACGTGGACGGCTCGGTCCACTTGCCGCCGATGAAAAGCTTGTCGTACTCCGTTGTAGCTTGCTTCGTTGTGACGTCAGTCATTTACCGCCGCTCCTCCTCATCGCTCCGCTCTGCATCGTCGCCGGCGGGCATGCTGGCCACCCTACCCAAGCGACGGCGAAACGAGAACACGTTTCATTATTGCGGCCGAAGCACCAGCACGAGATTGCTCACCAGGAACTCACGCACCACCGGCACGGCCGTCAGCCACCAAGCCCATTTCGGGTGGTAGCGCGGAAACGCGGCGATCAAGGCGCCCGTACTCGCGGCCCAGTCCAGCCCGTCCGCCGCCGACACCGCGAACAACGACGACCCGTAGTTGTTTTTGGCCGGATGGCCGTGTTTACGGGCATACCGCGCCGCGGCCCGGACCCCGCCGAGGTAGTGGGTCAGGCCCATCTCGTGGCCGCCGAACGGGCCGAGCCACACCGTGTAGGACAGCACCACCAGGCCGCCGGGCCTGGTGACGCGCAGCATCTCGCCACCGAGTTCCCATGGCCGCGGCACGTGCTCGGCGACATTCGACGACAGGCAGATGTCCACGCTGTTGTCGGCGAACGGCAGGGCCATGCCCGACGCCCGGACGAACGTCCCGGAGTCCCGCGCCAAAACCGGTCCCGCAGCGTGCATTTCGTTCGGGTCCGGCTCGACGCCGATATAGCGCAGCCCGGCGTCGGCGAATGCTCCCGCGAAGTATCCGGGTCCGCCGCCGACGTCGAGCACCCGTTGCCCGACCGGCCGTTCGCCATGGATGCCCTGCCAGAGGTCACCGACCAGGTCGACGGTGTCGGCGGCCAGCGGGCCGTAGAACCGCGGCGGGTCGGCCTGCTCGTAGCGAAAACTGGCCAGCAGCCGCACCGAGCGGCGCAGGGTCGCCCGCCGCGCAAACACCTCGGTCACGGCCACCGGCCAACCCTACGGTTAGACGCCGGTTAGTCTGGCGTTTGATGTCTGGTCTGCGTTCGGTCCTGTTGCTGTGCTGGCGCGATACCGGCCACCCGCAGGGCGGCGGCAGCGAAACCTATCTGCAGCGCATCGGCGCGCAGCTGGCCGCCTCCGGCGTGGACGTCACGCTGCGCACCGCGCGGTATCCCGGATCGGCGCGACGAGAGGTCGTCGATGGCGTGCACATCGATCGGGTCGGCGGCCGGTACTCGGTCTACATCTGGGCGATGCTGGCGATGGCCGCGGCCAGGCTCGGCCTCGGACCGTTGCGGCGGGTACGACCCGACGTCGTCGTCGATACCCAGAACGGCCTGCCGTTTCTGGCCCGGCTGATCTACGGTCAGCGCGTCGCGCTATTGGTGCACCACTGCCACCGCGAGCAGTGGCCGGTCGCCGGCTGGTTCCTCAGCCGGGTCGGCTGGTTCGTCGAATCATGGCTGTCGCCGAAACTTAACCGTCGCAATCAGTACGTAACGGTGTCACTGCCGTCGGCTCGCGACCTGGTCGGCCTCGGAGTCGAACACGAGCGAATTGCCGTGGTGCGCAACGGGCTCGACGAGGCTCCGGCGCCGTCATTGACCGGCCCGCGCTCGGTGACTCCGCGGGTGGTGGTGTTGTCACGGCTGGTGCCGCACAAGCAGATTGAGGACGCGTTGGACGCGGTGGCACAGCTGCGGACATCCGTGCCCGGTCTGCATCTCGACGTCGTCGGGGGCGGTTGGTGGTCCGAGCGGCTGACCGATCACGCTGAGCGCTTAGGTATCCGGGACGCGGTGACATTTCACGGACATATCGAAGATGCGGCCAAACACCTTGTGCTGCAACAGGCTTGGGTGCACGTGCTGCCGTCCCGGAAAGAAGGCTGGGGCCTGGCGGTCATCGAGGCGGCTCAGCACGCGGTGCCCACCGTCGGCTACCGGTCGTCGGGCGGGCTGGCCGACTCGATCATCGACGGGGTGACCGGCGTGCTGGTCGACGATCACGCCGACCTGGTGGACCGGCTCGAGCAATTGCTGGCCGACCCGGTGTTGCGCGACGAGCTCGGTGCTAAGGCGCAGGTCCGCAGCACCGAATTCTCGTGGCGGACAAGCGCGGACGCGATGCGTTCGGTACTGAAGTCAGTCGCCGCCGGTGTTCGCGTCAGCGGCGTGGTCTAGCGACTGGCCTCTTGCGCCAGTGCTGCCGCGAGCCGCGCGTAACTTCGTTGCAGCGTCTGCTGCAGATTCCTGATACCCGGGACTCGGGGAGTGCACGACGCTGTCCATACGATCAGCGACCCTTCCGGTCGGTCGTCGATGCGGATATCGCCGTGATAGTCCTTAAGGAGCACGCGCTGATACCAGGGAAAAGTTGCGACGTAAGCATGATGGTGGGGCCAAGTGCCGTCCACGATCCGGTCGCGGGTCACGCCGATCCCGATGCGCATCTTTCGCACGCCGCCGACACCTGTGTCGGGCGCTCCCCGCACCTCCCACGACGCGGCGGAAATCCCCGGCATGAAATCCGGCCAACGGTCGAGGTCCATCAAGGCGTCGTAGACGGAGGCCGCGCTCGCCGCCGACGACTGTTCCACTCTGATCGACACCGGGGTGACCATGATGCGCGAATCTACTACGGCAATCCGCGCCGTCAGCCCCAATAAACCAAAAGGTGTCGCGGGGTCACACCACCGGCGATCGCGGCCTGACACCGACCGCCGACCCCGCCGCTCCGCCGAGCAGCATCGCCAGCCACGCCAGATGCGCGACGATCACCACCGCTCGCCGACCCGCCGATGCGCCTCCGGTGTTCCCGCCGACCTGATACAGCATCAGGTCTCGCCCGCGATACGCAACGGGCAGTCGATCCAAAGTCTCTGCGGCCGTGCTCATGTCGCCGGGCGTACCCATCTCGACCACCAACCAGCCCACACCGGCCGCACGTATCTGATCGGGGTCGGCACCGGCCAGCAGCAGTCGCTGTACGTCACGGGCTCGGTCGCCCTCTCCCAGCACCGTCGTCCCGGAGATCGTCAGGTCGCCCGTCATCAACACGTCGGCGCGTAGCCAGCGCGGCAGCGGATCCAGCACCGGCGCCGGCCCGGACCAGGTGAACCGCCGCATGGTGTCGGCCGGCAACACCGCGACCTCGGCGGGCTCGCGGTTGATCACCGCCGCGACCGCCGACCAGTCGCCCGGGTAGTGCACCGACGCGACCTTTCCCCCTGCGCCCCAAGCCAAGTCCGGCAACGACAGAACCAGAGCGAGGCAGCACAGCAGGGCTGCCGAAAACGGTCGCAGCCAGCGTCGTAACGTCAGCACCGCGCCGGCACCGGCCAATGCGTAGCCGGGCATCGCCAATGCGACCCACTTCTGCCCGTCGCGCAGCACCCCCAGTCCGGGCGCGGCCTCGACCGCCGCGTGCAGGACGGCCAAACCCGGGCCGGTGGCCAGCGCAGCGGGAATCAGCACCGACACTGCTGCCAGCACCAGCAACGGCCGCACCGCGCGACACCGGGCAAGCGCGACGCAACCGGCGGCCACCATCGCGAGCATGACAAAAGCGGATACCAGGGCGAAATACGTTGCACGCGAGGCTGGTACCGCGTCACCGTTCCAGATCCCGCCCAGGCTGGCCAGGCTGCCCAGCGTGCCGAGGCCCGGCTCGGCGCGGGCCGCGAACGCGGCGATCCCCGGCGTGTGCGCCCACATATCCGACGCCGACAGGCCCAGGGCCGACGCCGTCAGCCACGGTAGCGCGCCCACCGCGGCGGTGCCCAATGTGATTGCGGCACAACGGCGACGTGACATGCCGGTACCCGGCACCGCGACACACGTCAAGGCGACGACGGCGGCCAGAATCAACCCGGTCGGGGTCAAGCCGGCCAGCGCGATCCAGAATGCCAACCTGAAAATGCCTGTTCGCGAAAGCGTTTCGCTCGTCCGCAACGACACTACGGTCGTCGCCGCCCAGGGCAGGCACCCGTATCCGAGCAGCAGACTCCAATGTCCCTGCAGCAGTCGCTCGCCGACATAGGGATTCCAGATCGCCAACGTGATCGCCGCGAATTCGCCTCCCGCACCGGATTCCGGTACCAGCAGCGCCGCCAGGCGGGCGGCACCCCAGCCGGCCACAAACAGACCCAAGACAAGTAGCGCCTTCACCACGACGCCGCCGTCGACCACGCCGGAGGCCAGCGCGACCGCGAAATCCTGCGGCGTCGCGCGCGGAGCCGAGACCAGCCCGAGGGCGCTATCGGTGAGATACGACCTTGGCGTGGACACCGCGTCGCGCAGCAGCAGATAGCCGGGGCTCAGCAGCGGCGCCACCACCAGCAGCGCCAACGCCAGCGCATACCCCGGACGAGACCAGCGCACGCTCGGGGCTAGCTAGGGAAGATCGGGCGACCCAGACGGCGAAGGACCTCCCGAACTCGACGGGCCGTCTCGCTTCACGTCCTTGGGCGGCGTCGGGATCTTCTCGGTCTCGGCTTCGGCGCCGGGCACTCGCGCCGGCGGTGGCTCGCCGCGCCCGAAGAACCCGTGGTCGTCGCCTTCCGCGTCCGATTCGTTCAACGCGGTCTCGGTCCGCAGGCTGAACGAGCCGAGCAGCAGCCCGCCGATCAAGGCGATAACTCCCGCGGCGGTGAACGTGATCGGCAGCACCCTCGACCACAGCGCCAACCGATCGCGCTCGTTGCGCGCGGCGTTGACCTGCGACTCGACCGTCTCTTCGGTGGAGGTGACCTTGTAGTCGGCCAGCGTCACCTCGGGCTTCAACGCGTCACGCGCGTAATAGTGGTTGGCGCGCTCCTGCTTCTTGACGATCGTCCCCGACTCCGGGTCCACCCAGAACGTCTTCTGCGCGGCGTAGTAGCGGGTCATGGTGATCTTCTCGTCCGGATCGCCCGGCAGGCCCCACATCTCCGCGGAGTTGGTGACCTTGCTGTCTGCGTCGTCGGCATACAACGACGGGTACCTGACCGGCTCGGCGAGCTTGCCGTCGGCGTCGTAGCCCACGTCTTGGACGAACTTGTATGCGGTCAGACCGTTGACGTCTTCTTCGCCGGTGTAGTTGGCCTCGAACGCCTTCTGCGCAATCGGGTCGAAGTACGGGTAGGACCGCTTCTCGGTGTGGAACGGGAAACGGTAGGACAACCCCTCGTGCGGCAGCGCGATGTTGGTCGCCGGGCTTTCGTCCTTGAATCCGCGCGGCTTCTGGACCGCGCCACCGGGATGGGTGTCGTCGGACACCGCCGACGCCGTCTTGCGGTTGAGCGTGACCGTGTCGACCAGGGCGAGCAGCAGACCGGAATCCTTCTGCTTGTCGCTGCGCCGCACCGAGCTACCGACCTGGAACGTGACCACGTCGGCGTTGGCGGGGGATTCCACGTCGATCTGCTGCTGGGACACCACCGGGACGTTCTTGTCCACGACCAGCTTCGGGCTGTACAGGGAAGCGGGGTCGACGACCGTCCCGTTGCCTTCGGCGATCAGCGACGCATCTACGTCGAGCGGAATCTTGGTGATCCTGCTGCCGGTGTAGGTCCACAACAGCAGCGCGGCGATCAACAACGCGGCTCCGAGTCCCATGATCCCGCACGCGGCCATCCGCAACATGACTGCTCGGTTCACGTTGGCGTGACCCTCCTTCTGGTCTCGTCCGGTCCCTGTACCCCTGACGACCTGGGGTTACACCCGCCTACCGCGCTGCGGCGAAGCAAAACTCGTTCGACCCTAACAGCATTATTTAAGGTCTTGATTGACGTGCCCTTATATGGAAAGCCGCGGGCAAATCGGGTGCCGGGCAGACTGTCGCTATGACTGACGAAGACGTGGGCGGCACCCGCAAGTTCCTGCCCGCCGTCGAAGGCATGCGGGCGTGCGCCGCGATCGGCGTCGTCATCACCCACGTCGCGTTCGATACCGGGCATTCCAGCGGCGTCGACGGTCGGCTGTTCGGCCGCTTCGATCTGGCGGTCGCGGTGTTCTTTGCGCTGTCCGGATTCCTGTTGTGGCGTAGCCACGCCGCCGCGGCGCGCGGTCTGGCGCCGCGCCCTGCCACCGGACGCTATCTGCGGTCGCGGGTGGTCCGCATCATGCCCGCATACCTGGTTGCGGTCGTGGTGATTTTGACGCTGCTGCCGGACGGCAACCACCCGAACCTGACGGTGTGGCTGGCGAATCTATCGCTCACCCAGGTCTACGTCCCGCTGACGCTGACCGCCGGGCTCACCCAGATGTGGAGCCTGTCGGTCGAGGTCACGTTTTATCTCGCGTTGCCGCTCCTCGCGATGCTGGCCGCCCGGCTGCCGGTGCGCGCCCGAATCCCGGCGATCGCGACCGTGGCCGCCGCGAGCCTGTTTTGGGGCTGGATCCCGTTTCATGCTTCGCCCGGCCTGAATCCGTTGACGTGGCCGCCGGCGTTCTTCTCGTGGTTCGCCGCCGGGATGCTGCTCGCCGAGTGGATCTACCGCCCGTCCGGTTGGCCGCACCGACTCGCTCGGAACCGGCTGCTGATGGCCGCCGTGGTGCTGGTGGCCTACCTGGTTGCGGCGTCGCCGTTGGCGGGCCCGGCCGGGCTGGTGCCGAGCAGTAACGCGGAATTCACCGTGAAGACCGCGATGGGCGCGTTGGTGGCCGCGGGGCTGGTGGCGCCGCTGGTGCTCGACCGGCCCGACGACAGCCACCGGTTCCTGGGCAGCGCGCCGATGGTGACACTGGGCCGCTGGTCCTATGGAATCTTTATCTGGCATCTCGCCGCGCTGACGATGGTGTTCCCGGTGATCGGACAGTTCGCGTTCCACGGACACATGCCCGAGGTGCTGGTGCTGACGCTGGTCTTCACGATCGCGATTTCCGCGGTGAGCTACGCGTTGGTCGAATCACCATGCCGGGAAGCGTTGCGGCGCTGGGAAACTCGCCACCAGTCACGCCCGGATGCGAAGGTCAGCCCGCGTCAAGAAGACGCAATCGCGCCATGATCTCGTCGCGGACCGCCGAGCGGCGGGCCTTGCCGGCGTCGTCGCGCAGTGGAGTGTCGACGAACTCGACGGTTGTGGGCACCTTGTAGCCGGCGACTCGGTCGCGCAGAAACTCCTGCACCGCATGCTCGCCGAGCGCCCCGCGGGGTTGGACCAGCGCGTAGGGTACCTGCCCCAGGTCTTCGTGGGGAACGCCAACGACCAAGCAGGACAGCACATCCGGATGCTCCGACAGCGCGGCCTCGATCTCGGCCGGATACACGTTGCGGCCGCCGACGGTGAACATGTCGACCCGGCGATCGGAGATGTAGAGGAACCCGTCGGCGTCGAAGTAGCCCAGGTCGCCGAGTGAATCCCAGCCGTCGCGCGACTTCGCGGTCGCGCCGACGTAGCGATAGGTAGGACCGCTGCCCGGGCTGGGGCGCATATAGATCTCGCCCACCTCACCCGGCGGGCACGGGTTGCCGTCGTCGTCGAGCACCTTCATCTCGCCGGCCACGACGATGCCGACCGAGCCGCGATGCGCCAGCCACTGGTCACCCGAGATGAACGTCAGCGCCTGCAATTCGGTGCCGCCGTAGAGTTCCCAGACCTTCTCCGGGCCGAGCAGGTCGATCCAGGCCTGCTTGATCGCAGGCGGACACGGCGCGCCCAGATGCCAGAACCGTCGCAACGACGACAGGTCGAACGCGTCAGGATTGTCGTGGTACACCGGCAGCGCCCGCTGCATGATGGTCGGCACCGTCGTCAGGAAAGTGACGCCGTAATCGCTGATCAGGCGCAAGAACGTCGCTGGCTCGAACCGGCTCATCAGGATCAGGTGGTGACGCATCAGCAGCGCGATGGTCGCGGTGGTGAAACCGGTGTTGTGCGACAACGGAACTGGGACAAGCGTGATGTCGCCCTCTTCGGCGCCCAATGGATAGCCGATCGCCGCCGGTATCCGGCTGTCACCACCGGACTCGATGAGTTTCGGCCGGCCGGTGCTGCCGCCTGAGCCCATCGCCTTCCACACCGGCGATACCGCTTCGGGCAGCGGCTCCTCGGGCAGCGACGGGTCGGGCTCGAATCCTATTGGCACACTAGTGATCTCGGGATGTGACCGGCCGACGAGCAGCTTGGGGGGCCGCAGCTCCAACAGCGCGGCGAGCTCCGCGTCGGGCAGCCGAGCCGACAGCGGCTGCGGCACCGCGCCCAGCTTCCAGCACGCCACCGCCGCCTGGATCCACTCGATCGAGTTGGGCAACACCATCGTCACGTAGTCGCCGACGCCCACACCGCGTTCGGCGTAGGCGCGGGCCAACCGGTTCGTCGAGCGGTCGAGCTCGCCGCGGGTCAGCGTGTGACCGTCGCACGTGACCGCCGGCTCGTCGGGCGCGAGTGCCGCCAGCGCGGAGATCTGGGTGCCGATCGGCGGGACCGGCGCCGTCACGAGTAGGCGCCCTGCCGCTCGAAGATCCGGCGCGGGTTCTCGACAAGCATTGTGTGCAGTTGCTCGTCGGTGACACCACGCTGCTTGAGGGCGGGGATGACGTCGTTGTGGATGTGCAGGTAGTGCCAGTTCGGCGCCATCTGCGGCACCAAATCCTCGGGCAGCGCGTCGAAGTAGCAGTTGGCGTCGTGGGACAACACCATCTTGTCGGCGTGCCCGCGCTCGCACATCGTCGCCACGATGCCCACCCGTTCCTCGAACGGCAGGATCACGTCGATGCCGAACCGATCCATCCCGAGATAGGAGCCGGCGGCGATCAGCTCCTCGAGATAGCCGACGTCGGTGCTGTCGCCGGAGTGTCCGATGATCACCCGGCTGAGGTCGACACCCTCTTCTTCGAAGATCTTCTGCTGCTCGAGCCCGCGTCGCAGCCCCGCGTGGGTATGCGTCGAGATCGGCACGCCGGTGCGCTTGTGGGCCTGGGCCACCGCCCGCAGCACCCGCTCGACGCCGGGGGTGATACCCGGTTCGTCGGTGGCGCACTTGAGGATTCCCGCCTTGATGCCGGTGTCGGCGATGCCTTCCTCGATGTCGCGGACGAACATGTCGGTCATGATCTCCGGGCCGTCCAGCATCCCCCCGGGCCCCTCGTAGTGGAACCGGAACGGGATGTCGTTGTAGGTGTACAAGCCCGTCGCGACGACGATGTTCAGGTCGGTCTCCGCGGCGACCCGGGCGATCCGCGGGATGTAGCGGCCCAGCCCGATCACGGTGAGGTCGACGATGGTGTCGACGCCGCGCGACTTCAGTTCGTTGAGCCGGGCGATGGCGTCGGCCACCCGTTTGTCTTCGTCGCCCCACGCTTCCGGGTAGTTCAGCGCGATCTCGGTCGTCATGATGAACACGTGCTCGTGCATGAGCGTGACGCCGATATCGGTGGTGTTGACAGGTCCGGAAGCGGTATTCACTAACGACACGCAGCCGACTCTAGGACGACCGATCCGCCGCCGTGGGCAGTTCGTGGGATGCGCGGGTCAGAAAGCGTCGTCGTCGAGATCCATCAGCGCCGTCGAGGTGCGGGTCAGGATCCCGCGGGTGGCCGTGATCTCCGGCAGCACGTTGCCCGCGAAGAACTGGGCGGCGGCGATCTTGCCCTCGTAGAACGCCTGATCCTTGGCGGCGACACTGGAACCTAGTGCCCGCAAGGCAATTTCGGCGTGCCAGAGTAGCTGCCAGCCGATCAGCAGATCGCCGACGGCGAGCAGGTAGCGCACCGAGCCGAGGCCGATCTTGTACAGATCGCCGGGCGCTTCGGCCGCTCCCATCAGGTATCCCGTCAGGGTCGCGGTCATCGCCTGCACGTCCTCTAGGGCGGTGCTCAGGTAGGCGCGTTCCACCTTCAGCCGCTGGTCGGCTTCGTCGCTGTCGATGAACGACTGGATCTGCCCGGCGACATGCGCCAGCGCCACGCCCTTGTCACGTGCGATCTTGCGGAAGAAGAAGTCCTGCGCCTGGATCGCGGTGGTGCCCTCGTAGAGCGAGTCGATCTTGGCGTCACGGATGTACTGCTCGATCGGGTAGTCCTGCAGGAAGCCCGAACCGCCCAAGGTCTGCAGCGATTCGGTCAGGTACTGGTAGGCCCGCTCGGAGCCGACGCCCTTGATGATGGGTAGCAGCAGATCGTTGACCCTGCTCGCCACGTCGGCGTCGGCGCCCGAAACCGCCTCGGCGACAGCGGGATCCTGATGCGCCGCGGTGTAGAGGTAGATCGCCCGCAGTCCCTCGGCGTAGGCCTTCTGCATGATCAGCGAGCGGCGCACGTCCGGGTGACGCGTGATCGGCACCCGCGGCGCGTTCTTGTCGAGCATCTGCGTCATGTCGGCGCCCTGGATCCGTGTCTTGGCGTACTCGAGCGCGTTGAGGTAGCCGGTGGACAGCGTGCCCGACGATTTGATGCCGACCAACATCCGCGCGTTCTCGATGACCTTGAACATCTGCGCGATGCCGTCGTGAATGTCGCCGACCAGCCAGCCCTTGGCGGGAAGACCGTGCGCACCGAACGTCAACTCGCATGTCGGCGAGGCCTTGTAGCCCATCTTGTGCTCGAGTCCAGTAGCGAAAACGCCGTTGCGGCCGGTGATTTCGAAGTTGTCCCAGTCGAACAGGTGCTTAGGAACGACGAACAGGCTGAGGCCCTTGGTGCCGGCACTCGCCCCCTGGGGGCGCGCCAGCACCAGGTGCAGGATGTTGTCGACGGTGTCGCCGAGGTCGCCTCCGGAGATGAAACGTTTCACACCTTCGATGTGCCAGGAGCCGTCCGGTTGCTCGATGGCCTTGGTGCGCCCGGCGCCCACGTCGGAGCCGGCGTCCGGCTCCGTCAGCACCATCGTTGCGCCCCAACGTTTTTCGATTGCAGCCTGGGCCAGCTCGCGCTGCTTGTCGTTGCCGAGCTCGTAGAGGATGTCGGCCATCGGCGGTCCGGCGTAGAAGAAGAACAGCGCGGGGTTGGCGCAGATGATCATCTCCAGCGCCGCCCACGTCACGGCGCGTGCCACCGCGGTGCCACCGATCTCGGGTGCTACTCCGAGGCGCCACCATTCGGCGTCCCAGATCGCTTGCACCGTCTTGCGAATCGGGTCCGGCACCGTGATGGTGTGCTGGTCGGGCAGGAACACCGGCGGCTCGCGGTCGGCGGCGACAAACGACTCGGCGACCGGGCCCTGGGCGAAGCGGGCCACCTCGGCCAGAATCTCCCGGCTGGTGGCGCTGTCGAGTTCGCCGACCGAGCCCGAGTCCAGCACCTCGCCGAGCGCTAACGCCTCGAAAAGATTGAACTCGATGTCACGCAGGTTCGCCTTGTAATGCCCCATGAACCCCTCCTTGCGCAGCAGTATGTCGGGAATTGCCATCTCAGGAGGTGATTTCGGGGGGATCGGACATCACGCGTTGTCGGATCGTTTTCCGCGACCCCTTGTGAAGTGACGTGGCTCACAGTAAAATGACCAGTGGTCATTCACCGGAGGAGGGCAATGCCAACGGTCACGTGGGCTCGCGTCGACCCGGCGCGGCGCGCCGCGGTGATCGAGGCCGCGGAGGCGGAGTTCGGTGCGCACGGCTTCTCCGGCGGCAGCCTCAACGTGATCGCGCGGCGGGCGGGCGTGGCCAAAGGCAGCCTGTTCCAATACTTCGCCGACAAACGCGACCTGTACGCGTTCATCGCCGACGTCGCCAGCCTGCGGGTGCGGGCCTACATGGAGACCCGGATCGCGGAGCTCGACTCGACGCGGCCGTTCTTCGAATTCCTGACCGACTGGCTCGACGTGTGGATCGCCTACTTCGCCGACCACCCACACGAGCGCTCACTGCACGCGGCGGCGAGCCTCGAAGTAGACACCGATGCCCGGATCAGCGTGCGCAGCGTCATCCACCGGCACTACCTGGAAGTGCTGCGGCCGCTGGTCCGTGAGGCCCAGCTGCGGGGCGACTTCCGCAAAGATGCCGACACCGAAGCGTTGATGTCGTTGCTGCTGTTGATCTTTCCGCATCTGGCGCTGGCGCCGTACATGCGCGGGCTCGACCCGATCCTCGGCCTGGACGAACCCAGCCCCGAACAGCCGGCGCTGGCGGTACGCCGCCTGGTGGCCGTGTTGTCGGCCGCGTTCGCTTCCGTAGACAGCACAACAAGTCAGCCGCAAAGGATCTGAGGAGGTCTGATGACACGCACTGGTTCGAATTCACTGGTCGCCGGTGGGCTCAACTGGGACAGCTTGCCGCTCAAGCTGTTTGCCGGTGGCAACGCCAAGTTCTGGAATCCCGCCGACATCGACTTCTCCCGCGACCGCGCCGACTGGGAAAAACTGAACGACGACGAACGCGATTTCGCCACCCGGTTGTGCGCGCAGTTCATCGCCGGCGAGGAAGCAGTCACCGAGGACATCCAGCCGTTCATGGCCGCGATGCGCGAAGAGGGCCGGCTCGGCGACGAAATGTACCTGACCCAGTTCGCTTTCGAGGAGGCCAAGCACACCCAGGTCTTCCGGCTCTGGCTCGACGCCGTCGGGATGACCGGGGATTTGCAGAGCTACTTGGAGCCACTCCCGGCGTACCGGACGATGTTCTACGACGAGTTGCCGGACTGCCTCAACGCCCTGTCGTCGGATCCGTCACCCGCGGCCCAGATCCGGGCGTCGGTCACCTACAACCACGTCGTCGAGGGCATGCTCGCGCTGACCGGTTACTACGCCTGGCACAAGATCTGCGTGACGCGCGGAATCCTGCCCGGGATGCAGGAATTGGTGCGTCGCATCGGCGACGACGAGCGCCGTCACATGGCGTGGGGCACCTTCACCTGCCGTCGCCACGTCGCCGCCGACGACACCAACTGGACGGTCTTCGAAAACCGGATGAACGAGCTGATGCCGCTCGCCCTCGACGCCACCGTGCAGGGTTTCGCGCTGTTCGAGGTGATGCCGTTCGATCTGGTCCAGGACGAGTTCATGCAGTACGCCGCGGACAAGGGCATGCGCAGGTTCGGCACGATCTCCAGTGCGCGTGGCCGTCCGCTCGGCGAGATCGACCTCGACTACTCGCCGGTGCAACTGGAAGACACCTTCGCCGACGAGGACGCCAAGGCCCTCGCGGCCGTGTAACCGCGAGCTGGGGGCACCTCCCGCTTGCGGGAGACTGCTCGCGCCAAAACGCTTAGCCCACCCACACCGTCTTGGCGTTGCAGAACGCGCGGATGCCGAGGTTCGCCAGCTCACGGCCGTAGCCCGACCGCTTGACGCCGCCGAACCCCAACTCCGGGTAGGACACCGTCATGCCGTTGATGAAGACCTGCCCCGCCTCGATGTCGTCGATGAAGCGTTCCTGCTCGGCTTCGTCGTTGGTCCACGCGTTCGAGCCGAGCCCGAACGTGGTGGCGTTGGCGATCTCGATCGCCTCGTCGATGCCAGAGGCCCGGTACATCGACGCGACCGGGCCGAACACCTCTTCGGTGTAGAGCGCCATGTCCTTGGTGATCTCGGTGACCACGGTCGGCGGGTAGAACCAGCCGGGCTGGTCGAGCTTCTCGCCGCCGAGGCGCACCTTCGCTCCGGCGGCGACGGCATCCTCGACCTGCTTGGCGATCTCGTCGCGGCCGGATTCGGTGGCCAGCGGGCCCACGTCGGTGTCAGGGTCGGTCGGGTCGCCGACCTTGAGTTCTTTCATCCTCTCGACGAACTTGTCGACGAAGGCGTCGTAGATGTCGGTGTGCACGATGAAGCGTTTGGCGGCGATACAGGATTGGCCGTTGTTCTGCACCCGGGCGGTGACCGCGGTCTTGACGGCCTCGTCGAGGTCCACCGACGGCATGACGATGAACGGGTCGCTGCCGCCGAGTTCCATCACGGTGGGCTTGATCTCGTCGCCGCAGATGGCGGCGACCGCCTGGCCGGCCGGCTCGCTACCGGTCAGCGTGGCGGCCTTGACGCGGGGGTCACGCAGGATGCCCTCGACCGCTTTCGACGACACCAGCAGCGTCTGGAAGCAGTTTTCGGGAAAGCCGCCGCGAGCGATCACGTCGGAGAGATACAGCGCCGACTGCGGCACGTTGGAAGCGTGCTTGAGCAGGCCGACGTTGCCGGCCATCAGTGCGGGCGCGGCGAACCGCACGGCCTGCCACAACGGGAAGTTCCACGGCATCACGGCCAGCACGACGCCCAGTGGCTGCCAGCGGGTGTAGGCCCGCTTCGCGCCGACCTTGGACGCCTCGGCCGGCTCGTCGGCCAGCTGCTTCTCCGCGTTCTCGGCGTAGTAGCGAAAACCTTTGGCGCACTTGAGCGCTTCGGCCTTGGCCGACTTCAGGGTCTTTCCCATCTCGAGGGTCATCATCGCGCCGACCTCGTCGGCCTCTTTTTCGAGCAGGTCCGCGGTGGCGTTTGCCCACTCGGCGCGCTGGGCAAACGTGGTGTGCCGGTAGTCGAGGAACCGTTCGTGAGCGCGGGTGATCGCGGCCTCGACGTCGGCGTCGGTAGCGGGGGTGAAGGTCTTGACTGTCTCGCCGGTGGCTGGGTTGATGGTCGCGATGCCCACGCTGCACTCCTTCGTTGGGAGGGTTTGCAAAAGTCCAACACCCAGCCTGCCACTATCGTGGCCAAAAGGGAGGTGCCGGGATGAGCAAAGCCGCCGAGCTGATAGTCAAGTGCCTGGAAAACGAGGGCGTCGAGGTGGTCTTCGGCCTCCCGGGCGAGGAGAACATTCGCTTCGTGCAGGCGCTGGCCGCGTCCAACATCCGCTATGTCCTCACCCGACACGAGCAGGCGGCCTCGTTCATGGCCGAGATGTACGGACGGGTCACCGGCCGGGCCGCTGTGGTTTCGTCCACCCTCGGACCGGGTGCGATCAACATGCAACTGGGCGTCGCCGACGCCACCACCAACAGCACGCCGCTGGTCGCGATTTCCGCCCAGGTCGGCCAGGACCGCGAGTACAAGGAGTCGCATCAGTACGTCGACTTGGTCTCGATGTTCGCGCCGATCACCCGCTGGGCCGCCGACATCCCGACCGCGCGGGCGATACCGGAGATGGTGCGCAAGGCGTTCAAGCTCGCCGAGACCGAACGGCCGGCCGCGGTGTACCTGGCGGTGCCCGAGCACATAGATGCAGATGATGCCGACTATCCCGACCTGGGGCCGTTGCCGCGCAACGTCGTTCGCGCGGACGCGCCCGCTTTCCGTCAGGTGGCACGTGCCGTCGACATCCTGCGCGAGGCCGAACGCCCGGTGGTGCTGGCGGGGCACGGCGCTGCCCGCTCCGACGCGACCGACGCCCTGGTGCGGTTCTCCGAAAAATTCGAGATCCCGGTCGCCAGCACCTTTCACGGCAAAGGCGTGATGCCCGACGACCACCCCAATGGCATCGGGACGCTCGGATTCATGCGGCACGACTACGTGAACTTCGGGTTCGACAACGCCGACGTCGTCATCGCGGTCGGTTATGAGCTGCAGGAGTTCGATCCCGTCCGGATCAATCCCAAGGCGGACAAGAAGATCATCCACATCCACCGCTTCCCGGCCGAGGTCGACGTGCACTACTCGGTGGATGTCGGGATCATCGGTGACATCAGCGCCTCGCTCGACGCGCTCACCGAGGCGCTCGACGACCACGTCTTCGCCGCCGACCCCGACATTCCGGGATCCGGCCTGCTCGACGAGGAGTTCGAACGGGGACAACAGGATTCGCGGTACCCGTTGGCGCCCGCTCGGGTAGTGGCCGACACCCGCGCGGCACTCGGTCGCAGCGACGTGGTGCTAGTGGACACCGGTGCCACCAAGATGTGGATGGCCCGGCTCTATCCGACTTACGAGCGCAACACGTGCCTGATCTCAAATGGGCTGTCCACCATGAGCTTCGCACTCCCGGGCGCGATGGGGGTCAAGCTGGCCCAGCCGGACTCCAAAGTGCTGGCGGTGGCCGGCGACGGCGCATTCCTGATGAACTCGCAGGAGATCGAGACCGCCGTCCGCGAGAAGATCCCGTTGGTCGTGCTGATCTGGGTAGACGGCGGCTACGGTCTGATCGAGTGGAAAATGGATCTTGAGCTCGGCGAGCACCACTACGTGAAATTTGGCAACCCCGACATCGTCAAGTACGCGGAAAGTTTTGGGGCCAACGGGTATCGGATCAACAAAGCCGACGAGTTGCTGCCCACACTGCAGGCCGCGCTCGCGGACGACGGGGTGTCGCTGATCTGTTGCCCGGTCGATTACTCCGAGAATATGCGGCTGATCGACCGGCTCGGTGAACTCGACGAGACGCTGTAGGGCCGACGCGACACAAAACTTACGCTCCGTGATCCAGCCTGGTGGGCGGCAGGTACTGACCTTCCAGGGTGCGATGCCACCAGGCGTGCTCATGCAGGAGTTCCGACGCGGTGGTGAAGCGGTACCGGTACAACTGCGCGCGCACGTAGCGCGGCGGGGCGTCGGGAAAAGGATTGTGGCGCAGCAACTTTATCGTTGCTCGGTCATTCTGCAGGAGCCGTGTGACGAACGGGCGAAACCATGCGTAGGCGTACTGCGACGAGATCGCGGCGAACCACATCAGCCAGTCCAGGCGGAGGTGATAGGGCGCCCACTGCGCGGGCAACCGCCGCACCCCGCCGGGTTTTCCTTTGAATTCGTATTCCTTCCACACGGTCCGCTCGGTGACGTCCGACTCGTCGGTACCCTCGATCACCACTTCACGGCGGACACGCCCGACGCTCCCGAACGCCCCGTAGGTGTTGACCAGATGAAAGGCGTTGAACGACATATTCATCCGCTGTCGAGGTGACAGCATGTTGCGCACCGGCAAGTAGCTCAGCATCAACGTCAGCACCGTGAACGCGACGACCAGCGCGGTGAACCAGCGCGGCATATCGACCATCGCGGGCTGGTGCGGAATCGGCACTATCGCCGACAGCGACGAGGCGTCGATCGCGCTGAAGGCCAGCAGGATCGTCAACCAATTGAGCCAGGCGAAGTTGCCGGAGGCCACCAGCCACAATTGGGTGACAACGACGATCGCCCCGGCGATGCTGGCCACTGGCTGCGGGGCGAACAGGCCGAACGGGACGATCAGCTGCGCGACGTGGTTGCCTGCGACCTCGACCCGGTGCAGCGGCTTGGGCAGATGATGGAAAAACCAGCTCAGCGGCCCCGGCATCGGCTGTGTCTCATGGTGGTAGTCCAGGCAGGTCAGATCGCGCCAGCAGGGGTCGCCGCGAAGCTTGATCAGGCCCGCGCCGAATTCGACCCGAAACAGCAGCAGGCGGGCCAGCCACATGGCCAGCACCGGCGGAGCCGTCCGGTCGTTGCCGAGAAACGTTGCCAGGAACCCGGTTTCGAGCATCAACGACTCCCAGCCGAACGAGTACCACGTCTGGCCGACGTTCACGATCGACAGGTACAGACTCCACAGCAGCAGCCATGCCACGACGGCCGCCCACAGCGGCAGCACGTCGGCCAGTCCCGCGGCCATCGCCGCCGACAGGGCCGCGCCCGACCACGCGACCGTCGCGAAGAACCGGTCCGAATAGTGGAGGTGGAAGATGCTCGGCGATTGCGCGAACGACTGCCGGGCCAGATACCGCGGCACGGGCAGCAGCCCCCGCTCGCCGATCAGGGCACGGAATTGCCGTGCGGCCGCGACAAACGCGAACACGTAGATGACCGCGATGCCACGCTCGAGTATCAGCCGGCTCAGCCAATACTCCGGTGCGTTCACCCAGGCCATGTTGTCGCGCGTACCCGTCTGATCGGCGGAAAAACGTTACTGCTGCACCGACGGTAGGACCCCGGCGATGACGGCGCCGAAGTTTCGCAGTGCGATGTTGCCGTCCTGCCAGTAGCTGCTGTGCGCGGCGACGCTGGGTAGCCCCAGCGGACCGACGGGACCCGGGTCGGCGGCCAGCCGCCCTGCGCCGAAGCCGGGTGCGATCGGGTCGGCTCCCAACGTCCACTCGGTGACGGCGCCGCCCATGCTGATCGCGTCGTTCTGCGCCCGCATCACGTACACGTGCGCGCCGCCGTGCAGGTCCAGCCGGCTGGCGCGGTCGACCATCATGCCGGGGCTACCCACCGCGATGACATTGTCGACGTCGAGGTGGTGCCCGCCCGCCGCGGCCTCACCGACCACGGTCGAGCCGTAGCTGTGGCCGATCACGGTGTCGACGGACGGCGCGCCGACATGGGACGCCCGCTGCCCGTTTTCGAACGCGTCCAAGCGGTCCGCGCCGCCGCGAGCCGGCTGCGGGAAGGCGGCATGGCTGAGATCCATTGGGCGGTCGTAACCCATCCATGTCGTCACCGCCACGTCGTCCGGCCGAAGCTTCGGGTCGGCAAGCAGCGCGGCGCTGTACATCGCCATCGCTTTGTCGTCGCTGAACCGCAGCCGGGCCAGGCCCTGGCCGGTGCCCGGGACGAAGACCGCGTTGCGGCGGGCGGTATCCGGGTTTCCGATCGACACGGCGCCGCGGCCGTCCTCGTCCAGCAGTCCCAGGTACCGCCTCGGCTGGTTGGTCAAGGTGGCGCGCACCGCGGCATAACCCGCGAGGCGGCCTCTGGCGGCGCTCAGTTGCGACTGCAACGCGTAGACCGCGCCGTCGTCGACGTGCGGCGCACTCATCACGTCGTCGAGGTTGCGCTGTATCCGGTCGACGTCGGACTGGGACTGCTGCGCTAGCTCGTCGAGATGCATCCGGTTGTAGTGGTCCTTGCCCAGGTGGTCCGGGGAATCCCAGGGCATTCCCGGGTGATTGCCGATCGCGTGGTCTTGGCTGTACAGCCAGTCCTTCTCTTCGCCGGTGAGCTGCGACCACAGCGCATTGAACTGTTGAGGATCGGCGGGCAGCGGCGACGACAACGCCGCCTGGATGCGGGTCCGATTGTCGTGCGGTCCCGGCGGTATCGGCCGATCGCCGTCGGCCATGTCGATGGCGCCCGCCAGCTCACGGTCGGCCGAATCCGCCTCTGCGACAATCGCATCCAGTCGGCGCTGCAGCTGCATCTCGGCGATCAACGCCGCCACCGGCGGTCCGCTGAAGCTCGAACTCGCTACCACGGCGTTGGTGGAGCAGTTGATCGTCATCTCCAGTTCGGCAGCATCGCGGCGCAGCGCGGCCAGCGCCGACTGCACGTGGGCGATGTCGTCGGCTGCCTTACCGGCCGCGCGCGCGACCGCCAGCGACTCGTTGCCGTGTGCATCGAGGTCGAGGCGTATCGACGCGTTGGCGTGCCGCCGGGCCTGCGCGGTCTCGCCCTGCCAGCTGTCGAACACCGCCAACGAATTGAGTTGGCGCGCAGCCTCTAACGTCGCCTCCCCGCGCGCGAGGGCCGCGTGGAATACCTCGCGCACGGCCTCGGCGCTCCACCGATCGATGTCGGCGACCGTGAGGGTCACGGGTCAGACCGGACCCAGCGTGGCGGCGTTCTCGGTTTCCATTGCGGCGAAGACGATTCCATCGCCGGCCAGCTCGAGCGCGTGATCGCCGACCCGGGTCAGCAGTCGCCGCGACGTCTGCAGCCAGGTGGCCGCGGTCGTGCCTAGCGCCACGGCCGAGGCGCCCACCCAGCCCGACTCGGCGCCGGCGATCCGGTTGTCCGAAGCCAGGTGCGCGCTCGCCAGATCGTCACCCTGCCCGGCGACGTGTGCCGCCGAGCCGGCCAATGCCTCCAGGTCGATCCCAAAGATCGCCATGTGTCACCACCTCACGGGAAAAGCGTTGCCTATCCGCCTAACAGCAGCGCAGCGGCGCTGCAAGTCACTCGGCGGTGGACAACCCCGGGAATCGGTGCCCTATGCACAGCTGGGCGTTAGCGCTCAGCCGTGCGCTTCACGGTCGAGGCCGCCAGCGCGGCAAGGGAAATCAGTGCCAGCAGTTGCACCCAGACGGAATGGCCCGCGTAGCCGTCGACCGACCGCCACGGGTGACGGGACAGCGCCGCGCCGGCCAGGATCAGCCCACCGGCGCTGAGCCACAGCGTGACGGTGTCGCGCCGGTCGGGACGGGTGCGCAGCACCCATCGCACACCGAGCGCGGCGACGAACACCGCGATGCCCGCGGCCCCGGCGATCAGACCGCCGGCCGCCAGGACCGGGGCGGCCGCCCAGAGGCGGGGCGCCCACGGGTGGGCTGCGGGATCGTCTGGCGGGCGGCGGCGTTGCGGCCACCACGCCAGCAGGGCCAGCAGAGGCAGCAGCGCCAACCCACCCGCGAGGCCGACCCGGTACAGCGAGTTGGGCGCAAAGGCCAGCGTGATCGTGCCCGCCGTTCCGGCCGGCACCAACCAGGCCTGCTGCCACCCGTTGACTGCCAACGCTTTCAGACGAGTTCCGGTGCTGGTGCGCGCCACCCACCCGGGGCTGATGCTTTCCGGCACGACCAGCACCTGCGCCGTCCTGGCCTCTGTCAGGTGCACTTCGCGGCGGGCCGGGCCCCATGCGCCCGTCCTCACCGGTGTGGCGTGGCCGGACGGGGCGGCCCGCGGACCGGTCAGCTCCGCGCCGTCGACGACGAATTGTGGCCCGGGGCTTATCACTAACTCCTGCTGGCCGGTGGGCAGCTCGATCGGCTGCGGGTCACAGGGCCGGGCGGTGATCGGGGCGCCGTCGAGCAGTGCGCCGACCGTCGTGTGGACCTCGGTGCGCACGAAGCGACCCGCGATCGCGATGATCGGACCGTGCTCGCAGTCGATGGCGATCCCCCGAACCCGGTTGCGCGCGGCGTCGGCGCTGGCGATCGGTTTGCCGTCGGTGCCGAGCGCCGCGATCTCGGCGAACCCGGGTGGTTTGAGCTGGTCGAAGCCCACCGCGGTCCGGTCGATGACGTCCTTCCAGTCCAGCAGGCTGATCGTGACGGTGTCGGTCACCCGGGGCTTTAGCGAAAGTGTTTGCGGCCCAGTTGTTTCCAGTCTTCGCGCCTGCGGGCCGTCGCCGAGGTCGACGGCCACCATCGTCGGGTGGGTGGGCACCGGCGACGAGCTGGGCACCACGCGTATCGCGCTCACCTCGGTGGGCTGGGGCAGGGCGAGGGTGAGCGTCGGGGCCGTCTTGTGCTGCACCACCCGTTGCGGCGCCGTCCACGCGGTGGCCGGGTCGCCATCGGTGGCGGCGTAGGCCGCGCCGAGGATGTCGACCGAATCGGAGTCGCCGTGGGCCTGCGTGGTGTCGGGTTCGGCAACCAGGTCGGCCAGCTTGGGACCCGAGCGGGCCCGCACCCAGATCTTCGGCATCACCGACATCGGCGCCGGCACGCTCAACATGCGGCTGAAGGTGGCCGGCGATTCGGCGGCCAGCGCCATCGAAGGCGCGCACTGCACGTTGGTCAGGCCCATCGCGCAGCCCGGTCTGCCCAGCGGCTCAGACCCCAAGTCCCATTGCGCGACAGCGGCATTCGGGGGAGGAGCGGGGACGAGCGCGGTATGCCTGATGTTGATCGGATGCGCGAAGCCGTTGGCGTCGTACTGGGTGATCGACAGGTCGGTGATCGCGAACTGCACTCCGGGCGATCCGTCGTCGGTGCCTATCGCCGTGATCCGCACCCAGGGGGTCTCCCCGTACGGCAGTGCCCCGCTGACCGGCTTGCCCGCCTCGTCGAATCGCAGTGTCGTTGTGCCGGTGGCGGTTTCGATCTCGACCCGGCGGACCTGGGCGCCGACGGTGGTGGCGCTGGGGGTGATCGTGATGACGCTGTTGGTCACCGGATGGTCGAAGTCGACCTGCAGCCACTGGCCGACCGCCGACTGCAGCGCGTTGGACACCCACGCGGTCGCCGAATCGGCGTCGATCGCCGCGGCGGGTGATGCGGCGGTGGCGACGTCGGGTAGCGCCGTCGAATCGGACGATGAGCTGGAGGCGGTCAACCGGCCGCCCGTCCAGGCGCCGTAGACGGTGTCGGCGCCCGGGCTCGGATAGTCGGGCACCCGGTTGAAGGTCCGCCGCGCGTCCCCGGCCGCCCGGATCGCCGACGAGTGATCGTCGACCCGGCCGTAGTCGGTCTCGCGGGCCAGCGGCGTATCCGTCACCGTGGCAACCGGAACCGGCAGGCCCGCCGCCACCGCGTCGGCGGTCAGCAGTGCCGGACCCAGCGGCGGCTGACCGGACAGCCGGCGGCGTTCGTCGAGCCGCAGCAGCGCCTCGGGTCCGCCGTCGACGCGGGGCAACTGCTCGACGTCGGCCAGATACGGACCACCGGTCGGCACATCCACGCGGTAGATCTCGACCGCGGGATAGCGCGGCCGCAACCCGCTGTCGGTGACGAAGCCCGACACCGGGCCGGGCCCGACCGAGTCGCCGAATTCGGCGACCTTGGTCAGCCGCGGCGAGCCGGTGATCGCCCGGTGCACCAGGATCGGGCGGGCCGAGCGCGACGTGTCCGGGTCCAGGTCGTTGCGCACCACGAGATATGAAATGCCTTGGCGGGCAAGCGTATCGGCGAGCCCTGTCGACGGTGTTCCGGCGGCGAACAGGCGCTGCACCGAGTCCAGTGCGCGGATCGTCTGCGGTGGGGTCAACGGAATCGAATCGCGCACACCCCACGGACTGTCACCCAGCACCTGCAACGGTTCGTCGTGGCTGTTGCCCCACAACTGGGTGGCGAACGGCGCACCGGGCACCACCAGCACGCGGCCCGGAGTCGGCGACCCGGTGTTGTGCGCCGTCAGCCAGTCGGCGGTGTCATGCCAGTACCGCGGTATCGCGGCGAACGTGCCCGGCGGGGTGATCCGGCCCGTCCACGCCAACGACGTCGCGGCCGTCAGCGCGGTCAGCACCACCATTCCGACCGCGACCCGCCGGTCGCGTTCCGGGTGGGCAAAAGCGGTCAGCCACAACTGTTTCGGTACCGACCCGGGCAGCGGGACCCGGCCCATCAGCTGAGCTAGCCCCAACACCAGCGGGATGCGGATCAGCGACTCCAGCTTGTGTACGTTGCGTAGCGGCGCGCCGCCCGCGTCGAGGAACGCCTGAACCTGTTGCGCCACCGGCGAACCCAGCCCGCCGCTGTATCCGACGCCGAGCAGCGCCATGCCGAGCAGCAGCATCGTCACCAACCGGCCACGCGCCGGCATGCCCGTCATGGCGAGGCCGGCCAACCCGGCCGCCGCCACCAAGCAGGTGGCCAGAATCGCCACCGACCCGGTCACCAGCGAAGCGCCCGCGGTGGCATTGGGCGCCACGAACGGTGTCCAGCTGTCGGTGCCGCGGAGCACCTCGACCACCGACGACCACTGCGTCGTCACCCCGGACGATTCGATGAAGTCCAGGAACGGCGGGCTGATCCGGGCCATCAGGATCAGCGCGACCAGCCACCACGCCACCGCCAGCGTCATCGCGAGCAGCAACCACCCGGTGTAGCGCCACCACCGTCGGTTAGGTCGATGGCACGCCCACCAGATCATCGCCGGCAGGCACCCGGCCAGCGTCGCGATCGCGTTGACGGCACCCATCAGCGCGACGGCCACCCCGGCCTGACCGGCCAGCCGTCGCACCGAGCGCGCTGGATCGTTGCTGCGCAACGCAATGATCGTCGGCAGCAGCACCCACGGCGCCAACATGATCGGCAGGGTCTCCGACGAGATCGACCCAAGCGTGGTCAGCACCCGCGGCGACAACGCGAACGCCGCGGCCGCGACGACCCGCGACGTCGGGCTGCCGATGCCGAGTACCTCGGCCACCCGCAGCAGCCCCCAGAACCCGACGGTCAGCAGCAGCGCCCACCACAGTCGTTGGGTCACCCAGCCCGGCAACCCCAGCAGGTGGCCGGCGACGAAGAAGGTGCCGTGCGGGAACAGGTAGCCGTACGCCTGGTTCTGCGCCTGTCCGAACGGCAGCTCGCTGTTCCACAGATTCGTGGCGCGGGCCAGAAAACGCAGCGGGTTGGCGGTGAGGTCGAGCTTGGTGTCGGGGGAGATTCGTCCCGGCGACGAGCCGAAGCTCAGGGCCAGCGCCACCGCGGCGACCAACCACAGCCACCGTCGCGACAACGCCACAACGGCTTGAGCTTGATTGCCCGGCTCCTTTTCGGGCCGCTGCTCGGCCCGCATCGTCGCCGGGCGGCTAGCTGCGGTTGCCGTACTCGACCCGGTTGAGCACCGACGACTGCGGGTCGCCTCCGGGGAGCGGCGGCTTGGTGTCCTGCTGCACCATCAACGTGATCCCGAAGATCGCGGCTGCCCCCAGCAACAGGCCGACCACGACACTCGCGGCGGCGGGCGCAACAAAGCGATTCATAGCTGCCCAACCTAGCAGAGCCCGAGGTCGCAGCCTCCCCACCGCAGGCCGCGAACCGCATGACAGCATGGCCGGATGGGTTTGCCACGCATCCTGGCCGTGCTCGCCGCGGTCACCGCGCTGATGACCGGGTGCAGCCATGCCTCGCGGCAGCCTGCGCCGACCACCTCGTCGACGGTCAAAGCCCAACCGCCGGCCAAGCCGGCCTGCGGCGACCCCGCCGCCATCCCGCTGCGTGACAAGCTGGCCCAGCTGCTGATGGTCGGTGTGCGCAACGGCGACGACGCCAAGGCCGTGGTGACGGCCTACCACGTCGGCGGCATCTTCATCGGCAGCTGGACCGACATGTCGATGCTGGGGCCCAACCTCGACAAGGACCTCAGCGCCAGCACCGCGCTGCCGCTGGCGGTCAGCGTCGACGAGGAGGGCGGCCGGGTGGCCCGGCTGTCCAAGCTGATCGGCCCGGCGCCGTCGGCGCGGCTGCTGGCCCAGACGCAGACTCCTGATCAGGTCTACGGCCTGGCGCTGGACCGCGGGCACAAGATGCGTGGCCTCGGCATCACCGTCGACTTCGCGCCGGACGTCGACGTCACCAACGCCCCCGACGACACGGTGATCGGCGACCGGTCGTTCAGTTCGGACCCCGCGAAGGTCACCGAATACGCCCGCCAGTACGCCCGCGGCCTGCGAGACGCCGGATTGCTGCCGGTGATCAAGCATTTCCCCGGCCACGGGCACGGGTCCGGCGACTCGCACACCGGCGGGGTCACCACGCCGCCGCTGTCGCAGTTGCAGAACGACGACCTGATTCCGTACCGGGCGCTGGTGACGGCCGCGCCGATCGGCGTGATGGTCGGCCACCTGCAGGTCCCCGGGCTCACCGGCGACGAGCCGGCCAGCGTCAACCGGGCCGCCGTGCAGCTGCTGCGCACCGGCACCGGCTACCAGGCACCGGCGTTCGACGGCCCGATCTTCAGCGACGACCTGTCCAGCATGCTGGCGATCAAGGACCGCTACAGCGTGCCCGACGCGGTCCTGAAGACGCTGCAGGCCGGCACCGACGTCGCGCTGTGGGTCACCACCGACGAGGTACCCGCGGTGTTGGATCGGCTGGAGAAGGCCGTCGCCGCAGGGGAGTTGACGGTTTCCGGCGTCGACGCGTCGGTGCAACGGATCGCGAAGGTCAAGGGCCACAAGGCGGATTGCGGCCGGTAATCGGGCGGAGCGCGCCCGGATTGCTTACCCTGGATGGGCGCGTTGGCTAGAAGGGGACAGCATGGCAGGTGGTACCAAGCGGCTGCCTCGTGCTGTCCGAGAACAGCAGATGCTCGACGCCGCAGTGGAAATGTTCTCGATCAACGGCTATCACGACACCTCGATGGACGCCATCGCGGCCAAAGCCGAGATCTCCAAGCCGATGCTCTACCTGTACTACGGCTCCAAAGAGGACCTGTTCGGCGCTTGCCTGGACCGCGAACTGGCGCGATTCATCGACGCGGTACGCGCTGACATCAACCTCGACCAGAGTCCGAGAGACCTGCTGCACAACACAATTGTCGCGTTCATGCGCTACATCGACGCGAACCGCGCGTCCTGGATCGTGATGTACACCCAGGCCACCAACTCGCAGGCATTCGCCCATACCGTGCGCGAGGGACGCGAGCGGATCATTGCGTTGGTGGTGCGAGTGCTGCAGGCCGGTACCCGGAATCCCGAACCCGACACCGACTTCGAGATGATCGCGGCCGCGTTGGTCGGCGCCGGTGAGGCGATCGCCACCCGGCTCAGCACCGGCGACACCGACGTCGACGGCGCCGCCGAAGTGATGATCAACCTGTTCTGGCGCGGTCTGAAGGGCAAGCCGACCGACAAAGACGCCGCCGAACCGCTCGCCGAGTTCGACTAGTTGAATGCGTAGCCGCAACACCGATTTCGCGTGTGCGGTCGTGATCGTCGGGCTGCTGGCCGGCTGTGCCGGGTTGACGACATCGCTGGTGTTGCGCTCCATCGAGCACCTCGCCTACCACTACAGCTTCGGCTCTCTGCTGCAGGCCGTGTCGGCGAGCAGCCTGCCGCGCGTCGCGCTGGGCCCGATGATCGGAGGCGCACTCGCCGGGCTGGGCTGGTGGTTTCTCCGGTCGCGGGCCGACGTGCCGCAACTCTCGTCGGCCATCAAGAAAGATCAACGTATTCGCTTGCTGCCGTTCGGCTTCGACGCCTTGCTGCAGGTGCTGGTGGTCGGCTCCGGTGCATCGTTGGGACGCGAGAGCGCGCCGCGTCAGCTGGCCGCCGCGCTGGGAGATTTCGCGACGGGTTGGCTCAAGCGGTTGTCGGCGCAAGACCGGGAGCTTCTGCTGGCCTGCGCGGCTGGGGCCGGCCTGGGTGCGGTCTACGCGGTGCCGCTTGGCGGGGCGCTGTTCACCCTGCGAATCATGTTGAAGACCTGGCATCCTCGCGCGATCGGGGCCGCGCTGATCACCTCCAGCCTGGCCGTGTCGGTCGCCTCGTTCGTTTCGCACAATCGGCCAAATCTCTACTGGCCCAACCCGCAGACGTCTTACCTGCTGATCGGATACGCGATCACTCTGGGTCCGCTGAGCCTGGTGTTGGGCTTGGCGTTCAATCGACTGATGGCCGCGGCCAGCACGCGTGCGCTGAGCCGATCGTGGTTGGTGGTCCCGTCGATCGCCGCCGCCGGCTTGCTGACCGGTATCTGTTCGCACTGGTGGCCCGAGCTGCCCGGCAACGGCAAGTCGATCCTGACCGCGTCGCTGGCCGGTGGGATGACGCTGCCGGTCGCCGCCGCGGTCCTGGTGCTAAAACCCGTTCTGACGGCGGCGTTTCTGCGCGCCGGCGCGGTCGGCGGGCTGCTCACCCCCGCGCTTGCCACCGGCGCTGCGGCCGGAACGCTGTTCGTGCTGGCGATCAACGCCGCTGCCGGGACACACTTTCACGGTCCGGCCATCTCGATGGCCGGCGCGGCCGGTGTGCTGGCGATCACCCAGGGCACACCGTTCTGGGCGGCGATCTTCGTCTGGGAGCTCGCCCGCCCACCGCTGTGGCTGGGATTGGTGTTCCTGGCCGGCGCGCTCAGCTCCTACGGCCTCTCGCGGCTGGTCGAACGCGGCCCGCTAAAGCGCCCGTAGTGTCCCGGTCAGGTGTGGGTAGCCCTTGGAGATGTTGCGCAGGCTGAGGTCCCAGCCGTCCTGGACCCGGTCGACGTACAACCCGGCACTGGCCGGCAGCAGCACCGGCTTGCCGAAGCGTACCGCGTAGGTCACCGCATCCGGGAGGCTGGCCTCCAGGTTCGCCAATACCGCTGCCGCACTGAACATTCCATGCGCGATCACGGTGGGGAAACCGAACAGCTTGGCGCCGACCGAACTGGTGTGGATGGGGTTATGGTCACCGCCGACCGCGGCGTACCGACGAATCTGGCCGGGGCTGATCCGCAGGATCGCCTTGGGCGCAGGTAACTTCGGCTGCTTCTGCGGCGGCGGCTTCGGCTCGTCGGACAGACTGGTCCGTTGCTGGTGCAGGAACGTCGTGACCTGGTGCCAGGCCACCTCGTTGCCGACGCTGACGTCGGTGAGAACGTCCACAAGCAGGCCCTTGCGGTGCTCGCGCAAGTTCTCCGCGTGCACGGCGATCTTGACCGTGTCGCTCACCCGGATCGGGCGGTACTGGGTGATCTCGTTTTCCAGATGTACGGAACCCATTGCGGCGAAAGGGAAGTCGAATCCGGTTACCAGCGACATCACGGTCGGGAAGGCGAGCGCGAACGGATACGTCAGCGGCACCGCGTCGCCGTAACGCAGCCCGGTGACCTCCGCGTACTCGGCCACGTTCGTGCGATCGATGGGCAGCTCGTCGATCGTCACGGTCCGGTCGGGCAGCGTCCCGCCGCGCGGCACGAACGGCAACGCCCCCGCTGCCGCGCGCAGCATGTTCCGAAGACCGCTTGGCTGTGTCACGACTACGCCCCTAGCCATGCCTGGCCGCAGACGCGAATGACGTTGCCCGTCACCGCGTTTGAGGCTGGACTGGCGAAGTAGGCGATCGCCTCGGCGACGTCGACCGGCTGGCCCCCCTGGTACAGCGAGTTGAGCCGGCGACCCACCTCACGGGTGGCCAGCGGGATGGCCTCGGTCATCTTGGTCTCGATGAAGCCGGGGGCGATCGCGTTGATCGTCACGCCCTTCTCGGCGAACTTCGGCGCTAGCGCCTGAGTCAGCCCGATCATGCCGGCTTTGGTGGTGGCGTAGTTGGTCTGCCCGCGGTTGCCCGCGATGCCCGCCATCGACGACAGACCGACCACCCGGCCGCCCTCGCCGATACTGCCGTTGTCGACCAAGCCCTCGGCAAGTCGTTGCGGCGCAAGCAGGTTGACGGCCAGCACCGAGTTCCACCGCGCGTCGTCCATGTTGGCCAGCAGCTTGTCGCGGGTGATCCCGGCGTTGTTGACCAGAATGTCGGCGTGGCCGTCGTAGTGCTCGCGCAGGTGCTCGGTGATCCGGTCGACGGCGTCGTCGGCGGTGACGTCGAGCGTCAGCGCCGTGCCGCCGACACGGGTGGCCGTCTCGGCCAGCGCGTCGGCGGCGGAGTCCACGTCGATGGCCACCACGCGGGCCCCGTCACGCGCGAACACCTCGGCGATCGTTGCACCGATGCCGCGGGCGGCGCCGGTCACGATGCCGACCTTGCCGTCCAGCGGCCGGTCCCAGTCCTTGACCGGGGCGGAATCAGCCGCGCCGACATGGAATACCTGACCGTCGACGTAGGCCGACTTTCCCGACAGCAGGAACCGCAGGGTCGACTCCAGGCCGGTGGCGGCAGGCTTGGCGTCCGGGGACAGGTAGACCAGCGAGACGGTGGAACCGTGCTGTAACTCCTTGCCCAGCGAGCGGGTGAAGCCCTCCAGCGCACGCTGGGCGATCCGCTCGTCGACGCTTTCCGCCTCCTCCGGCGTGGTGCCAACGACGACGATGCGGCCGGAGTGGCCGATGTTGCGCATCAGCGGCGTGAAGAACTCGTGCAGGGCGGTCAGCTTGGCAGGCGCCGTGATGCCGGTTGCGTCGAATACCAGCCCGGCGAACGAATCCGCCCAGCGCCCACCGAGATTGGCGCCCACCACGTCGTAGTCGGAGTCCAGCGCCGTCCGCAGCGGCTCGACCACCCGGCCGTCACCGCCGATCAGCAGGGACCCGGCCAGCGGTGGCTCACCTGCCCGATAACGCCGCAGCTTCTCGGGCTGGGGCACGCCGAGTTGCTTGGCGAGAAATGCACCGGGCCCGGAGTTGACGACTTGGGAGAATAGATCGGGTGCCACTGGGTTGCCTTTCGTGCTGTCGGGTATCTGTACGGTAGCCGAGAGCTAACTTACTCCAGAGTAAGAACAGTGGGTAAGATGGCTCCCAACACCGGATAACCATCAATTGACGGAGATAAGCGTGCCCTCTCAAAGCGCCTCAGCTGAAAGCGCCTCTGCAAGTTCCCAGGCGACCGCCCCCAAGCGACGCGTTGCGGTGCTGGGAGGTAACCGGATCCCGTTCGCGCGGTCGGACCGCGCCTACGCGGAGGCGTCCAACCAGGACATGTTCACCGCCGCCCTCGGCGGGCTGGTCGACCGGTTCAACCTGTCCGGCGAGCGCCTCGGCGCGGTCATCGGTGGCGCCGTGCTCAAGCACAGCCGTGACTTCAACCTGATCCGCGAATGTGTGCTGGGCTCCGCGCTGTCGTCCTACACCCCGGCCTTCGACCTGCAGCAGGCCTGCGGCACCGGGCTGCAAGCGGCGATTGCCGCCGCCGACGGCATCGCCGCCGGCCGCTATGAGGTGGCGGCGGCAGGAGGAGTTGATACCACCTCCGACGCGCCGATCGCGCTGGGCAACAGCCTGCGGCACACCCTGCTCGGGCTGCGCCGCGCCAAGTCGAACGTCGACCGGCTGAAGCTGGCCGGCAAGCTGCCGGCCAGCCTTGGCGTGGAGATCCCGGTGAACAGCGAGCCGCGCACCGGGCTGTCGATGGGTGAGCACCAGGCGATCACCGCCAAGCAGATGGGCATCAAGCGAGTCGACCAGGACGAGCTGGCCGCTGCCAGCCACCGCAACATGGCGGCGGCCTACGATCGCGGTTTCTTCGACGACCTGGTCACCCCGTTCCTGGGCCTGTACCGCGACGACAACCTGCGGCCGGACTCGTCGGCGGAAAAGCTGGCCAAGCTCAAGCCGGTGTTCGGCGTGAAGGCCGGCGACGCGACGATGACCGCGGGTAACTCGACGCCGCTGACCGACGGCGCGTCGGTGGCGCTGCTGGCAACCGAAGAGTGGGCCGCCGAGCGTTCGCTGACTCCGCTGGCCTACTGGGTCGACGCCGAGACGGCCGCCGTCGACTACGTCAACGGCGCCGACGGACTGCTGATGGCGCCGACGTACGCCGTGCCGCGGCTGCTGGCCCGCAACGGGCTCGCCCTGCAGGACTTCGACTTCTACGAGATCCACGAGGCCTTCGCGTCCGTCGTGCTGGCCCACCTGCAGGCGTGGGAGTCCGAGGAGTACTGCAAGGAACGGCTCGGCCTGGACGCGGCACTGGGGTCCATCGACCGGTCGAAGCTGAACGTCAACGGCTCGTCGCTGGCGGCCGGGCATCCGTTCGCCGCCACCGGCGGGCGGATCCTGGCCCAGCTGGCCAAGCAACTGCACGAGGCCAAGGCCGCCAATGGCGGTAAGCCGGTGCGGGGCCTGATCTCGATCTGTGCGGCGGGCGGCCAGGGCGTCGCAGCCATCCTGGAGGCCTGACGGCCGTCGTTTAGCCACGTCAAGCGGCGGGTAGCCATCGGGTCGGAACGCTCCGTGTTGTCGTCAGACCCCCGACCCGATGGCAGCGCGGGGCGTCCTCGAGCCGGGGCCGCCACGGAACGAGGGGATCCCGCGGCGGCCCCTTTTGTGTCCCGATGACAAAATCCCCCCGCCTCAATGGAGGCGGGGGGATTTTGCTGTCTAGCTGATCAGAACGCCGCTTCGTCGAGCTCCATGATCTCGTTGTCGATCGTCTCCAGCACCTGACGGGTGCTGGTCAACAGCGGCAGGAAGTTCTTCGCGAAGAACGACGCCACGGCGATCTTGCCCTCGTAGTACGAGCGGTCGGCGTCGCTGCAGCCGGCGTCGAGCGCCTCCAAGGCGACCGCGGCCTGACGCTGCAGCAGCCAGCCGATGACCAGGTCACCGACGCTCATCAGGAAGCGCACCGAGCCGGTGCCTACCTTGTAGATGCTGGAGATGTCGTCCTGGGCGGCCATCAGGTAGCCGGTCAGCGTCGCGGCCATCGCCTGCACGTCCTCCATGGCGGTGGACAGCAGCGCCCGCTCGGCCTTCAGGCGACCGTTGCCGGACTCGTTCTTGATGAACTCCTCGATCTGCCCGGACACGTGGGCCAGCGCCACACCCTTGTCGCGGACGATCTTGCGGAAGAAGAAGTCCTGCGCCTGGATGGCCGTGGTGCCCTCGTAGAGCGAGTCGATCTTGGCGTCACGGATGTACTGCTCGATCGGGTAGTCCTGCAGGAAGCCGGACCCACCGAAGGTCTGCAGGCTCTCGGTGAGCTTGGCGTACGCCTGCTCCGAGCCGACACCCTTGACGATCGGCAGCATCAGGTCGTTGACCTTGACCGCCAGATCGGCGTCCACACCGTGCAGCGCGTTGGCGACCGCCGCGTCCTGATAGGTCGCGGTGTAGAGGTACAGCGCACGCAGACCCTCGGCGTAGGCCTTCTGGGTCATCAGGCTGCGACGCACGTCCGGGTGGTGCGTGATGGTCACGCGCGGCGCGGTCTTGTCGGTCATCTGGGTCAGGTCGGCGCCCTGCACCCGCTCCTTGGCGTACGCCAGCGCGTTCAGGTAACCCGTGGACAGGGTCGCGATGGCCTTGGTGCCGACCAGCATGCGGGCGTTCTCGATGACCTCGAACATCTGCGCGATGCCGTTGTGCACCTCGCCGACCAGCCAGCCCTTGGCCGGCACGCCGTGCTGGCCGAAGGTGAGCTCACACGTCGCGGAGACCTTCAGGCCCATCTTGTGCTCGACGTTGGTGACGAAGACGCCGTTGCGCTCGCCCGGCTCGCCGGTCTCGAAGTCGAACAGGAACTTCGGCACGAAGAACAGCGAGAGACCCTTGGTGCCCGGACCGGCGCCCTCGGGGCGTGCCAGCACCAGGTGGAAGATGTTCTCGAACATGTCGTCGGAGTCACCCGAGGTGATGAACCGCTTCACCCCGTCGATGTGCCACGAGCCGTCATCCTGCTGGATGGCCTTGGTCCGGCCGGCACCGACGTCCGAACCGGCGTCCGGCTCGGTGAGCACCATGGTCGAGCCCCAGCCGCGCTCGGCGGCCAGCACGGCCCACTTCTTCTGCTCTTCGGTGGCCAGGTTGTAGAAAATCTGGGCGAATCCCGCGCCGCCGGCGTACATCCAGACGGCGGGGTTGGCGCCGAGCAGGTGCTCGTGCAGCGCCCACAGCATCACCTTGGGCATCGGCATGCCGCCGAGTTCTTCGTCCAGGCCGACCTTGTCCCAGCCGCCCTCGATGACTGCGTGCACCGACTGCTTGAACGCCTCGGGGAGCTTCACCGAGTGTGTCTCCGGGTCGAACACCGGGGGATTGCGGTCACCCTCGACGAATGAGTCGGCGACCGGCCCCTCGGCCAGTCGGCTCATTTCGGTGAGCATCTCACGGGCGGTGTCGGCATCCAGGTCGGCGTAGTCGCCTTCACCGAATGCTTTGTCGATTCCCAACACCTCGAACAGGTTGAATACCTGGTCGCGGACGTTGCTCTTATAGTGGCTCACTTGTTCCTCCTCGATGAGAACGCCACTTCTAGGTTGGGTACTTGGGCTAAGTTACCCACCAGTAACACGGCTAAACTATACCGGCGAGTAACCAGTTGCAAGCCACTGTGAGCTAAATATCAACCAACCAGTTGGCTTCACGGCGATCCGGATGGTGGCACGCCCTTCTACCTGCGGCAACGATCAATACGATGGTGACTGTGCGAAGTGTCACGACACTCCCGGAAGTGGACCTACGCCACCCTGCCGTCCAACTGAGGACGCAGCTGCGGGAGGTGGCCCACGAGGTCGGGTTCTTCTACCTGACGGGCCACCGGGTCCCGGACTCGCTCGTCGGCCGGCTGCTGGGCGCGGCGCGACAACTCTTCGCGCTGCCGCAGGCGGACAAGGACGCGATCGCGATGGTTCGCAGTCCGCACTTTCGTGGCTACACCCGGCTCGGCGGGGAACTGACCCGCGGCGAGGTGGATTGGCGCGAGCAGATCGACATCGGCCCGGAGCGCGAGCCGGTCGGTGGCCCCGGCCGGCCCGATTATCTGTGGCTGCAGGGCCCCAACCAATGGCCGGCCGGTCTGCCGGAGTTACCGGGCGTCGTCGCGGAGTGGGACGCGGCGCTGAGCGAGCTTTCGCGCACCCTGCTGCGGCACTGGGCCGCGGCGCTGGGCAGTCCGGCGGGGATCTTCGACGCCGCGTTCGCCGGGGCGCCCGCCACCCTGATCAAGATCGTGCACTATCCGGCGACCGCTGCCACCTCGCAGGGCGTAGGCGCACACCGCGACTCGGGCGTGCTCACGCTGCTGCTTGCGGAGCCGGACAGTCAGGGGTTGCAGGTGCGCGGACGCGACGGCGATTGGGTCGACGTGCCCGCCCGGGACGGGGCGTTCATCGTCAACATCGGTGAACTGCTTGAAATCGCGACCGGCGGCTATCTGCGCGCCACCGAACACCGGGTCAACCTGCGGCGCTCAGCCGGCCGGATCTCGGTGCCCTACTTCTTCAACCCGCGACTGGACGCGCAGATCCCGACACTGTCGCTGCCGACGGAGTTGGCGCGACGGGCGCAGCGGCGCACGGACCCGTCAGACCCCATCCACCCGGTGTACGGGCGCAATGCCTGGAAGAGCAGGCTGCGGGCGCATCCAGACGTTGCGGCCGCCCACGGCTACGTGACGGGCAGCGCGAAAGCTGTAACGCCCGACAGGTAGGGTCGGCACTACGAAATCCCGTCGACGCGAGTGAATCCCGGTGAATACACCTGACAAGCTGACGCCCACCTCTCTGCGCGAGGCCTTTGGTCATTTCCCGTCCGGCATCATCGCCATCGCCGCCGAAATCAACGGGGTCCGGGAGGGCCTGGCCGCCAGCACGTTCGTCCCGGTATCGCTGGATCCGCCGCTGGTCTCGTTCTGCGTGCAGAACACCTCGACGACGTGGCCCAAACTCAAGGATGCCGCGGCCCTGGGCATCAGCGTGCTGGGCGAGTCACACGACGGTGCCGCGCGCGCCCTGGCGGCCAAGACCGGCGATCGCTTCGCCGACCTGGAAACCGTGTCCTACAGCAGCGGTGCGGTCTTTATCCACGGCACCAGCCTCTGGATGGAGACGGCGATCGAACAACTCATTCCCGCCGGAGACCACACGATCGTCGTGTTGCGGGTCAGCGACGTCCGGGTCGACCCTGATGTCGCGCCGATCGTGTTCCACCGCAGCGTGTTTCGACGCCTCGGCGTCTAGGGGCAATCCAACTAGGGACGCCGGCCGAGCTCCTCGCGATAAGCCTGGATTCGGCGCTCGATTTCGGCGCCCTCGTCGTCGCGACCTTCTTTGTGAGCCAGCTCCGCGCGCGCCGTCAACTCGCTGATGGCCGTGCGAATCTCGTTGACGCTGGTGGGCTTTCGGATCGTCATTGGTCACCGCCTTTCCGCTTGTACCCGACGGTACGCGGATCGGCGGCGACTTCACACCCGGCTTATCGGCGGAAAAGCTTGCTGCCCAGCCACACGACCGGGTCGTACTTGCGGTCGGCGACGCGCTCCTTCATCGGGATCAGCGCGTTGTCGGTGATGTGGATGCTCTCGGGGCAGACTTCGGTGCAGCACTTGGTGATGTTGCAATAGCCGAGGCCGTGCTCTTCCTGCGCTTCGTCGCGCCGGTCACGGGTGTCCAGCGGGTGCATCTCCAACTCCGCGATCCGCATCAGATAGCGCGGGCCCGCGAAGTTCTCCTTGTTGTCCTCGTGGTCACGGATCACGTGGCAGACGTTGTTACACAGGAAGCATTCGATGCACTTGCGGAACTCCTGAGAACGCTCCACATCCTCCTGCTGCATCCGGTATTCGCCGGGCTGCAGATCCTTCGGCGGCGCGAATGACGGGATTTCGCGGGCCTTCTCGTAGTTGAACGACACGTCGGTCACCAGGTCACGGATCACCGGGAAGGTCCGGATCGGCGTCACGGTCACCACTTCGTCCTCGGCGAAGGTCGACATCCGTGTCATGCACATCAGCCGTGGCTTTCCGTTGACCTCGGCCGAACACGAGCCGCACTTACCGGCCTTGCAGTTCCACCGCACCGCCAGGTCCGGCGTCTGGGTCTGCTGCAGGCGGTGGATGATGTCCAGGACCACCTCGCCCTCGTTGACCTCGACGGTGAAGTCTTGCAAGCCGCCGCCGGCCTCGTCGCCGCGCCATACCCGCAGGGTTGCGTTGTAGCTCATCAGCCTCTCCGTCCTGGGTGGTCGGCCAGCTCTTCGTCGGTGTAGTACTTCTCCAATTCCGAGATCTCAAACGCCTCGAGCAGGTCGGGCCGCATCGGGATCTGGTCTTTGCGGGTCACCGAGACGTCGGGGACGATCGGGTCGTCGCCGCTGGCGCTGCAGACCAGCAGCACCTTGCGCCACGACGGGTCCATCCCCGGGTGGTCGTCGCGGGTGTGCCCGCCACGGCTCTCGGTGCGCTCCAGCGCGGCCTTGGCCACACACTCGCTGACCAGCAGCAGGTTGCGCAGGTCGAGGGCCAGGTTCCAGCCCGGGTTGTACTCGCGACCGCCGTCGACGTGAATGTGCTTGAACCGCTCGCGCAGCTGCTCGAGCCGGCCGAGGGCCTCGGTGATCTCCTCGGATTTGCGGATGATGCCGACCAGGTCGTTCATCGACTGCTGCAGCTCGAGCTGCAGCGTGTAAGGGTTCTCCGCCGCGCCGCCGGCCGGGGTCTCGAAGGGTGCCAACGCCCGCTTGGCGGCGGTGTCGACGGCGTCCTCGGCCACCTTCGGGCGGTTGGTCAGCCCCCGCACGTAGTCGGCGGCGCCCAGCCCGGCGCGACGACCGAACACCAGCAGGTCGCTCAGCGAGTTGCCGCCCAGCCGGTTGGAGCCGTGCATGCCGCCGGAGCACTCGCCGGCGGCGAACAGGCCCGGAACCGTCGCGGCGCCGGTGTCGGCGTCCACCTCGACGCCACCCATCACGTAGTGACAGGTGGGCCCGACTTCCATCGGTTCCTTGGTGATGTCGACCCCGGCCAGCTCCTTGAACTGGTGGTACATCGACGGCAGTCGCTTCTTGATCTGCTCGGGCGTCAACCGCGAGGCGATGTCGAGATAGACACCGCCGTGCGGGGTGCCGCGGCCGGCTTTGACTTCGGAGTTGATCGCGCGGGCGACCTCGTCACGGGGAAGCAGGTCGGGGGTGCGACGGGCCGAGTCGTTGTCCTTGAGCCACTGGTCGGCTTCCTGCTCGGACTCGGCGTACTGACCCTTGAACACGGGCGGGATGTAATCGAACATGAACCGCTTGTCGTCGGAGTTCTTCAGCACTCCGCCGTCGCCGCGCACACCCTCGGTGACCAGGATCCCCTTGACGCTGGGCGGCCAGACCATGCCGGTCGGATGGAACTGGACGAATTCCATGTTGATCAGCGTCGCGCCCGCGCGTAGCGCCAGCGCGTGGCCGTCGCCGGTGTACTCCCACGAGTTCGAGGTGACCTTGAATGACTTGCCGATACCGCCGGTGGCCAGCACCACGGCGGGCGCCTCGAACAAGATGAACTTGCCGGTTTCGCGGACATAGCCGAAGGCTCCGGCGATCCGCCCCCCATTTTCTGAGCCGTCCTTGATCAACTCGGTGATCGTGGTCTCGGCGAACACCTGGATCCGCGCTTCGTAGTCGCCGAGCTCGGCGAAGTCTTCCTGCTGCAGCGAGACGATCTTCTGCTGCATGGTGCGGATCAGCTCCAGGCCGGTGCGGTCACCGACGTGCGCCAGTCTCGGGTAGGTGTGTCCACCGAAGTTGCGCT
This sequence comes from Mycobacterium sp. 1245111.1, assembly GCF_001673405.1. Lineage (GTDB taxonomy): Bacteria > Actinomycetota > Actinomycetes > Mycobacteriales > Mycobacteriaceae > Mycobacterium. The sequence goes on along the minus strand of NZ_LZLV01000155.1, from coordinate 55,372 downwards.
GGCTGATCTTGCCGTCCTTGAGACGGTCGAAGAGCGCGCCGTAAGTCTCCAGCTCCCATACCCGGTCGGGGGCTTCCTTGGCGTGCAGCTCGGCCATCCGCCAGTTGTTCAGGAATTTGCCACCGCGCATGGTGTCGCCGAAGTGGGTCTTCCAGTTGTCCTTCGGGTTGGTGTTGCCCATCGCCGCGGCGCAGCCGCCCTCGGCCATCACCGTGTGGGCCTTGCCGAACAGCGACTTCGACACCACGGCGACCTTGAGACCGCGTTCCCGCGCCTCGATGACCGCGCGTAGACCCGCGCCCCCGGCACCGATGACGACTACGTCGTAGGAGTGCCGTTCGACCTCAGTCATTCCAACCTCACTAAACTCTTTGATTACCGTGAATCAGCTTGTCAGCCAATGAATCTCAGGTCGGGAATGGCGCCGCCGGCCACGAGGGCGATGTAGAAGTCGGTGAGCATCAGCGTGCCGAGGGTGATCCAGGCATACAGCTTGTGCCGGGTGTTCAGCTTGCTGACTTGCGTCCAAATCCAGTACCGCACAGGGTGTTTGGAGAAGTGCTTGAGCCGCCCGCCGGTGACGTGCCGGCATGAGTGGCAGGACAACGTGTAGACCCACAGCATGATCACGTTGACGACCATGATCACGTTGCCCAGGCCGAAACCGAATCCGCCGGGGCCGCTGTCGGAGTGGAACGCGACGATCGCGTCGTAGGTGTTGATGATCGAGATGATCCCGGCGATGTAAAAGAAGTACCGGTGGGTGTTCTGCACGATGAGCGGGAACTTCGTCTCACCGCTGTAGTGCACCCGGGGCTCGGCCACCGCGCATGCGGTCGGCGACTGCCACACCGTGCGGTAGTAGGCGCCGCGGTAGTAGTAACAGGTCAGCCGGAACAGCAGCAGGAACGGCAGCGTCAGCGCCGCGAACGGCAGCCACCAGACGTGCGGCAGGATCTGCGGCCAGAAGTCGCTGGCACCGTCGGTGCACGCCGTGCTGAGGCAGGGCGAGTAGAACGGCGTCAGCATGTGGTACTTCGGAACGAAGAAGTAATTCTGTTGGAACGCACGGAATGTCGCGTAAATGACAAATGCGGCGAATCCCAAGTCAATTCGCAGCGGCGACATCCACCACCGGTCGGTGCGCAGCGTGCGCTGGTCGATGTGTGCTCGCGTGGGTGAAAAGACACCGGACGCAGGGCGGTTCGCCGTGGGTGCGCTCATCAAATGTTCCTCTTCGAACGGGCTGTTCGTCGAAGAGTACACATCTCCAGCCCCCGGAAATCCGGCGGGCTTGGGTTTCAGGACCGGTGGTGGCCGCCGACTCCCTCGTGGTCGACGTCGCGCCAAAAGTCGCGGTCGTAATCGGTATCGGGAATGGCGATCTTTTCGCTGGATTGCTGCACTGTGACACGCGCTAAGTCGAATTCGGAAACATCGGTGTCAAGTAATTCGATGTCGCCGAGAAGGCGGTCGGCGTCGATGACGATGCGGCGCACCGCGGGGCTGTCGCCGTAGCGCGACTTCAGCGTGCTCACGCACCGCCGCAAGCCGCCGATGAGGTCGTGCAGTTCGGCCAGTTCGGTAGTGCTGGACAACGGATCTCCCTGGAGGCGAAGGTGTCATGGATCACAGTACGGCTCCATACTATCCAGCGCGCGCCGCCGGCGTGAGACAGATCACGTGTCGCGGGGTCATCCCGGGTGGATCGGCTCCAGCATCCGGTGCGGTCGACGCAGGGCTTCGCTGACAGGATCGTGGCGGTCGCGCGGCCGCCGCGGCGGATGCACGACGATGTCGGCCACGTCCGGCGATTCCCCGCACGACGAACACCGACGGTCTGGCCCGATCGCGCCGCCGCAGTCCGCGTGCCGGTAGCTGCGCCGCCGCGCCTGCTCGACGTAGTTCTCGTTGCCCCAGCTGACCAGCGACCAGATCGTCGGCCACAGGCGCCGGCCCTTCGGGGTCAACACATATTCGTCGCGACCCCTGTCGCCGGGGACCTTGTCCAGCACTCCTTCGTCGACCAGGAGCGAAAGCCGTTCAGCGAGAACGGCTTTCGGCATACCCAGATGTGTGCGGAAGTCGGTGAAGCGCCGCACCCCGTAGAACGCGTCACGGACGACCAGCAGCGTCCATCGCTCGCCGACGACCTCGAGGGTGCGCGCGATCGGGCAAATCTCGGCGGTGTATTCACGCGGTAGGGCCACGTACCGATCCTACCCTTGCAGGTTCATTGACCGAACCATAAACTCGTGCCATGGCCTTTCACACGCAACCGCACGGCATGACCCGCGTCGACATCGAGACCGGCATTCCTTTCGAACAGTTCGTCGCGGCGCTGGAGGAAGCGGCACCGCCGGTCGACCGAACGGCTTTGGAGCGCATCCGGGCCGCCGGCGGGAATTGGGACGACGTGCGCGCCGCCGCGGCCGCCAACGCGCCGCACGACTTGATGGTCTACGCCAAGATCGATGGGCGCGGATTCTTCGACATCGCCGGACATCAGACTCCGGCGATCGAGTATCTGATCGGCAACCACGTGATCGCCGAGACGATGTTCCGGCACGACCCGAAGGCCCTGCTGTACGCGCCGTTGCGGATGCTGGTTCACGGCGATGCCGACGGCAACGCGATCTTCACGATGGACCAGCCCGGCCCGGCGTTCGGCAGTCTCGGCAGCGCCGAGGTGGCCGCGGTCGGCGTCGACCTCGACCGCAAGGTGGCGAACCTGCTCAAGGTCATCGGGGTCGATGTCGGGCAGGCGTTCGGCTGACAGGCCGAATCCGGTGAAGCCGTTGGGCTCCACCGGATTCGAGTGCACCTACTTGCTGATCTCGATGCGCTGCGCCTGGGTTCCGGCGTGGGCGCCGGCGACCCGGACGGTCAGTACGCCGGCGTCGTAGGACGCCGTTACGGCGTCGCCGGTGATGTGCGCGGGCAACTGGAACGAGCGGCGGAAGGATCCGTAGCGCACCTCGCGGAGCGTGCGGCCATCCTTCTCCTCGGCGTGCTCGTCGCGACGCTCGCCGTGGATCACCAGGCGGCCGTGCTCGACCTCGACATTGACGTCGTTTTCGACGTCGACGCCCGGGAGTTCGAGCCGTACCACCGCGTCCTCGCCGTCCTTGACGATCTCAGCGGCCGGGCTGAAACCGGCTGCAACCGGCTTGATCCAGTCGGTCGCCGCGGCCGGTCCGAAGAATTCGCGTCGCCAGCGGTCGACATCCCATGCCGGGCGCGACCACAACGTCAGGTTGCTCATCTGTGTCTCCTCGTGCTGTGTGGGTGCCGACGCTCTGCCGGCATCTACCCAGACAAACTTGAGTCGACCACGCTAAAGTTCCGGCCGAGAGTTCGCCGTCAGCGAACAGCGGCCCAGCGGCGGTGGTGGTCCGCGCCTACCAGACGTCGCCGTCGCGCCAATCGCAGGCCAACGCCGCGGTGGGGTCGAGATCGATCCCGAGCGGTAAAACGAACACCGAGCCGTCGTCGGCGGGCGTTCGGGTCGGCCCACTGGGCGCCAGCACCGACGTGGGCCCGCGCCACGGCAGCCACCCGCGCAGTGTGTACAGCCGCCGGCCGCGGTCCGAAGAGCTCAGCGCGCCGAGCTGGTAACCACCGCGGATTACCTGCTCGCACGCGTCGAGTATCGCGATCGCCAGTCCCTGCCCGCGCCAATCCTCGCGCACGGCAACAGCTTCGACGTAGCCGCAGCGCAGCGCGGCCCCGCGGTAGAGCAGACGCCGCTGGGTGACCGCGCCGTGCGCGATGATCGCGCCGTGATGCCAGATCAGGGCGTGCATGCCGCCCAGCGCGTGCTCCCAGTCGGTGTCGGTGAAGTCGCCACCGAACGCCTCGCTGACCATGTCGCGGGCGCGCTGTCGCGCGTCAATTTCCAGATCGGAGGTGTGGACCAGGCGAGCGGTGTGAACCAGGGTGGGCACATTGCTGGTCTACCAGTTCGCCTAGGCCCTCGCTACCGGAGTCGGCACAGAAGTTGCTATGGATCTCGGGCGAGACCAGTGCAGGCGAACGGGCTGGCCGGGGCGCAGCTGAGCGATCGTGTCGATGTCGCGGTCGGCGATCACACCCACCACCGGGTAGCCACCGGTGACAGGGTGATCGGGGCCCAGGATGACCGGTAATCCGTTAGGCGGCACCTGGATTGCGCCGCGGGCCGTGCCCTCGCTGGGCAATTGGCGGCCCGGGTTGCGATGGGTCAACGGACGCCCCTGGAGTCGCATGCCCACCCGGTCGCTGCGGTCGGAAACCATCCAGACGGTGTGCACCAAGGCGTCGGCGTCGGCGAGCCAGTCGTCACGCGGCCCGGGCACCACCAGCAGGTCGACGAGTTGGTTCGAGATCGCCTCAACCGGGGCCTGCTCGAGTTCGGGATAGTCCTCGGTATGTTGCCCGACCGGCAGGACGTCGGCCGGTTGCAGCGGCAGCGGGCCGATACCCGAGAGCACGTCGTAGCTACGTGAACCGAGCACCGGCAACACGTCGATGCCGCCGCGTACCGCCAGATATGTGCGCAGCCCGGACTCGGGGGCGCCCAGCGAAATCACATCACCGTCGCAGACATGCTGAATACTGTTGGCGCCGAACATCGTTGAGCCGGCGATGGCGTGGGTGTCGGCCCCCGTCACCGCGATGTCGACGTCGCCGCCGCGGACGCGTGCCGCGAATCCGCCCATGGTCACCTCGATGGTGGCGCGGTCGTCGGGGTTGGCCACCAGACGATTGGCCAGCGTGTGCGCACGGCGGTCCGCCGCTCCGGAGCGGGTGACGCCGAGGTGCGCCAGGCCGACCCGACCGAGATCCTGCACGAGCGCCAGCGGTCCGGTCCGCAGAATCTCCAGGGTGGTCATCGGTTAGACCGCCCTGAATCGGACCCGGGCCTCCGGTGTCAGCAGCGCCGGGTCGGGTCGATCGATGTCCCACAGCACCGCGTCGGTGCGACCGATCAGTTGCCATCCGCCGGGGGAGCGGCGCGGATAGATTCCGGTGAATTCGCCGGCCAATCCGACGGCTCCGGCCGGGACGGCGGGGCGTGGCTCCGGGCGACGCGGCACGGCCAGGCGTGGGTCCCCGCCGACCAGGTACGCGAAACCCGGTGCAAAGCCACAGAATCCGACGGTCCAGGGTTGGGCGGTGTGCGCGTCGACCACCTCTTCCCTGGTCAGTCCGGTGAGTTCGGCCACCTCGGCGAGATCGTCGCCGTCGTAGACGACATCGATCACCAGCGGCTCGCCCGCCGTGGTCGGCTTGGCGTAACTTCCCACGTCCAGCTTCTGGAGCCGACGGCGAACGGCCCCCTGCCGGCCGGGGCCGTCGAGTTTGAGCAGCACGGTGCGCGCGGCCGGGACCACGTCGAGCACCTCGGGTATCGCGGCGTCGCGCAGAACGGCCGCCCACGCCAAAACCTCTGCGGTGCTGTCGAATTGCAGCAGAAGCGCTTGGTCTCCGTAGTCGAGGGCAGTCACACTGAATGTAGGGCGTTGGCGATCAGCGGCGGTAATTGGTCGGCCACCAGCGGGTAACTCAGCGGTGACGCGTAGGCGATGGCTCCAGCCTGCTCCTTGGTGGTGAACACGCTGCGCGAACGCTGCTCTGCCACATCGGGATTGGCCAGCAGGGCGGCCTGGTCCGCCTCGCTTTCGGTCGTCCAGATCAACAGTTCGGCGTCGGCGAGCACGGACTTGACCTTGTCGCGGGGGATGAACGCGCGTTGCTGGTCGACGGCCAACGCGGCGAGGCTTTCGGGAAGGCCCAGGCCCATCTGCTTGAGGAAGTCGGTCTGCCAGCCGGTGGTCGCGACCACTTGGTCGTCGTGCAATGTGCCCTGTAGGAGCAACACCCGCTTGTTCTTGAATTGCGGGTACTTGTCCGCGACGGCGGTGAAGCCCTTGTCGACTCCGTTGATCAGCGCGTCCATCTGGCCGGATTGAAAGACCGCCTGGCCGATGGCTTTCGCCTGGTCCTTCCACGGTTCGAAGAACGCGTCGCCGTCGGACTGGGCCAGCGTCGGGGCGATCGCGGCCAGCTTCTGATAGCTGTCCTGATCCAGGCCGGCGTCGCTGGCGACGATTAAATCGGGTTTCAGCCCGGAGATCTCGTGGACCTGAATTCCGTTGTCCAGGTTCAGGACAACGGGTTTGGCGCCGCCAAGTTTGGGCTGGGCCCACGGCCACACCCCGAATGGCTGATCGCCGAACCAGTTGGTCACCGCGATGGGGATGACCCCGAGTGCCAGCAGGTCGTCCTGCCCGGTCAAGCCCGCACTGACCACCCGCTTGGGTGGGTTGGCGATCGTCGTCTCACCGAAGGCGTGCGAGATGGTGACCGGCCCGTTGCCACTGCCGCCACCGGTCGCCGCGGACGGCGCCTTGTCCCGCGAGCAGCCCGCGAGGGCGAGTAGGCCCGCAGCCGCGCCGGCGCTCAGGAAGCTCCGGCGATTCCATTGCTGGTCCACGGCGTGAGCCTAGCGCGATCAGCGGGTCGGCTTGTGCGTCCAAGGGCTGTAGTCGGCAATCAATTCCTCCTGCGGCGGCCGCTCACCGTCGGGCACATGTTGCAGGTTGATCCGGATCCGGTACCAGATCGAGCTCGGTCCGCGCATGCCGTCGACCAGTACGTCGGCCGGCTCCAAACGCTCGGCCGCCGCGGGATGACGCTCCCGCCAGGTGTCGAGCGCGGCCATCGCCTCGTCCTTGGTCTTGGTGCGGGCGATCTCGATCAGCGGCATCACCGATTGACGTCGGCCCGACCCGTCGCGGCGTGCGCCCTTCGGTGCCTTCTCCGCGGGGCCGAGTTCCTCTGCACGCGTGAGCAATTGGTCGAGACTACCGGCGGATTCGCCGATGCCTGCCCAGGGGTCACCGATGTCGGCGTAGCGCTGCGGCACCGTCGCCACGGTGAAATCGGCGGGGTCGCAGTCGGCGACCTCGTCCCACTGCAGTGGCGTCGACACCCGCGCGTCCGGGGTAGCCCGCACCGAGTACGCGGACGCGACAGTGCGGTCTTTGGCGTTCTGGTTGAAGTCGACGAACACCCCTTCGCGCTCCTCTTTCCACCAGCGGCTGGTCGCCAAGTCGGGGGCGCGTCGCTCCACCTCCCGCGCGACGGTCTGCGCGGCCAGCCGCACCTGCCGAAACGACCAGTCCGGCGCGATGCGCGTGTAGATGTGGAAACCGCGCGAGCCCGACGTCTTGGGCCAGGCGGTCAGCCCGTGATCCTCGAGCACCTCGCGGGCCACCTGCGCGACGTCGACGATCTGTTGCCACGTCACCCCGGGCATCGGATCCAGGTCGACACGCAGTTCGTCGGGATGCTCCAGGTCTTCGGCGAGCACCGGATGCGGGTTGAGGTCGACGCAGCCCAAGTTGATCGCCCAGACCAGGCCGGCCGCGTCGCGGATGACCGCCTCTTTCGCCGAGGTGCCGCGCGCATACCGAAGTTCGGCGACGTCGACCCAGTCGGGCCGCTTCTCCGGGGCGCGCTTCTGGAAGACGGCCTCCTGGTCGATGCCCTTGACGAAGCGTTTCAGGATCATCGGCCGACCGGCGACTCCGCGCAGCGCGCCGTCGGCGACCGCCAGGTAGTAGTGGATCAGGTCGAGCTTGGTGTGGCCGGCCTGCCCATCCCGCTCGGGAAAGACCACCTTGTCGGGATGGGTGACCTCGACCTGGCGACCGCCGACGTTTAGCGACACCGGAGCCATGGGCACATGCTAATTCGGCACAGCGTTCCGACCGCCGTGCGACCTACGTCACATAGGGTGGACGACATGCCTAATCTCATTGATTTGCCCGGGCAGGCCTTCGCCAAGATCCACCAGTCCGTCGGACAGTATCTGGCACGCGGCGTGTCTGAACTGCATTACCTCCGCAAAATCATCGAATCCGGAACGTTCCGGCTGGAGAACCCACTGAACTACGCGGCGATGGCCGCCGAGATCGCCAAGTGGGGCGAGATCGGCATGCTGCCGTCATTCAACGCCCGGCGGACACCGGACCGCGCCGCGATCATCGACGACGCCGGCGAGCTGACCTACAAGGAGCTCGACGAGGCGGCTAACGCGGTGGCGCATGGGCTGCTGGCCAAGGGCGTGAAAGGCGGCGACGGCGTCGCGATTCTGGCGCGCAACCACCGCTGGTTCGCCATCGCGGAATTCGGCTGCGCCCGAGTGGGGGCCCGGATCATCCTGCTGAACAGCTCCTTCTCCGGCCCGCAGATCAAGGAGGTGTCCGAGCGCGAGGGCGCCAAGCTGATCATCTACGACGACGAATACAGCGAGGACGTCAGCAAGGCCGACCCACCGCTGGGCAAGCTGCGCGCGCTGGACATCAACCCGGACGGCGAGGACTCCGGCAGCTCCGACGAGACGCTGGCCGACTTGGTCGCCGCCCACAGCCGAGCGCCCGCCCCCAAGGCCAGCAAGCGCTCGTCGATCATCATCCTGACCAGCGGCACGACGGGCACCCCGAAGGGCGCCAACCGTAGTACCCCGCCCACGCTGGCGCCGATCGGCGGCATTCTGTCGCACGTGCCGTTCAAGGCCAACGAGGTGACCTCGCTGCCGGCGCCGATGTTTCACGCCCTGGGTTTCCTGCACGCCACCATCGGCATGTTCCTGGGGTCGACGCTGGTGTTACACAGCAAGTTCAAGCCCGAGCAGGTGTTCGAGGACATCGAGAAACACAAAGTGTCGGCGGTTGTCGTTGTGCCCGTGATGCTGTCGCGGATGCTCGACGCACTGGAAAAGATGGACAACAAACCCGACCTATCCAGCCTGCGGATCATCTTCGTTTCGGGGTCGGCACTCGGCGCCGATGTTGCCGAGCGGGCACTCAAGGACATCGGCCCCGTCGTCTACAACATGTATGGATCCACCGAGATCGCGTTCGCCACGATCGCCGGGCCCGAGCACCTGAAGTTCAACTCCACGACGGCCGGGCCCCCGGTCAAGGGCGTCAAGGTCAGGATCTACGACGACAACGGCAAGGAGTTGCCGCAAGGCGAGGTGGGCCGGATCTTCGTCGGCACCAGCTTCCCGTTCGAGGGCTACACCGGCGGCGGGAAGAAGCAGATCATCGACGGCTTGCTGTCATCCGGCGACGTCGGCTACTTCGACGAGCGCGGCCTGCTCTATGTCAGTGGCCGTGACGACGAGATGATCGTCTCGGGCGGCGAGAACGTGTTCCCCGCGGAAGTCGAGGACTGCATCAGTGGACACCCAGATGTGTTGGAGGCCACCGCAATCGGCGTCGAGGACAAGGAGTGGGGTCACCGGCTGCGCGCATTCGTCGTCAAGAAGGGTGGCGCGGACCTCGACGAAGACGCCGTCAAGAAGCACGTCAGGGACCAGCTGGCGAAGTACAAGGTGCCGCGCGAAGTGATCTTCCTCGACGAACTCCCGCGTAACCCCACCGGGAAGATCCTCAAGCGCGAGCTGCGCGAGATCGACGCCGAGTAGCTCAGCCGTCGAAACCCGTTGCGCCGTCTAGCTGTTCGCGCAGGATGTCGATCTGACCGGTATGGCGGGCAGTCTCCTGGATCATGTGCAGGTAGATCCAGCGCAGCGACACCGTCGTCTCGAGCCGGCCATGCCGGAGCTCGTGGTCCAACGAATATCGCGCGGCGATTCGACGGGATTCCGCGCACTGCGCCTGGTATTCGGCGATCAGGGTGGGCAGGAATTCGTCGGACTGAAGCTCGAATTCCCACGAGCGCTCATGGGTGCGACGGTTGTCGTCGAGCCGTCCCTGCAGGAACTGCTCGAACCAGCCGTATTCCGCCCAGCGCAGGTGTTTGACTAACCCCCCGACGGTGGTCGGCGACGGGACGAGGTGGCGGTGGGCGTCGGCGTCGGAGAGACCGGAAACCTTGCGTACCAGGATGTCTCGGTAGTCGTCGAGGAAGGCTTCCAGCGTGGCGCGTTCGCCGGATACTGCGTGTTCGCGACGATCGGGCCGCTGCGTCTCTGCCATGCGGCCGAAGGTAGCACTCTCGGCCGGCGGTCGATCTCAGCGTCGCTCGCGGATGCTCCGGGTCACTTCGGCGGACAGCTTCGGGTCCCGCAACAGCAGTTCGATCAGCGCGCTGATCACTTCCTGTCCGGTGACCCGCGCATAGCCGAGCCGGTCGGCGGCGTCGCGCTGCCAAATGTCGAGGGCCCGGTGGGTGGCGGGGGAGAGGTCGACGGTGCGCCGGGTCCGCTGGGCGCGCGACGGTTGCTCGGGCTTCTGAAGGTGGTTGTTCTTCCGGATGCTCGGTAAGCGTTCGGTCTGCGCCGAGCCCTCGGCACGCGAGGGCGGCTTGGCTCGGAAAGAGGGCGAGCTGGGGTCCATGCGGCTGACGACCTTCGATTGCGGGGCTTTCAGTAGTTCAGGAGTTAAGTATGTCGGCCCGGGGGCCTGTGTGCAGCGCTGGCACGCCGCGCGGTGCTGGCGCTCAGCGTGACGCCGAGAGCGCGGGGATGGTGACGGCCTCATCGAGTGAGGTTGCTGTCGATCAATTTCGATGCGAATCCGATATATTAATAGCGCACAGGCTTCATTCGCTGAACGGAGATGTCGAATCGCGTTTTATATGTATCTACTGGAATATGTAAAGGCGTAAATCCTGATCGGAGTATCCACGGATCTACTGATGTCAGTAGGCCGTCAAAACGTCATTGTCCAGGTATTATCGACGACATCAGTGGTTACTGAAAGTAGTAGATCCTACCTTCAGGAGGTCCTGAAGGTAGGAAACTATGAATAGCGCTTTTCAGTATTGAAGTGACTTATCGTATACATTAGCTGGTCACAACCAGGAGATACATTCTCAGGCAAAATAGCAACGCCATTCAGGATTTGCTAAGGAACGAAACTTAGCGTTCTTGGTGTCAGTCACTAGACGACGGAGGAGCACCCAAGATGTCTGTTTCACTCTCTTCGGTCCGCCGCGCCGCCGCTAGCGCAGTCGGCGCAGGCGCGGTGGCAGGCGCAATGCTTTTCGGTAGCACGCCCATCGCCCAGGCGGCCCCACCGCCCGTTTCCGGTACCAGCTTCCAGATGTCCGGCCCCCATGGCGTCCCGCTTAGGCCCGGTGGCGGCGGGGGCCACGGCTGGGGCGGCGGCCATGGCGGTCCTGGCCCTGGCGGTTGGGGTCACGGCGGCCCTGGCGGCTGGGGACACGGATGGCACGGCGGCCCGGGGCCTGCCGGCTGGGGCCACGGATGGCACGGCCCCCCGGGCCCTCCTGGCTGGGGCCCGCGTGGCTGGGGCCCGCCTGGCTGGGGTCCGCCTGGCTGGGGCTGGGCTCATCCCGGCTTCTGGGGCAATCCAGGCTTTTGGGGCCCACACCACGGCTGGTGGTGAGCCCCCAAATAACCAGGGGGAATAGGCCGGCCTCGTTCTTGGACAAACGAGGCCGGCCGCCCCCGACCCGTAGCCGTTCACGCCGATCTGAGCTCCGTCAGGTCGGCGTGAACTTTTCGCCAGTGTTGGCCTAGGGATCGCGCGGCAGCCCCAGCAGTCGCTCGGCGATGATGTTGAGCTGCACCTCCGACGTGCCGCCGTAGATCGTGGTCGCGCGGCTCGCCAGCAGGTATTCGGCCCACTTCCCGGACAGCTGCTCGGGGTCGCCGATCGCGCCGTCCGTGCCGAACGAGGACACTCCGAATTCGGCATAGCCTTGGCCGGTCCGCATCGATAGCAGCTTGGAGATGGCCGCCGAGGGCATCGCGTCCCCGCCGGCCAGCGTCAGCAATGTCGAACGCAGATTGAGCACCTTGGCGGCATGGCCCTCGGCGATCAATTGGCCGCCGCGGTTCTGCGCGATCTGATCGAACTGCCCGTCGCGGATGAAATCGACGAACTGGTCCAAACTCGCCAGGAATGGCGCCTCGCTGCTGCCGATCGAAACCCGTTCTGCCGTCAGCGTGTTACGGCTGACCTCCCAGCCGCGGTCGACCTCGCCAAGGACCAACTCGTCCGGGACGAAGACGTCGTCGATGAAGACGGTGTTGAACATCGCGCCGCCGGTGAGCTCACGCAGCGGCTTCACCTCGACGCCCTCGCTCTTCATGTCGAGCAGGAAGTAAGTGATGCCGTTGTGCTTCGGCGCGCTTGGGTTCGTGCGGGCAAGCAGCGCGCCCCACTGGGAGAACTGCGCCGCCGTGGTCCAGATCTTCTGGCCGGTGATCCGCCAGCCGCCGTCGACCTTGGTGGCCTTGGTGCTCAGCCCGGCCAGGTCCGATCCCGCGCCCGGCTCGGAAAACAGTTGGCACCAGACCATTTCGCCGCGGAACGTCGGCGGCAGAAAGCGCTGCTTCTGCTCCTCGGTGCCGAACGCGACGATCGACGGCACGATCCACCCCGCAATGCCGATCGGAGGGCGCCGGACGCGCCCGGTGTTGAACTCCTGGGCGATGACGATCTGCTCGACCGGGTTGGCGTCACGCCCCCACGGCTTCGGCAGATAGGGCAGCACCCACCCGCCCTCGGCGATCGCGGTGTTGCGTTCCTCGCGCGGAATCTCCTTGAGCCCGGCCACTTCCGCGCGGATCTCGGCGCGCAGCTTCTCGGTGTCGGGATCCAGGTCGATGTCCAGGGCGCGCATCCCGGTCTTGGTGGCGGTGTCGACCACGCGCTGGGGGTACGTGGCTTTTCGCCCGAAGCCGGCGGCAATCACCAGCGCCCGTCGGTAGTACACGTTCGTGTCGTGCTCCCAGGTGAACCCGATGCCGCCGTGCACCTGGATGCAGTCCTGGGTGCAGCGCTGCGCGGCGGCCGGCGCGAGTGTCGCCGCCACTGCGGCGGCAAACTCGACCTTGGAACCCTCGGTGTCCCAGCCATTCTCGCGGGCCTCGTCGACGGCGCGGGCCGCATCCCACACCGCAGCGGTGGCGCGTTCGGTGTCTGCGATCATCTCGGCGCACTTGTGCTTGACGGCCTGGAACTGGCCGATCGGCCGGCCGAACTGCTCGCGGATCTTGGCGTATTCGGAAGCCGTGTCGGTGGCCCACCGCGCGACGCCGATCGCCTCGGCCGACAACAGCGTGGAGATCAGCGCGTGCGCGGTGACCGCGTCGAGGTTGCTCAGCACGACGTCGTCGGAGACTTCGACGGCGTTGGCGCGCACATGTGCGATCGGCCGCAGTGGGTCGACGCTGGCGACCGGTTCGATCTCGAGCTGGTCGGCCGGCAGCACCACCCATTCTTCGCCGCTGTCGATCGCCACCGGCAACACCAGCAGCGACGCCTGGGCCGCGGCGGGCACGGCGCGGGCTTCGCCGCGAATCACCAGGGAATTGCCATGCGACGTCGCGGTCAGACCCGAATCCAGCGCGTAGGCGGCGATGACGGCGCCGGAGGCCAGGTCGGCCAGGACTTTGGCGTCAGGGTCGTGGGCCGAGATCAGTGCACTGGCAATCGCGGACGGCACGAACGGCCCCGGAACGGCGCCGTAGCCGAATTCGGCGAGCGTGATGGCCAGCTCGAGGATGCCAAACCCTTGTCCGCCAACGGATTCGGCGAGGTGCAGGCCCTGCAGGCCTTGGTCGGCCGCGGCTTGCCAATACGGCGGCGGGTTGTCGATCGGTGTTTCCAGCGCGGCGTGGAGGACCTCCGACGGCGCTACCCGCGCCACCAGGGACCGCACGGAGTCGGCCAGGTCTTGATGCTCAGGGTTGATTGCGATCGGCATTGGTCGCCTTCCTTGGAATTCCCGGGGCCGGTGACGGCTCGACTTCCAAGCTAACAACCGGTGGGTTGGTTGACTACATGGGCCAATGGCTGCCCGTCGCGAAGTCGACGGCAGTTGGCGACGGCCTCGACCAGATAACGCCGCATGGTGTCTGCCGTGTACCAGGTGACGTGCGGCGTGAGCACCACGTTGTCCAGCCCGAGCAGCGGGTTGTCCGGCGGTACCGGTTCGACGCCGAAGACGTCCAGTCCGGCCGCGGCCAACCGGCCGTCGCGCAGCCCATCGGCCAGCGCGACCTCGTCGACGATCGCACCCCGCGATGTGTTGACCAATACCGCACCGGGTTTCATGCCGGCCAGCGCGGCCCGGTCGATCAGCCCGGCGGTGTCGTCCGTCAGCGGCAGGTGCAGCGAGACGATGTCGCTGGCGGCCAGCAGTTCCGGCAGCGGTCGCCAGCCCGCTAGCCCGTCGTCGCCGGTGCTGGTGTGCAACACCGTGGCGCCCATCGCCGCGACGATGGTCTCGACCTGTTTGGCGATGTTTCCATAGCCGATCAGCCCGACGGTGCAGCCGCCGATGTCGCGGACGGTCTCGCCCAGCTCCGGATCCGACGGCCAACCGCGGCCGTCGCGGGTGGCGCGATCGAGCGCCGGCAGGCGACGCAGGGCGGCCAGCATCAGCAGCACGGTGCCCTCGGCGACCGACGGCGCATTGGCCCCGGGCATGTTTGCCACCGCGATGCCGTGCTTGGTGGCCGCATCGACGTCGATGGTGTTTACCCCGGCCCCGAATTTGTGCACCAGACGGGCGCGGGTGGCGCGAGCCACGTCGCTCTCGGAAAGAGGCCGCAGCACATGCCAGATCACGTCGGCCTCGGGTAACTCGCGGTAAAACGTCTCGTCGTCGTCACACCAACGAATGTCGAGCCAATCAGCCTCCGGCGCAAGGAAATTCAGCACCTTCGGACCGGGAACGAAGTGAGCGAGTACCCTCAGCGCCACCTTTTGGCAATCCATTTGGCAATCGTGTCAGCTTGCTCGCTGCGCGCACCAGGCGTGGTGAAATAGTGGTCGGTGTTGATCGAGCACTGGGATTTGTCGGTGCTGCCCAGCGCATCGTAGATGCGCTGGGCGTCCGATGGGAAGACGCCGGTGTCGGCGTCGGCGTTGATCACCAGCGCCGGACATTTGATCCGGGCCAGATGCGGCTCCGCCCGGGTCTGGGCGGTGCGCAGGCTCCACATCGCCAGCCAGCTGCGCAACGTGCAGGCCGCGGCGATGCCGTGCGCCGACCGGTTGGCCTTGACGGGCAACCCGGCGTAACACATGTTGGGCTGACGCTGAGTCGGCTCGATCGTCGGGTCGACCATACGCGGATCGGCCCACGTCCTCATCACGGTGAACGGTCGATCCGAAAAGCCCGCGGCCCGAACCCGTTTCAGCTCGGTCTCGACCCAGTCGGTGATCGCATGGTTGCGCGCAACCTGCGCCGAGCGGTAGCGCGTCAGGAAGTCCGGCGAGTAAGGCGGTCCGTTGCGTTCGTCGAACAGATCCAGGTCGGGGTCGGTGGCGACCGGATCGTTCTCGTCGACCACTGCGCCGTCCATCCAGGCGGTCAGCACATCGGGGCGGCCGGGGTGGGCCGCGCTGGTCACATAGCCGTCGCCCGGCAGCAGCTCGGTCAGCCCGGCCGCGGGCCGCATGCCGGGCACCGGCGTCACATGTGGGTCGCTGGCCTGCGCCTGGTAGGCGGCCATCAACGAGCCGCCGCCGGAATTGCCAAGCAGCACAATCTTTTCCACGGCCTGGACATCACGCAGCCAGCGCACCCCGACGCCGATGTCGACCAGCGCATGATCCAGCAGGAAGCTGCTCTCGAATCCGCGGAAGCGGGTGTTCCACCCGAGGAATCCGATGCCGCGGGTGGCCAGGTAGTCGGCAAGGTAGTGCTCGGAAAAGTCGATCTGGTAGTGGGCGGCGATCACCGCAACCTTCGGTTTCCGTCCGACCCCGCGGTAGTACAGCCCTTGGCAGGGGTGCCCGCCCGCGCCGGCACGTCGGCCGGTCGGCGACGGCAGACCGATGAATTCGCGGACGACTCCGGGGGTGCCGGCGGTACGAGTCACCTCAGTGGCCCTCCTTGTGGTAGATCGCTCGATAAAAAATGTTGGCCAGTGTCGCAATACAGGCGTCCTCGTCGGGCTTACCGATCGCGGTCAGTTGCAGATGGCAGAACTGGTTGAGCATCGCGACGATCGCCACCGCGACAAGCTGCGGGTCGTCGCCCGCGCAGTAGCCGTCGGTCTGGGCGCGCCGCACCGTCTCGGTGATGAACGAGATCGGGAGGGTACAAACTTCAGCCCAATACTGGGCGAAGTCGTCGTTCACCATCGCCAGCTGCGACATGCTGATTATCTCCGCCAGCAGATGCTTGTAGGTACGCCAGTGCGCGGCCGCGAACTGATACGTACGCTCCCGCGTCGAGAGGCCGTGCTGGGTAACCGACTCCACGGCCTCGCCCAGTTCGTCGCGGAACCGCAGCGCCCACTCGCGGACCATCGCCTCTTTGGAGTCGTAGTAGTTGTAGAACGACGCCGTCGATCGGCCCGCCTCGGCGG
Source organism: Mycobacterium sp. 1245111.1 (assembly GCF_001673405.1). Taxonomy (GTDB): domain Bacteria; phylum Actinomycetota; class Actinomycetes; order Mycobacteriales; family Mycobacteriaceae; genus Mycobacterium. The sequence continues at coordinate 39,057 of NZ_LZLV01000155.1, read as the reverse complement.
CGATATCGGCGACGGTGGTGGTCAAGATGCCCTTGCGGATGATCACCGTCCGCGCGGCGGTATCGATGGCGGCCTGGGTTTTGCGGCCGCGATTCGTCGGCAGCGGCGCGCGACCCGGCGGTAAGTCCGAAACGGTAGACACCGACGGGCCTCCTTGGTCACCATGGGATTCAGTCGACCCCGCGAACAGCGCATTCCCTGAAACAGAGGTGAATCTGATGTTAGGTTCAGATCCTGATCTCCGCCATGGAACGGGAGCCCGGAGATGATCAAGCCGCACAACCGCAACGCCGAATTCGAACTCGGCGGCATCAACCACGTCGCGCTGGTGTGTTCGGACATGGCCCGCACCGTGGACTTCTACAGCAACGTCCTCGGGATGCCGCTGATCAAGTCGCTGGACCTGCCGGGCGGGGCCGGCCAGCACTTCTTCTTCGACGCCGGCAACGGTGACTGCGTCGCGTTCTTCTGGTTCGCCGATGCGCCCGACCGGGTTCCGGGTCTCTCGTCGCCTGCCGCCATTCCGGGGATCGGCGAAATCACCAGCGCCGTCAGCACGATGAACCATCTCGCGTTTCACGTGCCGGCCGAGCAGTTCGACGCCTATCGTCAGCGGCTCAAGGACAAGGGCGTGCGGGTGGGGCCGGTGCTCAACCATGACGAGAGCGAGCGTCAGGTCGCTGCCACCCTGCATCCCGGGGTCTACGTGCGCTCGTTCTACTTCCAGGATCCCGACGGGATCACGCTCGAATTCGCCTGCTGGGTCAAGGAATTCACTGCGGCCGATACCAAGGCTGTGCCCAAGACGTCGGCTGATCGCCGCGTCCCGGCCGCTCACTAGCGGCATCAATCGCGGTACAGGCCCGGATCGGCGAGCCCGTCGAGCAGCGACGCGAGGTGGTCGACCAACTGCTCCGGGTCGAGGCGGACATCGCCGGTCAACCAGGCGCCAATCGTCTGACCCACCCCGCCGACCACGAAATGCGCGGCGGCCTTGATCCGGTCGTTCTCGGGCACGCGCAGCGCGTTCTCGACGTGTTTGCCGGACAGCATGGCGAACAGCGCGCTGGATTCGACCCGCTTGCGTACCACCACCGCGTTGGCCAGGTGCGCGCTGAACAGCAGCCGCCCGATGCGAGGATCGCCGCCGATGGTGCGGACGACGTTGGCCATACCGGCCCGGTTCTGCTCCTCTAGTGGGGCGGCGGCGACCGCGGCCTGCGTGGTGGCGGCCAGTTCGGCGATCACCCAGTCGAACACCGCGGCGACGAATTCGTCTTTGTCGGTGAAGCTTTCGTAGAAGTAGCGAGCCGCCACGCCGGCCCGCCGGCAGATGGCCCGCACGGTCAACTCCGCCGAATCGTCGCTGCCGAGCAGGTCGAGTCCGGCCTCCAGCAGCCGGGCTCGGCGCCCGGCCAGCCGCGCGGCGGCATCGACGCCGCGGTACGGCCGCGCGTTCGTCGTCGGGGCAGGAGTCACGGACCCCATCTTGACACCGGTACACGCCGGCGGGCAATATCAGGAATCACACGTTCTCACAATTTGCGGGCAGGGTGGGCGATGACGGTCAGCGAACCAATCAGGCATGTCGAGCGTGCGGTCAGTTCGCCGCCGATCAGCCGACCGCGGCGCACACCTCGACTCGACGACACCTTGATGGGCATGGCGTTGCTGCTCGGCCCGGCCAACGTGATCATGCAGCTGGCCAGGCCCGGTGTCGGCTACGGGGTGGTGGAGAGCCGGGTGGACAGCGGCCGTGTCGATCTGCACCCGATCAAGCGGGCCCGCACCACGTTCACCTATCTCGCGGTCGCGATGGCCGGCACCGACGCCCAGAAGGAGGCGTTTCGGCGCGCGGTGAATCAGGCTCACGCGCAGGTGTATTCGACTCCCGACAGCCCGGTGCAATACAACGCTTTCGACGTCGACCTGCAGCTTTGGGTGGCGGCCTGCCTCTACAAGGGCGGGGTCGATTTCTACCGGATGTTCATCGGCGAGATGGACGATGAGGACGCCGACCGGCACTACAAGGAGGCGGTCGTTCTCGGCTCGACGTTGCAAGTGCCGCCGGAGATGTGGCCCGCGGACCGCGCCGCGTTTGACCGTTACTGGAACGACCAACTCGACAAGGTCCACATCGACGACGCCGTCCGCGACTACCTGTATCCGATTGCGGTGGGCCGGATCCAGAAGCTGCGGCTGCCCGATGTGATACGCCGCCAACCGGAGAAGCTCAATCTGCTGTTGACCGCCGGCTTTCTGCCGCAGCGGTTTCGCGACGAGATGCAATTCGCCTGGGACGACCGCACACAGCGCCGCTTCGACCGGCTGATCGCCACCCTGCGCACGCTCAACAACGCTATGCCGCAGTTTGTCCGGCGGTTCCCGTTCAACCTTTTGCTGTGGGACCTGGATCGCCGGATCAAAGCCGGCCGTCCCTTGGTATAGCCGGTTCAGCCGACCCGGTACTGCTCGGCGTCGCTGTACTTGAACGCGATACCCAACCCGGGCCGATCCAGGTCGGGCCGCAAGGCCCCGCCGTCGGGCGACAGGGCGCCGTCGAAAAGCATGTGCTCGATACGGTGATGATCGTGGAAGTACTCGAGGTGACGCAGATTGGGCACCGCTGCGGCGACGTGCGCGTGCAGGTTCGGCGCGCAGTGGCCCGAGACATCGACACCGTATGAGGCGGCCACGGCCGCGGCACGAACCCAGTCGGTGATGCCGCCGCAGCGGGTGACATCGATCTGCAGGCAGTCGACAGCCTCGGCGGCCAGCATCCGGTTGAAATAGGCGAGGTCATAACCGTATTCGCCCGCCGCCACGTCTGGGCTCACCTGATCACGCACCTCGCGCAGCCCGGCGAGATCGTCCGACGAGACGGGCTCCTCGAACCACGTGACGTCGTGCTCCGCCATCGCACGCGCGACGCGGACGGCCTGTTTACGCCGGTAGCCACCGTTGGCGTCGACATAAAGTTCGGTGTCGGGGCCGATCACCTTGCGCGCGAGCGCGATTCGGCTCAGGTCGCGATGCTCGTTGGCCCCCCAGGACTCGCCGATCTTGATCTTCACCCGGGGGATCTGCCACGTGTCGACCCACCGTTCGAGTTGGCCGCGGGTCTGATGCTCGTCGTAGGTGGTGAAGCCGCCGCTGCCGTAGATCGGCACAGCATCGCGCGCCATCCCGAGCAGTCGGCACACGGGCATGTCCAGCAACTTGGCCTTGAGGTCCCACAGCGCGGTGTCGACCGCCGAGATCGCGCAGGACGCCAGGCCCGGCCGACCGTTGTTGCGGATCGCCTTGACCATGGATTGCCAAGCGCCGGTGATATCGAGCGCGCGATGTCCTTTCACGGCGCCGGCTAGCGATCCGGCGATCACTTCGCGGCAGGCGCCCGAGACGTAGGTGTAGCCGATCCCCGTCTGGCCACCGGCCGTCACCTCGGCGACGACCAGCGTCGTCGACGTCCAGGCGAATGTGCCGTCGGCTTCCGGCGCGTCGGTCGGGATCGTGTAGACCTGGGCGGCGAGGTCGTCGATGCAGGGGTCGTCTGACATCGGGACCTCCTAGGTGCCCAGGCCGTCACGCAACGCCCGCGGCAGCGTGTATTGGCTGACTGCCACGGCGGCCTGATGGCGGAAGCGGACCAAGAGGTTGAGCAGTTGGCTGGACTCGGACGGGGACGCGACCGCGGGAGTACGTCGGGCCTGTGCCGTTCCGGCGGCGGCGAAGAGTCCGGCGAGCGCCGCGCTGATCAGCGTCAGGCGCCGCGAGCTTCGGTCGACGACGGACCACACAATCATCGAGATCGCGTGCACAAGATCGACCTCGGCGCCCAGCGCCACGCTGACGGCGTCGGGCCGAATGTCGGTCACCGCCGCCTGCGTCAGCAGTCGGGCCCCCAGCACGCGGGTCAGCCTTCGCTCCCGTTTGCTGGCCCGGTCACCGGATACCCTGTGCAACAGCGAGTTTGGAGCTACGAGCAGCAGCAGCCCATAAACGGTACGCGCGAGTGCGGTCATCGCGCCCGCCCGAATGTTTCGCGGACCGCGAGCAGAGCGCCCAGTCCGAGGCCAGCCGCGCCGACGGCCGATGTGACTGGGTGGTGGGAGAACCACAGCTGCGGGCTGTGGCCGTGGGACTCGTCGTCGAAGCCACCGTGGGCCCCGTGGTCACTGCCGGGTTCGTCGTCGACCGGCTGCCAAAGGTTCTGTGGCTGTTGGCCATTCACCCGCTGATCGGTCTGCTGAGACTCGTAGCCGGTGCGGCCCAGATACCGGTCCAGCAGCGGCGCGACGAACTTTTGCGCGACGAGGGTAACCACCGTGCTCTCGCCGACCCAATACTGTTTGCGCTCAGGATGATCGGCGGCATACAGCACGCCGCGCGCCGCGACCTCGGGCTGGTAGATCGGTGGTACCGGCTGGGGATGCCGGGGGAGGCGGGACAGGACCCAGGAGAACTGCGGCGTGTTGACCGCCGGCATCTGCACGAGGGTGATCCGCACTTGCGAATGCTCGTGCAGCAGCTCGCAGCGCACCGATTCGGTGAACCCGTTGACGGCGTGTTTGGCGCCGCAGTAGGCAGACTGCAACGGGATGGAACGTTGGCTGAGCGCGGAGCCGACCTGCACGATGGTCCCCCGGTCGCGAGGGCGCATTTTCGCCAGCGCCGCCATGGTGCCGTGCACATACCCGAGGTAGGACACCTCGGTCACCCGCTTGAATTCCTCGGCTGTGATCTCGGCGAACGGCGCGAAAACTGAGGTGAACGCGACGTTGACCCACACATCGATCGGGCCGAAGGCTGCCTCGGTTTCGTCGGCGGCGGCTGCCACGGCCGAGTAGTCGGCCACGTCGGTGGGAATGGTCAGCGGCTTACCGCCGCCGGCCTCCACGTCGCGGGCCGCGCCGTCGAGCCCGGCCCCGCCGCGGGCGAGCAGCGCGACGTTGGCGCCCCGCTGCCCGAACTCCTTCGCGGTGGCGCGGCCGATGCCGGCGCTGGCCCCGGTGATCACCACGGTCTGTGTCATTGCAGACTGCCTTTCCTCGAAGTGGCTGTAGTCAGTTGTGGTGGACTCCGTCGGTTGCGAGCGTGGCTGTGCACTCCAACATCAACGCGTGTGTGAACGCCTGGGGCAGGTTTCCGCGCAGCTGGCGCTGCCGGACGTCGTATTCCTCGCAGAACAGTCCGGGCGGCCCGCACGCGGCGCGGTTGCGTTCGAACCAGCGCATCGCGCAATTGGCATGGCCCAGTTGATGTTCGGCCAATGCCATCATGAACCCGCAGAGCAGGAAGGCGCCTTCGGCCTCGCCGAGCGCGCGTTCGTCGTGCCGGAAGCGGTAAACGAAGCTGTCCTCGCTGAGCTGGTGGCGGACGGCGTCCAACGTGGCCCGGGTACGGGGGTCGTCGGCCGGCACGGCCCCGCGCACGGGCGCCAGCAGCAGCGACGCGTCGACCTCGGGAAGTCGCGGGCTGCGCTGCCAGTAGCCGTCACGTGGATGCAGGCTGCTGGCCGCGGTGTCGGCGAGGATCGTGTCGGCCAGCGACAGCCAGGCGCTGGCGTCGGCGCCCCCACCGGTGACCTTGGCAATGGTGCGCAGCCCGGCCACACACGCGAGGCGCGACTGAGTCCAGTTTTCGTTGTCGATTTCCCAGATCCCCGCATCCGGCTCCTGCCAACGCTTTTCGATCGCGGCGATGGCAGCTCGCGCGGCTCGCCAGCCTTCGGTGTCGAGCCGGTCGGCCTCGGCGGCGCGGGCCAGCAACTGCAGAGCCGCGCCGAAGACGTCGAGCTGAAACTGTTGGTTGACCCAGTTGCCTATCCTGTCGCTTCCGCCCGGGTAGCCGGGCAGCTCGAGCGTTTGCTCACTGGGCACGCTGCGGCCGGCGACGGTGTACGCGGGTTTGAGGTCCGGGCCGTCTTCGAGCAGTCGGGCACCAACGAACTCGACTGCGCGGTCCAGGAGTTCGGGTGCTTCGACGGTTGCCGCGGCGATACCGGCGTAGACCTGGTCACGGATCCAGGCGTAGCGGTAGTCGTAGTTCTGGTTGGCGTGCGCGCGTTCGGGCAGGCTCGTCGTGGCGGCGGCGACCATGCCACCGCCGCTGCTGGTCAGGCCGCGCAGCACCGCGTAGGAGTGCCTGGCGTCGTGGCGGGCGATCACGCAATCGAGGTCGGGCACGCTGCGCTGCCACGCGTCCTCTGTTGCGGCCCAGGCGATGTGGGGGTCTGGGAGCTCGTCGGAAAGTCTGGCCTCGGATAGCTCCAGCACCAAATCGTGGTGCTCGCCCTCGGCGACGGTGAGATCACACGCCAGCAGCGCCTTGCCGTCGTGCGGTCCTTTCGCGTTTCGCGCGTCGCAGCCTCCCTGCCAGCGCCAGTGCAACCGTCCCGACTTCCCGGCCCAGACGCCGTCGTGGACGCTCATCCGGCCGGGGCCGCGCGCGCCGAACTCCGCGCTCGGCTGCAGCAGCACCCGCACACGAGCGGTCCCGCGGCAGCCGGTCACGCGGCGCAACAGCACCACCCGGTCCACATTGCCGGGAAAGCTCAACGCCTCACGACATTCCACGATGCCGTCGCGGGTGATCCAGCGATTGCGCCAGATCAGGGTGCCCGTCTCGTAATATCCGCCCCAGACATGACGCACGTCGGCCGGCGTAACGGCGTAAATTCCCCCGCCGCCAATGAGATTGGAGAAGACGGCGGCGGAATCCCATCGCGGCGCGCACATCCACGCAATGTCGCCCTGGGGACCGATCAGGGCGCCACGCTCGCCGTCAGCCAGTAGCGCGTATTCCCGCAGCACCCGAGGCGAGAACGTCGCCTCGATGTCGATTCTGCGGTCAGGCACGCGCCCCTACCTTCGCGGGCCGCGCGCTGACCGTGCCGCTGGCCAACCGTTCGGCGAGACGGGACGCCAACGCCATGATGGTCAACGCCGGGTTGGCCGAGCCCTGAGTCGGGCAGACCGAGCCGTCGGCCACGAACAGATTCGGCACACCCCACACCCGGTGATCGCGGTCGACCACCGAGTTGTCGGGGCTGGTGCCCATCCGAGCGCCGCCGATCAGGTGGGCGAACCGCTGTATCGTCAGCACATCCTGGGCGTCGGCCGCGTGCAGGATGTCACTGAGCACGTGGTCGGAATAGGCCATGTTGGCTTTGTCGTTGTCGCACAACGTGTAGTCGAAACGGGCCACCGGGAGCCCGTACGGGTCGGTCTCCTCGGCGAGGGTCACTCGGTTGTCCGGTAGCGGCAACAGTTCGTTGAGCACGCCGATCGTCGCCCAGTGGTTGTAGTCGCGCATGTACTCGCGCATCGCCCGACCCCAATGTCCCTCGGCGAGAACATGTTCGGCCCAGCCGATCGGCATCGGGGATACGGTTTGGACGGAGAAGCCACGGGCAAAGCCGCGGGACGCATCTGTTTCGTAGAACTGTTCGGAGGACACCTCCGGCGGCGGTGCCTTGTACATCCGCACTTCTTCGGACCACCGGCCCGCCGACTGGCTGGCACCCTGCACCATCACATACCGGCCCACCTGATCGTCGTTGTTGCCTAGTCCGTTGGGGAAGCGATTGCTGGCCGAGTTCAACAGCAGTCGCGGCGTCTCGATCGAATAGCCGGCCACGGCAACGACTTTGGCGTGTTGCAGCCGCTCAGTGCCACCAGCCTCGTCGTAGTACACCACCCCGCGGGCGAGGCCGCTCTCGTCCAACTCGACGCGGGCAGCCATGCAATTGGCTCGTACCTCGACGTCGTGAGCCAGCGCATCGGGTAGATGCGTGACATAGGGGCTGGCCTTCGCGTTGACTTTGCAGCCCTGCAGGCAGTAGCCGCGGTAGATGCAGTGCGGCCGGTTACCGAACGTACCGTTGACGATCCCGACGGGTCCGACCCGCATCTCGATGCCCAGCTTTTGCGCCCCGCGCCACAGCTTGGCAGCAGCACCTGAAATAGGATGGGGGGCAAACGAATACCGGTGCGGGTAGCCCCATGGCCAGTTCTGGCCGGCCACGGGTAGCTCGAGTTCGATCTGCTCGTAGTGCGGGCGCAGGTCCTCGTATTCGATCGGCCAATCCGCCCCCACGCCGTCGAGGGTTTTGGTCTGGAAGTCGCTGGGATGAAACCGAGGGGTGTACCCGGCGAAATGCACCATGGATCCGCCGACGCCACGACCGGAGTTGTTCTTGCCCAACTCGATCGGGTCGTCGCCGCCGAGGATGCGCTTCTGTGTCCAGTACAGGCCGTGCGAGCCGGCCTCGTCGGAGACCCAGTCTTCGTCGGGGTGCCAGAACGGGCCGGCCTCGAGGATGACGATGCGCCAGCCCGCGCGGGCCAGCCGTTGCGCCAAGACCGAGCCACCGGCGCCGGCCCCGACGATCACCATGTCGACCTCGTCGTCATCGCCGTAGCGGCGCATCGTTTTTTCGCCCGGCAGATCGCGGGAATGCACGTCGAGCAGGTAGCGGGAGTCGTTGTCCTTGGGCCCGACCGCGCCTTTGAGCAGGCCCCGCCACAGATCGCCCATCAGAGTTCACCGCCCTCGACGACGCGGACCGGATCTTCGTCGGTGGCGCCGGGCATCTCGTAAGGTTCGCGCGCGGCGTCCGACCCGGTCGCGCCGCCCAGCCGCATGAATCCGCGCGGGTAGGCGGGACCACCGAAGCCGATCTCGTTCCAGGCCCACGGGTGGGAATAGAAACCGGACAACGCCCCCCGCATGCACACCGACCAGGCGCGCTTGACGTTGAGCCGCTCCCACGTGCCGCCGCTCAACTGACCCTGAGCGAACTGGCCGATGATCTCTTCGCGGGTGCCGACGTCGGCCGCGGCGAACGAAGCCTTGGCGTAGCGCTCGGACGCGGTCTCGTCGAGGGCCTGCAACACCATGCGCCAGGTGTCACGGTCATCGGGCATGTCGGCGTACTGGTAGCCGTCGAGCCGACCGTCGGCGAGCTTCGAGTCGACGGCTTCTGCCACCGGCACCCGCGGTTCGGTGTCCTGGGCAAGCACGGTGTCACAGAACGCTCGCAGGCACGGCTCCTCGCCTGCGGTGAAGAACCGCAACGGACCGGGCTGTTCCAGTCGCGCGAGAACGACCTTTCTGGTGGCGTCGTCCCATGTGTCGGCCGTTTCCAGGACGTCGAAATCGGGGTAGCGGCCGATCATCTGCGGGGTGGTGCCGCGGCGCTGCCTGGGCAGCCAGGACGGATGGGGAGGCTTGCCGTCCGGGCGCAGGTTCGGCAGGTGGTCGGGACGTGACGTGTCGGCCATCGGGGTTATCGCCGAAACTTCTCGCGCCGCAGGACCGCCGCCAGCAGCCCCATGCCGCCCACCATGCACATCAACCCCGGCGCCGCGATCGGCGGGCCCATCGGCACGTTGTAGGACGCGTTCTTCCAACCACCCGGCTTGCGGGCGACTCCGCGAGCGTGGAAATACTCGCCCATCAGACCGTTGATCGTGTAGACGCCGGCGGTGATGGGCAGCCACCGCTTGGCCCACCGCCGGGAGAAAACGCCGCCGATGCCGGCGACGACCACCGGCGGCGTCACCACCACCGGACTCCACATCCATTTGTTGCCGAAGCTGGCCTTGTAGTGCTCGAAGTAGATCTCCGCGGTCGTGACGACGGCCGCCATCGCCGTCAGCCCCGCCAGGGAGCGTTCGAACCGACCGTGCGCGACGTCGTAGAGGGCACGCTCTGCCAGCTGCTTGGGTTCACCTGGATGCCGTCCGACGTTGTCTAGCAATAACATTGGCAATTCTCCCCTCTAGTTCCGCTCTGCTGTGGGACGGCGCAGGGCAGAAATCGCGTTCGGCGTCTGCAAGCCATGCAGGCGGCATGGGTTTGCTGAGGACGGGTTAGCTGCGTGTTCAACTAGGTGGTCCGGTCGCGCGCGTGCACGCGTGCGAACTGCACCCCGGGGCCGTACCCGCAAAACTGACCCGACAAACCCTGAATCCTGCGACGGCGCTGCGGATCTCGTTGTCAACCGGTTGATAGTGCGGGCGGCATCATGCCCAGCGCTCCCGTGGCCTCGGCGTCGGCGCAATTATGAAAACTTCCCGCTTGCTAGCTGTGAAGTGGATGGCAAATGAGTAGCGCCGGCCATTGCGGGTAATACCGCCATGGTGCGGTTCTCGGAAGCCGCCGACTTGGCCGCTGCGCAGCACAGGCGTAGGGCGGTTGAGTCCGCTTGGGAAACCGTCGCACGCGTCAAGAAGCGGCGATTCGGCAACACGATCGTCTGAGCAGAAAGGGAAGCCATGTCGAAGCAAGAGGTCGCCGACTACTTACTCGAGCGGCTACGAGCTTGGGACGTCGAGCAGGTCTTCGGCTATCCCGGCGACGGCATCAACGGAATTTTGGCCGCGTTCGGACGCGCCGAGAACAAGCCGAAGTTCATCCAGTCGCGGCACGAGGAAATGAGTGCCTTCGAGGCGGTGGGATACGCGAAATTCTCGGGTCGGGTGGGAGTCTGTATGGCGACGTCCGGCCCGGGCGCGATCCACCTGCTCAACGGTCTCTACGACGCCAAACTCGACCACGTACCGGTGGTGGCGATCGTCGGGCAGACCAATCGCAGCGCAATGGGTGGGTCGTACCAGCAAGAGGTCGACCTGATGAGCCTATTCAAGGATGTCGCCAGCGACTATGTCCAAATGGTCACTGTCCCAGAGCAATTGCCCAACGTGTTGGACCGCGCGATCCGGGTGGCGTTGACCCAACGTGTCCCGACGGCGCTGATCATTCCCTCCGACGTTCAGGAGTTGCCGTATTCGCCACCGACTCACGCGTTCAAGATGGTGCCGTCCAGTCTTGGCATCGAGTGGCCGGCCATTGATCCCGACGACGACGCCATCTCTCGCGCCGCCGCCCTTCTCAACGAGGGCAAAAAGGTCGCGATGCTGGTGGGTACCGGGGCGCGCGGGGCTGCCGACGAGCTCGCCGAGGTTGCCGACTTGCTCGGAGCGGGCGCAGCGAAAGCCCTACTGGGTAAGGACGTGCTTTCGGACGAATTGCCTTGGGTGACAGGCTCTATCGGGTTGCTGGGAACCCGGCCCAGCTACGAGATGATGCGCGGGTGTGACACTCTGCTGACCGTGGGCTCGAGCTTCCCCTATACCCAGTTCATTCCGGAGTTCGGCCAGTGCAAATCGGTGCAGATCGACGTCGACGGCAGGTTCATCGGGATGCGCTACCCGTACGACATCAACCTCGTGGCCGACGCCAAATCCGCGTTACGCGCGCTCATCCCGCTGCTTCGACGCAAGGAGGACAGGTCGTGGCGCGAGGGGATCGAGAAGAACGTGGCCCGGTGGTGGGAGACCATGGACAAGGAGGCGATGGTGGCGACCGAGCAGGTCAACCCGTTGCGGTTGTTCTCCGAGCTGTCGCCGCAGCTGCCCGAAAACGCCATCGTCACAGCCGATTCCGGCTCGGCAGCCAACTGGTACGCCCGCAATCTACGCTTCCGTGGCGAGATCCGCGGTTCGCTGTCCGGCACCCTGGCGACCATGGGCCCCGGCGTCCCCTACGGCATCGGGGCCAAGTTCGCCCATCCGGACCGTCCGGTGATCGTCTTCGCCGGGGACGGCGCCATGCAGATGAACGGGATGGCCGAGCTGATCACGATCAAGCGGTACTGGCGCGAGTGGGACGACCCGCGGCTGATTATCGCGATCTTGCACAACAACGACCTCAACCAGGTCACCTGGGAGATGCGCGCGATGGCCGGTGCGCCGAAGTTCGCGGAATCGCAGAACCTGCCCGATGTCGACTTTGCGGCATTCGCGGCGGGCCTCGGGCTCAACGCCTCGTCGGTCAAGGATCCCGAGGAGCTCGCGGACGTGTGGCGTGACGCGCTGTCGGCCGACCGGCCGACCGTTTTGGACGTCTACACCGATCCCGACATGCCGCCGATTCCGCCGCATGCCACCTGGGACCAGTTCAAGGCGGCGACCACGGCCGTGCTGGCCGGCGACGAGGACCGGGTGGGCTTCGTCAAGACCGGCCTGAAAACCAAGGCGCAGGAGTTCTTGCCGCACAAGAAGAACTGAACCCAATACCCCCTACCCGATCGGGGTCTTGTATCTACGACACGACGTCGTATTGAATGCCGTCGTGGCCGGATCGGACGACACCAGTGCGCTGTTGAGCGGGCGTAGGGCCGACCTGTCCTCGCACCGGACGCCGGGACAGCCACAGCGCGATCAAGACGTGAGAACCCGATGGCGTACAGTTCTCCGTTAATGACACTCATTTTCATTAAGCTGGTCGGGTGGCGACGGAATGTAGACATTTGTCTCCGCGCGGCCAAAAGGCGCTGCCAGAGTTCGGACACGCGGTTTGACGTGCAGCGCTTGCGCTTTGGCGGCGGAGTGATCCAGACCGGCCGTCCAGCGAAGACGTGCGTCTCGACACCCAGCTTATGCAATGCTAACTTCGCCCGAAGTTAGCTTAGGCAACACTACGTCTGAAGGGGAGACTGAGGCGTGGAAATCGCTGACACCGGCGGTGTCGCCACCCGGCCGGCGACGGTCAGGGTGGACGACGACATAACGAGTCGCTTCGCGACCTGCTGCCGCGCGCTCGGGCTCACCATCTATGACCGCACGCGCCCGGCGGATCTGGCCGCAGCGCGGTCCGGCTTCACCGGTCTGGTTCGCATCGCGCACGACCAGGCCGACGCATGGATCGGACTGGCCGCCGCGGGTGACACGTCTTTGTCTGTGCTGGAAGCGATTTCGCACAACTCCGCCACAGCGGGTGTGCTGCGGCGCCAGGTTGAACTCCCGGACGGCGCGTTGGGCTTCCTCTACGACACTGGTCTCTACCTCAAGTTCCGCGCGACCGAGCCGGACGATTTCCACCTCGCCTATGCCGCGGCGCTCGCCGGCGACGGCCGGTTTGCTGCGGCCCACCAACTGGCCAGTGATGTCAGCCGGCGTCGACCAAGCTCACGGGAGGCCCGCTGGGTGATGTCGACGATCCACTACCGCGCCGAGCGCTGGGCTGACGTGGTGAAACTGCTATCGCCGATCGTCAACGACGCCAACCTGGAGCCAAACTTCGCGCACGCCGTCAAGATCGCCCTCGGGATTTCGTTGGCGCGGCTTGGCATGTTTGCTGCGGCGCTGTCCTACCTCGAAGAGCCGGACGGCCCGGTCGCCGTGGCCGCGGTCGACGGGGCGTTGGCCCGGGGGCTGTCGTTGCGGGCCGACGGCGACGAGGACACCGCGCGCGAGGTCCTGCAGGACCTGTACGCCGCCAACCCGGAGAACGCTCAAGTCGAAGAGGCCTTGACCGATTCCAGCTTCGGGATCGTGCCCACCACCGCGGACCGCATCGCCGCGCGCATCGATCCCTGGGACGTCACCACCGAGCCCAAGCCCGGCGACTTCGTCGACCCCGGTGCGCAGGAGCGCAAAGCCGTCCTGCTGTCTGAGGCCGAGCGCGAACTCGACGAGTTCATCGGCCTGGAGAAGGTCAAGGATCAGGTCGCGCGGCTCAAGAGCGCGGTGGCGATGGAGTTGGTCCGTAAGGAGCGCGGGCTGGAGGTGGCGCAGCGCACCCACCACCTGGTCTTCACCGGCCCGCCCGGGACCGGCAAGACGACAATCGCGCGTGTCGTCGCGAAAATCTATTGCGGCCTTGGGCTTTTGAAGAAAGAAAACATCAAAGAGGTTCATCGTGCCGACCTGATCGGCCAGCACATTGGTGAGACCGAAGCCAAGACCAACGCGATCATCGACAGCGCGCTGGACGGCGTGCTCTTCCTCGATGAGGCTTACGCGCTGGTCGCCACCGGCGCCAAGAACGACTTCGGCTTGGTGGCCATCGACACGTTGCTGGCACGGATGGAGAACGACCGTGACCGGTTGGTGGTGATCATCGCGGGTTACCGCGCCGACCTCGACCGCTTCCTGGACACCAACCAGGGTCTGCGGTCGCGGTTTACCCGCACCATCGACTTCCCGTCCTACCAGCCGGCCGAGCTGATCGAGATTGCCAACTTCATGGCCACCCGGCGCGACAGCGCCTTCGAGAAGGCGGCACTCGACGATCTGGAATCCCTGTTCGCCCACCTGGCCAACACCACCAAGGCCGATTCGGCAGGCGTCGAGCGCCGCGGACTCGACATCGCCGGCAACGGACGATTCGTTCGTAACGTCGTCGAAAAGTCGGAAGAGGAACGGGAATTCCGGTTGGACCACTCCGAACACGCACAGACCGGTGAATTCACCGACGAGGAGCTCATGACGATCACCGCCGCCGACGTGGCCAACACCGTGCCGCCGTTGCTCGAGGGTCTGCGGCTGGAGATGCCGGCATGACCGACCCATCCGACGATCGGCGCACGTTCGCGTCGCGCACCCCCGTCAACGACAACCCGGACAGCGTTGCCTACCGACGCGGCTTCGTGACTCGTCACCAGGTGACCGGTTGGCGATTTGTCATGCGCCGCATCGCTTCTGGTGTGGCACTGCACGATACGCGGATGCTGGTCGACCCGCTGCGCACTCAGACGCGCGCGGTCCTGATGGGCGTCGTCGTGTTGGTCACCACATTGGTGGGATGCTTCGTGTTCTCGCTGATCCGGCCGAACGGGTCGGCGGCCAACAACGCGATATTGGCGGACCGGTCCACGGCCGCGCTGTACGTGCGGGTCGGCGATCAACTGCATCCGGTGTTGAACTTGGCGTCGGCCCGGCTGATCGCCGGTAAGCCGGCCAACCCGACGATGGTGAAAAGTACCGAGCTGGACAAGTTTCCGCTCGGCAACCTGATCGGTATCCCGGGCGCGCCCGAGCGGATGGTGCAGAACACCCGCAAGGACGCCGACTGGACGGTGTGCGACGCCGTGGGAGGGACGGCGCCCGGTGTCACGGTGATCGCCGGAGTTCCGGACAGTTCGGGTGCCCGGGCGGCGGCGGTCGACGCGGGCAAGGCCATTCTGGTCAGCAATCCGTCCAGTGCATGGCTGCTGTGGGATGGCCGGCGCAGCCGGATCGACCTTGCAGACCACGCGGTGACCAGCGCGCTGGGCTTCGGCGCCGACGTGCACACGCCACGTCCGATCGCCGCCGGGTTGTTCAACGCGATTCCCGAGTCGCCGCCGCTGGCCGCCCCCGCGATCCCCGATGCCGGCAGCCCGGCCAAGTTCCCGGTGCCCGCACCCATTGGTGGTGTCGTGGAATCACATGGGCTGGAGAGCAATTCAGCCAACTACTACGCGGTACTGCCCGACGGTCTGCAGCAGGTTTCACCGGTGCTGGCCGCAATCCTACGCAACGCCAACTCCTATGGCCTGGACCAGCCGCCGCGCCTGAGCGCCGACAAGGTGGCCAAGCTGCCGGTATCCCGGCAACTGGACACCAGCCGCTACCCCGAGCAGCGCGTCAGTCTGCTCGATGCCGCCCACGACCCGGTGGCGTGTGCGCACTGGAGCAAAGCCTCCGGTGCCAGCACGAATTCGCTGACGCTGCTGGCCGGTTCGGCGCTGCCGATTCCTGACTCGGTGCACACCGAGGACCTGGTCGGTGCGGGCGCGGGTGGAACCGCCAGCCGCGTCGCGATGGCCCCCGGCACCGGGTACTTCGCCCAGACCGTCGGTCAGAGCGCTGCCTCGCCGGCGGCCGGGTCGCTGTTCTGGATCTCCGACACCGGCGTGCGCTACGGCATCGACAACGAAGCCGGAGTCACCGGAAACGCGAAAACCGCTGATGCGCTTGGGCTAACCGCGCCGGCGACGCCGATCCCGTGGTCGGTGCTGTCGTTGTACGCGCCGGGTCCGACGCTGTCGCGAGCCGACGCGCTGATCGCGCACGACGGACTGGCGCCCGACTCCCGACCTGGCCGTACCTCTGCCGAAGGGCAAAACCGATGAGCCGCTTGATCTTCGAGGCACGCCGCCGGCTGCCCTCGCCGGTGACCCGTAAGGGCAGCATCAGCATCGAAGCACCCCCGGAACTGCCGCGGGTGATCCCGCCGTCGTTGTTGCGCCGCGCGCTGCCGGTGGTGATCGTGCTGCTGATCGTCGGGATGATCGTCGCGATGGTCGCCACCGGGATGCGGCTCATCTCTCCGCAGACGTTGTTCTTCCCGTTCGTGCTGCTGCTGGCCGCCACCGCGTTCTTCCGTGGGGGCGATAACAAGTCGCGCACCGAGGAAGTCGACGCCGAGCGCGCGGACTATCTGCGCTACCTGTCGGTGGTCCGGGACAACATCCGGGCGCAGGCCGCCGCGCAACGCGCCGCCGCGCAGTGGTCGCACCCGGATCCGGCCGAGCTGGCGGCGATTCCTGGCTCGCGACGGCAGTGGGAGCGTGACCCGCAGGACGGCGACTTCCTGGTGGTGCGCGCCGGCGTGCACTCCGCGGCCTTGGACACCGCGCTGCGGGTCAACGACACCGCGGACGAGGTCGACCTGGAACCCGTGTCGCACAGTGCATTACGCAGCCTGCTGGACACCCAGCGCACGGTTCACGACGTTCCGACCGGTATCGACCTGACGAAGCTGTCGCGCATTACCGTGCTCGGCGAAGAAGACGAGGTCCGCGGTGCGCTGCGGGCCTGGGTCGCCCAGGCGGTGACCTGGCATGATCCGACGGTGCTGGGCGTCGCGGTCGCCACACCGGACCTGGAATCGCCGGACTGGTCATGGCTGAAATGGTTGCCGCACGTCGACATCCCGGCCGAAGCCGACGGTGTGGGCCCGGCGCGCTATCTGTCGACCAAGCCCGACGAGCTGGTCGCGCTGTTGGGGACCACGTTGTCCGACCGCCCGGCATTCGCGAATGGGTCGGCAGATGCGTTGCGGCACTTGCTGATCATCGTCGACGACCCTGACTTCGACCTGGCCGCCTCGCCGTTGGCCGCCGGTCGGGCAGGGGTCACGGTGGTGTACCGATCGACCACCGCTCCGCACCGCGAACAGTATTCCGATCCTGAGCGGCCGATCCTGCGAATCGCCGACGGCGCGATCGAACGCTGGCAGACCGGCGGCTGGCAGGGCTACATCGACAGCGCCGACTCCCTCGGCGTCGACGACACCGTCCACGTCGCGCGTCGGCTGTCCCGCTGGGACTCCAACCCGACGCACAGCGGGCTGCAATCGACCGCCACCCGCGGCGCCACGTTCACGACGCTGCTGGGCATTCCGGACGCGTCCCAACTCGACGTCCCCACGCTGTGGGCGCCGCGGCACCGCGACGACGAGTTGAGGGTGCCGATCGGTGTGACGGCGACCGGCGAACCGCTGATGTTCGACCTCAAGGACGAAGCCGAGGGCGGCATGGGCCCGCACGGCTTGATGATCGGTATGACGGGTGCCGGTAAGTCGCAGACCCTCATGTCGATCTTGTTGTCGCTGTTGACAACTCACTCGGCAGACCGGCTCATCGTGATCTACGCCGACTTCAAGGGTGAGGCGGGCGCGGACATCTTCCGAAACTTCCCCCAGGTCGTCGCGGTGATTTCGAACATGGCCGAGAAGAAGTCGCTGGCCGACCGGTTCGCCGACACCCTGCGCGGCGAGGTCGCCCGCCGGGAAGTGATGCTGCGCGAAGCCGGCCGCAAGGTGCAGGGCAGCGCGTTCAACTCGGTGACCGAGTACGAGAACGCGATCGCTGCCGGGCACGACCTGCCGCCGATCCCGACGCTGTTCGTGGTCGCCGACGAGTTCACGTTGATGCTGGCCGACCACCCCGAATACGCGGAGCTGTTCGATTACGTTGCGCGCAAGGGCCGCTCGTTCCGGATCCACATCCTGTTCGCGTCACAGACGCTGGACGTGGGCAAGATCAAGGACATCGACAAGAACACCTCGTACCGGATCGGTCTGAAGGTTGCCAGCCCGGCGGTGTCGCGGTCGATCATCGGTGTGGAGGATGCTTACCACATCGAAGCGGGCAAGGAGCACAAGGGCGTCGGCTTCCTCGTACCTGCGCCCGGCGCCGCGCCGATCAAGTTCCGCAGCACCTATGTCGACGGCATCTACGACCCGCCGCAGACCCCGAAAACGCTTGTGGTGCATTCGGTTCCCGAACCCAAGCTTTTCACGGCGGGGCGGGTGGAACCCGACCAGACCACGATCATCGCCAAGAACGGACACGACGAACCGATCGCGCCGTCACGGAAGCTGATCGCCACCATCGGCGACCAGCTGGCCCGCTTCGGTCCTCGCGCACCCGAGCTGTGGCTGCCGCCGCTCGACGAGGTGATTCCGCTGAGCGCGGCCCTGGCCCGGGCGTCGGTGCCCCGTGGCGAACTGCGCTGGCCACTGGGTGAGATCGATCGGCCGTTCCAGATGCGCCGCGATTCGCTGGTGTTCGACGCCCGATCCTCGGCCGGCAACCTGCTGATCCACGGTGGTGCGAAGTCCGGTAAATCGACTGCGCTGCAGACGTTTATCCTGTCGGCGGCGAGTCTGCACTCGCCCCGCGAGGTGAGTTTCTACTGCCTGGACTACGGCGGCGGTCAGCTGCGGGCGCTCGAAGACCTGGCGCACGTCGGCAGCGTCGCGTCGTCGTTGGAGCCGGAACGCATCCGCCGCACCTTCGGCGAGCTCGAGCAGCTGCTGCGGTCACGTCAGCAGCGGGAAGTCTTCCGCGACAAACAAGGGCCGGACGACGGGCTGGGCCAGGTGTTCCTGGTCATCGACAACCTGTATGCGTTCAGCCGCGACAACACCGACCAGTTCAACACCCGAAACCCGTTGCTGGGCAAGGTGACCGAACTCGTCAACGTCGGGTTGGCCTACGGCATCCACGTGGTCGTCACGACGCCGAGCTGGCTCGAGGTGCCGTTGGCGATGCGCGACGGTCTGGGCATGCGGCTGGAGCTCAAGCTGCATGACGCGCGCGACAGCAATGTCCGGGTGGTCGGTGCGCTGCACCGTCCGGCCGAAAGTGTGCCTGCCGACCAGCCGGGGCGTGGTCTGACCATGGCCGCAGAGCACTTCCTGATCGCCGCTCCCGAACTGAAGCAGATGCCCGCGATCAATGCCCTGCATGAGGGGATCACCGCGCCGCCGGTGCGGTTGCTGCCCACCAACCTCGACCCCGCCGCGCTCGAACCGGTGTACGGGGGCGCCGACCGGATTGTCATCGGTCAACGTGAAGAGGACCTGGCCGCGGTGCAACTCGACTTCGCCCAGAACCCGTTGCTGATGGTGTTGGGTGACACCAGGACCGGCAAGACGACGTTGCTGCGGCACATCATTCGCACCATCCGCGACAACTCGACCCCGGACCAGGTCGCGTTCACCGTGCTGGACCGCCGGCTGCATCTGGTCGATGAGCCGTTGTTCCCGGACAACGAGTACACCGCGAACATCGACCGGGTTACACCGGCGATGCTCGGGCTGGCGGGACTCATCGAGAAGCGGCGGCCACCGGCAGGTCTGGACGCGTCGCAGCTGACCGGCTGGTCGTTCGAAGGCCACACCCACTACCTGATCATCGACGACGTCGACCAGATCCCGGACACTCCGGCGATGACGGGACCCTATGTGGGACAGCGTCCTTGGACCCCGTTGATCGGCCTGCTGGCGCAGGCCGGCGATCTCGGTCTGCGGGTGATCGTCACCGCGCGGGCCAGCGGTGCCGCGCATGCGCTGATGACCAGCCCGCTGCTGCGTCGCTTCAACGACCTGCAAGCCACCACGCTGATGCTGTCAGGTAACCCGGTGGACGGCGGGAAGATTCGCGGTCAGCGGTTCGACCGGCTGCCGGCCGGTCGGGCGATCCTGCTGACCGATAGCGACACCCCCACGTACGTGCAGTTGGTCAACCCGCTCGTCGACGAAAGTGTCGCCGCCGACGGCGGTCGGTGAGTTTCAACCAAAGGAGTAGTTGTCATGACACTGCGAGTTGTTCCCGAAGGTCTGGCGTCGGCCAGTGCCGCCGTCGAGGCGATCACGGCCCGGCTGGCGGCCGCACACGCGGGCGCCGCACCGGCCATCACGGCCGTGGTCCCCTCCGCTGCGGACCCGGTGTCGCTGCAGACCGCGGCCGGCTTCAGCGCTCAGGGCTCCGAGCACGCGGCAGTGGCCGCGGAAGGCGTCGAGGAACTCGGCCGCGCCGGTGTCGGTGTCGGTGAGTCCGGTGTGAGCTACACGGCGGGCGACGCCGCTGCCGCAACGACATACGGCGCCGGCCTGTAGCCGATGACTGCGCCGGTGTGGATGGCTTCGCCGCCTGAGGTGCATTCAGTGCTCCTCAGCAGCGGTCCTGGCCCCGGGTCGCTGATGGCGGCCGCGGGTGCTTGGTCCGCGCTGAGCGCTGAATATGCCTCGGCGGCAAGCGATCTCACCTCGCTGCTCGGCGCGGTACAGGCAGGCGCATGGCAGGGTCCGAGCGCCGAAGAATACGTCAGCGCGCACCTGCCCTACCTGGCATGGCTCACCGAGGCCAGCGCGAACAGCGCCGGCGCGGCAGCCCAGCACGAGATCGCCGCGGCTGCCTACACCACCGCGTTGGCCGCGATGCCGACGCTTCCGGAGTTGGCGACCAACCACGTCATCCACGGCGTGCTGATCGCGACGAACTTCTTTGGTATCAACACGATTCCGATTGCTCTCAACGAAGCCGACTACGCCCGGATGTGGATCCAGGCGGCCACCACGATGGCGACTTACCAGGGGATCGCCGGCTCGGCGCTGGCGTCGTCTCCGCGTACCGAGGCCGCCCCACCGGTGCTGAAGTCCAACAATGCGTTGTCTGCGGCGGCCAGTCCGCCGTCGTCGGGAAACTTCCTGACCGACATCTACAACCAGTTCGTGGCGCTCCTTCAGGATCCGAGCGGGACGCTCAGCGCTATCCTCGCCAACCCGAGCCAGTGGTTCCCGCTGTTGTTCTTCATCGCCTACGAGGCGTTCTTCATCCCGTTTGGAACGACCTTCTGGTCGGTCCTGCTCAGTTCGCCGGCGTTCTTGCCGCTCATCCTCGCTCTCGCGCTCAGCACCTTGGCGAATCCGGCTGCACCGGAGCCGGCGCCCGATGTGGTTGGGGCGCCTGGGTTTCGGGGCGGACAGCCCGGCGGGATGCCGGCCGCGGCGCCTGCGACGACGGGTGGGGCAGCCGCCGCGACCAGTGGGTCGACCTCGGCGGCCGGCGCGACGGCCGGGGCCACGCCCACGGCGGCACCGGCGCCCGCTTTCGCATACATGGTGGGCGGGATGGATCCCGACGACGGCCCCGGACCGACGCTGATCGACCGCGACGAGACCAAGGCGCCGGCCGGCTCGATCGCCGCCGCTGCCGCGGTTGCCGCGGCGAGCCCCGCCAAGTCGCGGGCGCGGCGCCGCAGGCGCGCGATGCAACACGACCATTACGACGAATTCGCCGACATGGACGTCGATGTCGACCCCGACTGGGGCACCCAGGACGACCGGGAGCTCGTTTCGGCGGCGGTGGCCTCGGGCAGTGGTTCGGGTTCGCTGGGGTTCGCCGGCACGGTGGGCAAGGACGGTGCTGCAGAGGCCTCGGGACTTGCGAGGTTGAGCAGCAACGAATTTGGTGATGGTCCGCGCATGCCGATGGTGCCGGGCACATGGGAGCAGCAGGCACGTGAGGGGCACAGCTGGGAGGGGGAGCGCAACTGAGGTGTTGGCGTGGCAACGGTAATCAAATGAGGAAAGGATTTCAGGGATGAGTTTGTTGGATGCTCACATTCCGCAGTTGGTGGCGTCGCAGTCGGCGTTTGGTGCCAAGGCGGGGTTGATGCGGTCGACGATCGGTCAGGCCGAGCAGGAGGCGATGTCGGCGCAGGCCTTTCATGCCGGCGATTCGGCGGCGGCGTTTCAGGCCGCGCATGCCCGGTTCGTCGCGGCGGCGGCGAAGGTGAATTCGCTGCTGGATATCGCGCAGGCGAACTTGGGCGATGCGGCGGGTACTTATGTGGCCGCTGACAGTGCTGCGGCGAGCAGCTACCCGGGCTTCTGAAACCAGGTCTGACAGAAAGGGTTTGTGATGTCGCAGATCATGTACAACTACCCGGCGATGCTGGCGCATTCGGCGGACATGGCCGGCTACGCCGGCACCATCCAGAGCCTGGGTGCCGATATCTCCGCCGAGCAGGCCGCGCTGCAGTCGGCGTGGCAGGGTGACACCGGGATGAGCTATCAGGCCTGGCAGGCACAGTGGAACCAGGCACTGGAGCAATTGGTGCTGTCGTATCGGGCGATGGCGAGCACGCACGAGAACAACACCACCTCGATGCTGGCCCGCGACTCGGCCGAAGGCGCCAAGTGGGGCGCTTAGGTCCCCAGCGTCAATGACTAACGAGCCCAACGCCGTCGAGCTGACCGTCGATCAGGCGTGGTGCATCGCCGAAACCGTGGAAGCGGGAACGTTTCCGTGGGTCTTGGCGATCACCACGCCATACACTGATGCCGCCGAACGGGGTGCGTTCCTCGCAACCCAGACCGCCGAACTGGCCCGCATGGGCCTGGTGTCGGCCGACGGCGTCATCAATCCGGCGGTCGCCGACTGGATTCGGGTGGTGTGCTTTCCGGAGCGGTGGCTGGACCTGCGCTACGTCGGGTCCGCCGCCGCCTCTGGGGGCGACGATCTGCTGCGCGGCATCATTGCCCGGCGCGGTCGCAAAACTGTTGTGGCGCTGCGTAATGCGCAGCTGGTCACCTTCACGGCGATGGATATTGATGACTCCCGCGCGCTGGTGCCGGTCCTCGGTGTCGGCCTTGCGCAGCGCCCGCCGGCGCGGTTCGACGAATTCAGCCTGCCTGCCCAGGTCGGGGCGCGGGCCGACGAGCGGCTGCGCAACGGTGCGCCGCTCACCGAAGTCCTTGACTACCTGGGTATCCCGCAGTCAGCGCGGCCCGTGGTCGAATCGGTGTTTACCGGGCCGCGCAGCTACGTGGAGATCGTCGCGGGCTCTCACCATGACGGCCGGCACACCAGCACCGAGGTCGGCATGAGCCTCGTCGACACCGAACTGGGCAGGGTCCTGGTCAGCCCGTCGCGGGCGTTCGACGGCGAGTGGATCTCCACCTTCGCACCCGGCACGTCATTCGCCGTCGCCGTTGCCGTCGAACAGCTCACCGGCCAACTGCCGGACGGCCACTGGTTTGAGGGCAACCGGCTCTCCCGAGACTTCAGCAGCACCAACCCACAAACTGTCTGATTCACCAAGAGAAAGAGAAGCAATGTTCCGCAGAATCCTGAGGAGTCGGTGATGTCCAGCACTGTCATACCCATCGTGCGGGTCGCCATCCTTGCGGACAGTCGCCTGACCGAGATCGCCCTGCCCGCAGACCTGCCGCTGCGCGAAATCCTGCCGGCTGTCGAACGTTTGGTCGTTCCGGCCGTCGCTGACGACGCCGCGGGCACCGAACCCGCCACTCCCGCGCGACTCAGCCTCGCGCCGATCGGGGGCGCACCGTTCAGCCTGGACGCAAGTCTGGGCACAGTCGGCGTCGTCGACGGCGATCTGTTGGCTTTGCAGCCGGTACCGGTCGGGCCCGCCGCGCCCGGCATCGTCGAAGACATCGCCGACGCGGCCGTCATCTTCTCGACGTCGCGGCTGAAGCCCTGGGGTACCACGCACATCCAGCGCGGCGCGATCGCGGCGCTGATCGGATTGGTCTGGGCGGCAACCGGTCTCGGGGTTGTCCACCGAGTGGCCACCGGCTCGCCGATCGGGACGATCGCGGTGGGCGCCATCGCGCTGCTCGCCGTGGTGGCCGCCCTGATCGCGCGCTCGCCGCGGGTCGCCGGTGCCCTCGCCGGCGGCGCCCTGGTGCCGATCGCCGCGGCGCTGGCGCTGGCGGTGCCGGGACACTTCGGCGCGCCGCAGGTGACGCTGGCAGCGGCCGGCGTCGCCGCATGGTCGCTGATCACCCTGGTCCTGCGCGAAAACCATGGCGCCATAGCCTTCTTTACCGCGACCACCGTGCTGGGCGTGGGCGTGCTGCTGGCCGCCGGCGCGAGCTCGCTGTGGCAGCTGCCGTTGGTGACGTTGGGCGCAGGCCTTCTCGTGGTCGCGTTGCTGGTGACCATCGAAGCCCCCCAGCTGTCCGCGCTGTGGGCACGCTTCCCGCTGCCGGTCATTCCCGCGCCCGGTGATCCCACCCCGTCGGCGCCGTCGTCGCGAGTCCTCGCCGACCTGCCGCGGCGGGTGCGGATCAGCGACGGGCACCAGACCGGATTCATCGCCGGCGCCGTCCTGCTCAGCGTGATCGGGTCGATGGCCATCGCGTGGCGGCCGGAAACGTTGTCCCCCTGGGGCTGGTATGTGATCGCGGCGACCGCGGCCGCGGCTGCGTTGCGGGCGCGAGTATGGGATTCGGCCGCGTGCAAGGCGTGGCTGTTGGCCCAGCCGTTCCTGGTCGCGGTCGGCCTGGTCGTGCTCTACTCCGCGACCGCGGACTACCTGACGGCTCTGGTGCTCGCGGCGGTGCTCGCGATCCTGGTGCTGGCGTGGGTCGTGGTCGCGCTGAGCCCGACGATCGCGAAGCCCGAGACCTACTCGCTGCCGCTGCGCCGCCTCGTCGGTTTCGTCGCGTCGGGAATCGACGCGTCGCTGATTCCGGTGATCGCCTACCTGGTCGGACTGTTCGAATGGGTGCTCAATCGATGAGTTCTGCTCGCACTCGGCGATTCGGTTGTCTCGCAGCGGCTTTGGTAGCCGTGGTGTGGGCTTGCCCGCCCGCGCTGGCGATCGACCGGCCGCAGGTCGATCCCGGCGCGCCGCCCCCTCCCGGCGCGCCCGGTCCGGCGGCGCCGATGGAAAAGAGCGGCGAGTGCAGCTCCACCGGCGCCATCTCGGGCACCGACTTCAAAGCGGTGCCCCCGAGCCAGCAGATTCTCGATCCCGCTGCGGCATGGCGGTTTTCCCGCGGTGACGGTCAACTGGTCGCCGTTCTCGACACCGGTGTGCGGCCGGGGCCCCGGCTACCCGGTGTGCAACCCGGTGGTGACTACGTCGAGTCCACCGATGGGCTCACCGACTGCGACGGGCGCGGAACCGCGGTTGCCGGCCTGATCGCCGGCCAGCCCAGCGACGACGGCTTCACCGGGATCGCCCCGGGCGCCAAAGTGGTGTCGTTGCGGGTGACTTCGTCGAAGTTCGCGGCTCGCGGTGTCGGAGGCGACCCCAGCCTGGCGAAGGCGGTCGTCGACGTGACCGCGCTCGGCCGCGCGATCGTCCACGCCGCCGATCTCGGGGCCCGGGTCATCACCGTCTCGGGAATCACCTGCGTGCCCGCCGATCGCAACGTCGACCAGGGGGCACTGGGAGCCGCGATCCGCTATGCCGCAGTCGACAAAGACGCGGTGATCGTCGCCGCGGCCGGCAACGTCGGCGCTGCCGGCGCCGCCAGCGGAGCGGCGTGCGATTCCAATCCGCTCACCGACCTGAGCCATCCCGGTGATCCGCGTAACTGGGACGGCGTCACGTCGGTGTCGGTGCCGTCGTGGTGGCAGCCCTATGTGCTGTCGGTCGGCTCGCTGACCCCCGGCGATCAGCCGTCGAAATTCACGATGGCCGGTCCGTGGGTGGGTATCGCGGCTCCCGGCGAGAGCATCGTGTCGGTGAGCAATCGCGACGACGGCGGACTCGCCAACGGCCTGCCGAACGAGCACCAGCAGCTGGTGCCGCTGGCGGGCACGAGCTACGCCGCCGGATACGTTGCCGGAGTCGCGGCGTTGGTCCGCAGTAAGTACCCGGAGCTGAACGCCACTCAGGTGATCCAGCGGATCACCGGGTCGGCGCACAACGGCGCCCGGGCGCCGTCGAACGTGGTCGGTGCCGGTGCCGTGGATCCGGTGGCCGCGCTTACCTGGGACCTTCCCGCCGCCAATGGCGACAAGTCACCCATCAAACATGTTGCGGCGCCGCCGGAACCCGCGAAGAAGAGCCCGTGGCCCCGGATCGTCGCATTCGGTGGAACCGCCGCTCTGGTATTGGCAGTCGTGGCCGCCGCCGCGATCGCCGCACGCCGACGAAAGGAACCAACACTGTGAGCGCGCACCCATCCACCTCACCGCCCACCGGACGGATCACGTTGGTGCTGTTGGCCGTTGCGGCCGCCGCCCCCGCCTTCCCGTGGCACTCGGTGCGTGAACGCTGGGTGCTCGGCGTCGCGATTTTCGCGGTGATCGTGCTGCTGGCGCGCTGGCGGGGACTGCCCGTCACCACGATCCTGTACCGCCGGCTGGCGATCCTGCGCCCCAACCGGGGGGCCCGTCGGGCTGAGGAGTCGGTCACCGATGTGCGCACCACCGCGCTGCTGCGGGTGACGCCGCCACTGGGCGATGCCGACTCGCTGCCGCTGCCACTTGTCGCGAGCTACGCGCAGCGCTACGGCCTGCGGGCCGATGCCATCAGGGTCACCAGTCGCGACAGCACGTCGGAGGTCGGCACCCGCGAACGCGAAACCTGGATTGGCATAACCCTTTCCGCGGCCGACAATCTCGCGGCACTGCAGGCCCGTTCGGCACAGATTCCGCTGCACGAGACCGCCGAGGTCGCGGCGCGCCGGCTGGCGGATCATCTGCGCGAGAGCGGCTGGACCGCTGCCGTCGCGAATCCCGACGACGTGCCGTCGCCGTTCCCGCGTCCGGCGAAGGAGACCTGGGTCGGTCTCAGCCAGGGCAGCTCGAATTACGTTGCCGCCTATGGCGTCAAGGTCGACACCGCGCTGCCCAACACGCTCGCGGCGATCTGGTCGTACCCGGTCCGCGAAGTCTGGACGGCCGCCGAGGTGTCCGGTTCGGGCGATAACCAAACCCTGGCGGTCGCTTGCGCATTCCGCACCGATGCCAAACCGGCCGCCAGTGGGCCACTGCCCGGGCTGATTTCGAAGTCCGGCATCCAGCGTGCGGCGTTGACCGCGTTGGACCCGCTGTCGAATCAGCGTCTGGACGGCCACGTCGCGCTTCCCGATTCGCTGCTCCTGGAGCGACTGCGCTGGGCCAGCACCGCCCAGCCGCAGCCGGTCGCGTAACTAGCCGAACAAATCCGCGGCGTTGTCATGGAACACGCCGCGCAGCCACGCGTCGTCGATGCCGGGCAACCGCGTCAGTGATCGCATGGCGTCGGCGTAGCCATGGGGGATGTTGGGAAAGTCGCTGCCGAAAAGGATGCGGTCGCCCAAGTCGCGCAGCCGATTCAGCTGCGAAGGCGGGAACGGCATGACTTCGTCGATGAACGGCGTGAACGCCATCGTGGTATCGAGGCGGACGTCGACCGAACCCTCACAGATGTCCATGAACTCGACATACTCGGGCATGCCTAGATGCGCGACGATCAGCCGCAGCCGCGGGAAACGTTGCAGCAAAAGCCGTATCGGCTCGGGCCCGGTGTGCTCGCCGGGCGCCGGGCCGGACCCGCAGTGAATGACAACGGGTATCCGGGCGTCCTCGATGGCGCCCCAGACCGGGTCGAGGAGCGGATCGTTGGGTTCGTAGCGGCCCACTTGGACGTGCGCCTTGAAGACCTGCGTTCCGGCATCGATCGCGGTCGCCACGTACACACCGGCGTCCGGCTCGGGGTAAAACGTCGCGGTGGCAAGGCAATCCGGTGTCTCCCGAGCGAATTGCACTGCCCACTGGTTGAGCCAGGCCGCCATATCGGGCTTGTGTGGGTAGACCAAGGCGGTAAAGCGGCGCACACCGAATCGCCTCAGCATCTCGACGCGTTCGGACTCCGCCGTTCGATAGGCGATCGGCCACTCGCGGCCGACCAGCGGTCCGGCGGAATCGAAGTAACGCCACACCTTGTCCATCACCGATTTCGGCATGAAGTGGGTGTGGACGTCGATCACGCCAGGCAAGCCCAGCGCCGACCAGACCTGCCGTACCTCGGCGGCCTCGTCTTCGTCGGGCATGGTCCGTCCTCGGCTCGTCTGGCAGGCGGGTAATACCGTTTGTCTATATCAGTCGGCCCGACCGCTGTTGAACAGGAGGACCCCATGTGGGATCCGGAAGTCTATCTCGACTTCGCCGATCACCGCGCCCGTCCGTTCTACGACCTGCTCGCCCGCGTGGCGGCCAAGGATCCGCGTCGGGTGGTCGACCTTGGCTGCGGCCCGGGTAACCTCACCGGTCAGCTGGCCCGCCGCTGGCCCGGGGCCGTCATCGAGGCCATCGACAGCTCGCCGGAGATGGTGGACGCCGCCCGACGGCGTGGGGTGGACGCGTCGGTCGGTGACCTGAGAACCTGGACGCCGCAACCCGATACTGACGTCGTGCTGAGCAATGCCGCGATGCATTGGCTGCCCGAGCACCGCGAACTGTTCGTGCGTTGGGCCGCTCAATTGGCCGCCGGGTCGTGGATCGCGGTCCAGATGCCGGGAAACTTCGAATCTCCGTCACACGCAGCGGCGCGCCTTGTCGCAAGCCGTGAGAAATTCGCAAATAGGCTGCGCGACATCCCGTTTCAAGTCGGAAAAGTGGTCGACGAGCCAACCCAATACGCCGAGCTGCTGATTGACGCCGGGTGTACCGTCGACGCCTGGGAGACCACCTACGTCCATCAACTCACCGGCGAGCATCCGGTGCTGGACTGGATCAGCGGGAGCGCGCTGACACCGGTCAAAGAACGGCTCAATGAGCGGGACTACCAATACTTTTGCGACGAGCTCATTCCGTTGCTGGCCCAAGCGTATCCGTCCCGGCCGGACGGGACCACGTTCTTCCCGTTTCGGCGGGTGTTCTTCGTCGCCCGGGTCGGCGGCTGAGCTACTCCGGCAGTCCCAGCCGCCGGGCGTCGTCGCGGTAGCGCTCCTCCCACTCATCCGTGTGCTCGTCGGCCAGGCGTTCCGGAGTGTGGTCCGGGGCCAGCCGGGGATCTTGACCGATCGCCTTCAACACCGTCGCGACGATCGAGGACAAGTTGCGCCACAGCGCCGGATAGGGCACATCGATCGGCTCGATGCCTTCTTCGGCGAACCAGGCGCGCCAGCACTCGTCCTGCTCGCGCAGCATGGTGACGACGTGGGCGATCGCGCCGGCGTGATAGGTGGCCCGCGAGTCGTGCTCAGGGTGCGGTCGGCCACGCCACATCCGGGTCTGCACTGCCCGCCAGAACGACACCGCCTGCGACACCACATCAGGGCGGTGAACATGCACATAGACCGGCTCGCTGCCGATCACGTCCCGAATGGCCGCCCGCAGACCGTCACCGGAGCGATCCGGCAGCGTCGACGCGCGCTGCTGCAGCAGTGGTGTCTGGTTCCACATCAGCTTCCCGCCCCAGACCCCGTTCGGCGTGCGGCCCGCACTGCGGATGTGTTCACGCCAGGCGACCGACGATGCGGTATCCGGTGTCCCGGGGTCCAGTGGGTCGAGCAGGTGCAGGATCGTCTCGTCCTCGGCATCGGCGAACCACTGGCGTGGCTGCGGCGCCATCCCCGTGGTCGGCAGGTATTGGAAGAACTCCTGCGGCTCGCCCGCGCTGCCGGTGGCCCGCAGCGACTCGGCCAACAACGTGCTGCCGCAGCGCTGCGAGGCGAGCACGAGATAGGGCGTCGGATGCGCGGGCACCGAGAGAGCCTAACCGCACACCCGGGGGTCGTGTTCAGGGATCCGTTTGGCGGGTTGCCTCGTCGATTCCCCGATCGGCGGCAATACCGGACCGACTGGTCGGAGCCTTCTCGTGAATCTGCAGATACGTTTCGGTGTACCGGGCGGCAATGCGGGTGCCAGCGAAATCCGACGGTATGACGTCGCCGGTCCGCTGGCGCCAATCATGTAGGCGGACAGCAAGATCGGCGGCGATCTGATCGGCGCCGTCATTGCCATCCGTGGTCAGCAGGTTGTTGGTTTCGGTGGGATCTGAGCGCAGGTCGTAGAGTTCGCGTTCCGGTCGCGGGGCGGTGACCATCGCAGCGACGGCGTGCCCGGAGGGGCTTTCCTCGATGTCCCATGGGAGATCCAACAGCGGTCGTTGTGCGTAGTTTTCGATGTAACTGAAATCCTTCGTCCGGATCGCGCGAATGGGATCGAACGAGTCGTGATAGGTCTTGGCGGTGTAGACGTGGTCGCGCACGGGCTCGGAATGGTCCTGGGTAAGCAGCGCCTGGGCGTGTGAGATTCCTTCGATGTCGGCCGGCTTTGCGACGCCAAGCAATTCCAACAGCGTGGGGACCAGGTCGACGCCGCTGAAGAGGTCGTCGTATACCTTGTGCGGCACGCTCATTCGCGTCGGTGGCCGGACGATCAGTGCGATTCCGGTGCCCGCTTCGTACAGTGTCGACTTGGCCCGCGGAAAAGCCGCGCCGTGGTCGGTGAGGAAGACCACCCATGTGCTGGCGTCCAGCCCGGTGTCGGCAAGTGTGTCCAGTATTCGGCCGACGGCCGCGTCGGCGGTGGTGATCGACCCGTAAAACTCAGCCAGATCCTGGCGTACCTCAACGGTATTGGGCAGATAGTCGGGCATCTCGACAGCGTCGATGTCGGCGGGCTCGTAGCGGTCCCGCGGATAGGGCCGGTGAGTTTCGAAAAAGCCTGCCGTCAGCAGGAAGGGCTGCCCGGTGTGGTGGTTGCGCAGCCAATGCTCGGCCTGCTCGACGACATACTCGCAGTACGAGTTCGAGACGTCGAATTCGTCGAAACCCAGCCGCGCCGGATGAGAGGTCTCGTGTTGCATCCCGAAAAGAGCTGAGTACCAGCCGGATTCAGCGAGAATCTGAGGTAGCGTGCGAACGCCGGGGCGATACTCCCAGCCGTGGTGAGCCAGCCCGACCAGGCCGTTGCTCTGTGGATAGCGGCCGGTGAACAGCGATCCGCGCGACGGTGAGCACAGCGGTGCGGTGGCGTGCGCGCGGGTGAACAGGATGCCTTCGCCGGCCAGCTGATCGAGCCGGGGGCTCGAGACGTCGGCGTGACCGTAGACGCCGAGATAGCGGCCCAAGTCGTGCCAGTGCACGAGCAGCACGTTGTCGCGGTGCGCGTCTGGGCCGCGACCCGGGCCGCTCACCACTGCGGCGGCGGAGGCGGGCCGGGCGGCCACGGTCCACCGCCCGGATAATCGCCGGGCCTCGGGCCGCTCGTCAGATGCGGCGGCATTCCCAACAGCACCCGGAAGGCCGGGACGAACATCAATCCTCCGACGACCGCGATGACCAGACCTGCAATCAGGTCGTAGGTAATTCGGCTGGTTGCGCCGTAACGAGCTTCGAGTCCGATCGACAAGACAAGCATGACGATGCCGCCGCCGAGGATCAGGAATTGGCCCGTCTGCCTCTTCACGAACAGCATCACCGCGCCGCCGGCCACGGCGAGGCACGCCGCGATGATCAGGAAGAGGCAGACGACCATCGCCACCGGAACAGTGGGCACCATCTTCTCGATCTGCTGTCGGCACATGTGGGCGTACTCGCCGCCGAACCGGTTGCACACGTCCGCGGCACGCGACACCGAACTATTCAGGTTGATCCAAAGCGTCAGCGTGAGGATCGCGCCCAGCAGCCCCAGTAACCCGATCGCGGCCAGGCTGATCCAGCCGAAGGTCTGCTGTGACGTCGGGGCCGGCGTAGGTGGGCCATAGCCGCTCCACTGTGGTGGGCCGTATCCGGGCTGGGGCGGTTGTTGGCCGTAATCGTCCGGACCGGGTGGGGGTCCCCACTGTGGAGGTGGACCCGGCGGCGGTGGTTGCACCCCGGCATCGTAACCGCCGCCGGGCCGATCAATTCGGATGCGCGATGCGCTATGCGCCGGGTAGGACGATGCGGCGCCGGGCGCGATATCCAGGTCGGACCGGATAGCCGCCGTGTGCGGCCAGCGAGCGCACTTGGCGAAGCGCAAAGTCGCGACCCCGGCCGGACTCGGGGATCACGACGCCGGCCCACAACCCCTCGGCGCCCGGTGTCTCCCACGCTTCGCGTGCGCACCGCCAGCGAAGGGGGCAGGCGCGGCAGAGAGCTTTTGCCTCGTCGTCCGGGTTGGTGGTCCATCGTTCCGGGTCGGTAGTGCAGACCGGCACGAATTCGTCGGACGCCGCGGTGAGCGTTACCACGGTGGCAGTCATTGCTTGTATCCCTCCTGTTGCGATGCGGACGCATCGCTGTTGCTACGACTCTAGGGTTTCTGTAGCAGCAATGCAACGGTTAAAGCGAAGCACTGCTTCAAAAAGTCGATGACCCGCCGGGCATGCACTGCCTCGGTGCCACTGACGTGCCCAAACGATTCGGCAGCGGTGCTATGGTGAGCAGGCTAAGGGTCGAGTAAGACCGACAAAACGTAGCGACAAGCGCGGCAGGTCGACACTAGAACCGAAGCATCAGGCAGCCGCTGTGGCACCCCCCGGCCCGGCAATGCGTAGCACCGATTCGACATAGGAGCGTGATGACAACCGGCCAGAGCGCCTCCGCGTCCACACCCGATTTGTTGATCCGGATCGGAGCCCAGTCGCATCCGCTGAGCGCCGACAAGGGCGTCGCCGTCATCGGCAGAGACCCCTCGGCGACGGTGCGCGTCAACGACGGCCGGATCTCACGCTCGCATCTGCGGCTCGAGCCGCGCCACGACGGCTGGCAGGTGATCGACACCAGCACCAACGGGATGTTCATCGACGGAGTGCGTCGCAACTCGGCGCTGATCACTGCTCCGGTGACGATCCATTTGGGCGATGCGGACGGGATTCCGGTGACGCTCGTGCCCGGCGGGCCGCGCGAGGAGACCGTGCGGACCGCTGTCGAGCCCGAGGCAGACGACGAGGACAACTGGGACGAGTTGGCCGAGACCGACCCAGACGTGGCCCGGGCCGGTCGCGCGGTCGCCGCCCGTCGCCGCGAACTCGACATCACCCAACGCAGCCTGGCCCGGGACAAGGTCATCAACGCGGGCACGTTGATCGCGTTCGAAAAGGGACGCAGCTGGCCGCGCCGCGGAACCCTGGCCAAGTTGGAGGAGGTGCTCAATTGGCCCGCCGGCACCATCACGCGGATTCGCAACGGCGGTTCGGTCGCCGTCGGCAACGAGGTCACCGAGGTGCTGACGGATACCGTTCAGGCGCCGCTGATGGCCGAGGCGGTCGAACTGGCCATGCACAGCATCGGCACCGCGGTCAGCGCGCTACCCGACCCGTCGGATCCGGGCTTCACCCGGCAGGCCACACCGATCCTGGCCAATCTGCGTCAGCTCGAGACCGTGGCCGCCAACGCGGCACGCAATGCCCGCGGCACCCCGTCGGTGGTGCTGGCACTCAGCGCCGTCCGGCGGCGATACAACGAACTGATGCTGCGCGCCGCCGAGTCGCCGTCCGCCACCCTGGGCCAGCGGGTCTACGGCGCGCGACACAGTGCGGAATTGAGCGTCGAAGAGGCCGCCAACGCGGCGGGCGTGTCGACGGAGACTCTGCTTGACGCCGAGGCCGAGCGTCCCGTGCCGCCGGACGCCGTCGCGGCGATCAACACGCTCATCGCGCAACTCGCGATGAGCTGAGGTTCATGTCGCGGCGTGCGGCGGCTGACCCCAGTGGTTCTCCGACACGAATTCGGAGAGCGGGCGTCCCAGCGCCCAGCCGTCCAATTCCAGCGAGGGGCGGTCGGGGAAATCCGGCACCGGGCCGAGGCACAGGATCGCGACCGGCTCCGCATCGGCGGGCATCGACAACAGCGACGCCAGCCTCGGCGGATCGAACAGCGACACCCACCCCATCCCGAGACCCTCGGATCGTGCTGCGAGCCAAAGGTTTTGGATAGCGCACGACACCGACGCCAAGTCCATCTGCGGCATGGTGCGTCTGCCGAACACGTAGCTGCCCCTGCCGTCGGACAGGGCGACGACAAGCAACTCCGCGCAATCGAGGATGCCCTCGACCTTGAGCGCGAGAAATTCCTGTGCCCGCGGACCCAGCGCGTGCGCGGTCTGCAGACGCTCCTCGTCGACCAGCGCGTGAATGCGCTTGCGTAATTCGTCGTCGGTGATCCGGATGAATCGCCATGGCTGCATCAGCCCGACGTTGGGGGCCGCGTGGGCCGCCTGCAACAACCGGGCCAAGACGTCTTCGGACACCTTGCTGTTCGGGACGAATCGCCGCATGTCGCGTCGCTCGGCGATCACCCGGTAGATGGCCAGCCGCTCGGGCGTGCTGAATGCGTGATCGTCCACAACGCCATCGTAGGAACCGCGGCCCGTCTCGGCGGTCAACTGTGGCACTCGACGCGTCGGCCGCGGTCGACCAGACTCATCGAAAGAACCCACGGAAGGGATGGCCTCATGAAAATCCCCGAGTCGCTGGAGCAATTGCCGATTAATGGCAGTCGGTCTCGCGTCTACGGCGAGCCCTATCGGACGGCGGATGGCGCCACGGTGATCCCGGTTTCCAAGGTCCGCGCGGGCGCGTCGACGCCGGTCGGCATATTCGTCATCCAGGGCGACACCCCACGATGGGTCGCCGCGGTCGACGCCGATCGGATCGCGCTGATCGGGGTCATCACCGGGTTGATCGCGGCGGTGCTCGGCAGTCTGGCCGTACTGCGCCGGCCGCCGTGGCCGGACCTGTCGGCGACGTCAGCGGTGTGGTTGCAGCCTAAGGGCGGTAAGTGACCCCGACCGCGCGCAGTACGTATTCCGGCGGCATATCGAAGGTCAGTGAACGCCGCGGCAACTTGGCCAGCACCTCGTCGGGAATGTCGAGCTTGTACTGCAGGGACAGGTGACCGGAGAAGGTCTCGTCCAGATCGTCCACGTCGGCTTCCACCTGTAGCCCGGTCGACGAGATCTCCACTGTTGCCGCGCCGGATTGCGTTGCGTCCCAACGTACGTCGACGGTCGGGCCGGCGAGTTTGGGCAAGGATGACAGTGTCGCCAGTGTGCGCTGCGAGGTGAACACGACCGACCCGACGTAGCTCGCGACGCTGTGCGCCGACCGCAGGCCCGGGATGGCACCGCTGAATCGGCGCGTGACGGGAACAAAGTCGGCGAGATGGATAAGCCCCTCGGCTTCGACGGCGGCCCGCACGTCGGCGGGCAGCTTGCCGACGCCGAAGAGCCTGCGGACGAAGACCGGCATCACTCCAGTATTACCGCCGAAACTTGTCGGACCCTGGTGTGAGGATGCAGTTATGTCCGTGACCGCAGCGCCGCCCGAGGTGGTGAGCCGTTCCGAGCGTCTTGAGGGCTTATTCGAGGAGATGTCGGAGCTGGCCGGTCAGCGCAACGCCATCGATGGGCGCATCGTGGAGATCGTTGCCGAAATCGATCGCGACGGACTGTGGGGTGCGACGGGTGCGCGGTCGGTGGCGGCGTTGGTGGCCTGGAAGCTCGGTGCCTCGTCGGGGCATGCGCACACGATCACGACGGTGGCGCGCCGGCTCGAGGAGTTTCCCCGCTGCGCGACGGGCATGCGGGAGGGTCGACTGTCGCTAGATCAACTCGGCGTCATCGCAGGACGAGCGGGCGAGGGCTCCGACGCCCATTACGCGCAGCTGGCCGCGGTCGCGACGGTCAACCAGTTGCGCACCGCGGTCAATCTGGAACCGCGACCTGAGCCCGATGCTGGCCCGCAACCGGGGCCCTCGATCACCAAGACCGCCGACGAGCAGTTCAGCTGGTGGCGGATCAAACTTGGGCACCTGGACGCGGCGACGTTCGACGCGGCGCTGGCATCTCATCGTGACGCGTTAGTCGCCGAGTGGAAGCGCGTTCACGACCAGGGCGCATCGGATATCGTGCCGCCGTTGCCGGGCACCCTCGAGGCGTTCATGCGGCTGGTCGAGTCGGGCTGGGACGCCGAAGCGGCCCGTCGGCCACACGGGCATCACACCACGGTGGTGGTGCACGTCGATGTTGAGAAGTCCGCTGCTGCATTGCATCTGGGTCCGCTGCTCACCGACGCTGAACGCCAAGAGCTGACCTGCGATGCCACCTGCGAGGTGTGGTTCCAACGCCACGGCGAGGTGATCGGCGCCGGCCGCGCCACCCGGACGATCAACCGGCGGCTGCGCCGCGCGCTCGAGCACCGCCACCCCACCTGCGCGGTGCCTGGCTGTGAGGCCACCCGCGGTCTGCACGCCCACCACATCCGGCACTGGGAAGACGGCGGTGACACCGAGCTGGCCAACCTGGTACTGGTGTGCCCGTATCACCACCGCTTGCACCACCGGGGACTCATCACCATCACCGGACCCGCCGATCAACTCGTCGTCACCGATGAAGACGGCGACCCACTGAGCTCAGCATCACTTGCACGGCCTCCCAAGCTTCCCCCGCCCGCCGTCCCGCCATGGACCGGGCCACTCGGCGAACGCGCCGACTGGTGGTGGTACACGCCCTTCCAACCCAAAGCACCACCGTCAAACAACTAGAGCTCAAACGCTCCGCGGCACAGAGGAATTCGATTCCGATACCCGCACCTCAGCGCGCCCGCTTACCCAGCCGCAACCGATAGCGGACCAGGCCGGCGAGGACGATGCCCAGCACCGCCAGCATGACGACGTCCTGCAGCCACGCGCCGGCCACATGTCGCCACAACCGGTCCGCGGGCAGTCCGGCCTCGACGCTGTTGAGGTCGACGGTCGAGGCCGAGGCCGCGAAACCCCAACGCGCAGGCACGAACCAGGCCAGCTGATCCAGGACCAGCCGTCCCGTCACCGGAATCAGGCCGCCGGCCAGCACCATCGACACCATGATCGTCACCACCAGCATCGGCAGCACCTGCTCGGTGGAACGGGCCAACGACGATAGCGTCAACCCGACCATCGCCGACGTGATCGCGGTCAGCGCCAGGCCCAGGTACAGCTCCAGAACTCCTTGCGCCACACCATGTCCCAGCAACGCACCGCCGTGCGTGGGTGCGCCCTTGCCGATCGTCATGATGGCCACCATCACCGCGATGCCGATCAGCGCCGCGACGCTGTAGACAATCACCTTCGCGATCAGATAGGCCGATGCGGACAGTCCGACGGCCCGCTCGCGCTGAAAGATCATTCGCTCGCCGACGAGATCGCGGACCGTGAGCGCGGTGCCCAGAAACACCGCGCCGATGTTGAGCAGGATCAGGATGTCGATCGGCTCCTCTGTCGGGCCGGCGGGTCCGAACCCGGTGCTGCCGGGCACTGCCAACGACAGCACGCCGAGGACAAAAGGCAGCACCGCCAGGAACGCGAAATAGCCGCGATCGGAGGTGATCAGCCGAGTCTGGCGGCGTACCAGCGTCAATACCTGCCGCCACGAACTGGTCCGCGGGGGCTGCCCCAGCGGCGCCGCGCCCGCGGTCGGCGACGGTCGGCGCGGCGAAGCGGGGTGACGGGACAGGTACGCCCGATGCGCGGCGTCGGGGTCGGTGCTGACGCGGGCGAAGATGTCGGCCCAGTCGGTGCTGCCCATCACCGGCCCGATCTGCTCGGGCGGGTCGGCGAACGCGGTTTTGCCGCCCGGCGCCAGCAATAGGATCTGGTCGCACATGCCGACATAGGTCAGCGAATGCGTGACGACGATGACCACGCGCCCGGCGTCGGCGAGCCGCCGCAGCATCGTCATCACCTGACGATCCAGCGCGGGGTCGAGCCCCGACGTCGGCTCGTCGAGGATCAGCAGCGACGGGCCGGTCAGCAGCTCCATCGCCACCGACGCGCGCTTGCGCTGTCCGCCGGACAACTTGTCGACGCGAGTGCCCTTGTGCGGCGTCAATTCCAGCTCGTCGAGCACCCGCTCGACGACTTCGCGACGGTCCTCGGCAGTGGTGTCGGGCGGCAGCCGCAACTCGGCGGCGAAGTTCAGTGCCTGCTCGACGGTGAGTTGCCGGTGGACGACGTCGTCCTGGGGCACCATCCCGATCCGCGAGCGCATCGAGGCGTACTCGGCGTGCACGTCGTGTCCGTCGAACGCGACCAGCCCCGCGCTGCGCGGCAGCGCACCGCCGATCAGCTTGACCAGTGTGGATTTTCCGGCCCCGGACGGCCCGATCACCGCGGTCAGCGTCCCGGGCTTCGCGGTGAACGAGACGTCCTGCAGCAGTTGGCGGCCGTCGATCGTCAACGCCAAGCCGTGCGCGGTGAGGCCGCTGATCCGAGTCGCGGCGGGCTGGGGGACGAGGGTGTTGCCGGTCGCGAGCAGGTCGGTGTTCCCGATCGTGACGATGTCGCCGTCGCGCAGCCTCGCGGTGGTGATCAGCGTCCCGTTGACGAAAGTGCCGTTGCTGCTGTTGTTGTCGCGGATCTCGAGGCCGGCCGGCGTGGACTGCAGCGTCGCGTGCACGCGGGAAGCCAGCGCGTCCTCCACGACGATGTTGTTGCTTTTGGCCCGCCCGATCGTCGCCGAGCCCTGGGACCGGACCGGGGACGGCCGACTCGGCGGCGGCGGCGACGGCGCCGGGCGCAGCGGTGGCCGCGGGTGCGCCTGGGTCGGGGGCACCGACGGTGGAGCACTCGGCGGCCGCCCGGCGGGACGGCCCGCCGGGCGAAATGCTGTCGTCGCGGGGTTGTCGCCGCGGGCCGGCGACGACGGCGAGGGCGCGACGCGGAACGTCAACGTCGGGCCACGCGGGCTGCCCAGCGCGACGCTCAGGCGATCCCGGATCGGGATCACGTTCGCCCGCGAGCCGTCGATGAAGAGCCCGTTTTGGCTCTTGTCCACTGCCACCCAGTTGCGGCCGTCGAACCGCAGGATCGCGTGTACCCGCGAGATCAGCGTCAGGTCGTCGGGGTTGATGTCCTGGAAGCAGATGTCACATTCGCGACCGCGGCCGACGATGACGTCCCGGTCGTGCGGGAAGGTGTACATCGCCGACCCGAGCCAGACCGTCAGCGGCGGCACATCGACACCGCTCGCCGTGGCGAACTTGGTGGTACGGCCGTCGTCGGGGGGCGGACGGCTGTGATCTGTCGGTGACATCTATCGCTTTCTATACCCGAGGATCCAGGGGGCAACTCTTACGAACATATCGGTGCACCAGCGACGAAGGTGGCGAGCGGTGCGCCGCGGCCGCGCGGTGACCCGATCGACGCTAAACCTTGACTTGACCCACCGATCCGACTGCGCCGACGATAAGACGGTGCGCCGACTGCACCCCCCTTGGGAGCTGTCGCCAGGGGTACAACGGCTGCGCACACCGCAGCGCACAGTAGACC
>NZ_LZLV01000154.1 GCF_001673405.1 Mycobacterium sp. 1245111.1 | reverse complement strand
GATGCTGCGACCCACCGGGCCGCGCCCGGCCGTGCGGTCGCTGCTCGGCACGAGCTTCGGCGAACCCCAGGACGCCCCCACCGGGCCGTTGCCGAAATCGACTGCCTGACAGGCTTATTCGGTTTCCACGCACCGAGATCGACGTTAAGCAGCGAAAGGAAAGTGCGAGAGCGCGCCAGCACAACGTCGATCTCGATGTGAAAGAAGGCAATCGCCGTGCACATGCAGCCAGCGAATCAGCTTGCCGCGCAGGGTGACTAGACCTTCTGCACAACTCCGGCTTCGGTCTCGTCTTCGACGTCGCGGTGAATCAGCTCGCGCACGGCCGGGCGCGGCCCGGTGGGTCGCAGCATCGCGCTGGCCGGCCGTGGTCGCACCTTGATCGGCCACCAGAACCAGCGCCCCAGAAGCGAGGCGATGGACGGCGTCATGAACGAGCGCACCACCAACGTGTCGAACAGCAGGCCGAGACCGATGGTGGTGCCCACCTGGCCGATGATGCGCAGGTCGCTGACCACCATTGAGGCCATCGTGAACGCGAACACCAGACCGGCGTTGGTCACCACCTTGCCGGTGCTGCCCATCGCGCGGATGATCCCGGTCTTCAGCCCGGCGGGTATCTCCTCTTTCAAGCGGGATATCAACAACAGGTTGTAGTCCGAACCGACGGCAAGCAGCACGATCACCGACATCGCGAGCACCATCCAGTGCAGTTTGATACCGAGGAAGTATTGCCAGACGAGCACCGACATGCCGAACGATGCCCCCAACGACAGCGCGACCGTCCCGACGATCACCGCCGCCGCGATCAGACTGCGGGTAATGATCAGCATGATGATGAAAATCAGGCAGAGCGAACCGATTCCGGCGATCATCAGGTCGTACTTGGAGCCGTCCTTCCAGTCTTTGAAGGTGGCTGCGGTGCCGGCGAGGTAGATCTTGGCGCCCTCCCAGGGCGTGCCCTTGATCGCCTCGTGCACGGCTTTCTTGATCGGCGCGATGTGGCTGATGCCCTCGGGGGTGGCGGGGTCGCCCTCGTGCGAGATGATCAACCGGACGGCGTGCCCGTTG
>NZ_LZLV01000153.1 GCF_001673405.1 Mycobacterium sp. 1245111.1 | reverse complement strand
CCTCGGTGATCGCGCCGTCCTCGGAGTCGCGTACCCGAACGCCGGTGACCCGGTCGCCTTCCCGCAGCAACGACACCACCTGTGTCGACGACCGCACCACGGCGCCGTAGTGCGCGGCGGTCCGCACGACCGTCAAGGTGTGGCGGGCGTCGTCGACGACGGTGTCGTAGTAGCGGATACCGCCGATCAGCGCACTGCGCTTCAGGCCCGGAGACAACCGCAGAGCGCCGGCACGGGTCAAATGCTTTTGCGCGGGAACGGATTTCGCGCCGCCGAGTTGGTCGTAGAGCACCAGGCCGGCGGCCGTGTAAGGGCGCTCCCACCACCGCCTGGTCAGCGGGTAGAGAAACGGCAGCGGCTTGACCAGATGCGGCGCCAAGGTGGTCAGCGACAACTCGCGCTCGAACAGCGCCTCGCGCACCAAACCGAATTCCAGTTGCTCGAGATAACGCAGCCCGCCGTGAAACATCTTCGACGACCGGCTCGACGTGCCGGAGGCGAAGTCGCGGGCCTCCACCAGCGCCACCTTCAGCCCGCGGGTCGCGGCGTCCAGGGCGCATCCCGATCCCACCACGCCACCGCCGATGACCACGACGTCGAACTGCTCGCTGCCGAGGCGCTCCCACGCCGAAGCGCGTTGCTCGGGCCCCAAGAAGCTCGCCGGGAGGCGATTCGGCTCGCTCACGGCACGGGTCTCCTGTCGGTTACTCGTCGGTAGGTCGCGGTCACAAGGCTACCTGGCTGGATTAATCCAGGTCGTCATGCGCCATCAGCCGTCGCGCCGCTTCGGTGATCGAACCCGACAGCGAGGGGTACACGCTCAGCGTCTGCGCCAGGTGGTTGACGGTGAGGCGAGTCTGCACGGCCATCGCGATCGGCAGAATCAGCTCCGACGCGATCGGCGCCACCACCACGCCGCCGATCACCACACCGGTGGCCGGTCGGCAGAAGAGCTTGACGAAGCCGTGCCGCAGGCCCGACATCTTGGCCCGCGCATTGGTTCGTAGCGGCAGCATGATCGTGCGGGCCTGCACCGATCCGTCGTCGATGGCCGACTGCGGAACTCCCACCGCCGCCAGCTCGGGCCGGGTGAACACCGCGGCCGCGACCGTCCGCAGCCGGATCGGCGTGACGGCCTCGCCGAGCGCATGCCACATCGCGATCCGGCCCTGCATCGCGGCGACGGAGGCGAGCGGCAGCAGCCCGGTGCAGTCGCCGGCGGCGTAGATGTTGGACACCGATGTCCGCGAAACCCGGTCCACGGTCAGGTAATTGCCACGCCCGAGTTCGATGCCGACGCGTTCCAGACCGAGGTTGCCGGTGTTAGGCACCGAGCCGATCGTCATCAGCGCGTGGCTGCCCTCGACGGTCCGGCCGTCGGCCAGGGTCACCAGCACGCCGGAATCGGTGCGGGTCACCGAGTCGGCCCGGGCGTTCTTGACGAGCCTCACGCCGCGCTCGGAGAAGATCCGCTCCAGCACCGCGGCGGCGTCGGCGTCTTCGTAGGGCAGGATCTGGTCGCGGCTGGCCACCACCGTCACGTCGACGCCCAATTCGGTGTAGGCGTGCACGAATTCAGCACCGGTGACACCGGAGCCGACCACGACCAGGTGATCCGGCAGCGCGTCCAGGTCGTAGAGCTGACGCCAGGTCAGAATGCGTTCGCCGTCGGGCCGCGCGGTCGGCAGCTCGCGGGGGCTGGCACCGGTCGCGATCAGCACCACGTCGGCGTCGTAGCAGCTCGTCGTGCCGTCCGGCGCGGTGGCCTGCACGCGGTGAGTGGCCAGACCGGGGGTGGTGTCGACCAGCTCACCCTTGCCTTCGACCACGTCGACGCCGGCGCCGAGCAGCTGTGCTTTGACGTCCGCGGACTGGTCGGCGGCCAGCCGTTTGACGCGCTGATGGATCTCGGGCAGCGAAATCTTGGCGGCCTCGATGTCGATGTCGAAGCCCAGATGCGGACCGCGGCGCAGTTCGGTGCGCACGCCGGTCGACGCGATGAAGGTCTTCGACGGCACGCAGTCGAAGAGCACCGCCGCGCCGCCGATACCGTCCGAGTCGATGACGGTGACGTGGGCGCTGCGTGCCGCCGCGACCAGCGCCGCCTCGTAACCGGCCGGTCCTCCCCCGATGATCACGATGCGGGTCGCCACGTCACATAACCTAACGAACGTTGCGGATATGCGCCGCGTCAGCGCACGCCGTTTAAGATTTCCCCGTGCCGCTCTACGCCGCCTACGGCTCGAACATGCATCCCGAGCAGATGCAACAGCGTGCACCCCATTCCCCGATGGCAGGAACCGGCTGGCTGCACGGCTGGCGCCTGACGTTCGGCGGGGAGGACATCGGCTGGGAGGGCGCCCTGGCCACCGTGGTCGAGGATCCGACGTCGAAGGTCTTCGTGGTGCTCTACGACATGACGCCGGCCGACGAGAACGCCCTGGACCGATGGGAGGGCGCCGAGCTCGGCATCCACAAGAAGATCCGCTGCCGGGTGGAACGGCTGTCGTCGGACACCACGACCGATCCGGTTCTGGCCTGGCTGTATGTGGTGGACGCCTGGGAAGGCGGTTTACCGTCGGCCCGCTACATCGGCGTGATGGCCGACGCCGCTGAAATAGCCGGCGCGCCAAGCGAATACGTGCACAAGATCCGCACCTGCCCGGCCCGCAACGTCGGCCCGGGCCACGGCGAATAGCCCGCGGCCAGCTGCCAGCTAGACGCGGGCGGACTGCTCGACGATGTTCACCATCAACCGCAGGCCGATGCCGAGCGCGCGCTCGTCGAGGTCGAACGTCGGCTGGTGCAGGTCCAGCTGTGGCCCGCGACCCGACCACACCCCTAGGCGGGCCATCGCGCCCGGCACTTCCTCGAGATACCAGGAGAAGTCCTCGCCGCCGCCGGATTGTTTGGTGTCGGCCAAGGCATCCGGGCTGATCGCCTCGATGGCATGGATGATGATGCGCGTCGACACCTCTTCGTTGACCACCGGCGGGACGCCGCGGTTGTACTGCAGGGTGTGCTCGACGTGCAGCGGCGCCAGCAACGACGTCACCGTCTCACGGACGATGTCCTCCATGCCCAGCCAGGCCTCACGGCTGGCGGTGCGGACCGTGCCGTCCAGCGTGCCGTGCTGCGGAATCGCGTTGGCCGCCACGCCGGCATTGACCGCCCCCCACACCATCACGGTGCTGTTGCGCGGATCGGTGCGGCGCGACAGCACGCCGGGTAGCCCGGTGATGAGCGTGCCCATCCCGTAGACCAGATCGCCGGTCAGATGTGGCCGCGAGGTGTGCCCGCCCGCGGAGGTCAGGCTGATATGGACCATGTCGGCCGCCGAGGTGATCGGGCCCGGCTTCACCGCGATCTTGCCGACCGCCAACCTGGGGTCGCAGTGCAAGGCGAAGATCCGGCCGACCCCGGTCATCGCACCGGCGGCGATCGTGTCGATCGCACCCCCGGGCATCAGCTCCTCGGCGGGCTGGAAGATCAGCCGGACACCGACCGCCAACTCCGGGGCGCCCGCCAGAGCCAGCGCCGTCCCGAGCAGGATCGCGGTGTGCCCGTCGTGGCCGCAGGCATGCGCGGCGTTGGGCATCGTCGAGGTGTACGGGGCGCCGGTCCGCTCGGCCATCGGCAGCGCGTCTATGTCGGCCCGCAGCGCGATGCGCGGCTCCTGGTCGGGGCCGAGATCGCAGGTCAGCCCGGTGCCGCCGGGCAGCACCTTTGGGTTGAGCCCGGCCTCGGCCAGCCGCTCGCCGACGAACTGCGTGGTGGCAAATTCCTGACGACCGAGCTCCGGGTAGCGATGGATGTGCCGCCGCCAGGCGACCAGGTCGTCGTAGTGCCTGGCCAGCCATGTGGTGGCGATGTCGGACAGGCTCATGACGCCGCCCGTTGTGCCTGCGCGGCCAGCACCCGGTCGCGCTGCTCCGGCGACTCGGCCAGCCGAACCACCGTGCGCGCCAACATGATTGCGCCGTCGACGACGGCCTTGTCGGCGCTGGGAGTGGCGCCCGCCGCGGTGAAGTCGGGCTGGTGCAACGACGCACCGCCCGCGTCGACGGCGACCATCGGGTGGATACCGGGCAGCAACTGGGTGACGTTGCCCATGTCGGTGCTGCCCAGGGGCACCGCCGCCTCATACTCCTTCGCGAGCGGCGAGCGGCCGAGCCGGGTCATCTCCTCGCGGACGGCCTCCGCCAGCCACGGGTCGGGATTGAGCGCGTCGTACATCGGTTCGGTCTGCTCGATGCTGTAGTCGCAGCCGGTGGCCACCGCGCCGGCCAGAAAGCAGTCGCCCAGTTTGGCTTCCAGGTCGGCCAGCGACGACGCATCGGTGGCCCGCATCGTGTACTGCAACTCGGTGTGCGCGGGGATGACGTTGGCCACGTACCCGCCCTGCGTGACGATGCCGTGCATCTGCTGGCCGGGGGCCAACTGCTGACGCAGCAGCCCGATCGCCACCTGC
Source organism: Mycobacterium sp. 1245111.1 (assembly GCF_001673405.1). GTDB lineage: Bacteria > Actinomycetota > Actinomycetes > Mycobacteriales > Mycobacteriaceae > Mycobacterium. The sequence continues at coordinate 168,990 of NZ_LZLV01000153.1, read as the reverse complement.
GCCACGGTGACCGCGTCGGCGGCGTTGATGCCCAGGAACGGCGCAGCCGAGGCGTGGGATTCCTTGCCGCGGTACGTCACCCGGATCGCGGACAACGTCAGCGACCGCGCAGCCGCGATGTCCACCGGACCCGGATGCACCATCACCGACACCGCCAGGTCGTCGAAGACTCCGGCGTTGAGCAGCAACACTTTTCCGCCACCGAATTCCTCGGCTGGAGTGCCGAGCAGCGAAACCCTCAGACCCAGTTCGTCGGCGACATCGGCCAGCGCCAACGCAGCACCTACCGCGGACGCGGCGATGATGTTGTGGCCGCAGGCATGACCGATGTCGGGCAGCGCGTCGTACTCGGCGCAGATGCCGACGGTCAGCGGGCCGCTGCCGAAGTCGGCGCGGAACGCGGTATCCAAACCGCCCGCCGCCGCGGTGATTTCAAATCCGCGTTCGGCCACCAGAGTTTGAGCCTTGGCGCAACTGCGGTGCTCGGCGAAGGCCAGCTCCGGCTCGGCGTGGATCGCGTGCGACAACTCGACGAGGTCGGTGCTGCGACGCCGCACCGTGTCGTCGACGCGATCGAGCGCCGGAGTGGAAGCCATCGTCGCAGTATCTCACCGCCGCGGCTCTCACATGTCGCGCGGCGTGCGTATGCGCTCTTCGGCGCGAAGCCAAGCCTGCGCCGGGACGAATCTCGCGTCATCCCACCCGGCGGTTCGCACCCGGGTGCGCCACGTCGTCGTCATGCGACCGCTGCCGCGGTCCACTGTGGTGACCGGCCGAGATGGGCCAGGATGCGATCGAAGTCGCTGGTCGAATCCACCGACGGGATGGCCGGGCCGAACGGCGCGTTCTCGATGGCACGGAAGTCGCCGTCGGGCACAAAGAACGCCAACGGCACCGCGGCCGCCAGCACGTCGGCGGGAAGCTCGTAGGACCGGCCCAGCGTGCGGGCCACATCCCAGCCGTGCACCACGTAGTCGATGTAGTGGAAGCCGATCGCCATCTCGCCCGGGAAGGACGCATCGGCCCCGAGTTCGGGCAGCACGAACGACGATTCGAGCACGCCGTCGCCCGCGAACGCGTCGATGACGTCAGCGGCGGCCGCCGCGTAGGTGCCACCGGGATCGACCGCCACTTCCTGGTCGACGGTGCCGGTCTGCCATACCGCCTCGTCGGCGCCGTGACCGCGTGCGGCGGCGGCAAATCCACGGTGCTGGACGGTCATGTGGGTGAGCAGGTCGGCGAGGTTCCAGCCGGCACAGGGCGTCGGCCTGGACAGATCGGCGGTGGTGACGGCCGAGACGACGTCGACCGAGGACAAGACAGCGATTCGATGCAAGGGTCGAAGATCAGTATTTATAGGCATCCGCTTATCGTATGCGCTCGCTTATTGTATGTCCAGCCTTATCATCGCCGGATGGTGCGAAAGGCCGCGCGACGGGACCTCGCGGAGATGCTGGCGGAGCTGGGTCGCCAGACGCTGGCCGCCGAGATGCCGGTGCTGGCGGCGCACGGCGTGTCGATGTGGGGCTATATCGTGCTGAGCGCCTTGGACCGCTCGCCGATCCGTACCCAGGCCGCGCTCGCCGAGGCGATCGGCGCCGACAAGACGCGCATCATCCCGACGCTTGACGAGCTGCAGGGCCACGGCTACATCGAGCGGATGCCCGACCCCGACGATCGTCGAGCACGCCTGCTGGCCATCACCGATTCCGGCCGCTCGATCAAGGACGCGGTGCAGGCGGACATCCAGCGCGGCGAGGAGCAGTGGCTGGGCCAGCTTTCCGCGATCGAGCGCGACGTCTTCCTGCGCGCGCTGGACCAACTCAGCAGGCGGGGTGCCGATTAGGCTGCCCACTGTGCTCGCAGAAACCGCAGCGCAGTTCATCGCCGACAAGGTCGGCATCGGCGAACACGACGTAGCGATCGTGCTGGGTTCCGGCTGGGCGCCGGCCGTGGCCGCCCTCGGCCCGCCGACCGCGATGCTGTCGATGGCCGCGATACCGGAATTCATCCCGCCGTCGGCGGCCGGGCACGCCGGCCAGGTGCTGTCGGTGGGCATCGGCAGTCACCGCGTCCTGGTGTTGGCCGGTCGCGTGCATCCCTACGAAGGCCATGACCTGCAGCACGTGGTCCACCCGGTGCGCACCGCGTGCGCGGCGGGCGCCCGCGTGGTCGTGCTGACCAACGCCGCCGGCGCGGTGCGAGAGGACTTAGCCGTGGGCCAGCCGGTGCTGATCAGCGACCACCTCAACCTGACCGCGCGGTCTCCGTTGGTCGGGGCCCAGTTCGTCGACATGGTCGACGCGTACGCGCCACGTCTGCGGGCGCTGGCCCGCCAGGTCGAGCCGGGGCTTGCCGAAGGCGTCTACGCCGGGCTGCCGGGCCCACACTTCGAGACCCCCGCCGAGATCCGGATGCTGCGCACGTTGGGTGCCGACCTGGTCGGGATGTCCACCGTGCACGAGACGATCGCCGCTCGGGCCGCCGGCGCCGAGGTGCTCGGAGTCTCGCTGGTCACCAACATGGCGGCGGGAATCACCGGCGAGCCGCTCAGCCACATCGAGGTGCTCGAGGCCGGCGCCGACTCGGCGGCCCGGATGGGTTCGCTGCTGGCCGACGTGGTCGCCCGGCTGTAGCGGGACCACGTGAATCCGGAGGACTGGATAGCGCACGACCCCGACCCCGTGACGGCCGCCGAACTCGCCCGATGCGGCAAAGACGAACTGGCGGAGCGGTTTTCCCACCCGCTGTCATTCGGCACCGCCGGACTTCGGGGCCCATTGCGCGGCGGGCCGGACGCGATGAATCTCGCGGTGGTGTTACGTGCCACCTGGGCGCTGGCGCGGGTGCTCGATGCCCGCGGACTTGCCGGATCGACCGTGATCGTCGGCCGCGATGCTCGACACGGGTCTGCCTCCTTCGCCACCGCTGCGGCTGAAGTGCTTGCCGCCGAGGGCTTTTCGGTGACGCTGCTACCCCATCCGGCGCCCACTCCGGTGCTCGCATTCGCCGTCCGGCTGACCGGCGCGGCGGCTGGAGTTCAGATCACCGCGTCGCACAACCCACCCGCCGACAACGGTTACAAGGTGTACCTGGACGGCGGCATCCAGATCGTCTCCCCCACCGACCGTGAGATCGAAAATGCCATCGCCGCGGCACCATTCGCCGACGAGATCGCCCGGACTTCCGTCGAGCCCGCCGACTCCACGCTCGTCGAGCAATACATCGACCGGGCCGCCGGCGTCCGGCGCTCGAGCTCGGGCCCGATTCGGGTGGCGTTGACCGCTCTGCATGGGGTGGGCGGCGGCGTGGCCGTCGAGACGCTGCGGCGCGCCGGCCTCACCGACGTGCACACCGTCGCGAGTCAGTTCACGCCCGACCCCGACTTTCCCACCGTCAGCTTCCCCAACCCCGAGGAACCCGGCGCCACCGACGCGCTGCTGGCGCTGGCCGCCGACGTCGACGCCGACGTCGCTATCGCGCTCGACCCCGACGCCGACCGATGTGCGGTCGGCGTCCCCACCACAACCGGCTGGCGGATGCTGTCCGGCGACGAAACCGGTTGGCTGCTAGGCGATTACATCCTTTCGCAGGCCAGCACGGCGAACGCCGTGGTGGCCTCCACGGTGGTGTCGTCGCGGATGCTCGCGGCGATCGCCGCGTACTGGGGCGCCCGACATGTCGAGACGTTGACCGGTTTCAAGTGGCTGGCCCGCGCCGACGCCGATCTACCCGGCAGCACGCTGGTGTACGCCTACGAGGAAGCCATCGGACATTGCGTCGACCCGGCGGCGGTGCGCGACAAGGACGGCATCAGCGCCGCGGTGTTGGTGTGCGATCTGGTCGCAACGCTCAGGCAATCGCGGCGATCGGTACTGGATGCGCTCGACGACCTGGCCCAGCGCTTCGGGGTGCACAGCGGCGCCGCGGTGTCGCGTCCTGTCTCCGACGCAGACCAGGCCGCCGCGCTGCTGCGCCGTCTGCGGGCTACGCCGCCCGACCGGCTCGCCGGATTCGAGGTCACCACAACGGATCTGCTGCCGAGAACGGACGCGTTGATCTTCACCGGCAGCGACGGCGATACGACGGCCCGGGTGGTGGTGCGACCGTCAGGCACCGAACCGAAGGTCAAGTTCTACGTCGAGGTCCGGTCCGGCGACCGTGGTCGTGCCGACGCGCTGCGCGATGAGCTCACGACCACCGTCAAAGACTGGTAGCTCAGCGCGGGCCGAACTGACGGTCGCCGGCGTCGCCGAGGCCGGGCACGATGTAGGCGTTGTCGTCGAGGCCGTCGTCGACCGCCGCGGTGAACAGGCGTGCCTGCGGCGCTGCTTTCTCCAGTGCCGCAATGCCTTCCGGGGCCGCGACCACACACACCACGGTCACATTGTCGGCGCCGCGCTGCTGTAACAGGCCGACGGCGTGCTTCATCGAGCCGCCGGTGGCCAGCATCGGGTCGAGCACGATCACCGGCCGGCCGGCCAGATCGTCGGGCAGCGACTCCAAATACTGTGTGGGCAACGCGGTTTCCTCGTCACGGGCGACGCCGACGAACCCCACCGACGCTTCCGGCAACAGCACCTGGGCCGACTCGACCATGCCGAGCCCGGCCCGCAGCACCGCCACCAACAGCGGCGGCGTGACGAGCTGCGCCCCGGCGGTTTCGGCCAACGGCGTACGCACGGTGACGGTTTGGCGTGGCACGTCGCGGGTCGCCTCGTAGACCAGCATCAGGGACAGCTCACCCAGGGCCACGCGAAATCCGGCGTTGTCGGTGCTCTCGTCGCGCAGGGCGGCCAGCCGCACCGCGGCCAACGGGTGGTTCACCACACGCACGTCCACGCGACGTGACCCTACCGTCTGCGCGCTCCTAGGCGCCGAAGAAGTTGAAGACGTCGAACCCGTAGCCGACCAGGTCGACCAGCGGCTGCCCGGAGATCAGCGGCGAGCCGTCGAAGATCACGTCCGGGGCCACCGACGGCATGCTAGCCGTCAGATCAGCCCACGACGTCAGCAGCGACACGTCCAGCTGGTTAGTCAGGTCGTATGGGGAGAGCAGGGCATCGACGAACGACGCGGGCAGTGGGGACTGCCCGGCATCGGCCAGCAGGTCGTTGATTGGGTCGATAACCGTATGCGCCGCAGCATATTCCACGCCGGCTAGCATCTGCAGCGGATCCATTTTGTCGAAGAAGCCGGCACCGTCGGACAGCGCCAGCTGGCCGTAGGCGTCGACCTGCCAGGGTCCGGCCACCCCGATCGGATCGGCGCCGGGGATCCCGACGCCCGCGTCCGGGTCGCCGGGATTGCCGTAGCCCCAGTTGTTCACCAGGCTCGCGAACGGGTTGAAGCTGTCGTAGAAGAAGCGCCCGGCCGGGCCGCCGTCGTACATGAACGCCAGCGACGGCAGCGGCGCGGGGATCGCGTAGAAGTTCGTGTCACCGATCTTGCCGAGGTCGATGATGTGGTCGACGTCGAGGTTCACGCCGGGATCGGGGTCGGGGTAGTAGGGGTGGACGGTCTCGATGCCGAGCAGCGCGTTGCCCACCGCGAACAGATTGAGCGGGTCGGACGGGAAGTTGGCCCAGCCGTCGTACTCGCCGATGTAGATGTCGGTGTCGATGCCGGTGGTCGGTGTCGGGTCCAGGCCCATCGGAATGCCGAGGAACGGAACGTGTTGCGGCTCAGGATCCAGGCTGAACTGGCCGACGCCATCCGGGAATTGGAAGCGGTCCAGGATGCCACTGACCGGGTTGTTCGGGTCAGCGAGCAGCGTGACGTGCAGGTTGTCCAAGTTGGGATCGTGACTGTTGATGAGTTCGTTCATCCAGACCGTGGCGACGGTCGCGCTCTGCGAGTAGCCGAGCACCGAGACTTCGTTGGTGCCCGCGTCCAGCGCCAGCTTCGGAGCGCCGTTAAGCGCATCGACGCCTTTGGTCACCGAATCCCCGAAGTTCAGGTTGTCCTGTGTCGGCGAGCAGATGATCGGGCAGAACTGTTCTGGAGTCTCCAGCGCCTGGTAGCTGTAGCCCGACGGCAGGTAAAGCTGCTCGACGCTGCTCAGGTAGTTCGAGTCGGGTAACGGGTTGCCGGTGCCGCCCATGATCCAGCCCTCGTTGGCGACCAGACCGACCTCGGCCATCAACGCCCGCACCCCGGACTGGAAGGCCGGTGTCATGCTCATCGCGGTGGCGCACGCGGCCGCCGCCATCACGACACCCATCGAGCGAGTCCGCGCAGCCGTCATCGCAACCGTCATCGCAAACCTCCATGCCCGCGGACGGCACCCCCGACCCTGCGTGGCTGAATCGTAAGGGGGCCCGCCACGCAATACGGCAAAGTTGTAAAAATTTCTCAGGAAAGCCGAGAACGACACGGCCCCGCGCGTCCCGACTGGGCCTCCGAACTGCTCATATACTGCCGCCATGCAACGCCGACCGGCCCGCACGGGCAGGCGAGATCGAGCGCTCAGCCTGTTCGGCGTGCTGACGGTCGCGACCGCGGCGATGTGGTGGCCGACCCCGCCTCACACGGGTGACGAGCCGGTCGACATGACCGCCGCGGCGGTCCCGACCCCCGCCCACGTCGTGATCGTGGTCGAGGAGAACCGCTCGCAGTCCAACATCATCGGCAACAAGGCGGCCCCGTTCATCAACCAGCTGGCCGCCGGCGGCGCGATGATGTCGCAGTCCTTCGCCGAGGTGCATCCCAGCGAACCCAATTACTACGCGTTGTTCGCCGGCGACACCCTGGTCAAAGACAACGTCTGCCCGGTCAACGCCGGCAACCAACCCAACCTCGGCTCGCAGCTACTCGGGGCCGGCTACACGTTCGTGGGCTTCGCCGAAAGCCTGCCCGCGCCGGGCTCCGAGGATTGCCGGGCGGGCAAATATGCCCGCAAGCACGTGCCATGGGCCAGCTTCACCAACATCCCCGCGAACCGGTCGCTGCCGTTCTCCGCGTTTCCGGCGCCGGCGAATTACGCCAGCCTGCCGACCGTCTCGATGGTCATCCCGAACCTCGACAACGACATGCACGACGGGTCGATCGCGCAGGGCGACCAGTGGCTGTACCAAAACCTCTCGCAGTACGCCTCGTGGGCGCGGGCCAACAACAGCCTGCTGATACTGACCTGGGACGAGGACGACAACACGTCGCGCAACCAGATCCCGACGGTGATCTACGGCGCCGGCGTCCGGCCCGGCACCTACGACCAGACGATCAGCCACTACAACGTGCTGTCCACCCTCGAGCAGATGTACGGGCTGCCCAAGCTCGGCTACGCGACCAGAGCCCCCGCGATCACCGGCATCTGGGGTGCCTGACCCCGGTCCGGTGGGCGCCCGTCGCTATTGTGTGCCGCATGGCTGCTGACCTCGTGCCTATCCGCTTGAGCCTGACCGACGGCGACCGCTACACCGTGTGGGCGCCCCGCTGGCGCGACGCCGGTGACGAGTGGGAGGCGTTCCTGGGTAAGGACGAAGACCTCTACACCTTCGAGACTCCTGCGGACCTGGTTGCGTTCGTGCGCACCAATAAGGACAACGATCTCGTCGATCATCCGTCGTGGCAGGCGCTGACCGAGGCCAACGCCCACAAGCTGGAGCCCGCCGAGGACAAGCATTTCGACCTGGTCGCGGTCGAAGATGTGGTTTCGGAGAAGCCGACCGAGGAGTCGGTGGCAACGCTGGCCAACGCGTTGACGATCGTCTCCTCGATCGGCTCGGTCTGTGAGCTGCCGGCGGTGATGAAGTTCTTCAACGGCAACCCGACGCTGGGCTCGCTGAGTGGCGGCATCGATCACTTCACCGGCAAGGCCGGGCTCAAGCGCTGGCACGCGATCGCCGACGTCGTCGGGCGGGGCTGGGACGACGTGCTCGGCGCCGTCGACAACATCGTCAGCATCCCCGACGTGGACGCCAAAGTCGCGGAGGCCGCCGCGGCCGAGTTGGCCGAGCCCGTCGAAGAAGAAGAGCTCGAGACCGAGGCGGAGACCGTCGACGAAGAAGTGGAGCCCGAGACTGCGGTCGAGGACCACACCGAGGCGCACCGGGCGGCCGGTGACGAGGTGGTGCTCGGCGCCGACGAGGACTTCTGGGCGAAGGTCGGCATCGACCCGATCACGATCATGACCGGTACCAGCACCGTCTACACGTTGCGCTGCTACTTCGACGAACGCCCAATCTTCTTGGGCCGCAACGGAAGAATCAGCGTGTTCAGCTCGGAACGCGCGCTGGCCCGCTACCTGGCCGACGAACACGACCATGACCTGTCGGACCTGAGCACCTATGACGACATCCGCACGGCGGCCACCGACGGCTCGCTGCACGTCGACATCACCGACGACAACGTGTACGTGCTGAGCGGGCTGGCCGACGACTTCGCGGCCGGTCCCGACGCGGTCGACCACGAGCAACTCGAGCTGGCCGTGGAGTTCCTGCGCGATCTCGGGGATTACTCCGAAGACAGCACGATCGACAAGGCGCTCGACATCGACGAGCCGCTGGGCAAACTGGTCGCCTATGTCCTGGAACCCGACTCGACGAGCAAACCCACCGCTCCCTTCGCCGCGGCGGTCCGGGAGTGGGAAGAGCTCGTGCGCTTCGTCGAGTCGCGGCTAAGGCGCGAATAGCGCCGCAAGCCTGCGACGACTAATGATGCGAGAGTCACGCCTGCGGCGCGAGTGAGCAGCTAGCCCACCAGCACGGCGTAACGAGGTTTGATCACCTCGTCGATGAGTGCCAACCGCTCGTCGAACGGTATGAACGCCGACTTCATCGCGTTGACGGTGAACCGCAGCAGATCGCTCCACCCGTAGCCGAATGTTTCGACGAGATGGGTCATCTCGCGTGTCATCGTGGTATCGCTCATCAGCCGGTTGTCGGTGTTGACGGTGACCCGGAATCGCGTGCGAGCCAACAGGTCGAACGGATGCTCGGCGATGCTGGCAACCGCTCCGGTCTGCACATTGGAGCTCGGGCACATCTCGAGCGGAATTCGCTTGTCCCGCAGGATCGACGCGAGCCGACCCAGCCGCACCTCACCGTCGTCGGCGACGTCGATGTCGTCGACGATACGCACCCCATGTCCCAGCCGGTCGGCGCCGCAGAATGCGATCGCCTCCTGGATGGACGGCAGCCCGAACGCCTCTCCTGCGTGAATAGTGAAGCGGGCATTGTGGTTTCGCATATACTCGAATGCATCCAAATGCCGGGTCGGCGGGTAACCGGCTTCCGCGCCGGCGATGTCGAAACCGACGACGCCCTTGTCCCGGAACCGGATCGCCAACTCGGCGATCTCACGCGACAGCGCGGCGTGCCGCATCGCGGTCACCAGGCAGCGCACCACGATCGGACGCCCGGCGGCCGACGCCGCCTTCTCGCCGTCGGCAAACCCGGCGAGCACCGCGTCGACCACGTCGTCGAACGACAACCCCTTGTTGATGTGCAGTTCGGGGGCGAACCGCACCTCGGCATAGACCACCGAGTCCTCCGAGAGGTCCTCCACGCATTCGAAGGCGACGCGGTGCAACGACTCAGGCGTCTGCATCACCGCGACGGTGTGCGAGAACGGTTCCAGGTAGCGCTCCAGCGATCCGCTGTGCGAGGCGGTGCGAAACCATTGTGCAAGCGCATCGACGTCGGTGGCCGGCAGGTCGTCGTAGCCGGTCTGGCGCGCGATGTCGAGCACGGTAGACGGGCGCAGGCCACCGTCGAGATGGTCGTGCAGCAACGCCTTGGGCGCCTTCTTGATGGTGTCCAGGTTCAGCGGTGTCGTCATGAGGTGATCCGATCGATGATCAGGGGCCGTCCGGTCGGGGCCGTGTCACCGACCGTGAAGCCCGCCTCCAGCTCGGCGAGCGCGCTCGGAAACCGTTCGGGCGTATCGGTGTACAGGGTGAACAGCGGCTCGCCGGCCGTCACCGGAGTGCCGGAACGGCGATGGATCTGGATCCCGGCGCCGGCCTGAACCGCGTCGCCCGGCCGGGATCTGCCCGCGCCGAGCCGCCACACCGCCAGCCCCACTGCCATTGCGTCGATGTCACCCATTGTGCCGTGGCGTGCGGCGGTCACCGTTTCGGAGTACTTGCCGACCGGCAATTCCACGGACAAGTCTCCGCCCTGGGCGGCCACCAATGCCCGGAAGCGGTCCATCGCCGACCCGTCCCGCAAGGTCTGTTCTGGATCTGGCCCGTCGATGCCGGCGAGCTCGAGCATCTCGCGCGCGAGAGCCACGGTCAGTGCCACCACGTCGGATGGTCCACCGCCCGCCAACACCTCCAGCGCCTCGGCGACCTCGAGCGCGTTGCCGACCGCCGCGCCCAGCGGCCGATTCATGTCGGTCAGCACCGCACGCGTCGGCAACCCATGTTCGGCGCCCAACGCGACCATGGTTTCGGCCAGCTCTCGGCATCGGGCTTCCGAGCACATCAGCGCTCCGGAGCCGACCTTCACGTCGAGCACCAAGGCACCGGCTCCTTCGGCGATCTTCTTGCTCATCACCGAACTGGCGATCAGCGGCAGCGATTCGACGGTGGCCGTGATGTCGCGCAGTGCATAGAGTTTCGCGTCGGCGGGGGCCAGCCGACCGGCCGCGAAGATCACCGCGCCGACGTCGCAAAGTTGTTGCCGCACTTGCGCATTGGTCAACGAGCCGGTGAAGCCGGCGATCGATTCCAGCTTGTCCAGGGTCCCGCCGGTGTGCCCGAGTCCGCGGCCGGAGGCCTGCGGTACGACGCCCCCGCACGCGGCGATCACCGCCACCAGCGGCAAGGTGATCTTGTCGCCCACCCCGCCGGTGGAATGTTTGTCGACGGTGCGCACCGGTTTGCCGTCGCGCCGTAGGTCGGTGAAATCGAACCGATCGCCGGAGGCCACCATGGCCGCGGTCCAGCGCGCGGTCTCGCCGTAATCCATACCGCGCAGGAACACCGCCATCAGCAGCGCCGACATCTGCTCGTCGGCAACCTGCCCGCGGGTGTAGGCGTCGATCACCCAGTCGATCGCGTCGTCGGACAGCCGCCCCCCGTCGCGTTTGGTCCTGATCACCGTCGGCGCGTCGAATGTCACGCGCGGCCCCGGTAATTCGCCAGATCCTGCGGACCGAACGCGTCCGGCAACAGATCGCCGAGCCGCCGCGGCCCGTCCGGGTGGTCGATGAGCAAGTCCGGCCCGCCGTGTTCCAGCAACACCTGACGGCACCGGCCGCAGGGCATCAGCGGCGCTCCCCCGCCGTCGACACAGGCCAGCGCGACTAGTCGGCCGCCGCCGCTCGAATGCAGCGCGCACACCACCGCGCACTCCGCGCAGAGACCTAGGCCATATGAGACATTCTCCACATTGCAGCCGATGATCACCCGGCCGTCGTCGACCAGTGCCGAAGCGCCCACCGGAAACTTCGAGTAGGGCGCGTATGCTCCCAGCGCCGCGTGAGTCGCCTTGTCGCGCAGCAACTTCCAGTCGATCGCGTCAGCCACGGTCTCGACACCACACGTAATTGCCATGCATCCGAAAACCCCGCTCGTTGTCGGCTAATTCACACAACCAGCCTAGATTCTGCGCGGGCAAAAGCGTCGGCGGACACAACGCGGATCGTTCGGCGGTGAGAATGGGCTGATCGGCCGCGCTAATCGGGCTAAATTGAGTAGCCCACTGCGACAGGGCGTGGCGATCGCAAGGCCGACGACGCCGGACGCCGCGGGTCGCCACTTTGGGAGGAGCGCTGATGACGACGACGTCCGCGAATCCGGCTTCGCCGGAGCACACCTCGCGAATGCGCCGTCTGCGCCGAACCCTTTATCGCGGCGATCCGGGCATGTGGTCCTGGGTCCTGCACCGCATCACAGGTGCCACCGTCTTCTTCTTCCTGTTCATCCACGTGCTCGACACCGCACTGGTCCGGATCAGCCCGCAGGCCTACAACGAGGTCGTCTCGACGTACAAGACACCGCTCGTCGGCCTGATGGAACTCGGGCTGGTCGCTGCGGTGCTCTATCACGCGCTCAACGGCATCCGCGTCATCCTGATCGACTTCTGGGGGCAGGGCCCGCGCTATCAACGCCAGATGCTGTGGGCGATCGGCATCGTGTGGGTGCTGGTCGTGGTGCCCGCCGCGGTGGTCGTCGCCATCCACATGACAGAGCACTTCCGATGAGCTCACCTTCCCTGCAGCCGCGGCCGCAGATTCAAGAGCGCCAGGTCGCGCCGGTCCGGCAGCGCAGCCACGACCGCCCGGCCGGCCTGGACAACCCGCGATCCCCGCGCCGACGCAGCGGCATGCCGAACTTCGAGAAATACGCCTGGCTGTTCATGCGGTTCTCCGGCATCGTGCTGGTGTTCCTCGCGCTCGGACATCTCTTCGTGATGCTGATGTGGGAGGACGGCGTCTACCGCATCGACTTCAACTACGTTGCGCAGCGGTGGCATTCGCCGTTCTGGCAGACCTGGGACCTGTTGCTGCTCTGGCTGGCCCAGCTGCACGGCGGCAACGGCCTGCGCACCATCATCGACGATTACAGCCGCAAGGACTCCACCCGCTTCTGGCTGAACAGCCTGCTGGTGTTGTCGATGGTGTTCACGCTGGTGCTCGGGACCTATGTGCTGCTGACGTTCGACCCCAACATCGGAGGCTGACCGTGATTCGCGCCGGCGACGATGCAGAGCGAAGCGATGAGGAGGAGCGGCGCCATGATTCGCGCCGGCGACGATGCAGAGCGAAGCGATGAGGAGGCGCGGCGCCATGATTAGCGAACACCGATACGACGTGGTGATCGTCGGCGCCGGCGGAGCCGGGATGAGGGCGGCCGTCGAAGCCGGACCCCGGGTCCGCACAGCGGTTTTGACGAAGCTCTACCCGACCCGCAGCCACACCGGCGCGGCACAGGGCGGCATGTGCGCGGCGCTGGCAAACGTCGAAGACGACAACTGGGAATGGCACACTTTCGACACCGTCAAGGGCGGTGACTACCTCGCCGACCAGGACGCGGTCGAGGTGATGTGCAAGGAAGCCATCGACGCGGTGCTCGACCTGGAGAAGATGGGGATGCCGTTCAACCGCACCCCCGAAGGCCGCATCGACCAGCGTCGCTTCGGCGGGCACACCCGCGACCACGGCAAGGCGCCGGTGCGCCGATCCTGTTATGCCGCAGACCGTACCGGCCACATGATCCTGCAGACGCTGTATCAGAACTGTGTCAAACACGACGTCGAGTTCTTCAACGAGTTCTACGCCCTCGACCTGGTGCTCACCGAGACCCCGAACGGCCCGGTGGCCACTGGCGTCGTGGCATACGAACTGGCCACCGGTGACATTCACGTCTTCCACGCCAAGGCCGTCGTGCTCGCCACCGGCGGATCGGGCCGAATGTACAAGACCACGTCGAACGCGCACACGCTGACCGGGGACGGCATCGGGATCGTGTTCCGCAAGGGGCTTCCCTTGGAAGACATGGAATTTCACCAGTTCCACCCGACCGGCCTGGCCGGGCTGGGCATCTTGATCTCCGAGGCCGTGCGCGGCGAGGGTGGCCGGCTGCTCAACGGCGACGGCGAACGCTTCATGGAGCGCTACGCACCGACGATCGTCGACCTGGCGCCCCGCGACATCGTCGCCCGTTCGATGGTCCGCGAAGTACTCGAGGGCCGCGGCGCCGGTCCGCACAAGGACTACGTCTACATCGACGTCCGCCATCTCGGCGAAGAGGTGCTCAACGCCAAACTGCCCGACATCACCGAATTCGCCCGCACCTACCTCGGAGTCGACCCCGTCAAGGAACTCGTGCCGGTCTACCCGACGTGTCACTACGTGATGGGCGGCATCCCGACCACGATCACCGGTCAGGTGTTGCGGGACAACAGCAACACCGTGCCGGGCCTGTACGCCGCCGGCGAATGCGCCTGCGTCTCGGTGCATGGCGCCAACCGGCTCGGCACCAATTCGCTGTTGGACATCAACGTCTTTGGCCGTCGGGCCGGCATCGCCGCGGCCGCCTATGCCAAGGGCCACGATTTCGTCGAGATGCCGCCGAACCCGGCCACGATGGTGACCGGCTGGGTCGGCGACATCCTGTCCGAGCACGGCAACGAGCGGGTCGCCGACATCCGCGGTGCGCTGCAGCAGACGATGGACAACAACGCCGCGGTGTTCCGCACCGAGGAGACCCTGAAGCAGGCGCTCACCGACATCCACGCGCTCAAGGAGCGGTATTCCCGAATCTCGGTGCACGACAAGGGGAAGCGCTTCAACAGCGACCTACTGGAAGCCATCGAGCTCGGCTTCCTCTTGGAGCTCGCCGAAGTCACCGTCGTCGGAGCGTTGAACCGCAAGGAATCTCGCGGCGGCCATGCTCGCGAGGACTACCCGAATCGCGATGACGTCAACTATATGCGGCACACCATGGCCTACAAGGAGATTGGGCCTGACAAGCACCGCCCCGATCTGCTCAGCGACATCCGGCTGGATTTCAAACCCGTCGTGCAGACCCGTTACGAACCCAAGGAGCGGAAGTACTGATGAGTTCCGACGCCCAGACGGCGCCCGTCGGCGACCCGCCGTTGCCCGCTATCCCTGAGGGTTCGGTGATGGTGACGCTGAAAATCGCCCGCTTCAATCCCGAAAACCCAGACCAGTACGCCGATTCCGGTGGCTGGCAGAGTTTCCGGGTGCCGTGCCTACCGACCGACCGGGTGCTCAATCTGCTGATCTACGTCAAGAGCTACCTCGACGGCACGCTGACCTTCCGGCGCTCCTGCGCGCACGGCGTCTGCGGATCCGACGCGATGCGGATCAACGGCGTCAACCGGCTGGCCTGCAAGATGCTGATGCGCGACCTACTGCCCAGCAAGGCCAAGACGGGCAAGTCCAAGAATGGCATCACGATCACGATCGAGCCGATCCGCGGCCTGCCGGTGGAGAAGGACTTGATCGTCGATATGGAGCCGTTCTTCGACGCCTACCGCGCGGTCAAGCCCTACCTGATCACGTCCGGCAATCCCCCGACGCGGGAACGAATTCAGAGCCAGACCGATCGCGCCCGCTACGACGACACCACCAAGTGCATCCTGTGCGCGGCGTGCACCACCAGCTGCCCGGTGTTCTGGAACGAGGGCAGCTACTTCGGCCCGGCCGCGATCGTCAACGCGCATCGGTTCATCTTCGACAGCCGCGACGAGGGCGCCGCCGAGCGGCTCGACATCCTCAACGAGGTCGACGGCGTCTGGCGCTGCCGCACCACGTTCAACTGCACCGACGCCTGCCCGCGGGGCATCGAGGTGACCAAGGCGATCCAAGAGGTCAAGCGCGCGCTGATGTTCACCCGCTGAGCGCCTGTCACACCTTCGCGGGCTGCCTCGTCTGATTGGTATGACACAGAAAACCCGCATCGAACCACTGCCCCCGAAACGAACCAACTGGCTGGTCCGCGCGATGTACCGCTACGCCAAGCGGCGATTCGGCGAAGTCCCTGAGCCGTTCGCGGTCGTCGCGCATCATCCACGGCTGCTGGTCGCCAACGCCGTGCACGAGGGCATGCTGCAGTCGGCATCGCGGCGGTTGCCGGCCAATGTTCGCGAGTTGGCGGTGTTCTGGACCGCGCGCACGGTCGGCTGCTCGTGGTGCGTCGACTTCGGGTCGATGCTGCAGCGCCTGGACGGGCTCGACATCGAGCGCCTCACCGACATCGACAACTACGCCACATCACCGCGTTTCACCGCCGACGAGCGGGCTGCGGTCGCCTACGCCGACGCGATGACGACGGATCCGCACTCCGTCACCGACGAACAGGTCGCCGATCTGCGTGCCCGCTTCGGCGACGACGGCGTGATCGAGCTGACCTACCAGATCGGAATCGAGAACATGCGCGCCCGGATGAATTCCGCGCTGGGCATCACCGAGCAGGGCTTCAGCTCGGGCGATTCGTGTCGCGTTCCGTGGGCGGACTCGCCAGCGGCGAACCGGTGAACTTGTCCGGGTTCGCGATATCCCATAGCGCGCTTACCTTTCCGTCGCGCACGGTGATCGCGGTGATCCGCGGCATGATCTCCTGATACTCGTCGTCACCCGGCGAACCCGCGGTGTAGGCCCCGAGTTCACCGTTGATCAGCGCCAGCTGGCTCGTGGTCATGAACGCGGGCCCGTATCGGCGCGCGAGCCCGAACAGGAACCGCGCGACCTTGTCGGGTCCGTGAATGACGCGGGCCGCGGTCGGCGCGACGCGGTTCGAATCGCCGGTGAACGTCACGCCCGGATGCAACAGCGCGACGGTGGCGGCCATGTCCCCGGCGGTGATGGCGGCCATCAGCTTGCCGACCACCTCGTTGTGCGCGGGATCGGGTTTCGGCGGCGGCTCGGCGCTCACCGCCCGGCGAGCCCGCGACGCGAGTTGCCGCGCGGCCGCGGCGGTTGTCCCCAGCACCTCCGCGACCTCGTCGAACGGCACCGCAAACCCGTCGTGCAGGACGAACGCGACACGCTGATCGGGCGACAGACGTTCCAGCACCACCATCGCCGCGAACCGGGCATCCTCGTTGGCGACCACCACCGACAGCGGATCGTCGCCGTCGAACCCGGTCACCACCGGCTCCGGCAGCCACTGGCCCACATAGCTTTCCCGCCGGTGCGCGGCCGAGCGCAGGCGATCGAGCCCGAGCCGGCTGACGACCGTCGTCAACCACGCTCGCAGATCGGCGATTTCGCCGTCGTGGCCCTGCCAGCGCAGCCAGGCATCCTGCACGATGTCTTCGGCGTCGGCGACGGTACCGGTCAGGCGGTACGCGACCGACATGAGATGGGGCCGCAGCGCTTCGAATTCGTTGACCTGGGCGGAGGTCATTTCACGAGCGTAACGCTCAATCGCCGGTGGGTGTCGCCGCTATTGTGAGCGGGTGCACGTCTTGTCGGTCAATGTCGCACGGCCCCGCGTCAATCCCGATCCGCGTGCGCGGTCGCCGCTGACCGGCATCGACAAGCAACCCGTCGAGGACGCCGTCCTGGTCCGCCCACCCGGGCACGCGCAGCACGATGCCAGTGGCCTGATCGGTGACACCATCGGCAATCCCAAGCTGCACGGCGGACCCGACCAGGCGGTGTATGCCTACGCCCGCGAAGATCTTGATGCCTGGGAATCACGACTCGGCGTCGTCCTCGACAACGGCATGTTCGGCGAGAACCTCACCACGGTCGGTGTCGACCTGACCCAGACCAGGATCGGCGAGCGATGGCGCATCGGGACCGGCACGTTGCTGCTGGAAGTCTCCGCCCCCCGCACTCCGTGCCGGACGTTCGCGTCGTTCCTGGACCGGCCGCATTGGATCAAGACATTCACCGAAGCGGGAGCGCCCGGCGCGTATTTCCGGGTGCTGTCGTCGGGTCAGGTACGCGCTGGTGACGGCATCACGATCGAGTACCGCCCCGACCACGATGTCACCATCGAACTGGCCTTCACCGCCCGGATGAAAGACCCGGGTCTGGCTCCCGTGCTGCTGGAGGCCGACGCGCTGTCAGCCGAGTTGAAACGCTTTGCGCGGCAACGTGTCACATGACTGATCACCTTTGGCTGCATTTCGCCAAGCACGGCCCGGACATCAGGCCGCCGATCATCGCCCGCGGCGAGGGCGTGACGATCTTCGACGACGCCGGCAAGAGTTACCTCGACGGCCTGTCCGGACTGTTCGTTGTGCAGGTCGGGCACGGCCGCGCCGAGCTGGCCGAGGCGGCCGCCCGCCAGGCCGGCACGCTGGCCTACTTTCCGCTGTGGGGGTACGCGACTGCGCCCGCGATCGAATTGGCCGACCGGATCGCCGGCTACGCCCCGGGCGACCTGAATCGCGTGTTCTTCACTACCGGCGGGGGCGAGGCCGTCGAGGCGGCGTGGAAACTGGCCAAGCAGTTCTACAAGCTGACCGGCAAACCCGGCAAGTACAAGGTGATTTCGCGTGCCGTCGCCTACCACGGCACCCAGCACGGAGCGCTCGCGATCACCGGCCTGCCGGCCTACAAGACGCCCTTCGAGCCGCTGACGCCCGGCGGAGTCCGCGTGCCGAACACAAACATCTACCGCGCGCCCGAGTTATTGTGTTCCGACCCAAAGGCATTCGGGCAATGGGCGGCCGACCGGATCGCCGAGGCGATCGAATTCGAAGGGCCCGATACCGTCGCCGCGGTGTTCCTCGAACCGGTGCAGAATGCCGGCGGCTCCATCCCGCCGCCACCGGGCTACTTCGAGCGGGTACGCGAGATCTGCGACCACTACGACGTGTTGCTGGTGTCCGACGAGGTGATCTGCGCCTGGGGCCGGATCGGATCGATGTTCGCCTGCACCGACTTTGGCTACCAGCCCGACGTCATCACCTGCGCCAAAGGCCTGACGTCGGGGTACTCGCCGATCGGCGCGATGGTCGCCAGCGACCGGCTGTTCGAACCGTTCGACGACGGCGCGACGGTGTTCCCGCACGGCTACACGTTCGGCGGCCATCCGGTGTCGGCGGCGGTCGCGCTGGCCAACCTCGACATCTTCGAGCGCGAGGGCATCAACGCCAACGTCAAGCGTCAGGCGCCGGCGCTGCGAGCAACGTTGGAGCGGCTGTACGACCTGCCGATCGTCGGCGACGTCCGCGGCGAGGGTTACTTCTACGCGATCGAGTTGGTCAAGAACCGGGCTACCCGCGAAACCTTCCCCCGCGAGCAGGCCGCAAAACTGTTGCCGCACATCGCGTCGTCGCTATTCGACGCCGGGCTCTACTGCCGGACCGATGACCGCGGCGACCCCGTCGTCGTCATCGCGCCGCCGCTGATCAGCGGGCAACCCGAGTTCGACACCATCGAATCCATCCTGCGCCCCGTGCTGAAAGGCGCGCTATGAGCGCGCCGGCGACGATGCAGAGCGCGGCGATGAGGAGGAGCGGCGCCCAATGACTAAACCCCCTATCGCCCCGGTCCGCTGGCAACCACCGGCTTCGCGGCCGCTGCCCGAGCCGGATGTCACTGCGGCGCTGCACATTATCGACGTGCCGGGCACCGCCGCCGAGGACGTGGTCGCCGATACCGACGGGAACATCTTCACCGGCGTCGAGGACGGGCGCATCGTCCGGATCAGCCCCGACGGAAGCTCGGTGCAGGTGGTCGCCGACACCGGCGGGCGACCGCTCGGCCTGGCCGTGGCCCGCGACGGCCGGCTGCTGATCTGCGACAGTCACCGCGGACTGCTGCGCTACGACCCGTCCAGCGACTCGATGGAGACCCTGGTCGCCGACATCGACGGACGCCCGCTGTCGTTCTGTTCCAACGTGGTCGAATCATCGGACGGCACAATCTTTTTCACCGAGTCGACGAGCCGCTTCTACTACGAGTACTACAAGGGCTCGGTCATCGAGGGACGCCCGAGCGGCGCGCTGTTCCGGCGTGGCACCGACGGGACGGTCAGCGAGTTGGCCGGCGGCTTGTATTTCGCCAACGGCGTGACGTTGACCGCCGACGAGTCGGCGGTGGTGTTCGCCGAGAGCGCCGGCTGCCGAGTTTCGAAGTACTGGCTGACCGGCGACCGGGCCGGCACCATCACCCCGTTGGTCAGCGAGCTGCCCGGCTACCCCGACAACATCTCCACCGGTCTGGACGGTCGCATCTGGGTGGCGCTGGTCTCGGATCGCAACGCACTCAACGAATGGCTGGGCCCGCGCGCACCGATCATCCGCAGCGTGATGTGGCGCCTGTTGCCCTACCGGTGGCTGCCCGATCCGAAGCCGACGGTGTGGGTCGTCGGTTTCGACCCCGACGACGGGCACGTCGTGGCCCAGCTACACACCCAGCATCCCGACTTCGGTCTGGCCACCGGGGTGGTGGAAACCCCGGGACGGCTGTGGCTGGGCCGCATCGCGGGAGCCGGGATCTGTTACCTCGATCTGCAACATCCGTAACACCAGTCACAGCGCGGCTCCCCGGAATCGGCCCGCCGATCGCCTACTCTGCACACGGTGGCGATCTTCAGAACTGCGTCATGCCTGGCAGCAGCTGGTTTCTTGCTGAGTACCCCCGCGCTGCTCGGCATGCCCGCGGCGCTCGCCGAGCCCCCGGCACCCGACATCTGCCCATACAAGGTCGCGACCCCGGCCGCCGTCGACTCCTCGGAAGTCCCGCAGGCCGGCGAGCCACCGTTGCCACTCCCGGTGCCGCCGTCGCCGATCGGCGGCAACTCGCTGGGCGGCTGCGGCGTGGTCACCGCCGCCGGCACGCCACCGGTGCCCGGCGACATCTCGGCCGAGGCGTGGGTGGTGGCCGACCTGGACAGCGGGGCCGTCATCGCCGCGCGCGACCCGCACGGCCGTCATCGCCCGGCCAGCGTGATCAAGGTCCTGGTCGCGATGGCGTCGCTGCGCGAACTCAACCTCAACAAGGCCGTCGACGGCACCCCCGAGGACGCCTCGGCCGAAGGCACCAAGGTCGGCGTCGCGCCCGGTGGCACCTACACCGTCAACCAACTGCTGCACGGCCTGCTGATGCATTCCGGCAACGACGCCGCGCACTCGCTGTCGATGCAGTTGGGCGGCATGCCGGTGGCGGTCGACAAGATCAACGCGCTGGCCGCCAAACTCGGCGGCAAAGACACCCGCGCCGCGACCCCGTCGGGGCTGGACGGCCCTGGGATGAGCACGTCGGCCTACGACATCGGGCTGTTCTACCGATATGCCTGGGAGAACCCGACTTTCGCCGACATCGTGCACACCGAGAAGTTCGACTTCCCCGGGCACGGCGACAGCCCGGGCTACGAGCTGGAGAACGACAACCAGCTGCTGTATCACTACCCGGGAGCGCTGGGCGGCAAGACCGGCTACACCGACGACGCCGGCCAGACCTTCGTCGGCGCCGCCAATCGCGACGGACGGCGACTGATGGCGGTGTTGCTTCACGGCACCCGGCAGCCGATCGCGCCGTGGCAGCAGGCCGCCCATCTGCTGGATTACGGGTTCGCGACCGCGCCGGGCACCCGAGTGGGAACGCTGATCGAACCCGACCCGTCACTGGCCGCGCCGAAGACCGCCGCGGGAGGCGAGAATGGCGGCGGCCCCGCCGCAGACGCGGCCGCGCTGATACCCAGCGTCGACGCGTTGCCGGTTAGGGTCGGTGTCGCGGTGATCGGTACGGTCGTCGTGTTCGGCTTGATTATGGTGGCGCGTTCGATGAACCGACGGCCGCAGCACTAAGCAGCGACCGTGGACCGGGCGGCTACCCGGAGGGGAGATTGTGAGCCGCATCGGCGAGTCACTGCGAACCCGGCGGCGATTGCTGATCGCGGTCGCCGCGGCGGCCCTGGGCATCATCTGCGGCTACGACCTGTCCAACATCGCCGGCGCGCTGATGTTCATCACCAACGATTTCAGCCTCACCGTCCGCAAGCAGGAACTTCTGACGACGATGGTGGTCATCGGTGAGATCTGCGGTGCGCTCAGCGGCGGATTTCTGGCCAACGCGATCGGGCGCAAGCGGTCAATGATGCTGGTGGCAGGCGGATATGCGGTGTTTTCGCTGCTGGGCGCCGCCGCCGTGTCCATGCCGTGGCTGATGACCGCGCGGATGGCGCTCGGGATGACGATCGGGCTGTCGGCGGTCGTGACCCCGGTGTTCATCGCGGAATCGGCACCCGCGCGATTGCGGGGTTCGATGCTGGTCACGTATCAGGTGGCGACCATCCTCGGGATCATCGGGGGCTACCTCTCCGCCTTCGTGCTGGCGGATTCGGGCAGCTGGCGCTGGATGCTCGGGCTCGCGGCCGTGCCGGCGCTGCTGGTCCTGCCGCTGCTGGCCAACATGCCCGACACCGCGCGGTGGTATCTGTTCAAAAATCGCACGGACGACGCGCGCACGGCACTGCTTCGGGTAGAGCCGAACCGCGACGTCGAACAGGAACTTGCCGAGATCGCCGATGCGATGCGCGAAGAACGCGGTGGATCAATCCTCGAGATGCTGCGGATGCCCTACTTGCGCGCCACCGCGTTCGTGGTCGGGCTCGGCTTCTTCGCCGAGCTGAGCGGCATCAACGGAATCATCTACTACAGCCCGCTCCTGTTCGAAGCCATGGGATTTCAAGGCAACTTCTCGTTGCTGGTGCTGCCCGCGCTGATCCAGCTGGCTTCGCTGGCCGCGGTGTTGGCCTCGCTGCTGCTGGTCGACCGGATCGGACGGCGGCCTATCCTGCTGTCCGGCATCGCCGCGATGATCGTCGGTGACGCCATCATGATCGGCGTGTTCGCGGCCAAATCCACTGCGGTGTCCGGCCTCGGCTATGTCGGGCTGATCACCTTCACCATGGGATTCACCTTCGGCTTCGGCGCCTTGGTCTGGGTCTACGCCGGTGAGAGCTTCCCGGCCCACTTGCGCTCCCTGGGCTCCAGCGCCATGCTCACCGCCAATCTGACGGCCAACGCGCTGATCGAGTCGACGTTTTTGACCATGCTGAACAACCTCGGTGGCGCGGGGATGTTCACTATTCTGGGGCTGCTCGCCGTCGCCGGGTTCGTCCTCATCTACCGCTTCGCCCCCGAAACCAAGGGGCGACAACTGGAGGAGATCCGCCACTTCTGGGAGAACAACGGCCGCTGGCCCGACGAAACCCCCAGCGCGGCAACGGATATACCCGCATGCCGCTGATCGCGGCCGGGACCGTCGTACTCGAACAGGGCGTCTGCCGGCCCGGCTGGGTGCGCACGTCCGGCGCCACGATCGTGGGCTGCGGCGCGGGCCCGGCGCCGCACTCGCCCGACGTCGATCTGCCCGACGCGACGGTCGTGCCCGGTTTCGTGGACATCCATGTGCACGGCGGCGGCGGCGCCTCCTACCTCGCCGGCGATGTCTCAGAGGTGTTGCGAGCGGCCGCCTTTCACCGCGCGCACGGGACGACCACCACTCTGGCCAGCCTGGTGACCGCGGCCCCGGCCGATCTGTTGGCGGGGGTCCGCACGCTCGCCGAGGCGACCCGTGACGGGGCTATCGCCGGCATTCATCTGGAGGGGCCGTGGCTTAGCGCAGCACACTGCGGGGCGCACGACCTCACCGCGATGCGAGACCCGACGTCCGCCGAGATCGACGCGCTGCTGAGCGCCGGCGACGGGGCGATCCGGATGGTCACCCTCGCACCCGAGCGTAAGGGCAGCGGCGATGCGATCACCCAACTCCTCGACGCCGGAGTGGTTGTGGCGCTCGGTCATACCGATGCCACCTACGAGCAGACCCGACGCGCGATCGACCTGGGCGCCACGGTCGGCACGCATCTGTTCAACGCGATGCGGCCGCTGCACCACCGCGAGCCGGGTCCGGCTCTGGCGCTGCTGGAGGATCCCCGGGTGACCGTCGAGTTGATCGCCGACGGCGTCCACGTCCATCCCGCCGTGGTGCACGCGACGGTCCAGTCAGCCGGGGCCGACCGCGTCGCGCTGGTCACCGATGCCATCGCCGCGGCGGGCGCCGAGGACGGCAAATATCGGCTGGGCCCAATGGCGGTCGACGTCGTCGACGGTATCGCCCGGGTGAGCGGCACCTCGACGATCGCCGGAAGCACCGCGACCATGGACCGACTCTTCGCGACGGCGGCAGGCCTCGGCGCAGACCGCGACGCCGCGCTGATCGCGGCCGTACGCATGACATCGACGACTTCGGCACGGGCTCTCGGTATCGGGGGGGCCGGCGGCGTGCGCGTGGGTGACAATGCCAATCTCGTTGTGCTGGAGGCGGATTATCGAGTCAGCGCGGTCTTGGCAAACGGCAGCTGGTAGAGGGGCGTGCGATGGCGTGGCTGATCTTGGTGGCATCCGGTGTGCTCGAGGCCGTGTGGGCGACCGCGATGGACCGATCCGACGGATTCTCCCGGCTGATCCCGTCGCTGATTTTCGCTGTGGCACTGCTGTTTTCGATGGGCGGGTTGGCGTTCGCCATGCGCACGCTGCCGACCGGGACCAGCTACGCCGTCTGGGTCGGCGTCGGCGCGGTGCTCACCGTCGCGTACGCGATGCTGACCGGCGAGGAGACGGCCTCGCCGGCCAAGGTGCTGCTGATCGCCGGTGTCGTCGGCTGCATCGCGGGCCTGAAAGTGGTGAGCTAGTCGGGCGCATCGTCCGGGCTCGGGTTCGACGTCGCCGCCCACGCCGTCGCGAAAAGCAATAGCCGTGCCGTGATGTACGCGAACACCATGAAACCCAACACCGGCCCGAACGTGGCGCCGGCCGGGCTGTGCAGCACGGACTTCAAGTAGATCGACGCGACCAACTTGAACAGCTCGAAGCCGATTGCCGCGAGCAACGCCGCCCGCACGGAGCTACGGACGTCGACCGGATACCGCGGCAGTCGCCCGATCATCCAGCCGAACACCAACCACGACAACAGGAATGACACCAGTAACGAGGCGCTGCGAAGGATCGCGTCCAGCACCGGCAGGTCGCGCACACCCAGCGCGTGCAACATTCGCGCCATCGGCCCCGCACCGGCCAGCGCGCTGAGCGCGAGCGTCGCGAAAATCGCCACGAACGACGACACCATGGCGCCCAGATCGGAGAACTTGGTGCGGATGTATCCCTGCGACCCGTCGTTCTGCCGCCACAGTTGGGTCAACGCCACCCGAAGATTACTCATCCAGTTCAGGCCGACCCACAATGCGACCACCAAGCCGATCACTCCGACCGACGCGCGCGCGGCGATCGCCGAGTTCATCAGGTCGAGCATCTGCTGCCCCAGGGCGCCCGGCACCGCATGCCTGACCTTGTTGTCGATCGCCCTCAGCATGTCGGGCCGTCGGGACAGCAGAAATCCGGCGACGCTGAAACCGACCATCAGCAAGGGAAACAACGCGAAGATCGTGTAGTACGTCAGCCCGGCCGCGAAGAAATTGCCCTGGCATTCGTCGAACCAGTCATTGGCCCGCATCGCGTGGTCGAACCATCCGTACCGCGCCCGCAGTCGATCGAGGATGCCTGCTTTGGCCGGTTCGCTCATGACCTCTCGCTACGGACGTCGCGGTAAAAAGCCCAGCCGGTCGTATACCCGGTCTACGGTCTTGCTAGCCACGTCCTCGGCCCGCGCCGCGCCGGCAGCCAACACCGCCTCCAGTTCTGTTGGGTCGCTGAGTAATTCGTCGACCCTCGTCTTGATCGGGGTGACGAACTCCACGACGGCTTCCGCGGTGTCCTTCTTCAGGTCGCCGTACCCGCGTCCGGCGTAGCCGTCGACCAGCTTCGCGATGTCGGCGCCGGTGACCGCGGCCTGAATGCTCAGCAGGTTCGAGATGCCGGCCTTGGCCACCGGGTCGTAGCGGATCTCGCGCTCGCTGTCGGTCACCGCGGAGCGAATCTTCTTGGCGGACACGGCCGGAGCGTCGAGCAGGCTGATCAGCCCCGCATCGGTGGCGGCGGACTTGCTCATCTTCGACGACGGGTCCTGCAGGTCGTAGATCTTCGCGGTGGCCTTGGGAATCAGGACCTCCGGAACGACGAACGTGTCCGGGTAGCGGCTGTTGAACCGCTGCGCGACGTCGCGGGCCAACTCGAGGTGCTGACGCTGGTCTTCGCCGACCGGGACCAACTCGGCGTCGTAGGCCAGCACGTCGGCGGCCTGCAGCACCGGGTAGGTGAAGAGGCCGACGGTGGTCGCGTCACTGCCCTGACGCGTCGACTTGTCCTTGAACTGCGTCATCCGGGAAGCCTGGCCGAAACCGGTGAAGCAGCCGAGCACCCAGGCCAACTGCGTGTGGGCCGGCACATGGCTCTGCACGAAGATCGTGCTGCGGGCCGGGTCGACGCCGAGCGCGAGATACTGGGCGGCGGTCACCAGGGTTCGACGCCGCAGCGTCTCGGGGTCCTGCGGAATCGTGATGGCGTGCAGGTCGACGACGCAGAAGAACGCGTCGTGATCGTCTTGCAGCTGCGCCCACTGGGTGACGGCGCCCAACGCATTTCCTAGGTGGAGCGAATCGGAGGTGGGCTGCACACCGGAGAAAACCCGGCTGGACCTAGGCGCGTCATTCATGATGGCTCAATCTTTTCACGCCCGCACCGGGGCTTCTTGCAGTACCGCGGGTATCGCCTTTACTGTCGCACTGTGACTTCTAGCTCGGCTCCTCGCTCGTGAGCTCCGCTCACTCCCCGTCGCCTTCGGTGCCTACCCACGCACCCATCCATCTCGGCTCAGGCGAACCGGTCGTGCTGCTGCATCCGTTCCTGATCTCGCAGCTGGTCTGGAACGACGTCGCGCAGCAATTGGCCGATACCGGCTCCTACGAGGTCTTCGCCCCGACGATGGCGGGCCACAACGGCGGCCCCAAGTCCGGCACCTGGTTTCTGAGTTCGGCGGTGCTGGCCGATCACGTCGAACGACAGCTCGACCAATTGGGCTGGGACACCGCCCATATCGTCGGCAACTCGCTCGGCGGTTGGGTGGCCTTCGAACTGGAACGCCGCGGACGGGCCCGCACGGTCACCGGCATCGCGCCCGCCGGCGGGTGGACGCGCTGGACGCCGGCCAAGTTCGAGGTGATCGCGAAGTTCGTGGCGGGCATGCCGTTCTGGGTGTTCGCCCGGTTCCTGGGGCCCAAGGCGCTGCGCCTACCCTTCACCCGCCAGCTGTCCACGCTGCCGATCAGCGGCACCCCCGACGGTGTCACCGACGAGCAGCTCGCGGCGATTGTCGACGACGTGGCGCACTGTCCCGCCTACTTCCAGCTGCTGGTCAAGTCGCTATGGAACCCCGGCCTCATCGAGTTGGCCCAGACCGCGGTGCCCGCACATCTGGTGCTCTGCGAGAAGGACCGGGTGTTCCCCGCGCCCCGCTCGCACCGTTACTTCCAGGCCCAGTTGCCACCCGACACCCGCATCACCGAACTCGACGGCGTCGGCCACATCCCGATGTTCGAGGCGCCGGCGCGAGTCACCGACGTCATCAACGACTTCCTGTCCGAGCACATCCAGCGACCGCGCGCGGTCGACAACCCGCCCGCAAGCTAGGTCGCCGAACCGGCGCGTGCGCGCTGCTCGACGATTGCCAGTGCGCGTTCGGCCCACCGAACGTTCTCTTCTTCGTAGGAAATCCCGCGCATCAACGTCAGATACGGCCCGACCCGCGTGGCCGTGGCCAGGAATTCCTCTTCACTGCGACCGCCGAGAATTCGGGTGCGCAGACGTTCGTAGCGTTGCACCTTCGCCTCGGCCCGGTCGCGGCGTTCGGTGATCAGGTCGCGAACCGCGGCGGCGTCGCCGACGTCGAAGGCCGACACTTTGATCAGCAGATCGTCGCGGATCGCCGACGGCTTCGGCGGCCGGGCGGTGAACCGGCGGATCTCCTCGTATCCCGCCTCGGTGAGCGAGAACATCCGCTTGTTGGGCCGGCGCTCCTGCTCGACGATGCGCGCCCGAATCAGGCCCTGTTCGGCCAACCGCTCGAGCTCCCGGTACAGCTGCTGCGGTGTGGCCATCCAGAAGTTCGCCACCGAGGCGTCGAAGTCTTTGGCCAGGTCATAGCCGGACGACTCCCCCTCGAGCAGAGCCGCCAGCACGGCGTCACGCAACGACATGTGGTCATCGTATCCGCTACTAGTAAAAAAGTTGATTATTCGCTAGTGTCAGGCACCACCTATTCAACAAATTGACCATTCGAGGTATCCGATGCACCCGTTCCGCACGGCGGTCGAAAATCGCGACGAAGCCGCCATCCAGGCCCTGCTCGCCGAAGACGTCGTGTTCACCAGCCCGGTGGCCTTCAAGCCTTACGCCGGCAAGCCGATCACGGCGGCGATCCTTCGCGGGGTGCTGCGGGTCTTCGAAAACTTCCGCTACGTGCGCGAAATCCACGACGCCGAGACCGGTCTGCACGCGCTGGAGTTCGAGACCGGGATCGTTGGCGCCCCCGGCGTCACGGTCAACGGCTGCGACTTCATCCACGTCAATGCGGACGGTCTGATCGACGACTTTAAGGTGATGGTGCGACCGCTTTCCGGAGCGACGGCGTTGTCCGAAGCGATGGGCGCACAATTTCCGAGAATCCAGCAGGAAGCCGTCGAACTGGCCGACCAGTTCGCCCGGGCCTAAAGCAGAGGGAGCAGCCAGGCATGCGCATCGGATTAGGGATCAACTACGCGGGCGGCTTCAAGGAGGTCGCCGCCGAGGTGGCCGACCTGGAGCGCGCCGGATTGGACATCGTCTTTGTTCCCGAGGCGTATTCGTACGACGCGGTGAGCGGGCTCGGCTACCTGGCGGCCAGCACCGACCGGGTCGAGCTGGCCTCGGGCATCCTGCAGCTCTACACCCGCACGCCCACGCTGACCGCGATGACCGCAGCCGGGCTGGACTATGTCTCCGATGGTCGATTCACCCTGGGCCTCGGCGCTTCGGGACCGCAGGTAATCGAGGGCTTTCACGGCGTTCGCTACGACGCACCGATCGCGCGTACCCGTGAGGTCATCGAGATCTGCCGCGCGGTCTGGCGGCGCGAGAAGCTGCAGTACCAGGGCGAGCACTACGAGATCCCGTTGCCGGCCGATCGCGGCACCGGCTTGGGCAAGCCCTTGAAGCTGATCAATAAGCCTGTCCGCGAACGCATTCCGATTCTGATCGCCGCGCTGGGACCCAAGAACGTCGAGCTGGCCGCCGAACTCGCCGAGGGGTGGCAGCCGATCTTCTTCCTTCCGGAGAAGGCGCACGACGTCTGGGGCAAGGCGTTGACCGAGGGCCGGTCCAAGCGCGACCCGGCGTTGGGCGACCTCGATGTGTACGCCGGACCGACGCTGGCGATCGGCGAAAACGTCGAGCCGCTGAGGGAAATCGTCAAGCCGCATCTCGCGCTCTACATCGGCGGCATGGGCGCCAAGGGCAAGAACTTCTACCACACGCTGGCCACCCGGTACGGCTACGGGCCGCAGGCCGACCGCATCCAGGAGCTCTACCTCGCCGGCGACAAGGAAGCCGCCGCCAAGGCGGTGCCCGACGAGCTGGTCCGCGACGTCTCGCTGATCGGAACGCCGGGATTCGTCAAGGAACGAATCGCGGCCTTCCGCGAGGCGGGTGTGACCACCTTGAACGTGGTGCCGGTCGCGGCGACCGCTAACGAGCGGGTGAAGCTGATCGAGACGCTGCGCGGCCTGGTGGACTGAGGCCCAATCCCTCCCGGCGGCTCAGTCTTTGCGCGCGGACGCCAGGACGGCGTTGAACGTCTTGCTCGGCCGCATCACCGCGATGGTCTTGTCGTCGTCGAGCCGGTAATAGCCGCCGATGTCGACCGATTCGCCTTGCGCCTCAGCGAGTTCGGAGACGATCGCTTCCTCGTCCTTGCCCAGCTCCTCGGCAAGCGCGGCGAAGTGCTCGCGCAGTTCCTCGTCGTCGTCCTGCTTGGCGAGTTCCTGCGCCCAGTACAGCGCCAGGTAGTACTGGCTGCCGCGGTTGTCGAGCTCGCCGGTCTTGCGCGACGGGCTCTTGTTGTTGTCCAGCAGCGTGCCGATCGCGTCGTCGAGTGTCTTGCCGAGAATCTTCGCCCGCTCGTTGCCGGTCTTGATCCCGATGTCCTCGAAACATGCTCCCAGCGCCAGGAATTCGCCGAGTGAGTCCCACCGCAGGTGATTCTCCTCGACCAGCTGGTGCACATGCTTAGGCGCCGAGCCGCCGGCCCCGGTCTCGTACATTCCGCCACCGGCCATCAGCGGCACGATCGACAGCATCTTGGCGCTGGTCCCCAGCTCCAGGATCGGGAAGAGGTCAGTCAGGTAGTCGCGCAAGATGTTTCCGGTCGCGGCGATGGTGTCCTGACCGCGCATCACCCGCTCCAGCGTGTACCGCATCGCCCATACCTGGGGCATGATGTTGATGTCCACACCCTCGGTGTCCAGCTCTTTCAGGGCTGCCTTGACCTTCTTGCGTAGCTCGGCCTCGTGGGGCCGTTCGGTGTCCAGCCAGAACAGCACGGTCATGCCGGAGTTGCGGCCCCGGGTGACGGCCAGCTTGATCCAGTCCTGGATCGCCGCGTCGGTGACGATCGGCATCCGCCAGATGTCGCCCTCTTCGACGTTCTGGCTGAGCAGCACTTCGCCGGACTCGAGGTCGACGATGTCGGCGACACCGTCCTCAGGGATCTCGAAAGTCTTGTCGTGCGAACCGTATTCCTCGGCCTGCTGCGCCATCAGTCCGACGTTGGGCACGGTGCCCATCGTGGTCGGGTCGAATTGGCCGTGCGTCTTACAGAAGTTGATGATCTCCTGGTAGATGCGGGAGAACGTGGACTCCGGGTTGACCGCCTTGGTGTCCTTCTGGCGTCCGTCGGCGCCATACATCTTGCCGCCGGCACGGATCATCGCCGGCATCGACGCGTCGACGATCACGTCGCTCGGTGAATGGAAGTTGCTGATGCCCTTGGCCGAATCGACCATCGCCAGTTCGGGCCGGTGCTCGTGGCAGGCGTGCAGATCGCGGATGATCTCGTCATGCAGCGAGGCCGGCAGCGTCTGGATCTTGTCGTACAGGTCGACCAGTCCGTTGTTGACGTTGACACCCAGCTCGTCGAACAACTCCTGGTGCTTGTCGAAAGCCTCCTTGTAGAAGGTCTTGACGGCGTGCCCGAACACAATGGGGTGGCTGACCTTCATCATGGTGGCCTTGACGTGCAGTGAGAACATCACGCCGGTTTTGTAGGCATCCTCGATCTCCGCCTCGTAGAAATCGATGAGCGCCTTCTTGCTCATGTACATGCTGTCGATGACGTCGCCGTTGTGCAGCGATACCTTCGGCTTGAGCACGATTGTCTTGCCGCTCTTGGTCTTCAGTTCCATCTTGACGTCGCGGTCGCGGTCGAGCGTCATCGACTTCTCGCCGTGGTAGAAGTCGCCGGTCTTCATGGTCGCCACATGCGTGCGCGATGCCTGTGACCACTCCCCCATGCTGTGAGGGTGCTTGCGGGCATACTCCTTGACCGCCTTGGGCGCGCGGCGGTCCGAGTTACCCTGTCGCAGAACGGGATTCACGGCGCTACCGAGACACTTGGCGTAGCGGTCGCGGATTTCCTTGTCCTCGTCGGTTTTCGGGCTCTGCGGGTAGTCAGGAATCTTGAATCCTTTGCCCTGCAGCTCCTTGACCGCGGCCGCCAGCTGCGGCACCGACGCGCTGATGTTGGGCAACTTGATGATGTTGGTGTCGGGGTCCTTGGTCAGCCGGCCTAGCTCACCCAGGTTGTCGGGCACCTTCTGCTCGTCGGTCAGGTAGTCGGAGAATTCGGCCAGGATCCGCGCCGCCACCGAGATGTCACTGGTCTGGATCTTGATGCCGGCCGGTTCGGCGAATGCCCGCACGATCGGGAGAAACGCATAGG
Organism: Mycobacterium sp. 1245111.1; assembly: GCF_001673405.1. GTDB lineage: Bacteria > Actinomycetota > Actinomycetes > Mycobacteriales > Mycobacteriaceae > Mycobacterium. The sequence continues at coordinate 137,676 of NZ_LZLV01000153.1, read as the reverse complement.
TCGCCAGCAGGGGCGCCTCGTCTGTCAGCGTGTAGATGATGGTCGGCTGGTCGGCGCTCACAGTGGTTTCTCCCGGTATCGGTTAGATCCTGAGGGGTTCGCGGTCAATCTTGCTGCCACGTTATCAAGGGTGTTTCCGCTGCTGTCGACCTCGATCCGGCCGCTGGCACGCATTCGCCTTGATGAGCTAAGCTCCACTTTGGTCATGAGCGCCAGCGTCAAGCCCCGGCTTGCTGGCCGGCAACCCTCCAACCGCGGTGGGGTGCTCCGGGTGAGGACCAGGTTTCGTAGCCATCACCGGCTACGCGGCAAGCGCGGGTCCGCCGTGATGGGCCCCCCGGAGTAGACAGGGAAACCTGATGCGCACCTACGTGGGCTGGGCCATCATGCGTCGTAGCTGCTGAACCGGACCGCTGGTCGACGTCGTGGTTGACATGACGTCCCCGGCCGCCGCAGCAAAACGACCACACTTCTGACGAAAGCAACCAACCATGAGCTCCGATAACACCCCCGATCCCACCGAGCACTGGTTGTTCGAGACCAAACAGATCCACGTCGGCCAGCAACCCTGCCCGGCCACCGGCGCCCGCGCGCTGCCGATCTACCAGACCACGTCCTACGTCTTCGAGGACACCTCGCACGCCGCGGCGCTGTTCGGGCTGGAAGTACCGGGCAACATCTACACCCGCATCGGCAACCCGACCACCGACGTCGTCGAACAGCGCATCGCCGCGCTGGAGGGCGGCGTGGCCGCTCTGTTCCTGTCCTCCGGCCAGGCGGCCGAGACGTTCGCGATCCTCAACCTGGCGGCCGCCGGCGACCATATCGTGTCCAGTCCACGGCTCTACGGCGGCACGTACAACCTGTTCCACTACTCGCTGCCCAAGCTGGGCGTCGAGGTCAGCTTCGTGGAAGACCCCGACGACCTGGACTCGTGGCGGGCCGCGGTGCGACCCAACACCAAGGCGTTCTTCGCCGAGACGATCTCCAATCCGAAGATCGACATCCTGGACGTCCCGGGCGTCTCCGCAGTGGCGCACGAGAGCGGTGTACCGCTGATCGTCGACAACACCGTCGCCACCCCGTACCTGATCCAGCCGATCGCCCACGGCGCCGACATCGTGGTGCATTCGGCCACCAAATATCTCGGTGGCCACGGCGCAGCGATCGCTGGAGTGATCGTCGACGGCGGCACATTCGACTGGACGCAGGGCCGCTTTCCCGGATTCACCGTCCCCGACCCCAGCTACCACGGGGTGGTGTACGCCGAGCTCGGGCCGCCGGCGTTCGCGCTCAAGGCGCGGGTACAACTGCTGCGTGACCTGGGTTCGGCGGCCTCGCCGTTCAACGCGTTCCTGGTTGCCCAAGGCCTGGAAACGCTGAGCCTGCGCATCGAGCGGCACGTCGCCAACGCGCAGCGGGTCGCCGAATACCTGGACGGCCATGACCAGGTGCTGTCGGTCAACTACGCGGGACTGCCGGGCTCGCCGTGGCACGAGCGGGCAAAGCAGCTGGCGCCCAAGGGAACTGGCGCCGTGTTGTCCTTCGAGCTAAACGGCGGGGTCGAGGCCGGCAAGGCGTTTGTCAACGCGCTGAAGTTGCACAGCCACGTCGCCAACATCGGTGACGTGCGGTCGCTGGTGATTCACCCGGCGTCGACGACCCACGCTCAGCTCAGCGCCGCCGAGCAGCTGTCCGCCGGGGTCAGCCCCGGATTGGTGCGGCTGGCGGTGGGTATCGAAGGTATCGACGACATCCTGGCCGACCTCGAACTCGGCTTCGCCGCCGCTCGCCCATTTGGCGGTGTCTCAGCTGCCGGCGACCGCGATCCGCATGCCGCGGCGGCGTTCTGAGCCGGCCCTTTGACGAGGAGGCGCAAGGTGACAATCTCTGACATGCCGACACAGACGCTGCCCGCCGAAGGCGAGGTCGGCATCGTCGATGTGGGCTCGCTGACCTTGGAAAACGGCGTGGTGCTCGACGACGTCAGCATCGCGGTGCAGCGTTGGGGCGAGCTGTCACCAACCCGCGACAACGTCGTCGTGGTCCTGCACGCACTGACCGGCGACTCGCACATCACCGGGCCGGCAGGACGCGGGCACCCCACGCCGGGTTGGTGGGACGGAATCGCGGGCCCGGGCGCGCCGATCGACACCGACCGATGGTGCGCGGTCGCCACGAACGTGCTGGGCGGCTGCCGCGGCTCGACCGGGCCGAGTTCACTGGCTTCGGATGGAAAGCCTTGGGGCTCAAGGTTTCCCCTGGTCTCGATCCGCGATCAGGTCGAGGCTGACGTGGCCGCGCTGGCGGCGCTGGGCATCACCGAAGTCGCTGCTGTGCTCGGCGGGTCGATGGGCGGCGCACGAGCGCTGGAATGGATGGTTTCGCATCCCGACGCGGTAGGCGCCGGCCTGTTGCTGGCGGTGGGGGCGCGAGCCACCGCCGACCAGATCGGGACGCAGTGCACGCAGATCGCGGCGATCAAGGCCGACCCGAACTGGCAGGGTGGCGACTACTACGACACCGGTCGCAGCCCAGACGCCGGGTTAGAGATCGCCCGCCGCTTCGCCCACCTGACCTACCGCGGCGAGGTGGAGCTGGACACGCGGTTCGCCAATGAGGCTCAGGGTGACGAGGATCCGTCGTTGGGTGGCCGCTACGCGGTGCAGAGCTATCTGGAGCACCAAGGCGACAAGCTGGTATCGCGCTTCGACGCCGGCAGCTACGTGGTGCTGACCGAATCGCTGTCCAGTCACGACGTCGGTCGGGGCCGCGGCGGTGTCGAGGCGGCCCTGCGCGGCTGTCCGGTGCCGACAGTGGTCGGTGGCATCACCTCCGACCGGCTCTATCCGCTGCGGCTGCAGGAGGAACTGGCCGCGCTGCTACCGGGATGCGACGGGCTTCAGGTGGTCGATTCGATCTACGGACACGACGGATTCCTGGTGGAGACCGACGCGGTCGGGGCATTGGTCAGGCAGACCCTGGATTTGGCCGCGGCGAAGGGTGCGTGTTCGCGGTGACTCAGTCTCCCCAGGCCCGCTCACTGTCATTTGGCTCTGAAGCGGCCGCGTACGAGCGTGGGCGCCCGTCGTATCCGCCTGAGGCGATCGACTGGCTGCTGCCGCCCGGCGCCCGCGACGTGCTCGACCTCGGCGCCGGGACCGGCAAGCTGACCAGCCGACTGGTGGAGCGCGGGCTGGACGTGGTCGCCGTCGACCCGATCGCCGAGATGCTGGAAGTGCTGCGCACATCCCTGCCCGACACCCCCGCGCTGCTCGGTACTGCGGAGGAAATTCCGTTGGCGGACAACAGTGTTGACGCGGTGCTCGTCGCGCAGGCGTGGCATTGGTTCAATCCGGCGCGAGCGATTCCCGAGCTGGCCCGGGTGCTGCGGCCGGGCGGCCGACTGGGTTTGGTGTGGAACACCCGCGACGAGCGATCCGGCTGGGTAAGGGAATTGGGCAGCATCATCGGCCGCGACGGCGACCCGATGCGCGACCACGTGACACTGCCCGAGCCGTTCACCGACGTGGATCGCCATCAGGTGGAGTGGACGAATTACCTTACGCCGCAAGCACTGATCGATCTGGTCGCGTCGCGCAGCTACTGCATCACCTCGCCGACCCAGGTGCGTACCAAGACGCTCGACCAAGTGCGCGAGTTGCTGACCACCCATCCCGCGTTGGCCAACGCCGGCGGCCTTGCGCTGCCCTACATCACGGTGTGCGTGCGGGCGACGCTGTCCTAATCCCCCGCAGGCGCATCGCGAAACAGAAGCAGTGGCTGCGAAATTGGACGAATGACGACCCTGGCTTCTGTTTCGCGGACATGGACGTCAGACTGGCATGCCGGAGAACATCACCCGACCCGGGTCGTACTTCTGCCGAACCGCATTCAGCCGCGACAGATTCGGGCCGAAGTACCGCGACGCCGGCTGCCCCGCCTCGAGGTAATTCACATACCCGCCAACCGAATACGGCTGCACGGCCCGATGCGCGGTAGCGAGCCAGCCGAGGGCCGCGGACGGGTCGCCGGCGGTCTCGACGTACCACTGCACCAACGACGACTGCCGCCGCCACGGAAATGCCGACGCACCGACCGGCACGTCGGCCAACGCGCCATCCAACGCGTGCATGATCGCCAGCATCCGGCCCGCTCCGCGCGGAAACGCGTCGACCGCCGCGGCGATCCCCTGCGCGGCGGCCGGCGTCAAAGTCGCGAAAACGTCTGAGCCACCAGCATATCCGAGCGGTGCCGGATTGAGATTGTTGGCCGCGAGGTAATTCGTCAGGTCCAGGTAGTTGAACGTGTGATTCTCCGTGCCGCTCGGCTGAAGCCCGACGGCCGACGTAATCGCCGACGCCACACCGGCCCCCGATCCGACCGGGCTCGTCGCGAGAATGCGGCAATGCGTGCCCATCGGGTCGACGGTGGCATCCGCCAGCGCCCACCAGCTGCGGTCGGCGGTCCGCAACCAGTTCTGCCAGCCCAGCAACACCTGCGCGAAGGACTGCGGCGGAAAGTTGAGATTGACCACGTCGACCTCGGTGGCCGGGAACGTCGCAAACGTCAACGATGTTGTTACGCCGAAGTTTCCGCCCCCGCCGCCGCGCAGTCCCCAAAACAGGTCGGGCTGAGAATCAGCCGATGCGGTGACCGCTTGACCGCCCGGCAACACCACCGTGCCGGATCGCAGCGCGTCCGACATCAGGCCGGCGTGCCGGGAATGCGCACCCAATCCACCACCCAACGCATGGCCCGCGGCGCCGACCGACGGGCACGTTCCCGTCGGAATCCCCCGGCCCGCCGCCGCCAGCACCTGGTGCATCGCATACAGACTCGTCGCGGGCGGAACTGTGATCAAACCACTAGCGGGGTCATAGTCGATGCCGCCAGGCAGTTGACGCAGATCGAGCACCATCGCGCCGTTCGCGGTCGAAGCACCCACATACGAATGCCCGCCGCCGCGGGGAGCGACCTTCACATTGTTGGTGGCGGCAAACGCCATCGCCTTCTGCACGTCGGCCACCGACGTCGGAACGACCACCGCCGCCGGCGCCAACCCGTTGAAGTTGGTGTTGAAAACCGCTTTGGCCGAACCGAATTGCGGGGATTCAGGCTGAATGACCTGTCCCCCGATAGCCAGCCCATCCCAGCCGGAAGCCACAGGTGCCGCCAGGGCGCGTACCGGATCGGCAAAGGCACCCGCAGCGAACGCCCCTACGGCGCCACGCAGAAACGTCTGACGTGAGATCTCACCCGTCATGCTCGAATTGTCGTGCACGCGAACCCAAGACACGCCGCGACACCACGCGCATCACCGCGTGTCGCCCCAAACGTGTGCGAAACTTTACCGCGCCGTGTTCTGGACGTGACGGCCGTGAGCGAAAGTTCCTGGCTATGGGGATCTTGTTGCTCAGGAATCAGCCGTTGACGGTGCGCGCGCTAATCGGCGTCGCATGTCTGATCACCGTAGCCACCTTGCTCTCCACACCGGTCCGAGCAGATCCCAACGACGACAACTTCATCGACGCACTGAGCCACGCCGGCGTCGAATACGGCGAACCCGGCAACGCGATGGCCGTCGGTCAGTCCATCTGCCCGATGCTCGCTGCACCGGGCGGCAACTTCGCCGCCGCCGCGTCGGGCGTCGCGCACCGGGGCATGTCGCCGCAGGCGGCCCGGCTTTTCACCACCATCGCGATCCGGACCTATTGCCCCGAGCAGATGGCAAACCTGATGGGCGGCAACGGCGTAATCGGCGTTCCGGGCGTCTAACGCGTGCCCAGCGGGTCGATCGTCCACGCGATGTAGACCATCGCCGCCGCGACCGAAGCCATCATGGTGAAGTCGATTGCCTTGCTGCGCACCACCAATAGGCCTGCACGGTCGTCCGTCAACGCCAGCCGCAGCACCGCGGCCACGCCGACCCCGATCCCGATCAGCAGCGAGCCGCGGCGCCAGAAGTTGGCCGCCGCCAAGGTGAATGCCACGACGAAGATCAGCACCACCCCGACGATCGGCCATTGCGGCCGCAGCCACCGCATGTTCAGCGGCCTTCGGCCAACTCGACGACGTTGGTCAACAGGAACGCGCGCGTCAACGGGCCTACGCCACCGGGGTTCGGCGATACGTGGCCCGCGACCTCCCAGACGTCGGGATGCACGTCGCCGGTGAGCTTGTCGTCGACCCGGCTCACGCCGACGTCGATCACGGCGGCACCGGGGCGCACCATGTCGGCTGTCAGCATGTGCGGCACACCGACTCCGGCGACGATGATGTCGGCCTGCTTCGTCAGCGCCGCGAGGTCACGAGTTCCGGTGTGGCACAACGTTACCGTCGCGTTCTCTGACCGCCGGGTCAGCAACAGGCCGAGCGGTCGACCGACCGTCACCCCGCGCCCGATCACCACCACGTGCGCGCCGGCGATCTCGACGTCGAAGCGCCGCAGCAGGTGCACGATGCCGCGCGGGGTACACGGCAATGGAGCGGGGTCCATCAGCACCAGCCGACCGAGGTTCGTCGGATGCAGTCCGTCGGCGTCCTTGGCCGGATCGATGCGCTCCAACGCCGCGTTCTCGTCCAGGTGCTTGGGTAGCGGCAACTGGACGATGTAGCCGGTGCACTCCGGGTTGGCGTTGAGTTCGTCGATGGTCTCGTTGAGCTTGGCCTGGGTGATGTCGGCCGGTAGGTCGCGGCGCAGCGAGGTGATGCCCACCTTGGCGCAGTCGGCGTGCTTGCCGCGGACGTAGGCCTGCGACCCCGGGTCGTCGCCCACCAGGACGGTGCCGAGGCCGGGCGTCTTCCCCGCCGCGGTCAGCGCCGCGACCCGCTGCTTGAGGTCGACGAAGATTTCGTCACGGGTGATTTTGCCGTCCAACGTGATTGCCGCCACGTGCTCCAGTCTGGCATGCGCGCCGACGCTGCCGGGTAGTGTCCTGCCCATGTCCGAAGCCCCGGACGTGCTGGCACCGGCAAAGCTCGGACCCATCACGCTGCGCAACCGCATCATCAAATCCGCGACCTTCGAGGCCCGCACACCCGGCGCGCTGGTCAGCGACGACCTCATCGAATACCACCGACTGCCGGCCGCCGGCGGGGTCGGCATGACCACAGTGGCCTACTGCGCGGTCTCCCAGGGCGGCCGCACCGAAGGCAACGGCATCTGGATGCGCCCCGAAGCCATCCCCGGCTTCCACAAGCTGACCGAGGCGATCCATGCCGAAGGCGCGGCGGTCAGCGCACAGATCGGACACGCCGGCCCAGTCGCCAACGCCCGGTCCAACAAGGCCGCCGCCTTGGCGCCCGTGCGGTTCTTCAACCCGATCGGTATGCGGTTCGCCAAGAAGGCCAGCCGCGACGACATCGACACGGTGATCGCCGACCACGCGAATGCGGCCAAGCTGGCCGTGGAGGCCGGATTCGACGCCGTTGAAGTGCATTTGGGCCACAACTATCTGGCGAGTTCGTTTCTCAGCCCGCTGATCAACCGCCGCAACGACGAGTTCGGCGGATCGCTGGAGAACCGGGCCAAGGTCGCGCGCGGGATGGTGCTCGCGGTCAAGCGCGCCGTCGGCGATCAGATCGCGGTGACCGCGAAGCTCAACATGTCCGACGGCGTGCGCGGTGGCATCTCGGTCGACGAGGCCATCACCACTGCCAAGTGGTTGCAGGACGACGGGGCGTTGGATGCGATCGAACTGACCGCAGGCAGCTCGCTGGTCAACCCGATGTACCTGTTCCGCGGTGACGCCCCGCTCAAGGAATTCGCCGACGCTTTCAAGCCGCCGCTGCGCTGGGGCATGCGGATGACCGGCACGAAATTCCTGCGCGAATACCCCTACCGCGAGGCATACCTGCTGCGCGAGGCCAAGCAGTTCCGCGCCGAGCTGACGATCCCGCTGATCCTGCTGGGCGGCATCACCAACCGCGAGACGATGGATCTGGCCATGGCGGAAGGCTTTCAGTTCGTCGCCATGGGCCGCGCGCTGCTGGCCGAACCGGACCTGATCAACCGGATCGCCCGCGACGGCGCCGGCGTGCGTTCCGCCTGCACGCACTGCAACCGGTGCATGCCGACGATCTACACCCGAACCCGTTGCGTGGTGACGGGCGCCCCCGACGCGCTGGCGCACTGATCGGCTGGACAACGTGTCGATCGGGAGCGATTGAACGGCAACCGATACAGTCGGTGCAGTGAGCCATCCCGCTAATGTTGGGCCGATGAGTCACGCCGCACCGCCCGCGCTGACAGTCCGCTACGACGGATCCCAACGTACTTTCGCCGCAGGCCACGACATCGTGGTTGGGCGCGATCTGCGCGCGGACATGCGCATCACCCATCCGCTGATCTCCCGGGCGCATCTGCTGCTGCGCTTTGAGCAGGGGCGCTGGCGGGCCATCGACAACGGCTCGCTGAACGGCACGTACGCCAACGGACGGCGGGTGCCGGTGATCGACCTGTACGACGGGCAGACGATCAGCATCGGCAACCCCGACGGGCCGCAGCTGAGTTTCGGGATCGCACGCGACGACGGTCTCGCCGGCCGGCCCCCTCAGACGACGTCGATGCCGATCGCCCGTGCCGGCGCTCCCGCGCGCCCGGCGCAACAACCGCCTCGCCCACCGTCGGGAGCAAGGCCGTTGGGGCCTCCACCGGGTCCCGGCCAGGGACCGCGGCCGTATCCGCAACCGACGTACCCGCCGCCGCGGCCGCCGGCCTACCCCTCGGGCCCGTCGCAGCCGCCGCCCCCACCCCGGCAACCCGTTCCTGCCGGGCCGCAGATCGTCCAGCAGGACACCCGCATGGCGCCGCCGGTGATGAGCAAGCCGCCCGAAGTCGGCAACCTCGCCACCAAGATGATCCAGGCGATCCTGCCCGGCTCGTCGACGCCGAATAAGCCTGCCGGGTCGTTGACGATCGGCCGCGCCAACGACAACGACATCGTGATCCAGGACGTGCTGGCGTCGCGGCATCACGCGTTCCTGGTCGACTCGCCGCTCGGTGCCGAGATCCGCGACGCCAACAGCATCAACGGCACTTTCGTCAACGGCGTGCGCGTCGGCTCGGCGGTGCTCAGCGAGGGTGACGTGGTGACGATCGGCAACATCGACCTCGTCTACACCGACGGCAACTTGGTCCGTCGTACCGAAGCCGCAACCCGCACCGGTGGACTCGAAGTCAACGGTGTCCACTTCCGCATCGACGGCAAGGAACTGCTGGACGGCATTTCGCTGACGGCCCGCCCAGGCACGCTGACCGCGATCATCGGCGGGTCCGGCGCGGGTAAGACCACGCTGTCTCGCCTGATTGCCGGCTACACCAAGCCCAGCTCCGGAACGGTGACGTTCGAGGGCCACAACATCCACGCCGAGTACGCCACGATGCGCAGCCGGATCGGGATGGTGCCGCAGGACGACGTGGTCCACCGCCAGCTCACCGTGAACCAGGCGTTGGGCTACGCCGCCGAGCTGCGGCTGCCGCCGGACACCAGCAAAGAGGAACGCGCCCAGGTCGTCGCGCAGGTGCTCGAGGAACTGGACCTGACCAAGCACGCCGACACCCGGGTCGACAAGCTCTCCGGCGGCCAACGCAAACGCGCGTCGGTGGCGCTCGAACTGCTCACCCAGCCGTCGCTGCTGCTCCTCGACGAGCCCACGTCGGGTCTGGACCCAGCGCTGGACCGTCAGGTGATGTTGATGCTGCGCCAGCTCGCCGACGCGGGCCGCGTGGTGCTGGTGGTCACGCACTCGGTGTCCTACCTCGACGTCTGCGACCAGATCCTGCTGATGGCCCCCGGCGGCAAGACCGCCTTCAACGGGCCGCCCAGCCAGGTCGGCGAGGTATTGGGCACCACCAACTGGGCCGACATCTTCGCCAACGTGGGCGCCGACCCGGACGAGGCGAACCGTCGCTTCCTGGAACGGGGCGGCAGGCGAGAATCCGAGGCGCCCGCCGTGGGATCCCCGGCCGATCTCGGCGAGGCCGTGCACACCGACCTGCTGCGCCAACTCTCCACCATCGCGCGTCGCCAGGTCCGGCTGGTCATCTCCGACCGCGGCTATTCGGTGTTCTTGGCGATACTGCCGTTCCTCACCGGTGTGGTGGCGCTGACTGTGAAGGGACCCCATCCGGGACTCGGGCCCGCCGACCCGTTAGGTCTGGCGCCCACCCAGCCGCAGTACATCATGGTGCTGCTCAACTTCGGAGCCGTCCTGATGGGGACGTCGCTGACCATTCGCGACCTGATCGGCGAGCGTCCGATCTTCAAGCGAGAACAGGCGGTCGGCTTGTCCACCGCCGCCTACCTGCTGGCCAAACTCGCCGTCTTCTATGTTTTCGCGACCGTTCAGGCGGCGATCGCCGTCGTCATCGTCCGAATCGGCAAGGGCGCGCCCACCGCGCATCCGCCCTTCTTCGGCAACGCCACGTTCTCGCTATTCGTCACGGTTGCCGCAACCTGTATTGCCTCGGCCACTCTCGGACTGGTCCTTTCGGCGATCGCCCAGTCGAATGAACAGATCATGCAGCTGCTGGCGGGATCGATCATCTTGCAGTTGGTGCTGGCCGGCGGAATGATCCCGGTGACCGGGCGAGCGGGTCTCAATCAGCTGTCGTGGGTGACGCCGGCGCGGTGGGGTTACGCCGCCGGGGCGTCGTCGATCGACTTCCCAAACCTGGTCAAGGTCAAGCAGATTCCGACCAACGACCCGATCTGGCAGCACTCCAAGCACATCTACCTGTTGGACATGGCGATGCTGGCCGTGCTGTCGGTGTTCTACGCCGGCTACGTGCGGTGGAGCATCCGGCTCAAGCGCTAGCGCCGTCCAGGCGCAACCCGTGGGCCGCGGCGTAGGCCAGTGCCTGCTCGACGCCGATACGCGCCCGCGTCAGCGACGCGGTCGTCCACAACGACGGGTCGACGATCGCCCCGCGCAGATCGGCCTCGTCCAAGCGGGTTCCGGTGGTGCGGGCCCCGGACAGGTCCGCGCCGCGCAACACGGTCTTGCGCAGGTCAGCCTCCACCAGATTCGCCTCGCGCAGCCGGCAGCCGCTGAAGTCGATGCCGCGCAAGTCGTTTCCGCCGAGCACCGTCAAGGTGAAGTCCACCTCGTCGAGGGTCAACGGCCGGAATCGACACCGCACGAACACCGAGCCCAGCATGCTGCACTGACGAAAGGTGCTGTGCCACAACGTAGTCAGATTGAACGTGCAATTTCGGAACGCCGATCCTAGATGCTCGGACTCGGCGAGGTTCACCCCGCTGAAATCGCATTCGGTGAACACCACCCGCTCGGTGTGCAGCCGACTGAGATCGTCGTCGCGGCCCGGTCCCTGAGAACTGAAATCGCGGCGGACGAATTCGCAATCAGTCCAATCCATTACGCGGTCGGCGACAAACTCGCCAGCGCGTATTCGCTGACCGCGATCAACGCATCGGTCGCCGACCGGCGGTCGCGGGCATCGACGTTGATCACCGGGACGTGCGCCGGCAACGTCAGCGCTTTGCGCACCTCAGCCGCAGGATACCTTGGTGTGCCGTCGAATTCGTTGACCGCGATCAGGAACGGCAGGTTGCGATGCTCGAAGAAGTCGACGGCGGCGAAGCAGTCTTGCAACCGCCGGCAATCCACCAGGATCACCGCGCCGATCGCACCGCGCACCAGGTCGTCCCACATGAACCAGAATCGGCGCTGCCCCGGCGTCCCGAATAGATAGAGCACCAGATCCTCGCCGAGGGTGATCCTGCCGAAGTCCATTGCGACCGTGGTGGTCTGCTTGTTCGGGGTGGCTTCGATCATGTCGACGCCGGCGGAGGCGTCGGTGACCATCGCCTCGGTACGCAGTGGCATGATCTCCGACACCGCGCCGACAAATGTCGTCTTGCCAGCGCCGAATCCACCGGCAATGACGATCTTTGTGGACGCGGTATCGCGCGACTTATGCGGGGGGGCGGCGGCCCCCGCATCAGAGCGCTCGTAGGCCACGGAGCGTCCTTCCTATCAGTTCGCGGCGTTCGTCACGGGTCGAGCGTTCGGTCAACGTCCGATTAACTCGAAGGTAGCCCGAAGTCACCAAATCGCCGACCAACACGCGCGTGACGCCCAGCGGCAAATCCAGACGAGCCGAGATTTCGGCAACCGACGGGCTCTTGACGCACAGTTGCACAATTCTGCCCCGTACGTCGTTGAGCGGCCACCGGTGGAACATCGCCGACCGCAAGGCCTGCACCGGCGCTTCCAGTGGGATGTCGATGTTGGCCTTCGTCCGGCCCGCCGTCAGCGTGTACGGCCGGACCAGGCTCGCCTCAGGCGGCGGCTCACTTGGAGAGGGCTCGCGGTTGTCCATGTCAGCTCAGGAGTGCAATCCGGCACGACGGGTCGATTGCACGACGTTGCCCACTCGTTCGACGAGCACCGCCATCTCGTAGCCGATCTGGCCGATGTCACACGACGTCGCCGCCAGCGTCGCCAGATGCGACCCGTCGCCGACTTGCATCAGCAGCAGGTAGCCGTTCTGCATCTCCACTACCGACTGCAACACCTGGCCGCCCTCGAATAGCTGCGCGGCGCCGCTGGCGAGGCTGGCCAGACCCGACGACACCGCCGCGAGCTGGTCGGCCCGTTCCTTCGGCAGCCGCTCGCTGGCCGCGATCAGCAGCCCGTCGACCGACACCAGGATCGCGTGTGAGACGCCGGGGACTTCGCGGGCAAAGTTCGACACCAGCCAGTCGAGGGAATTGTCTCCATGGGCAGAGGTCATTCGCGATCGGATCCTTGGTCGTCGTCACGGGCATGCGAGCGTCCGGCGCGGACGCCGCCGAAATGGCTGGTCATCGAGGCGCGGACGGCCTCCGGGTCGCGCAGCTGATGGGCGGGGGTGTGCTTGCCGCCGTTGGTGGTGCCGTTGTCGTCGGCACGGTGGTGGGCATTTCCGTTCGGCTCGCCGCCGCCGGGGATCAGCCGCGCGCCGGGGTCGCGCACCGGCAGGCCGTGTTCGGTGTGGGTTTGCACCGGCGCGTCCTCGGCTTCGGCGGCCGCCGTCCAGCCGTGGTCCCACACCGACTGCCAGTCCAAGTCCGGGCTGTGTGCCAGCTCGCGCGGGTCGACCAGCCATTCGGAGAGCATCTGCTTGTAGATCAGATCGTCGTCGGGCGACTCGGCCGGTGCCGGCACCTCGGCGGCCCAGACGTCGTCGACGTCGGGTAGTTCCTGCTCCGCCACGGGCGCGGGCGACTCGGGTTCGGGTCGCTTTTTGCTCTCCCGGCTGTATCGCACCCGTGAGCCGAAGAACGACGAGGTGTTCGAAACCGGCTGTGCGACAGGCTGTTCCGGAGCGGCCTCGACGACCTCTTCCGGCGCGGCGGGCACGCCGGTGATGCCGCTGCTGCCGGGCCGGCGCCGGGGCAGCAGGCTGATCGACGACTCGGAGCCGTTGCGGTCGGCGGTGTCTTCCTCGGGCGCGAGGTCGGCCACGTAGTCCGGTACGTCCGCCGGCTCGGGCGCCACCACGGCTGTGGGTTCTGGCTCACGCGGCGCCGCCGGGCCCGTGTCGGCGCTGGTCAGCACCGTCGACGGGAGATAGACCTCGGCCGTCGTGCCCGACCGCGCCTCTTCCAGCGACGAACCGCGCAGCCGAACCCGGACGCTGTGCCGGTCGGCGAGCCGGCCGACCACGAAAAGGCCCATGTGGCGGGCGCTGTCGGGGCTGACCTCTCCGCCGGCGCGCAGGCGCATGTTGGCGATCCGGCGGTCACCGTCGGTCATACCCAGCCCGACGTCGGTGATCTGCAGCAGCACCGCCCCGTCGCTGCGGAATCCGGCTGAGACCCGCACCGGCGACGCGGGGGGCGAGTAGCGCAGCGCGTTGTCGATCAGCTCGGCAAGCAGGTGGACGATGTCGCCGGAGGCCGCTCCGGAGATCGTGCAATCGGGCACCATCGACGTCTCGACCCGGCGATAGTCCTCGACCTCCGACACGGCCGCGTGGATGACCGACGACAGCGGCACGGGCGTGCGCTGATCCCCGCGCGCGCTCTGCGCGCCCGCCAACACCAGCAGGTTCGCGCCGTTGCGACGCATCCGAGCGGCCAGGTGATCGAGACGAAACAGGCTGTCGAGCCGCTCGGGATCTTCTTCGTTGCGCTCGAGCCGGTCGATCAGCGAGAGCTGCTGGTCGACCAGCGACCGGTTGCGCCGCGACATGGTCTTGAACATGTCGTTGACCAGATGCCGCAGCCGGGCCTCGTCACCCGCCAAAAGCAATGCCTGCGTGTGTAATTCGTCGACCGCGTGCGCGACCTGGCCGATTTCCTCGGTGGTGTGCACCGGCAGCGGCTCGGGCGGCGACTCGTCACCGGCCCGCACCCTGGCGATCTCGCGCTCGAGGTCTTCGTGCGCCACCTTCAACGCCCCGTCGCGCAGCACCCGCAACGGCCGGATCAGGGAGCGCGCGACCAGCAACACGAGGATGAGCGCCGCGGCGATCGCGGACACCACCAACACGGTGTCCCGGATTGCGGCGTTCCGGCGGTCGTGGGCCTGGCCCTCGACGGCCTTAGTGACCTTTTCGGTGATGTCCTTGATGATCTGGGCGGCGATCCCGTCGGTGGTCTGCACCGAGCGCAGCAACGCGGGGTTGTTCACCAGCTTTTGCGCCGGATCGGACATCAGGCCCATCCGGATCACCATCTGCTGCTGCAGCGTCTTGGCCTCCGGGGAGCCGACACCCAGCACCTCGGCCATCCCGAACAGGGTCGACGGCTCGGTACCGGCCAGGGTGATCATCGACGTCCGCAGCTCGGGCTCGGGCAGATCAGCGCCACGAGCGATCAGCACCTGCTGCATCATCATCTGGCCGCGGGCGCCGATCGCCCGGCTGAGTCCCTGCGCCTGGGCCCGGATCTGCTCGTTGTCGACCCGCACCGACCCGTCGATCGCGTTCTCCGCGGTCAACAGGATGGGCGCGTAGGTCGTCACCCGGGGGCGCAGGCCGAGGGTGTTCGACGCGACGTTGTCCAGCAGCGACTGCCCGCCGTCCAGCATGGCCTCGACGCCGGCGGCCACATCGGGGGCCACGTCGGTTCCGTGCAACCGGGATTCGAGCTCACTCTTGCGGGCGTTGTAGTTCTTCTTCGCCCCATCGGCGTCGCCTCCGGTTGAGGTCGCCAGCAATGCGACGTCGAGCGCCGACATGTATTTGGTAATGGCCGGAACCATCTCGGCGCGGTCGGCCGCCAACCGCAGTCGATGCGCGTCGCTCAACGCGCCCGCAATGCGAAATCCCCCGAAAACCATTGCCAGCACCAATGGCAGCGCGACAATCGCGACGACTTTCCAGCGCACCGGCCAATTGCGCAGCGACCACGAGGGAGGCCGTTTCTGCGTCGACGCCGCGCTATCTGTGGGCTCGCTCTTCGACGACGAGTTCGCCCGCGTGGAGCGGGTAAACATGGTCACCGGACCAGCGCGGTGTAAGCGTCCGCTCCGCTGAATCGCAGTGTTAGCGCGTCTTTCATGGGACTTCCTGCTAATTGCGCTCACCCCGAGCGACGGGCAAGCGTTATACGCCTGGCAATTTAGCGAGTATGCCAGGCTGCGGCGGCAGTGACCACAATTCTTACTGAACAGACAGAGTCAACCGACGCGCTTCGGCCTTCGCCGCCGATAGCCGAGCAAATATTTTCCGGTTACCGTGTGTTGTGTTCAGGCTGCTGTTTTACTCCTCGCGGGTCACGAACTACCCAACAGAGAGAGGCAACCATGACGACGATCGAACACACCGAGGAAATTATGCAGTTCGCCCAGACGGCGGCTTGGGAAGCGCTGGACGCTGCCGGCTATCCGCCACGCGGAGACGCAAAGCCCGGAACCCTCCGTGGCATCGGACTAGAGCTGGCGATCTGCGAGCCGCACTGGCTCTTCGCCGGGTGGGTGACCGACCGGGCCACAGGTGCCCGTGTCACCTTCACCTACGTCAGCAGCGGAGCACGCAAGGGCAACCCGCGCCACAACCGCGTGGATGACTTCACAAGCGGCATGGTCCCCGTTGCGTCTCGGACACTCCGTGATGCTGGCGTGATGGTGTTCGGCGGGGCCGAGCTGACGATCTGGGACGCCGCGTGATGCGCCCGCTCATCGTCGCCGGACTGGCGATCGGGGCCGCGCTTATCGCCGCTGCTCCGGCCCAAGCCGACCCGTGTGGATACAACGACGTCCGCCTCTGCGACCCGTCGAAGGTGTACTACTGCCCGTCGACGGGCACATGGGGCGGTTGGCTCGCTCCGTGCTCCAACTACGTCGTCGGCCCTCGCGGGCCGGGGATGCCTACCGACGAGAACGACTGAGAGGCAACAACAGTGGAGTATGACCAAGCCGGGATGCGGATGGCCGCGGTGCTGGAAGACAACCCGATAGACCAGATCCACGTCGTGGGCGACGTCGGCGGCACGCACCTGTGGGTGGAGCGCGGCCCGCTGTCTATGGACAGCGACGACTCATGGCAGCGTGCTCAGGCTTACGTCCGCGAGTTCGGCCTGCAACTGCTGGACGAGTGGGAACAACCACCGGGCGCGTACAACCCCGACTACCCGATCCGGGTCTTGTTCTACGCGGGTCCGCAGTGGCGGCTGCTGTCGAACGACTACGACATCACCAAAGTCATACGGGCTGCGTGGGCTAAGGCAAAGAGAGCCCGCTAGCGGCTCGCTACGAAAAGCCCGGAGCTGTTGTGGCTCCGGGCTTTTCGCGTACGAGGGACGCACAGAGACATTATGTGAGATGCGTCACAAATAGGGGGTATCAGCGTTCGGTGGTCGAAAACGAACGCCCATATACATATGGGAGGGGATAGAGAGATCGGAACCCCAGATAGTGACTCTCGTCACAAATAGGGGGTTTCAGCGTTCGGGCACCGAAAACGAACGCGCATATACACATGGGAGGGTAAAGCCCTCCAAGGCTTGGCGTGCTGCTCGCCTACGCGACTTCGGCAGAGCGCCGCCACGGGTCCGTTCGGACCCTACGGAGGCGGACGGTCCTCTCTCCCGTCCGCTCCCAGACTTCCCCAGTTCCACCGGGTAGCCCCTGGCCTGTCCTCGGACAGCAGGCCGGGGGCTCTCTCTTTTGACTTCAAAGGATCACTTGATCCGACTCGCCGGTCTGTGGCCGGCGCACCGACAAACGAGCGTCAGCGGCGCTCGGAAGAGTGAACACAAACATGCCTGCACACCGATGCACCCGGCACTCGGAGCACCGCCGTCGTAACGGTCGGTGCCTGGACTGCCGAAGCGAAGCCCAATCGCGCTACTCGCTGAAGTGCCGCGAGGCACGCCACAAGCTCGCCGCCATCGAGGCGGCGCTAGGGATGGCGACATAGCCATCCCGCACACCCGAGCCCTGGTCACCACGACCGGGGCTCTTCCATTTCGAGAGAAGAGAACAGATGGACGAGTTTCTAGAACTGCTACGAGGGGGCTTCGGCGGCCATGACGTCATCGTCA
This sequence comes from Mycobacterium sp. 1245111.1, assembly GCF_001673405.1. Taxonomy (GTDB): domain Bacteria; phylum Actinomycetota; class Actinomycetes; order Mycobacteriales; family Mycobacteriaceae; genus Mycobacterium. Next base: position 120,175 of record NZ_LZLV01000153.1, on the reverse strand, counting down.
GACACGTCGACACCATCGCCGTATCGCCCGAGGTAGCCGCAGCGCTGCAACCTCCCGAGCCGAAAGACGACGTTGACGCGTTGATCGCGTCGGCCGGCGTGGAGTGGCCGGTCCGCATGGCGACCTGGTCAGAGGCCTCCAAGTGAGTAAGCCGTTCGAGGTCTGGTGGGAGGAATCCGGCCAGCACTGGGAAGCCGCCTGCATCGCCAACGGCGGCACGCCGTGGCCGTTGGACCCCGGCAAACGTGCGGCCAACGCCAAAAGGCTTGGCCTGCCCGAAGACACCGACCCGATGGAACTACGCCGAGCGCTTTACGAGAGCCGGAACCGCAAGAGAGGCAACGCAGCATGACCGCAGCGACACAGGAGACCACCGACGATGTTCAGCTTCCGATTCAAGAGACGGGGGCGGTCGTACAGAGTGACGTTGTTCCCGAGGCTGAGACGGCTCAGGACGAACCAAAAGGCCCTCGGGAGGCCCGGTACCGCGTCGAGCGGAACGAAGCGCGAGAAGCTCTCTCAGCGGCTCAGGCTCGGATCGAAGCGATGCAGCTTCGAGAGGTCGAGAGACTGGCATCCGACCTTGCTCAGCCGGGAGACCTGCTGTCGCTCGGAGAACACAGCCTGGCCGATCTTCTGACCGAGGCTGGGGATGTTGACGAGGCAGCTGTGGCCGAAGCGGTCGCCGCGCTGATCGAGTCGCGGCCCGGGCTAGCGCGGAACCCCGCACAGCCCGCCGTGGACAGGTCGCAGGGCCACGGAGGCCCGGCGCCGAGGCAACCGACGTTCGCGAATCTCCTGCAGGGCCGGTAGCCCTACGTGATCTTCGGGCTTAAGGGACGCCGTCTGTGGCGGCTCCCGAGGCTCGCAGCGCTCCGAACTCTCGGAGCGCCTCAGCCGTCTGTGGCGGCTCGATAGAAACGGGTCTGTGGCCCGTCTTCGAAATCCCGGCTCCAGCCAAAAGGGTTGGGGTCATTTCCGTTTCGAGGAGAAACACACATGTCAGTAACTAACGCCGCTCTCCAACAGGCGTTCACTCCGGAGTCTTACGGCAAGCTGGTCGACATCGTGATCGAGTCGAACTCGATCGCGTTCAACCCCGCTGTGGCCACCCCGCTCCCCATCACCACGGAAAGCATTCGCATTCCGCTGCTGACCGGGGATGTGGCTTCGGGGTGGTACAGCGAGCTGGACATCATCACCGAGGACGACCCGGAGACCGACGAGTTGGTTGTGACTCCGAAGGCCGTGAAGGCCTACACGGTGGTCTCTAACGAGTCCGTCGCGGACACTCAGCCGGCGATCGCGAACCTGATCGGCAACTCAATCGGTCGGTCGATCAGCAAGAAGGTCGATGACGCGTTCTTCTCGCTGAGCGCGATCACCAAGGGACCGCAGCTCCCGATGGGCGTCACCGTCTACAGCTACGTGGACATCGCCGTTGCATCCGCGACGTTTGACCATGTGCTGCAAGGGATCAAGCTCGCGAAGGACAACGGGGCCAACCCGACCGCGGTCGTCATCAACCCGACCGTGGAATTGGCTTGGCGTCAGATCAAGACGCAAACCGGGGCGAACTCGTATCTCGTCCAGGACCAGCCGCTGTCCGATGAGAGCCGGCGCGCAGGCTACGCCGGATTCACCATCGGCGGTGTCCCCGTCTACGTCTCGCGGAGCGTTGACGCTCTGACCGCAGCGTGGATCGTCGACGCGACTCAGCTGTTCACCGTGCGCAGGCAGGGAACGACGGTCATCGCATCCAAGGACGCCGCGTTCCAGTCGGACGGCACTGCCGTCAGGGGTGTGGCCCGAGTCGACTTCGGTGTCACCAACCCGGCCGGCGTGGTTCGCCTGTTCGACCACGCCTGATGTAACCCCCACGGGGACAACTGAATAGCCCGCTGAAGGCAGGACCCCGACCCCCAACAGGGTCGGGGTTTCTGCTGCTGAAAGGAGAGATTGAGACTTGAACGACGAAGCACCACGACGACCTAGCCGACGAGGCCGCAAGCGGATGTGCATCCGCGAGGGCTGCAACCGCACGGTCCGCGGCCAGGATGACCGGCAGGCGTGCGGCCACCTATGCGATTTCATCGAAGAGCAGATGAAGGAGGCCATGCGTGTATGCAGGGCCACCGGCGATACGGACATCTGGGCCGCTGCCGTCGCGCTGAATGACGCGCTAACGGAGTACTTCGACCACCGGAAGCGGCTGTACAACGCCGCCTTGTCTGTCGGCTTCACCAGAGAGCAGTGGCGGGCCATTAAGCGCGGCAACTGAAAACCTAAGCACGACAACAGGAAAGCCGGGCGGCTAGAGGTCGCCCACAACACGATAGGAAACAACATGCTGGATATCACCAGACTCGACCCCGCTCTCATCGCGCACATCGCAGAGCTTCGCAAAGAGGCCGCAAAGTACCGCCACCAGAGGCGCGGAGCCCGTGCCGAAGCAGACCGACTCCGCGAGTCCAACGCCGGCCTACGACACGAACTAGCGACTCTACGAGCCGAGCTGGAAACTCGCAGAGAGTGCCGGGAATGCCACTGCCAGATAGCGTCCGACGCTGCGAAGCGCGTCGAGGGGCAGTGTCCACGTAGCGGCGAGCCTCTTGAAAACTGCCCGATCGGACAGAGCTGCTGCGGCTGATGCCCAGCCGCAATTTGGTCAAGCACCACGGGAATGTGAGAGAACAGTTGAACGCAGCGATACCGATGGGACTCGTCCGAGACGACAAGCTGTCCGCGATGGCCAAAGCAACGGCCTTGGAAGTTTGGTCGCACGCCGAGGGACGGCACCAGTCGACGGTTTCTGTAGCTGAGGCACTCGGTATCAACCGCAGGACCGCAACGAACGCGATAGCCGAGCTGCAAGAGCGCGGCTGGCTGATGCGGGAGGTTCACTACGGCCCACCGAAGGACGGGAAGGTGCCCACCAAACCAGCGTGGGAACGCTGGCATCTGCGGATGACAAACGCACCGTGGACAGCCGATGAGATGGAGACCCTGTGCACTCAGTACACAGCACCCTGTGCACCCAGTGCACACCTACCTGTGCACCCAGTGCACAACATAGAAGTGAAGGGAGGAGTGCACGAGAAGTGCACTCCCTCTAGGAGTGAAAGAGAAGCTGTGCACCAGATGCACAGCATCGGGGAGGGCGACCCACAAAGGGAGTCCGAGCCAGATGTCTTCGGAGAATCTGTCTCGTCCTCTGATCCACACAACGTCTCGTCTATCGACTCGACTCCACACTTCGATGCTCACTTTTCGGATCGCATCTCGTGTACTTCGCATCGCATCGCATCCAGCGATGCTCCTGTCGCCTCGCTGCCGAGCGGCAGCTCGGCTCTAGGGGACTGCTCTGCTTCGCATCGCACAACCGATCCCTTCGCCTCGGCGCCTATCGGCACCTCGGCTCAGGAGGACGAGCCGCAAAGCGAGTACGACTGGGACAACCCGCTGGGTCTGAACCGCGCTACTCCGACAACAACCGCACCGCCGGCCGACACCGGGGTCACGTTCGACCCCTTCGCCGACTAAGCACACGCTTCGGCGTGCATCTGTCTACACGCCCGCCGTGTGTGGCGCTGTGCGGCCCGCTGCCGCACGGGCACAGCGCGGCTAGGCGCTCGTCCCCTGAGCTGCTGGGTGCGGCGCACACTGCGCCGCACGGGCGCGGGCACGCATGCCGGGTGGGTCAGGCACACAGGTGCAGCCCTGCTGCTGGGCAGGTCCGCTGAGCCCCCAGGGGGAGCACCCCTCCGGGGGCGTGTTCGACCGGTCCGTAATGCGTCTGCCCTGCTGCGCGCGGTTCGGAACCTGGATTTTTACGAGATGCCCTGCTCAGGGCTCATTTCACCCCGAAAACAAGGGGGCAAAGGAGATGCAGATGGCCCCCAAGATGCCGCACGGCCTCGGCTACCAAGGCCGCAAGCTGTGGCAGTCGGTCGTGGCCGAGTTCGACCTAGATGCCGAGCCGCATAAGCGGCGCATCCTGTTCGACGCCGCGAAGACCGCCGACTTGATCGACCGGCTGGAGAAGGAGATGGCCGGCCAGCCGACGACTGTGCTCGGCTCCGCACGACAGTTGACGATCCACCCGCTGATTAGCGAAGTGCGTTTTGCCAGAGCGCTTCTCAGCCAGCTACTAGCGCGACTCAACTTTGAAGCCTCACTAGAGGAGGACTGATGCCGAGAGGCAGCGGTATGCCGCCCACCAGGCGGCGCAGGCCGAGGTGTCGCCGCTCATCGGCGGCGACCCCGGCGCAGATCGAGACCATTCTTCGCCAACGGCTAGCGGGAACCTGGACCCCGCCGCCGCCCACGCCGCAAGACGACCCCGAATACCACCGCCTGTACGCCAGGTGGCAGCAAGAGAACTCGCCGCTCACCGTCTAGGCCCGCCACCAAAGACCGCACAGCCCCTCGGCCATCAGAGCCGGGGGGCTTTCTCATGCCCGAAAGACACTTATGACAACAACTTTGGCTGAGCCCGGCCTCGCGACTCTCGAAGAGTCACAAGCCCTCTACGACTCGGTGATAGCGGCGGAACCCGACGACGGGGCTCCCTCGGGTAACTCCCCGCTGCCGCTGGATTGGAAGCCTCCCAAGCTCAACCCGCCGTACGACACGTCCCGGCTCGACGAGCACGAGCGCCTCTGGCGCGACGTCTTGGAGCGCGACGACAAGCTGGAGCAGCTCCGCATCGCCCCTCCGCTGGTTCAGCTCTACGACGGCGACTACAACCGCCGCGGCGAGGTCGCCGGCTGGCGCTCGATCGACTACGAGTGGATCGAGAACGACACCGGCACAGCCACTCTGAGGCTTTCGCTGAGCCACTACATGGCTCGGTGGGTGATGAAATTCCAGGGCCGGGCCAAGCGGAACGTCCACATCACGATCGACAAGCAGGGCTCTCGATGGTCCGGCTTCATGGTCAACTACAAGATCGTCAAGGCCAAAGGCGGCGACCGCTACCTCGAAGTCACGTTCAAACACGACTTCGAGCAGGCGAAGCACATCTTGTGCTGGGCCAACCCGTTCCTCCGGCCGGAACTCCAATTCCCCAAGCTCTGGGTCATCTTCGGCCCGGCCAAGTGGTGTCTCCTCTTGACGCTGTTCGTCAACATCCTCCGATTGGAGACGTCTCTCTGGACGCTGCCGGACAACCCGCTCGACATCAACGAGTGGATGCCGCTGTCGTTCAACCCGGCGACGTGGCGGAACATCGTCAAACCGTTCCCGCTGCTGGCCGACAACTCGAACCTGGTGATCGTCTTCTCCAGGTTCAAGTCGTGGTTCGACGTGGCCAAGAAGGTCCTGGAGGACGCACAGCTCACCGTCGTGTGTCGGCGCTACCTGCCGTCGCAAGGCGACCCGCATCCGTTCTCAGATCTCGCTGGGGAGCTGGACAACTCGATCACCGAGACCATCGCGCAAGCCATCCCGCTGCGGGAGGGCTGCCTGGTCTGGGACATCGTCGACAACGGCAACTGGGGCACGAACACCACCTTCGGCGGCTCGCTGCTGACCGGGTTCATCCGGGCGGCGGTGCAGATAGCCGACGACGGGGTAACCGAGGGGATCGACGTATTCACCGGGGACCCAACGTCTCCCGAGCAGTACTACCGCCCCGAGTACCTCGGCACCAGCCCCGGCTACCCGCACGTGATCTTCGAGGACGGTCTCTACACCGGGATCGAGTCGTCGGAGTTCACCTACACCGAGGCCGAGGACACCTCCTTCGTGACCGGCGGAGGGTCGATGCCCGGCGTCAACGAGGGCATCTCGGCAGGTGTGAACATGGCCGGGGACTTCCTGACGTCGCTGATTAACACGGCGCTGGCGCCGACAGGTGGGATAGGTACTGCCATAGACCTGCCGCCGCTGGGCGGCGTGATGGACGCCATCGCGCAGATCCTCTACAAGGACGTGTTTTTGGCGTTCATGGAGATCCCCACGCTGCGGGCTGCCGCAGACGGCGGGACGCTTCCGCTTCCGGGGCTGGAGACCACTCCGACCTCGCTGGGCGACTTCCACCTCTTCGAGAAGTGGGTCGACGGCGTATCGAAAGCGTTCACGCTGTCCGCGATCATGGCTGTCCGCGCCCAGATCTGGGCTACGCGCCCGCGGATCTCGCACACCATCAAGGTGTCCGACGCCGCGCCGTACCTGGTTGGAGAACCCGGCTACGGCCACTTCTGGCTCGGAAACCTGGTCGGCACAACGGTCTTGGAGTTCCCGATCCCGTTCATCGTGTTCGCGGAGCGGGTCAAGAAGATCGGCTACGGCTGGGACCAAGACGGCTCTAAAGGCTGGGACATCACGATCGGCTACCGCGAGCCGCAGGACCCGGCGTTCAAAGCGCTGGAGTGGATCAGAGAGATCAACCAAGGTCTCGGGGATCTAGGGATTCTGTAGCGTGCGCTATCGCACGAAAGCGGTCTACACAGCGCGCTGCAATACACCACGGAGATCTCGATCGACCCGCGACACGCCGAAAACACAAGTTGTTGTGTTCCGTCGCCTTGTCGTACCCCAGGGGTAGTGTTGCCGCCTGGAAGGACGGAAGCCCTCGACGAGGACAGAGTCCGCCAGCCGAGGGTTTACCGCCCTACTCTGCATTGGGGAATGCTTGTAGGACGGTACACCTTCGACAACTGCGAGGCTCCTAGGAGGGCCTTAAAGGGCGGGCTCGTGTTTCCAAACCCCCTTCCGCGGAGGTATGGAAATGGAGTATTTGAAGTTCGATCTCGGGTATCTGGACCGTGGTTCGATTGTCCGGGTCACGCTGGAGGGTAACGCGGCCAACGTTCGGCTGTTGGACCGCACGAACCTCGGCTACTACCAGCGCGGAGCATCGCACCGCTGCTGGGGCGGGCACTACGAGCGGTCGCCGGCTGTGTTGCAGGTGCCCGACTACGGGCACTGGTACATCGTGGTCGACTACGGCGGCTACGCGGGCCGGGGCCGAGCCTCAGTCCAGGTGCTCTCGCCGCAGGGCGTCTAGCTACGGCTAGCTGAACATCAAGAGGCGGGGCCTGGTGGGTGGAATCCCACCGGGCCTCGTTTCGTCTGGGCCTCCAAGGTCATCGCCTACGACAAGTTCGAGGCCGAGATGATGGCTACCGTTGGACGACGTGGAAGCCGATCCGTCAGGTTTTCGCCGGCTCCCCCGGCGCCGTCCGAATCGCCTCTGGCACGCGAATATGGAACTCTCGGGCCTTACTCCCCCGGCCACCGATGTTCCGGGCAGCGAACGTGATACCCGACCGTTGGAGTAGGGCTCGGCGGGCCTCTGTGTCACCCTTGGCAGCCCTCCAGGCGTCCCCGTAGGTGCCTCCCGTAGGCACCCACTCCCAGTGCGCCTCGCGGGCCGGCTGGGCTTCCAGCTCAGCTATCCGAGCGTCGAGAGCGTCTAGCTGACGCTGGAGGCGTCGGCGCATCGTGGCCGACGTCGCCCTACCGGCTGCGGCTGACAGCTCGTCTACCGCTCGCAAAGCCTCGGCCAGCGCCTCTTGGTTGCTGTCGCCGGGCACCCAAACTCGCTCTCGGACTTCGAGATCGCCTAGTTCGTAAAGAAACGCATCCTCGGCCATCTCTTCCAGCTCGGCAGCCGGGATCTGCGGAGAGCAGCGAAGTTTGCACCGTAGGTAGCGGTACTCGTAGGTCCGACCGGGACGCTTCACCACGTTTAGGTCGTGGTGGAGCTGACTCTCGCACACAGCGCAGTACGCCAGCCCCGACAGGAGGCTGGTATCCGACCGGCGGTCGTCTTTGCGGGCCTCTCGGTTGCCATCTAAGAACGCTTGTATCCGCTCCCACTCATCCAGCGACACAACAGGTTCGGCGAATTGGACCGGCTGGCCGTCGTCGTCTCGGACTAACTCCCCGTCGTGGTGGACCCGGCCCAATAACGCCGGGGACCGCAGCAGGTTCCGCAACGGCGTGGTCTGCCACCGCCGCCCGAGGGGCTGTAGGCCCCGCTGGGCTCGGTAGTGGTCGGCGGGGGTGCAGATACCCTCGGCGGTCAGCGAGCGCGCCTCTCCGGTTAACGTGGTGCCGCTCAGCAGGTCTCGGACGATCCTTTGGATTACCGAGACCGCTTCCCGATCTTGAACCAGTACCCATCCCCCGCCCTCGCGGGGAACCGCTTTGTAGCCATACGGGGGCTTGCCTCCCGGCCAGCGGGCCGACTGCCGCAGCTTCGCTCGACTCGCCTTGGTCCGCTCCCGGATTGCCTCCAGCTCCCCTTCCGCGAGCCCGGCGATGACCCCGGCCAGCATCCGCCCGGCCCAACTGCTGAGGTCTATCGACTCCGAGCAGGAGACCACGGTTTTGTCGTGGTCCTGACACCAGCCGAACAGCTCCGAGAGCTGGATAGCGTTACGTCCGAGGCGGTCGAGCTTCCAAGCACAGAGGACGTCCCACTCCGGGGCGCGGTCGCTGAGCCACGGCCCCAGGCCGGGGGTATCGAACGGGCGGACCGAGCCCGAGACGTCTACGTCCTCAGCCCACCCGACGATCTCGTGATCGTTGGCCGAGGCCCATTGCCCGATCACCTCCCGCTGGCGTTCGACCGACGTACTCTCCAGACGGTCGGCCGAGAGCCGAACCCGACCAACGACGCGGAGTCCCCGCTGTTGTTTCATGGTCTGACATGCTACCTTGTGTTGTGTTCAACCTGATGTTCGTGTCACCCCGAATCCCGCCCAATACGGGTAATGCCATCCGAACGGCGGCAGCCACCGGAGCGGAACTTCACCTCGTCGAGCCGTTGGGTTTCGACCTGTCTGAACCAAACCTGCGTCGGGCCGGACTGGACTACCACGACTTGGCGTCGGTCACCGTGCACCCTTCACTGGACGCCGCGTGGACAGCAATCGCGCCGCGGCGGGTGTTCGCTTTCACCGCGCATGCGACGCAGTTGTTCACCGATATCAGTTACCAAGCCGGCGACGTTCTGATGTTCGGCCCGGAGCCCACCGGATTGGATGCGGCCACACTCGACGATCCGCGCATCACCGAGCGGGTGCGCATCCCGATGCTCGACGGCCGGCGGTCGCTGAACCTGGCCAACGCCGCCGCGGTCGCGGTGTATGAGGCGTGGCGGCAGCAGAACTTCGCCGGCGCGCGGTGACGATGCAGAACGCGCAGCGGTCTGAGGTGGGGGTACCTCCCGCTTGCGGGGGCGAACCGCGCAATCCAACCCGCGCAGTCTGATTAGCATCGGTCGAATGGGACTCAACGACCGCGCATTTGTCCGCTGGGTGAATGCCCTTTTCACCCAACTTGCGGAGGCGCCGCTGTTCCGGCGCAAGTTCATCGTGATCCGCTATGTCGGGCGACGGTCCGGGAAGACGTTCGAAACCCCGGTCGCTTATTCGCGACGCGGCGACGTCCTGACGATCGGCGTCTCGTGGCCCGACCAGAAGTCGTGGTGGCGCAACTTCCTCGGCGAAGGCGGGCCGATCACGCTGGTCGGCCTCGACGGCGCCGACCGGCACGGCCACGCCGTCGCCAGCCGCGACAGCTCCGGCGGTGTCGCGGTCAGGGTGCAACTCGCCGGCTGATCTACCAGGTGTTCCAGTGCGTGAGCTGCTCGGCGGGCAGCCGTTTGGCCGGCTTGAAATCGGTGCCCTTGGTGTAGGCGATCGGGAAAAGGCCGCCCTGGCTGTACTTCTCGGAGGGGATGCCGACGATGTCGGCGACTTTTTCCTCGCCGCCACGGATCAGGTGCAGCGTCGTCCAGCAGGTTCCCAGCCCGCGCGAGCGCAGCGCCAAGCAGAAGCTCCAGACCGCCGGGTGCAGTGACGCCCAGTAACCCGCGCCGCCCATCGGCTGCTTGTCTTCGCGGCCTTCGATGCACGGGATCATCAGCACCGGCGCCTCGTGGATGTGCTCGGCGAGATAGGTCGCCGAATCCCGCACCGCCGGCATCCGCTCGCCACGGGTGTCACCGGCGGCGTACTCCTGCGCCGGTGAGTTGAGGTAGCCGCGGGCGTTGTCTAGGTAGATCTCGCCGATCGCCTTCTTCTTGTCGGCATCCTCGACGAAAACCCATTGCCAGCCTTGCGAATTGGAGCCGGTGGGTGCCTGCAGCGCCAAATCGAGACATTCCATCAGGATCTCGCGCGACACCGGCTTGTCGAAGTCGAGGCGCTTACGGACCGAACGAGTGGTGGTGAGGAGTTCGTCGACAGAAAGGTTAAGGGCCATGCCTGGAGACTACATTCGACCCATGAGCATCGAACTCACACAAGAGGTTTCCAGCAGGCTCGAATCGGACCACTTCGGGTGGTTGACCACCGTCGCCAAATCGGGACAACCGGTGCCCCGGCTGGTCTGGTACTACTTCGACGGCACCAGGCTGACGGTGTACTCCATGCCGCAGGCCGCCAAGGTCACCCACATCAAGGCGCACCCCGAAGTGAGCCTGAACCTGGACTCGGACGGTAACGGCGGCGGAATCATCGTTATCGGCGGTACGGCGAAGATCGACGCAACCGACGTGAATTGCAAGGACGACGCACCCTACTGGGCAAAGTACGGCCAGCTCGCCAGAGAGTTGGAGTCGGCTGAGGGGATCTCGATGGATGCTTTCAGCACCCGGTTGGCGATCACCCCGACCAAGGTTTGGACGACGCCGGGCGCATAGAACTCACCGAAAGTCGCGGGACTTCGATCCGATCTTCAGCGTCAGCTCGCCGAATCGCTCGGCCATGACGGTGACTGCGCCACTGGCATTTTGGACCTGGCCGCGGATCAGCAGCGCCGGCGCCGACTGGGCTAGCTTGCGGTGACGGGCCCACAGCCCCGGCGTGCAGAGCACGTTGACCATCCCGGTCTCGTCCTCGATGTTGATGAACGTCACCCCTTGCGCCGTCCCGGGGCGCTGCCGATGGGTGACCGCCCCGGCGATCAGCACCCGGCTGCCGTCGGGCACCGACAGCAGGTCGGCGGCGGGTATCACTCCCAACTCGTCGAGGTCCGACCGCAGGAACTGGGTCGGATAGCTGTCCGGCGAGATGCCGGTGGCCCATACGTCAGCCGCGGCCAACTCCATCTCACTCATCCCGGGCAGGGACGGGACATGCGACGACGAGCCCACTCCCGGCAGGCGATCCGGCCGTTGGGTGGCGGCTGCGCCGGCCGCCCATAGCGCCTCGCGCCGCGACATCCCGAAGCAGTTCAGCGCGCCCGCGGTGGCCAACGCCTCGGTCTGCGGCACGGACAGCTGGACCCGGGTCGTCAAATCCAGCAGAGAAGTGAAGGGGCCGTGCGCTTTTCGTTCTTCGACCAGTTTCTCGGCCAGGTCTTCGCCGATGTGACGGACGGCGCCCAGCCCCAGCCGCACCTCGGTTCCGGAGTTCTCCAGCGTGGCATGCACCAGGCTGGCAGCCACGCACGGACCGTGCACCGTGACACCGTGCCGGCGAGCGTCGGCCACCAGCGACTGCGGCGAATAGAAGCCCATCGGCTGCGCACGCAGCAGCGCGGCGCAGAACGCCGCGGGATGGTGCAGCTTGAACCACGACGAATAGAAGACCAGCGACGCGAAGCTCAGCGAATGGCTTTCCGGGAACCCGAAATTCGCGAACGCCTCCAGCTTTTCGTAGACCCGGTCGATCACCTCGTCGGAAGCGCCGTGCAATTCTCGCATGCCATCGAAAAACCGGCTGCGCAACCGTCGCATGCGTTCGGCCGACCGCTTGGAGCCCATGGCACGGCGCAGCTGATCGGCCTCGGCGCCGGTGAAGCCGGCGCAGTCCACCGCAAGCTGCATCAGCTGCTCCTGAAACAGCGGCACTCCCAACGTCTTCCGCAGCGCCGGCTCCATCGACGGGTGGTCGTAGACAACGGGGTCGAGACCGTTGCGCCGCCGGATGTACGGGTGCACCGATCCGCCCTGGATGGGCCCGGGCCGGATCAACGCCACCTCGACCACCAGGTCGTAGAACACCCGCGGCTTCAGCCGCGGCAACGTAGCCATCTGCGCACGCGACTCCACCTGGAACACCCCGACGGAGTCGGCGCGAGACAACATCTCGTAGACCGCCGGTTCGGACAGGTCCAGCGTGGCCAGGTCGACCTTGATGCCCTTGTGCTCGTCCACCAGGTCGATGACGTAGTGCAGCGCCGAGAGCATGCCGAGTCCGAGCAGATCGAACTTCACCAAACCGATTGCCGCGCAATCGTCTTTGTCCCACTGCAACACGCTGCGATTCTCCATGCGTGCCCACTCGACCGGACAGACGTCGGCGATCGGCCGGTCGCAGATCACCATGCCACCGGAATGGATGCCCATGTGCCGGGGCAGGTTCTGGATCTGATCGGCCAGTTCGATCACCTGCTCGGGGATGCCGTCGATGTCCGACGGACGTCCACTCCAGTGGCTGATCTGCTTGCTCCAGGCGTCCTGTTGTCCTTGTGAGAAGCCCAGGGCCCGAGCCATGTCGCGCACCGCGATTCGGCTGCGGTAGGTGATCACGTTGGCGACCTGGGCGGCGTAGTCGCGGCCGTATTTGTCGTAGACGTACTGGATGACGTTTTCGCGCAAATCCGATTCGATGTCGATGTCGATGTCGGGCGGGCCGTCGCGTTCCGGCGACAGGAAGCGCTCGAACAGCAACTCGTTGGCCACCGGGTCGACCGCAGTGACCCCGAGCGCGTAGCAGACCGCCGAGTTGGCCGCCGATCCCCGGCCCTGACACAGGATATTGTTCTCCCGGCAGAATCGGGTGATGTCATAGACCACCAGGAAGTACCCCGGAAACTTCAGTTGCTCAATGATTTTCAGCTCGTACTCGATCTGGGTATACGCCTGGCGGGCCTGTGACCGTGGGCCGTAGCGACGCTCGGCCCCAGCCATCGTCAGCTCACGCAACCAGCTGTCTTCGGTGTGCCCGGAGGGAACGTCGAACGGTGGCAACTGCGGCGCGATCAGCGCGAGGCCGAAGGCGCACTGCTCGCCGAGTTCGGCCGCGGCGGTCACTGCCTCAGGGTGCTGCGCGAACAGCCGCGCCATCTCCTCACCGGAGCGCAGATGCGAACCGCCCAACGGGGCAAGCCAGCCGGCCGCCTCGTCCAGCGACTGCCTGGCCCGGATCGCGCCCATCGCCATCGCCAGTTGCCGACGTGACGGACCGGCGAAATGCGCGCCGGTGGTCGCCACGCAGGTGAGCCCGAATCGCCTTGCCAGCAAGGCCATTTCGCTGTTGATGTCGTCATCGACCGGGCAGCCGTGGTGGGTCAACTCGACGCTGACCCGATCGGAGCCGAATCGATCCACCAGATCGGCCAACGCCGCCGAGGCCGCATCCCGGCCGCCGGTGGACAGCGCGGAGCGGACGTGACCTTTGCGGCAACCGGTCAAGATCTGCCAGTGGCCGCCCGCCGCCTCGGTGAGCGCGTCGAAGTCGAAGCGCAGCTTGCCTTTCTCGCCGCCGGCCAGATGCGCCACGGCCAACTGCCGAGACAGCCGGCGATAACCCTCCGGTCCCCGCGCCAGCACCAGCAGATGTGGGCCGGCCGGATCCGGATCGTCTGTCCGGGCGCCGGACCCCAGCGACAACTCCGCGCCGAACACCGTCTGCATGTCCAGTTCCACCGCCGCTTCGGCAAACCGCACCGCGCCGTAGAGCCCGTTGTGGTCGGTCAGCGCGATGGCCCGCAGATCCAGCCGCACCGCCTCTTCGACCAACTCCTCCGGCGCGCTGGCCCCGTCGAGGAAGCTGTACGCCGAATGCGCGTGTAGCTCGGCGTATGGGATGGACGACCGAGCCGGCCGGTCTTCGTCCGGTGGCTGGTAGGCCACCCGCTTGCGCGACCAGGGGGCCTCGTCCGCCGGGGTCCACACAGTCGGTGTGCCGGAACGGCGCGGCTTGCCGGAGAGCACCCGCTCCATCTCCGACCAGCCCGGCGGCCCATTGCTCCACCCCACCCGACAAGTGTATCGAATATATGTTCGATCAGGGCTGGATGTTCTCCAGGTCCTCGAGCAGGCTCGGTTGCCGCGGCCGCCACCCCAGCGTCTGCTGGGTATGTGCACTCGACGACGGCTGATCGGCGGCGAAGACCGCGCCGAGCGGCCCGAACGTCTCGTTCGGCACGGCCCGTACCTCAAGCCCCAGGCGCCGGCCGATGACCGCCGCGATGTCACGAACCATGTCGCCCTCGTCGGCCACCGCATGCCACGCCGTCGCGGTAGGCGCCTTCTCCAACACCAGCCTGAAGAGCACGGCCGCGTCGAGCGCGTGCACTGCCGGCCAGCGCTGGGCACCGTCGCCCGGATAGCCCACCACCCCGTTGGCACGCGCCGCCGCGGTGAGAATCCCGGCGAATCCGCCTTCGCCCTCGTTGTGCACCGTGCGCGGCAGACGTACCGCCGCCGTCCGGACGCCGCGTCGGGCCAGATCCAGCATCGCGAGCACTGCACGGCCGCGACCGCCGACCGGCCCATCCGTCGACGGCGGATCGGCCTCCGTCGAGCTGCGGCCCGGCACCACCGGGGTCCCCGAGACGGTGACGAACGGACGGCCGCTGCCGATAAGCGCCTCGCCCAGGGCACCGATCGCGGCGGTTTCCTCGGCGACCGCACCCGCCAGGGCCCCGGGGTTGTCGAAGTCGTGGCTAAAAGCCAGGTGAATCACCCCGTCCGCCCGCTCGACACCCGCGCGCAACGCGGGCAGGTCGGCAAGTTCTCCCCGATGAGGCTCGGCGCCGGCGGCCTGCACGGTGGCGGCGGACGAATCCGAACGTGCGAGCGCGAGGACGGTGTGACCGTTGCCGAGCAATTCGGCGACTACCGCCGAGCCGATCAGGCCTGTAGCTCCGGTGACGAAAACGTGCATAATTCCCCCAGACTGTGATGGGACTTTTGTCTCATCACCGTAGCACCGTAATGGGATAAGAGTCCCATCACTAACATGGATGCATGGCGCGGTGGGAACCTGGAGCACGGGAGCGACTCGTGTTCGCCGCGGTGGATCTGTTCAACGAGCAGGGCTACGACTCCACCACGGTCGCCCAGATCGCCGAGCGCGCGGGCGTCACGAAGAGCACCTTCTTCCGTCACTTCCCCGACAAGCGCGAGATCCTGGTCGCCGGCCAACAGACGCTCGGTCGACTGCTGACCGAGGGCATCGCGGAGGCACCCCAGGACGCGACCCCACTGGAGGCGGTCGCGGCCGGGCTCGAGCGCGCATCCAATGCGATGGGTCCGATGAACCGCGAGCTCGCCCCCCGCATCACCGCGGCCGTCGCGGCCAATGTCGAGCTACAGGAGCGCGACGCCCTCAAGGTCGTTGGCCTCGCGGCAGCGATGACAGACGCGTTGCTCGCCCGAGGTGTACCCGAGCTCATCGCACACCTCGCGTGCGAGCTCGGCGTCCTCGCGTTCAAACAGGGCTTTGCGCGATGGCTGAAGGCCGACGACGACACTCCGCTGGCGCACTACGCATTAGCAGCTCTCGACGAGCTGCGGGCCGCAACCCGATCTCTCACCTGACCAATTATCGCCCGGCACAACGATATCGACACCCCGCAGCCAATTCGGTTAGTTCTCAGAAACTCTCAGAGTCTGAGAAAGCATGCGAGCGCCAACTGCGTTGCCACACAACCGACCCCAGTTGTTTACACGAATTAATGTCGCCGCCACCTCTGACCACTGGTCACCGCCGATACTCGGACGCAACCCAAGCGACGGCCCCAGCACAGGCGGTGACGATTCGTGGAGCAACTCAACACGCTCGACGCAGGCTTCCTCATGGCCGAAGATTCGGACCGCAATGTCAGCTTGGCGATCGGCGCGATCGCCGTCATCGATGGCAGGGCGCCCAAATACGACGAATTCAAAGCCGTTCTGGCAGAACGCGTTCAGTCGATCCCACGATGCACCCAGATGTTGCGCACCCAACCTTTCGACGTGGCGGCCCCACACTGGGTCAAGGATCCCGCCTTCGACATCAGCCGTCACGTGCGCCGGATCGCACTGCCACGCCCGGGCGACGACGACGAGTTGTTTCGCGTCGTCGCCGATGTACTGGAGCGCCGACTGGACCGCGATCGCCCACTGTGGGAGTGCTGGGTCATCGAAGGCCTGAAGGGCAACAGGTGGGCGATGTTGATGAAGGCCCACCACTGCATGGCCGACGGGATCTCGGCGACCCGCATCCTCGCCCGGCTGTGCGATGAGTTTGACGGCGACGTCTTTGCGCGACCCACTGTCGCCAAGCGGGGCAGGCGGCACCCGCATCTGACGCCGGTACCCGAGAACCCGCCGCGCACCAACCCGTTGGGCAATCTCTGGCGAACCGCCACCGGCATCGCCAACACGCTGACCCGCACTGTCGGCGGCGCGTCTGAGATCGCCGGCGGCCTGATGCGGCCCACCGCAGGGTCGTCGCTGGTCGGGCCAGTGACATCGATGCGCCGGTACCGTGCGGTCCGGGTCCCCCTTGCCGATGTCGAAGAGGTCTGCCACAAGTTCGACGTCACGATCAACGACGTCGCGCTGGCCGCGATCACCGAAGGCTATCGCCGCGTTCTGCTCCGTCGCGGCGAGGAGCCGCGACCGAACTCGCTGCGCACGCTCGTACCGGTGTCCGTCCGCTCCCCCGATTCTGCGGACAAGCCGGGCAACAAAATCTCGATCATGCTGCCCTATCTGCCAGTCGACGAGGGCGACCCGCATCAGCAGCTGCGCACTGTGCACAGGCGGATGACCCGTACCAAGCAGGGCGGCCAGAAACAGGCCGGCAACATGGCGGTATCGGTGACCGGTTATGTCCCATTCATGTTGTCCTCGTGGTTGATTCGCGTGCTCACCCGCCTGCCACAACGCGGCATCGTGACGCTGGCGACCAATGTCCCGGGCCCGCACCGCCGGTTGGAGATGATGGGCCGCACGGTCAGCCGGCTGCTGCCGATCTCGCCGATCGCCTTGCAGCTGCGCACCGGCGTCGCGGTGCTGAGCTACGCCGACGATCTGGTGTTCGGCATCACCGCCGACTACGACGCAGGGGCCGACATCGAGGAACTGGCCGATGGCATCACAACCGCGGTCGCACGCCTGGAGATGCTCACCCACGACTCGGTATTGCTGTTCGACAAGAAATCCGTCTGACGATCACCGACTAACCTGACTACTGGCACCGCGACGGCGGGCCGGGAAGGCAGGGCGGGCAATGTCGGTCATCATCGACCCACGCCGCCTGGACGCCGTGCTCTTCGACGGTGAGCCCGACCCCGCCCTGGCCGCGCACCTGCGCGACGCCGGTGTCCGCGTCGGTCGATCCGATGCCGCCGCCCTCGTCGAGTCGGCCGACGACCTGGCGGTGCGGCCGGGGCGCTGCGCGGTCGCGACGTCCAGCAAGGAGAGCGCATCGGCCGCACGGGCCGCCGGTTTCGCGCTGGTCATCGACATCGGAGCCGGGCAAAGCGCCATCGAGGTCCGCACCGGCGATCGGCGGATGTCCGAACTGCCCGACGGCATGCAGGCGACGAACGTCCCGGCACAACCCGCGGTGTTCTATGACTTCGACGGCACCCTGTCGGAGATCGTCAACGATCCCGACACCGCGCGACTGGCTGACGGCGCGGCCGAGGCGCTGACGGCGCTGAGCGCCCGGTGTCCGGTGGCGATCCTGAGCGGTCGCGACTTGGCCGACGTGCGCGAGCGAATCGGCCTACCCGGCCTCTGGTACGCGGGCAGCCATGGTTTCGAGCTGACCGGGCCCGACGGGGCACATCACGAGAATTCCGAGGCCGCGGCGAGTGTTCCGGTGCTGGCCGAGGTGGCAGCCGCGCTCGCCGACCAGCTCGGCGACATTCCGGGAGTCGTCGTGGAACACAAGCGATTTGGTGTCGCCGTGCACTACCGCAATGCCGCGCGCGACCGCGTCGGCGAGGTGGCCGCGGCGGTGCGCAGCGCCGGGCAACGAACCGCCCTACGGGTGACGACCGGCCGCGAGGTCATCGAGCTACGCCCAGATGTCGACTGGGACAAGGGGAAAACGTTGCGGTGGGTGCTCGACTACATCCGCGACAATGACGGCGATGGCCCGCTGCTGCCGATCTATCTCGGCGACGACATCACCGACGAGGATGCCTTCGACGCGATAGCCGACGACGGCATCGCCATTCTGGTGCGGCACAGCGACGACGGGGACCGTGCCACCGCCGCCCGCTACGCGCTGGACAACCCCGGCCGGGTGCGCGAATTCACCGAGCGGCTAGCGGACCAGCTCGATCACAAAACCGCTTGTGACTGAATGGTTTTGGCGGCCAGTTTGCCGTTGTCGCCGCGGATCTCCGTCTCCACCACGATGACGCGCCGTCCGACGTGCAGCGGCCTGCTGTGCGCCTTGACCGTGCCGGAGCGGGTGGCGGCAAAGAAATTGGTCTTCGATTCGATAGTGGTCGTTCCACCCGCGCCCTCGGGGAGATTGAGAAACGCGCACACCGCGCCGGACGTATCCGCCAATGCCATCACGATGCCGCCGTGCAGCACGCCTCCTCCGGTCGTCAGGCTCTCCGCCCAATCCAGGCTCAGCACAACCTCATCGGGGCCGGCGGCGTCCGCGGTGATGCCAAGCGTCACGGACAGCGGGACCAGCCCGTGAATCATCTCGGTTGCGGCGGTGTCGGTCATCGGCTCACTTTCCTAGTGCCTGCAACGCCGCCGCGGTGTTCGCGTCGGCGGGATAAAAGGACTCGATCGCCACTTCGGCGACGGTGACATCCAGCGGGGCTCCGACGACCGCGGTCATGCTGAAGAATGCAAGCTCTTTTCCGTTGTGCCGCAAGCGTAGTGGAACGGCAACGTCGGTAGGCTCGGGGCGTTCGGCTTCGCCCCCGGGATAGCTTCGCAGCTCTGACAGCAGCTCGGCCAGCCGAGGATCGCGCGTCGCTTGGACTTGGCGGTGCAGCCGCTCGAGGATATGCGCCCGCCACTCGGGCAGATTGACGATGCGAGACGCCATCCCGTCCGGGTGCAGCGAGACGCGCAAGGCGTTGATCGGGGGCTCGAGCAGAGCGGGGTCGCATCCGTCGATCAGGACGGCGACTGCGGCGTTGCCGTCCAGCATTTCCCACCATCGGTTGATCACCAGCGCCGGATACGGCTCGTGGCCGGTGAGGATCTGCCGAAGCGCGGCACGCAGCCTGGTCAGCTCCGGCTCGTCCAGCGAATGCTCGGGATAGGCGGGTGCGTAACCCCCAGCCAGCAGCAGCGCGTTGCGTTCTCGCAGCGGCACGTCGAGTTGCTCGCTAAGTCGCAGGATCATTCCCGAGGTCGGTTGCGAGCGTCCGGTCTCCACGAAGCTCAGATGTCGAGCGGAGATCTCGGCCTGAATCGACAAGTCGAGCTGGCTGATTCGGCGTCGCTCCCGCCATTCGCGCAGCAGCTGACCGACTGCCGGGGTGGCGCGCGAGTTCCGGGTCAGGGTGGTCATCGCCCCGATGCTAGCCGCGCCGCGTCGTCGCGACGATTACCTCGCGGGTAATCGACAGGGCGCACTGAGAACTACACGATCGGGTTTTCACCCATCGAAAGGATGCTTCCATGAACGACGTGATCGACCGATACCTGGCCTGCTGGAACGAGACCGACTCGGCCACGCGACGCGATCTGATCGCCAAGACGTGGGCCGAGGATGCCAGCTACGTCGATCCGCTGGTCGACGCCCACGGCCACGACGCGATCGATGCCGCAATCGCCGCCACCCAAGGCCAATTCCCGGATCACGTCTTCGCGTTAGCCGGCCCGGTCGATGCTCATCACGACGTCGCCCGCTTCACCTGGGGCCTGGGCCGCAACGGGGATGACCCGCTGGTGATCGGGTTCGACGTCGCAGCCGTTGGGGCCGACGGACGACTGGCCCGCGTCGTCGGCTTCCTCGACAAGCTACCGGGATAGGTGCCGACCATGCCGTATATCACGACAGCAGAACAGTTTTCGCTCTTCTACACCGACTATCCGGGAGGCGATCCCGTCGTATTCGCGCACGCCTGGGCCCTCCCTGACTGCCGTCGGCTGACGCCGAACGCTCAGCTGTCCTTCTTGTCCTTCTTGTCCTCGTCTTCGGCGTCGCGCTCTTCGTGCTTGCCCTCGCCTTTGTCGTCTTTGCCGGTCGCTAGCTCGAGGGTGGCCCAATGACTCGGGGAGAGGAAGACCGACCACTTTCCGGACTCTTTCCCTAACTTAAGGACCCCGTCGTCGACTTCCCATTTGGTGTCGTCGTCGTAGTTGGTTTCATGCCCGTCGCTGTAGGTGAGTTTGAATGCCATGGCCGCAGAGTGCCGCACCGACGGTCCGGCTAAACCTCGGTGTACTCCACCGCGCCGTCCTCGAGCACCAGCCGGGCGTTGCTGCCGTCGGGCCCGGCCGCTTCGGTGCGGAACACCGCTCTGCCTGGCCCGGTGCGCCAGATCAGTGTCGTCAGCGTCTCGCCGGGAAACACCGGTTTGGTGAATCGGGCCTCGATGGCCGTGATGGCGTGGGCGTCGCCGCCGCCGAGTTCGGCGACCAGCGCGCGACCGGAGAACCCGTAGGTGCACAACCCGTGCATGATCGGCTCCGGGAAGCCGGCCAGCTCCTTGGCGAACCAGGGATCGCTGTGCAGCGGATTGCGGTCGCCGGAGAGCCGGTAGATCAGCGGCTGGTCTTTACGCGTCGGCAGCGCGACCCGGGCATCCGGCTCGCGATCGGGAATCTCCGGGGCGACGGGACGCTCGCCCGGCTGTCCCCCGAAGCCGCCCTCGCCGCGGATCACCAGCGTCGTCGTCGTTTCGGCGACCAGCGTGCCGGTGTCGGGATCACTGCCGCGGCCGCGCAGCATCAGGATCGCGTTCTTGCCCTCGCCCTTGTCCTGGATGTCGGCCACCTCGGTGACCACCGACAGTTTCCCGGCGGGCGGCAGCGGCGCATGCAGCCGGATGCCTTGCGAACCATGCAGCAGCATCGCCCAATTGAACGATCCGACCTTGCCCGCCGCACCGAACGCCGGGCAGCAGATCACCGCGTAGGTGGGCAGCACCTGCTGGTCGATGCCATGGCTGTTCTCGGTGGTGAACTTCAGATCGTCGAGGCCGGCGCCCACCCCGAGGGCATACAGCAGGGTGTCGCGGTCGGTCCACTCGAACAACATGGGTTCGGTCGTCGCCCCGACGGCATTCGGGTCGATCGCCATGCGGGTCTCCTCTCGGTCAGATTCGTCCGGCTAACCATGGCAAACCTATGAAACCGCCACATCGAAGCCGCCGACAAGGCAGGCTATCGCCATGCAAAATCGCACCGCGATCAGCAAAGCCGCCGCACTAGTCGCGCTCGCCGTGATGGTATTCGCCAGCGCCTGCTCGGGCGGGTCACAGCCGCGCAGCATCACGCTGACCTTCATCCGGCATGCCGAGTCCGAAGCCAACGTCGCCAAGATAATCGACAGCGACATTCCCGGTCCGGATCTGACCGAGGAAGGCCGGGCACAGGCAGAGCAGCTGGCACACCAGCTCTCCCGCAACAGTTTCGACGCTGTCTATGCCTCCCAGATGGCCCGTACCCAGCAGACCGCTGCGCCCCTGGCCCACGCGCTCGGCAAGACCGTCGAAATCCTGTCCGGTCTCAACGAGATCAACGCGGGCAGGTACAACCACACACCGTCGAAGGGGGCGTGCGTACAAACCGATCACGATCGATGGTTGGACTCCACATGCTCGCCCCATCTGCTTGCACCGGCCGACTGGCTGAACGGTGATATCCAAAACGCCATTCCCGGCTCGGTCAACGGTGATCAGTTCAATGACCAGTTCACTGCGGCGGTGCAGAAGATTTACGACGAGGGTCACGCCAAACCCGTGGCGTTCTCGTCTCGCGAGTCGATCATGTACTGGACGTTGATGAACGTGAAAAACCCCAAGGACAGTCTGGTAAAGACCCATCCGCTGTCGAACGTTGGTCGCGTGGTGATCACCGGCAGCCCCGCAATGGGATGGACGTTGGTCGACTGGGACGGGATCCGCGACTTCAGTTACTGAGCCTCACGGGCAGATCCGCAGCGGTACGGTACTGGACAGTACTGCCCTCTAACCCCTAGGGTTAGGCGCTGTGACCGGGACGACTCAGCGCGGTATGGCGGCTTCACCGTGGTCGCCGCGTGAAACCGAGTTGCTCGAGGTCACCCTGGAGCTGCTGCAGGAACACGGCTACGACCGGTTGACGTTGGACGCCGTTGCCGCGCGGGCCCGGGCCAGCAAGGCCACCGTCTACCGGCGCTGGCCGTCGAAGGCCGAACTGGTGCTGGCCGCGTTCATCGAGGGCTGCCGGCAGGTCGCCGTTCATCCCGAAACTGGCACACTGCGCGGCGATCTGCTGCGCCTAGGACACACGATCAGCCAGCAGACCCACGCGCAGGCCGGCATCATCCGCGCCGTCATGGTCGAGATATCGCGTCATCCTGCGTTGCACGACGCCATGCAGTCGCAGTTTCTGGATCAACGGAAAGCCCTCTTGCAGGAAGTCCTGCGTGACGCGGTCCTTCGCGGTGAGATCGACGCCGCCGCGATCAGCGACGAGCTCTGGGACCTGTTGCCCGGATACCTGATCTTCCGGTCGATCATGCCCAACCGCCCACCCAACGAGCAGACGGTGGAAGCTTTGGTCGACGAGGTCATCATCCCCAGCCTGACCCGGCACCGAAAGGCAAACGGATGAAAGGCTTTTCGATTGGCGGTCTGGTCCGGCGACGGTGGATGATTCTCGTCACCGTTGCCGTGGTCGCCTTGGCGGGCTTCGCGGTCTATCGACTGCACGACGCCTTCGGTTCGAGCAGGAACACCGCGGACGGCGGCGGCGCCTCGAATGAGATCGTTCCGTTCAACCCCAAACAAGTCGTCTATGAGGTCTTCGGCAATCCCGGCGCCACAGCGACCATCAACTATCAGGACGTCCACGCCGCGCCGCAACGGGTCGATAACACCCCGCTGCCCTGGTCCTACACGATCACCACCACCGACCCCGCGGTCATCGCCAACGTCGTTGCCCAGGGCAACGGCAGCACGTTGGGGTGCCGCATCACCGTCAACGGCATCGTCAAGGACGAAAGGACCGTGAACGAGTTGAGCGCCTACACCTTCTGCCTGGACAAGTCCGGATGAGCAACCACAGCGTGCGCCGGCCACGCGTCCCGCATCTCATTCACCGTCTTGCCGTGCCGATCCTGTTGTTCTGGCTGGCGTTAGCAGCGATTCCGAATATCGTTGTGCCGCAACTGGAAGAAGTCGGCAGGGTGCACAACGTCGGCCTCAGCTCTCCCGAGGCTCCGTCGTATCAGGCGTTCAAGCACATCGGAAAAGTGTTCCACGAGTTCGACACCGACTCCTCCGCGATGATCGTCCTCGAGGGCGACAAGCCGCTGGGCGCTGACGCGCACAAATTTTACGACCAAATGGTGCACAAGCTGGAACAGGACAAGAAGCACGTCCAGCACATCCAGGACTTCTGGGGCGACACGCTGACGGCTGCGGGATCCCAGAGCAGCGACGGCAAGGCCGCCTATGTGCAGCTCTTCCTCAACGGAGCCCAGGGTGAAGCGCTGTCCAACGAATCCGTCGACGTGGTCCGCAGCACCATCGACCACATGCAGCCGCCGCCAGGGGTCAAGGCCTACCTGACCGGCGCTGCCCCGCTGATCGCCGACCAGTTCACCGCAGGCAGTAAGGGAACCGACAAGGTCACCGCACTCACTGTCGGCGTGATCGCGGTGATGCTGTTCTTCGTCTATCGATCGTTTTCCACCACGCTCCTGGTGCTGGCGACCGTCCTGATCGAGATGGCCGCGGCGCGGGGATTCGTTGCCTTCCTTGGCAATATCGGGATTCTCCCACTGTCGACGTACGCCACCAACCTGTTGACCCTGCTGGTGGTCGCCGCCGGAACGGATTACGCGATATTTTTCGTCGGCCGCTATCACGAAGCACGCTCAGCGGGCGAAGATCGCGAAGACGCCTACTACTCCATGTATCACGGCACGTCGCACGTTGTCCTCGGCTCGGGTCTGACGGTCGCCAGCGCGGTCGCGTGCCTCGCTTTCACAAGGCTGCCCTACTTCCAGAGCTTGGGCCCGCCCGCCGCGATCGGGATCCTGGTCGCCCTGGCAGCCTCGCTCACCCTCGGTCCGGCCATCCTGGTGGTTGCCAGCCATTTCGGCCTTTTCGACCCCAAGCGAGTGCTGCAGACCCGCGGCTGGCGTCGCATCGGCACCGCGATTGTCCGTTGGCCCGGGCCAATTCTGGTGGTATCCATCGCGGTTGCCCTCATCGGCTTGCTCGCCCTGCCGGGCTACAAGACCAGCTACGACACCCGGCCGTACATCCCCGCCAACGCTCCGGCCAACGTCGGATACACCGCCGCCGAGCGGCACTTCTCGCGCGCCCGGTTGGAGCCCGAGCTGCTGATGATCGAGGCCGACCACGACCTCCGAAATCCGGCCGACATGCTCGTGCTGGACAAGGTGGCCAAGAACATCGTCCACATCCCCGGCATCGCGCAGGTGCAGTCGATCACCCGGCCGTTGGGCGCTCCACTCGACCACAGTTCGATCGCGTTCCAAATCAGCCAGCAAAGCATTGGTCAGGTGCAGAACCTCAAGTATCAAGCGGACCGCGCGCACGACTTGATGCGCCAATCAGAGGAACTCGACAAGACGATCGCAATCTTGCAGCAGCAGTACACCCTGCAGCAGCAACTTGCTACCGCGACACATGACGAGACGCAAAAGTTCCACGAGACGCTGGCGATCATCGGCGAGGTGCGCGACAAGCTGGCGAATTTCGACGACGTCTTCCGGCCACTGCACAGCTACTTCTACTGGGAAAAGCATTGCTACGACATCCCGATCTGCTTCGCGCTGCGCAATACCTTCGAGTCGATCGACAGCATCGATCAGCTCACCGAGAAGTTCGAAGACCTGACGGCGAGCCTGGACAAGCTCGACGCGCTCCAGCCGCAACTGGTCGGGCTGATCCCGCCACAGATCGCCAGCCAGGAAGTCAACCGCGAACTGACGCTGAAGAACTACGCCACCAACCTCGGTATCAACAAGCAATCCGAACTGGCGAACGACAATCCGGCCGCGCTGGGGCAGGCTTTTGACAAGGCCAAGAACGACGACCTGTTCTATCTGCCTCCCGAGGTATTCACCAACCCTGACTTCAAGCGTGGCCTGAAGCTGTTTGTTTCACCGGACGGCAAAGCGGCCCGGATGATCATCACCCATGAAGGCGATCCGGCTGAGCCCGCCGCGATCTCCCACGTCGATCCGATCAAGCTCGCCGCGCACGAGGCAGTGAAGAACACTCCCCTGTCCGGCGCCAGCTTCTATCTCGGTGGCACCGCGTCGACCTACAAAGACATCGAGGACATGGACCGCTACGACCTGCTGATCGTCGCGACCGCATCGCTGAGCCTGATCCTGCTGATCATGATGCTCATCACCCGCAGCCTGGTCGCCGCGATCGTGATCGTCGGTACGGTGGCGCTATCGCTGGGCGCGTCGTTCGGGCTGTCGGTGCTGGTGTGGCAATACCTACTGGGCATCAAATTGTATTGGGTCATATTGGCTTTGGCGGTCATGATCCTGTTGGCCGTTGGGTCCGACTACAACCTGCTGTTGATATCCCGCTTCAAAGAGGAGATCCACGCAGGGCTGAAAACCGGGATCATCCGCGCCATGGCGGGCTCCGGCTCGGTGGTGACCGCCGCCGGCCTGGTCTTCGCGGTGACCATGTGCGGATTCGTGTTCAGCGGATTGCAGGTGCTCGGTCAGATCGGCACCACCATCGGTCTCGGTCTGCTGTTCGACACCCTGATCGTCCGGTCGTTCATGACGCCGTCGATCGCCGCCCTGCTCGGTCGGTGGTTCTGGTGGCCGTTGCGGGTGCGCCCACGTCCCGCGAGTTCGATGCTGCAGCCGTACGGATCGCGCCCGGCCGTCCGCCAGCTGCTGCTGTGGGACGACTCGGAAGAAAAAGATCTGGTGGCGCCGTCCCGCGCATCGGTCTAGAGATACCGCCTGACGCGTCGGCAATACTCCACATATTCCTCGGAATAGTGTTGGCGCATAAAGCTTTCCTCGCGCAACACCTGCCGGTGAAAGAGTAAGAACCCAGCGCCGAGGTAGGCCAGCGGAACCCAGTTGGGAAACACCAGAAACTGACCGACCAACACACATGCGAACCCGACGTAGATCGGGTTGCGGCTGACGGCGAAAATGCCTGTGGTCACCAGCTTGTCGGGCTGATCGACGTCGATGCCGACCCGAAAACTTCTGCCAAACGACACCAGGCTGGCGAACAACACCAACAGTCCGACGTAACACAGTCCGACACCGATCCACGCTATGGCGGCCGAGTTGAAGAACAGCTGAGTGCTGACCAACGGCCAATGGAACGCGGCGGCAAAGACTGTGTAGAAGTAGAACAGCATCACCGCGGGGATCAGAAAGTCCGTCTTGTCCAGCCGGCCGAAATGCATCGCCTGCGTCCCGGCCCGTCGGAGCAGGAACACTCGGGCCAGCACCGTGCCGAGCAGCAGCACGATCGCCAGCGCGGCTATATATCCCGTCATCGATGGCCCCTTCCGGTTTTGGTGGTTCAGGCCGCTCGCGAATAATTCATCATATGATGAAGTCATCGTGTGATGAATACTGCTCTCTCGATATGGCCACGTCAATCCCCCGATTGATGCTCGCGAACGATCACGTCACACTGCGTTGACGTGTGGCCATACCCAGCGCACCATGTCTTGCATGCGCTATGTCGTTACCGGCGGTACCGGGTTTATTGGGCGCCGCGTGGTGTCCCGTCTGTTAGACGCCAATCCCGACGCCGACGTGTGGGTCCTGGTTCGCCGCGCCTCGCTGAGCCGCTTCGAGCGCCTGGCCGAAGCCTGGGGTGATCGAGCAAAGCCACTGGTCGGTGAGCTGACTGAGCCGCAGCTCGGGTTGACCGGGGAGGCGACCGCCGCGCTGGGCACGGTCGACCATGTGGTGCACTGCGCGGCGATCTACGACATCACCGCCGGTGAAGCCGAGCAGCGGGCGGCCAACGTGGAAGGCACCCAGGCCGTCATCGAGCTGGCCCGCCGGCTCGATGCGACCCTGCATCACGTGTCGTCGATCGCGGTGGCCGGCGACTTCCACGGCGAATACACCGAGGACGACTTCGACATCGGCCAACGGCTGCCGACGCCGTATCACCAGACGAAGTTCGAGGCCGAACTGTTGGTGCGCTCGACAGCGGGGCTGCGATACCGGATCTACCGGCCCGCCGTCGTGGTGGGCGATTCGCGCACCGGTGAGATGGACAAGATCGACGGGCCGTACTACTTCTTCGGCATGCTGGGCAAGCTCGCCGTGCTGCCCCGGTTCACGCCGATGATGTTGCCCGACACCGGCCGCACCAACATCGTCCCGGTCGACTACGTCGCCGATGCCCTGGTCGCATTGCTGCACGCCGACGGACGCGACGGCCAGACGTTTCACCTCACATCGCCGAAAACCATTGGGCTGCGGGGTATTTACCGCGGTGTCGCGGCCGCCGCCGGTTTGCCGGCCCTGCGCGGGTCACTGCCCAGATCGGTGGCGGCACCCGTGCTCAAAGTGCGTGGTCGGCCCAAGGTGTGGCGCAACATGGTCGCCACCCAGCTGGGCATTCCCGGCGAGGTTCTCGACGTCGTCGACCTTGCTCCCACCTTTATCTCCGACCGGACGCAGAAGGCGTTGCGCGGCACCGGGATTACCGTGCCCGAGTTCAGCAGCTACGCGCCCGCGTTGTGGCGGTACTGGGCCGAACATCTCGATCCCGACCGGGCCCGCCGGGACGATCCGGATGGCCCGCTGGTCGGCCGGCACGTGATCATCACGGGCGCATCCAGCGGGATCGGCCGGGCGGCGGCGATCGCGGTGGCCGAGCGTGGCGCAACGGTATTCGCGCTGGCCCGCAACGGCGATGCGCTCGACGATCTGGTGGAGGAGATTCGCACGAACGGCGGGCAGGCCTACGCCTTCACGTGCGACGTCACCGATTCCGGTTCGGTGGAACACACCGTCAAGGACATCCTGGGCCGCTTCGGTCACGTGGACTACCTGGTCAACAACGCCGGCCGATCGATCCGCCGATCGGTGGTCAATCAGACCGACCGGATGCACGACTACGAAAGAGTTATGGCGGTCAACTACTTTGGCGCGGTGCGGATGGTGCTGGCGCTGCTGCCTCATTGGCGTGAGCGCCGATTCGGTCACGTGGTCAACGTGTCCAGCGCCGGCGTGCAGGCACGCAGCCCCAAGTACAGCGCGTACCTGCCGACCAAGGCCGCGCTCGACGCGTTTTCCGAAGTGGTCGCCACCGAAACACTGTCCGACCACGTGACATTCACCAACATCCACATGCCGCTGGTGGCCACCCCGATGATCAAGCCGTCCCGGAAGCTGAACCCCGTGCCCCCGATCAGCGCGGAACACGCGGCCGCAATGGTGGTTCGCGGTTTGATCGACAAGCCGGCTCGCATCGACACGCCGCTGGGCACGCTGTCCGAGGCGGGCCATTACTTCACCCCGAAGCTGTCTCGCCGAATCCTGCACCAGGTCTATCTCGGCTATCCCGATTCAGCGGCGGCGCGTGGTGAATTGCGGCCGGTCGATTCGAAAGACGTTGTGGAACAGCGCTCGTCACGCCGGCCGAAGCCGCCGGTCCGCGCGGCGGTCGCCCGCGTGCGGGTCCCCGGCACGATCAAGCGTGTCGTGCGTCTGGTTCCCGGCGTGCACTGGTAATAACGTCGCCAACCGCAACGGCCAGGGCTAAGCGGGTATTGTTTCCGCAGTGGCCGCCGTACCAGTCTTCGCCGATGTCGACACCGGCGTCGACGACGCCATCGCGCTGATCTACTTGCTGGCGAGCCCGGACGCCGCACTCGTCGGTGTCGCCTCAACCGCCGGAAACGTCCCGGTGGAACAGGTCTGCGCCAACAATCTGCGACTCCTTGACTTGTGTGGGGCCGACGGCGTGCCGGTGTTCAAAGGTGCCGAGCATCCGCTGAACTCCGCCGTGCGCGCCGACAGCCCCGTCCATGGGCCACAGGGATTGGGTTACGCCGAGTTGGCACCGACCGATCGACAGCTGCATGTCGACGACGCAGCGACGGCGTGGGTCGAAGCGGCACAACAACATCCGGGCGAGTTGATCGGGGTGGCCACCGGGCCGCTGACCAACTTGGCGCTGGCGGTGCGAAAGGAGCCGGCGCTGCCGACACTGTTGCGCCGGTTGGTGATCATGGGCGGCGCCTACGACTACCGCGGTAACACCACCGCGGCCGCGGAGTGGAATATCGCCTTCGACCCCGAAGCGGCCGCCGAGGTGTTCGCCGCCTGGTCACCCTCAGAAGATGTTGACCCGCAACGCCTCCCGATCTTATGTGGCCTCGACGTGACCCGGCAGATCGAGCTCACCCCGACCATTCTCGCCCGCCTGGCCGCCGCGGCGGGCTCGACGACAAGCGGCCTGAGTCTCGACGACGAGCGAGGCACCCGGTCGTCGGCCTCCAACCCGCTGATTCGGGTGATCGAAGATGCGACCCGGTTTTACCTGGAGTCCTATCACGACCTCGGCCACGGCTACCTCGCGCATCTGCACGACCCGTTGGCCGCGGCGGTGGCATTGGATCCGCAGCTTGTCCAGACCCAGCAGGCCACGGTGGACGTCGAGTTGACCGGCACCCTGACGCGCGGCATGACGGTCACCGACTGGTCGGGCCGCTGGGCTCGAAAGCCCAACGCGTTGATCGCTATTCAGGCAGACCCGGGGGCGTTCTTCGACCGATTCATCGAGCGCGTCGGACCGTTCGCGGCGTCAGCGGGAGGTTGAAAGCCGTCTCCTTCGGAGGCGAGCGACGGCTATCCTGAACCCCTGGGAGGTGCGGTGCTCACAATCGTGCGGCGGACGGTCGGTCTGTGGTGGCAAACCTGGCCCTGGCTGGTCGCGATCTACCTCATCGGCTGGTTCCTCAGGTACTGGGCATTGCATCTGGCCATCCACATTGGCCTGAGCCACGGCGACTTCTGGGGAAGCCTGGTCCTTCCACTCGCGCCGCTGGTGCGGTTGCTGACGTATTTGGCCATGTTCTTGGTAATCCGCTCCGTCACACCGGGATTGCAGGGGGTCGAAACCGACGACCAGCAAGCCAAGGGTGTCTTCGAGGTAGTGATGACGGCCATTCTGCCGTTCCTGGTCATCTACACCGTGTGGAAGCTGATCGTCGAGGACTACTACATTTACGTCACCAGCGTGGCCCACACGCTGCTCAACGACTGGAAGCACGCGGCGGCCAGGGAGATTTACAGCTCCGACGTCACCGGCAAGTTGTGGATCGCGATTCTGGTCGCGTTCACACTACGGCAACTCTTGACCCGCTTTCGTGATCGACTGCCGCGGTGGACCATGATCGTCGCCGCCTATCTGGAAGTGGTCTGGCTGTATTTCGCGATCAAGGCATCATCGGTCGTCCTGTTCGGATCTCCCCGCTGGGTCCGGGAGCGGCAAATCATGGTGTGGTTCAGCGGTGTTCGTGACCAGTTGTTCGCCCACGCCGCGTGGCTGGCGCACTGGTGGAACGCCGCCGGCATGCTGCTGGGCGCTGTCGCGTCGGTGGTGGCGTTGGCTTTCGCCTGGCTAGCCATCGGCTCGGTGGTCTACGGAACGCCGCTGACCCCGACCTGGGCGAACGCGCGGCGAGTGTTGCTGGGTGAGCGAACTGCGGCAGTGTTCGAGACGGTGATCAAACGAGGCCAACGCGCGGCGCAGCCTCGCTGGCAACGGGTGCCGACTGAGATCCGTAGGCGCGCCACGGAGTTCGCTCGCTCGCAGTTGGGGCGGTTCGGACCGATCGCGGATGCCTGGCGATTGATTCTGCATGGCGGCGCGTTGCCGATGGCGTTTTTCGTACTCGCGTATACCGGATTGGTGCTCTTGGCGCCGAACGGCGCTTACTGGGATATGAAGGTCACCGACGGTTACCTGTGGCGGGGGGTGGCGTTGCTCATCGGGCCGCATGACTGGCCGTGGTGGCAGACCTACGATCAACTCATTCGGGCGTTGATCGGCGCAGTGGTCGATCCGCTTCGCATTTCACTGGTCGCGGCATCCTATTGGTTCTGCGTCGACCAGGTGCGCGCCGAGAAAGCCCGCGAGGAATCAACCCGTGTCGAAGCGGACCACGAGTAGGTCGGTGGGCTTGGATATTTCCTTCTTGTTGTCCCACGACTCGGGCAGGAACCGAACGTCAACCGAGGTCAGTTTGATG
Organism: Mycobacterium sp. 1245111.1; assembly: GCF_001673405.1. GTDB lineage: Bacteria > Actinomycetota > Actinomycetes > Mycobacteriales > Mycobacteriaceae > Mycobacterium. The sequence continues at coordinate 88,824 of NZ_LZLV01000153.1, read as the reverse complement.
TCCTTCGGGACAACAATTGCCACCAGCAGAGGTTCGGTGTGGCGGGGCGAACAAATCGCGGAGACGCCACCGTGGAGTTGCCACTCGGTGATGCCGAGCGCGTAGGATTCCTTGGTCCATTGGCGCTCACCGGAGTTCACCGTCGCAACGCAGAACTCGTAACCCGCCGGAACGCTGGCCGGCTTACCGTCTTTGGTGCGTCGCAGCAGATAGGTCGCCAGCCGGCTGTTCGGCGGAAGGTCGTAAGGGTCTTTCGGCATGACCGACGAGTATTTGCTCAACTCACGACGGGTCGGCGCTGTCACCGATGCCAGTTGCCATCGTGTATCGGCGATGACGATCGAATGCCCCCATGGCACAGTGTATTTGGGGCGCAGGTAGCCGATGTTGTCTTGCCAGGCCGGACGAGTGATCGTGATTCCGATCAAAACGACCACCAGGACGCTGATCACGAGAGCGCGCCCGTTGCGGCGAATCCACGAACTCACTGGTCGGCCAGTTCGTCGAGGTTCAGCGACACTGCGGGGACTACGCCGGCTAGCGGCACGTCGACGGCGATTCTGGAATCGAGTGGTCTGAAGTCCATTGTCGCCATGCTGCTTTCGGAGAGAGCATTGCTGACCAACAGCGTCGCGTTCTTGGGCGCTTTCGGCAGTTCGAACGTCAGCGGGCCACTCTCCGGCATGTCCGGCTGCACCACGCTGTGAAACCCGGACAGGTTGGTGTTGAAGGTGTTTCCGTCGGCGAGCAGGTCGAAGCGCGGCGATTGCGGTGTCGTCGCCGGCTCATAGGTGAGTAACATGACGAGCCACACACCTTTGGATGGGAGCCTGTTCAGTCCGTTGGCGCCCTTCGCGGCCACCTCGTGTGCTAGATAGGCGCGGTGGACGGTCACGACGATGTTGCGACCGACAACCCGCTGCCCGACCGTCCCGTGGACGTCTATCGGGGCCCAGGACTGCAACTTTGTCGGCAGCCACGACCACATCACCCCCGCGGTGAGCAGCAATGCAACAGCCAATAGACCGCGAGCCGCCGGCAGCACAGCTTTCCGATCGGTCATGACGACTCCAGATTTGAGATGCGCAATTCGGCGAAATGATCGTCGTCGCCGACCCATCGGTGAGCGAGGACGAACGTGGAGATGAACGAGCTCATCTTGTGGATACGGATCGTCATCTCGGGGTGGTGACTCAGTTCGGCACGAGACACCGCCCAAATCACCGAGTAGTCATCGGTGAATCCGGCGTCGATGGAGGGGACGGCAATAGATACCTTGCCCCGGAAGGTCGCCCCGAATTGGTTGGCGATACCGGTAAGCCCGAACAACTCCGGATCGGCCGGACGGTGGGGTGCGCAATGGCCGACCTCGCCTGAAAACCCGCCCTGGAGGGGGAATGGAACGGACTCGTGTGCAGTGTTCTGAATCGTCACCCGCAACACCAGATAGCGACATTCCGGCGCCAGACGCGGCAGCCCTACCCAGTGATCGGTGACCGAGACCGAACGCGGGGTGACGAGCAGCGCTCCAGCGTTGTATGTCTGCCCCAATGAGATAGGCGTGACGTGGTGAGCGGTCTTCAGTCCGCCGAACGCCGCTGTGAGGACGAGGACGACGGCAACGGCCGTCCAGCGCAGTTGTTTCAGCGTGAGTCGCTGCCAGACGGACGGTGGCTTGTCCTCGACGACGGTCGTGTTCTCGTTGTCGACGACCGGCTTCTCGTCGCCGTCTTCGGTGTCAGACAAGACGCGTCTTCCCCTTGGCCGCTGGTGGATTGAGCCTGATCGTACCCGGGCGCGGTGGGCCGGCGACGCGCATTCTTACTCGTAGATTCCCTCCAGGTACCACCTCCGTTGCCGATAGCAGAGCAGTAGCGCGGTACCGGGATCGGCCGGTCGCTCGCCCTCGAGCAGCACCTGCACCCGAGCCGTCCGACCACCAGCACGATCCGGATCCCACCACCGTTCGTCGACCGGCCACGGGCCGGCCCACCAATGCAGACGGTTGTCGCGGCCGCGGGCGGTCAGCCGCGCCGGGTCGGCGGAGAACAATCCGCGACTGGTCACCCGTATCGAATTGCCTTGGACATCAAGCAGTTCCACCGGATCGTCGAGTAGCACCGTCGGCGACGGTTCCGGCAGCTGACCGGGCCACGGCCGATTCGGGTCGGCGAGCGGCACCGGCTCGTCGCCCAGCGGGGTCAACGTGATGCGTTCGGCCGGCCCGCGACCGCCGGACAGCGTCGGCACCTGTACCGCCTCCGGGCCCAGCAGACCCTGCACCCGGACCAGCGCTCGTCGGGCCCGCATCCTGTCCTCTTCACCGAGGCCACCCCACAGCGGCAACTGCAGCGCCCCCGCCGACACCACCTCCACCGCCTGCAGCCGTAACTGAACCACCGGCGCGGTGGGCCGATCCACGACGATCCGGGTGTTCAGCCAACCGTCCAGCTGCCAACGCACCCGGTCGGCGGTGGCGTCCTCGGTCAACGGCTCGGCGCATCGCCAAACCCGGGTCAGCTCTTCACCATTGGCGGTCACGGCATGGACAGCCAGCCGGGTGCAGCCCACCCCGGCGGCAAGCAACGTCTGATGCAACGCGCTGGCCAACGAACGCCCGGCGAATGCCGCGGCGTCGACCCGGTCGATCGGCGGATCGCACTGCAGCACCGCATCGAGCTCGGCCGGCGGCTCACGCCCCGAGGGCCCACGCTCCGGCTCGCCGCAGGCGAACCGGTGCGCGGTCACCGCGTCGGCCCCGAACCGGGAGGCAACATCCGTCCGCGATAGCGCCGCGAACTGTCCGATCGTGCGAATACCCATCCGCCACAACAGATCTGCCAGATCGGCCCGCCCCGGGCCGGACAGGCTGGGCTCGGTGGCGAGTTGGCGGATCGACAGCGACGACAGAAACCGCGCATCCTCCCCCGGCGTTACGACCCGGCCCGCCCGCGCGGCGAAGACCGCGGTCGGCAGCTGATCGGCGATGCCGACCTGGCACTCGGCGCCGGCCGCGGCCACCGCGTCGGTCAACCGCTCGGCGACCTGCTGTTCGGACCCGAAAAACCGGGCCGCCCCGCGGACCGGCATGACCACCAGCCCGGGCCGTAGCACCTCGGCGCGGGGCACCAGGTCGTCCACCGCCGCGACGACCCCTTCGAAGAAGCGGGCGTCGCGGTCGGGGTCGGCGGCCACGACATGCAGTTGCGGACAGCGGGCCGACGCCTCACGCCGCCGCAGCCCTCGGCGTACGCCCACCGACCGGGCGGCCGACGAGCAGGCGATCACCCGGTTGGCCAGCGTGACGGCGACCGGGGACGTCGCCGGCAGTCCCGCGGCCGCCGCGGCGGCGACCGCGGGCCAGTCCATGCACCAAATCGCCAACACCCGGGACGCCACATTCACCCCGACTGGGCCCAGCGCCTGAGCCCAGGCGCGCGACCCGCCGCGCACACCTCGAGCCGCACCTTGCTGATCCGCCCGAAACCCGGCCTCTCCGAGGTGGTTTCGTAACCACTGACCCGAGCCTTCAGCCGTATCGCTGCACCCTGCCAGTCGCCGTCGGTGACCAGCAGCGTGCAGCCTTTCTGCTGGGCCCGGGCCACCACGGCCCGGGCCCGCGTCATCGGCACCGAGCGCCCGCCCAGTGCCAGCACGATCAGGTCCATCCCGTCCATGAGCACCGCGGCCACCTCCACCGGGTCGGTCCCGGGGTCCGGGATCACCGCAAGCCGGCTCAGGTCGGCGCCCATTTCCACCGCGGCGAGCAGGCCGACATCCGGTTGGCCGACGATGGCCGCATTCCCGCCGCCGGCCGTCACCGCGGCCACCATGCTCAGCGGTAACGACCGGGCACCCGACAGCACCGCGACCGCCCCTCGTGGCAACGCATCCGGCAACACCTCCGCCAGCCACTGCGGAACGGCAAGCCTGGTTTCCGAAGCCGGCAGCAGGTCGTCCACATGGGCATGGCCACGCCGAGAAGAGCCGATCTTCCCCGATACCGCCGCCATCTGCCGACGCAGCTGTTTCAGCTGTTCAGCACGGTTAAGATGCGGCTGTTCGGAAGCAAGCATCGCCGTCATGGCCCACTCCTGCGGTACGGGTGTTACTGCTGATGTTCGAATGTATGTTCGAACCCCACCAGTCAATACCCACCCACCGACAAGGTCAAGCGGATGCGTGCCGCAGGCAGCTGCCAGCTAACTTACGGCGAATCCGGGAGGCCGGCCGCCGCACGGATCTGTCGGCGCATCGCCGTCGAATCGGTATCGGGGAACAGGTAGTGGCTCAGCGCGACCCGCGCGATCGCACCGGCGAGACCATGAGCACTCACCGCGGCATCGATGCCGTTCTCACGAGCGCACTGCTGCACGACCGCCGTCAATCCCTTGGTGATCATCGGCAGTGCCTGAGCCATCTGTTCCAGCGCGAAGCCTGGGTCCAGGTCGAGCTGACGTCCCGGCGGCTGATCCGCCACGAAACTCACCACCACGTCGACCGCGGCCTCCAACCGCGCGACGCCGGTGACTCCGGTCATCGCCCGTTCCATTGCGGCATCGAATCGCCGTCGCTCTTGGGCTCCGAGCGCATCGATCAGGTCCTCTTTGGACGCGAAGTACCGATAGATGGTCGGCCTGGACACTCCGGCCAGCGTGGCCACGTCGGACATCGACAGTTTGCGTGCGCCGGCCGTCACGAGGAGACGTCGAGTCGCATCGAGTATCCGATCGGCCAGATCGCCGTACTCTGGGGTGAAGCCTTGCCGCACGGGAGAATTCACGCGAGCACCGGGTCGAGGCGGCCAAGCTCGCGCAGCCACGGGATCAGCAGCCGCAGGCCGTCGTCGAACGACATCGGGTCATAGCCAAGCCGGCGGGCGGTCAGGTTGTCACGGGTCCTGGGCGTGCGCACGTCTTTGGCCGCGGCTTCCGCGATGGCCATCAGGGTGGGCCCGAACTCGGCCGTCAACGCCTGCGGGTCGGAGCGGTAGTCGAGATCCTCGACGCGGTGGTCGATCCCGGCGATCTCGCAGGCCCGGTTGATGCCCGCGGCGGTGCTCAGCGTGTCACCCGGCTGACCGACCAACAGGTAGCGCTCGCCGGCCATCCCTCGGTCCAGAGCCGCGATCGAACCTTTCGCGACGTCCTTTCCCGACACCCACGTCATCGGAAAAGCCAGGTAGCGCTTGATCTTTCCGCGCATACCGGCCAGCAACACCCTGTTGAAGCTGGTGCGGTGCAAAGCGCGTTCGACGACCGGGGCAGGCCCGAAGATGGCGCCGGGGTGACAGGTCAGCACGTCGTCGCCCGCGGTGGCGCGCCGGTGCACTTCCTGGAAGGCGGCCAGCTTGGTGACCGTATAGGGATCGCTCGGCGGGTTCTCCAGGACCGGGGCTTCTTCGAAATCGAGGCCGGTACTCAAATTCAAGAACGTCGCCGTGCTCAGCGCCACGACCCGCCGCATACCCAGACGCTTCCCCGCGTCGAGCACGTTGGCGGTGCCGACCATGTTGACGGCCTTGAAGTCGTCGAGGTCCTGACTGGCCCCGCCGAGCAGTGCCGCGCAGTGGATGGCCGCCTCGGCGCCCTTGGCCGCGCGCGACACGTCGTCGGCATCGCTGATGTCGCCCTTGATCAACTCGACGCCGATGTCGCTCAGCGCCGTGGCCTCGTCGGGGTTTCGAACCAGGGCGCGGACGTGGTCGCCACGCTCGATCAGTTGCTCGCAGACATTTCCGCCGGTCTGACCAGTGGCGCCGGTGACGAAGATCGTGCTGGTCATGCCGGGCTCCTTACAGATGAGACAACTGCGGTATTTTTTGTAACGAACGACGTGCTATTACTCTATGCTTAGTCCATGGCGCTGGATCCGGCAAGCATCTATCTGAACGACCGCGTCGCAGTGGTCACCGGTGGCGGGGCCGGCATCGGCCGTGGGATCGCCGCGGGACTCAAGGCGTTCGGCGCGAAGGTGTCGATCTGGGAACGCGACGCCGAATCCTGCGCGTCGGCCGCCGACGAGATCGGCGCGCTCGGCATCCACGCCGACGTCCGGGACAACGCGGCGGTCGACGCTGCGCTCGCGCAGACCACGGCCGAGCTCGGGCCGGTCACGATCCTGGTCAACAACGCCGGCGGGGTCTTCTGGTCCGGAATCCTCGACACCACCGAGAACGGCTGGGACGCGCTGTACAAATCGAATCTGCGCCACGTCTACTTGTGCACCCAGCGGGTGGCGCGTGGCCTCGTCGAGCGAAACCTGGCGGGCAGCATTATCAACGTCACCTCGATCGAAGGTGTCCGCGCCGCACCGGGTTACGCGACCTACGCGGCGGCCAAGGCCGGCGTGATCAACTACACCAAAACGGCGGCACTCGAACTCGCATCGCATCGCATTCGGGTCAACGCCCTGGCACCCGACATCACCCTGACCGAGGGGATCATGAACATCGCGCCCCCGGGCTCCGAAGAGCGGTTCGGCCGCACTGTCCCGATGGGCCGCGCCGGCCATGTCGACGAGATGGCCGGCGCCGCAGTGTTTCTCGCGTCCGAGATGTCCAGTTACATCACCGGACAGACCATCCACGTCGACGGCGGCACCCACGCGGCCGGCGGCTGGTACCACCACCCGGAAACTGACGCGTATGTGCTCGGCCCGAGTAGCTGAGCGGCTAATCGCCGGTGTCCAGCGCCGATTCTTTTCGCCGACACTAGAAGAAAGCTAGCCTGAATCATGCCGCGTATAGCGCCAATCCCGATGGACAAGCTCAGCTCGCACTCCCGCGAAATCGTCGAGGCCGGCGTGGCGGCCGGGCTCTATGCCACCCCAGTTCCCCTGCAGATCTTCGCGTATCGCAGCGCGCAGCTCGAACAGGTCAACATGGCCAGGACCCACCTCGGCTCCGGCACGCTGCTCGGCGGCCGGATACTCGAGCTGTTGCGCATCCGCAGTGCCCAACTGGGCGAGTGCGAGCCCTGCAGCCAATCACGCAAGCACGCCTCGATCACCGACGAAGATGTTGCGTGTCTGCTTGCCCCGCAGCACGACGCCTTGACACCGCAAGAACGAATTGCCGTGGAATTCCTCGACTTATTGTCGAGCGATCACCACTCGATCGACGACGAGTTCTACCGGCGGCTGGGCGAGCACTTCACCGCCGCGCAAATCGTCGAGCTCGGATTCACTTGCGCCGGAACGATGGGACTGCATCGCTTCCTGCACACCCTCGACGTATACGGCGACTCACTGCCCGTCATCGGCTACTCCCCCGACCAGGTCGACTCGTCGAGGTGAGCTATTCCCATTCGATGGTGCCGGGCGGCTTGCTCGTCACGTCGAGCACCACGCGGTTGACCTCGGCCACCTCGTTGGTGATCCGGGTCGAGATTCGCTCCAGCACGTCGTAGGGCACCCGCGTCCAGTCGGCGGTCATGGCGTCTTCGCTGGACACCGGCCGCAGCACGATCGGGTGCCCGTACGTCCGCCCATCCCCCTGCACGCCCACCGACCGGACGTCGGCGAGCAGCACCACCGGGCACTGCCAGACCTGCTGGTCCAGGCCGGCCGCGGTCAACTCCTCGCGCGCGATCGAGTCAGCCCGGCGTAGGGTCTCCAGGCGGGCCGCGGTGACTTCTCCGACAATGCGGATCGCCAGGCCCGGACCCGGAAATGGTTGGCGCGCAACGATTTCCTCGGGCAGGCCCAACTCGCGGCCGACGGCGCGCACCTCGTCCTTGAACAGCAGTCGCAGCGGCTCGACGAGTTTGAACTTCAGGTCGTCGGGCAGGCCGCCGACGTTGTGATGGCTCTTGATGTTGGCCGCGCCGGTACCCCCGCCGGATTCCACCACGTCGGGATACAGCGTTCCCTGCACCAGGAACTCGGTTTCAGTCTCGTTGTCCCCCAACGCATCCCGGACAGCGCCCTCGAACGCACGGATGAACTGCCGGCCGATGATCTTGCGCTTGCCTTCCGGGTTGGTCACCCCGGACAGCGCCTCGAGGAAGGTTGCCTCGGCGTCGACCGTGATCAGGTTGGCGCCGGTGGCCGCGACGAAATCGCGCTGGACTTGTGCGCGTTCGCCCGCGCGCAGCAGACCGTGGTCGACGAACACACACGTCAGCCGATCGCCGATGGCCCGCTGCACCAGCGCCGCGGCCACCGCCGAATCGACCCCGCCCGACAGCCCGCAGATCGCGTGGCCGTTGCCGACCTGAGCGCGTACCTGCTCGATCAAGGCCTCGGCGATGCCCGCCGGCGTCCAGTCCGGGGCGATGCCGGCGAACTCGTGCAAGAAGCGTGTCAGCACCTGCTGTCCGTGCGGGCTGTGCAACACCTCCGGGTGGTACTGCACCCCGGCCAGACGCCGCGACCGGTTCTCGAATCCGGCCACCGGGGCGCCCGCACTGGTGGCGATCACCTCGAAGCCGTCGGGCGCTGAGGTGACGGCGTCGCCGTGACTCATCCACACCGGCTGGGTGTCGGGAAGGTCGGAATGCAACTCGCCGCCAACGACTTTCAGCTCGGTGCGGCCGTATTCGCTGGTGCCGGTTCGCGCGACGGTGCCACCGAGCGCCTGCGCCATCGCCTGAAATCCGTAGCAGATGCCGAACACCGGCACGCCCAGGTCGAACAGCGCAGGGTCGAGTTGCGGTGCGCCGTCGGCGTACACACTCGCGGGTCCGCCGGAGAGCACCACCGCCAGCGGATCGCGGGCCTTGATCTCGTCGACCGAGGCGGTGTGCGGAATGACCTCCGAGAACACCCGGGCCTCACGAACCCGGCGGGCGATCAACTGGGCGTATTGCGCGCCGTAATCGACGACCAGTACGGGGCGGGGTGGTGATCCGGCCGCGTTCGGGTCAGCAGGTTCGGCCATGCCCGTCAGCTTAGTGGCTGGCCGGGTTGAAGCCAGGTCCTGGTGTGGTTCACCCATGTCCCGGGGCCACCTTCGGCGTCGAGAGCGAGCTGGAACTCGACCGACACAACAGGTAGCCGGGGGCCGTGCTGCAGCCAGCGCACCCGCCTCGGCGGCTCCAGCGAGATCACGCGGCACAGCGCGGTGTCGTCGCGGCCGACGCGCGGCCCGTTTGATCGCGTCGACGTGCGAGATGCCTTCGGGCGTTGCGGGATCCCCGTCGTGGGTGATGATGAAACGCGCCGCCCTGCCGTCGGGCGACAGGAACCCGTCAGGCCGCGTTTGAAGTCGGGGTTGTCGAACACTTCCGGCGGCAGGTAGAAGGAACCGTCGTTTTTTCGCCGCATCGAACGCCTGGCCCCATCGCGGACGCGTTCTGCTGCGTGGCGTCGTCCGCATGGCCGATGTCGCGTCCATGATCGGTGGCAGCAACGAAATCACTTGCGGCATCAGGATATCCAGCTTGTCGGTATCATTGACCAAGCCGCCCAGGTCACCGGTGAGCTTGTCGACGCCGTCGGGCGAATCGAATATTGAGCTGGACTGGGCCGAGCAGCAATTCCACGCCATGGGTCGCCGCGACGCCCGCGACTTGGCGCTTCAACTCGTCATCTCCTACGAGGGCAGTGCGGTACTGACCAACGCGTTGGCGCAGCCGGAACTCATGGCTCATGAGGCCCGACGCCTCGAGAAATGGATCAACGCGCTACAGGCGTGATCGGCCTACAGCGAAAACGCCGCGCGCAGCGCGTCGACGGCGTCGGCTTCACCATCGAAGACGATGCGCTTCAGCGCTGCTTTGCGCTTGGCGTCGGTGGCCCCCAACCGGGCGGTCGCGAGATCGTCGGCGCTCGCCGTGACCGTCACGTCAGGTTGGCGGCGTGCCGCGGCGAGCTGACCGTGATTCAGCGCGAATTCGAAACGGCGACCGTCGATGTCGACGCGGTAGTCCCCAGTCACGTTCGCGGCTTTCACCGCGTTGAACGGGACCACGAACCCGGCGAGAAACCCCGTCAACGGCGTCACCGGCCCACCGTCGATCAAGTCCAGGCGATCCAAGCCGAGCCAGGCGATGCTCTGCAGGACGCATGGGACTCGCTGCCAGCCCACATCGCTGAGGCTGTAGACCGTGCGCGCGACCGGGGGCGGCAACTCGGCTCGGTCGACGAGCCCGGCGTCCTGTAGCTCCTTGAGGCGCTCGGCAAGCAGATTGGTCGCAATACCCGGCAACTCCGCACGCAGGTCGCTGTAGCGACGCGGGCCTCCGAACAACTCCCGCAGGATCAGCATCGTCCACCGCTCGCCGAGGATGTCGAGCCCCTTGGCGACCGGGCAGTTCTGGTTGTAGCTCTTGCGGCCTGCCATGCCAGCCATATTACCAGCGCACACTTCTTTATCAAACTTCTGCTTGAAAAAGTTATCTACTAGGTTTAGATTCAAGCTCAAGTAATCGGCCACGTGAGGAAAGGCGATCCGTGACTCAATCTGTTGCCGGCCCGACCGGCGCCCGCGTCGTCGTCCACCAGGTCAATCGTCTGGTCAGCGACTCCGACAGTGGCTTCGACGATCTGTGCCGGCACTACGAGGAAATCGTTCCCGATATCGGTTCAGATGACCTGAGAGCCCTGCTCGACCGGGGCGACCTGGACGAAGTGGTGCGCTACACCGCGGAACACACGCCGCATACGTTTGCCCGGTTTTGGTCTTTGGACCCGACACCGATGATGCGGCTACTCGGGCACGAGACCCGAGTGATGACCTACATGATGGGCAACAACGTGGTCGTGGAGAGGATGTACCGCCACAATCCGGCGGTCATGCTCTACGCCCCGCTTCGCACCGCGATCTATGAGGATGCAGCCGGCGCAACCCATTTCAGCATCGACCAACCCTCGACACGGTTCGCCAGCTTTGGAGATCCCCGCATCGCCGAGGTTGGCCTCCTGCTCGACGCCAAGGTCGCCGAGCTGCTGGCGCTGCTGGGGCTGCCGGTGCCCAGCGAACTCGAACGCCAGCACCATGAATGAACCCATCGAACGGCTGCTCGACTGCGACGGTGGGAGGTTGTACGTACGGGACCACCCCGGCCGCCCTCCGGCGATCGTGGCGATGCACGGCTTTCCCGACGACTCGCGTATCTACGACCGGCTCATCGGTCCGCTCGACCCACAGCGGGTGGTGACATTCGACTGGATCGGCTACGGGCGATCAAGCCGGCGCCCCTCGGGAAAATCGAGCACCATCAGCCGTCAGCGAGAGCTTTTGGCCGTCTGCGACGCCCTAGAACTCGAGCAGGCGGTGCTGGTCGGACACGACGCATCGGGACCCGAAGCCATCGAGTTCGCCTTGGCCCACCCGGAACGCGTCGCAGGGCTGGTGCTGCTGAACACTTACTTCGGGCGGAGGCCGAACCTTCGGTTACCCGAAATGATCGCTCTGATGGCCGATCCCGCGTTGACACCGTTGACCGACGCTCTCGTCGACGACCCCGACCAGCGGCTGTGGCTGTTGGCCTACACCGGCCGCCGCTTCGGCCTCGACGGAAGCCTTCCCCCCGACGGCATCGGCGTGACCTCTGTCGTGCCGCAATTTTTCGGCGACACCGGCCAACCAGATGCCCTCGCCGAAATCCGTTCATGGACCGGCGGTCTCCGCGCGGCCCTCGACCGGCAGGATGCCGTGATCGCATCGGGCCGGCTGCAGCCGCTCCAAGTGCCGGTATCGGTGATTTTCGGCCGCGACGATCCGAATCTGACCCCTGCTGTGGCACAACACATCTGCGACCTGTTCACGAATTCCGAAGTACACCTGATCGATCGCGCATCCCACTGGCCCCAATGGGATCAACCCGTTGAGGTTGCCGATCTCATCAAGCGTTCCATTTCCACGCCTGTCTAACCCCCAATCATTAAGGAGATAACGATGAGCAGCGAGCTTCTCGACGATGTGCTGGAAGCCCACGGCGGGCTGGCGAACTGGGACCGCGTCAGCGCGGTCACCGCCGAGATCACGGTCGGAGGGCCGTTCTGGGCCCCGCGAGGCTGGCCGGACCTCGCGCCCACGCTGACGGTCGCGATGGCCGCCCACCGCGAACACATCACGACGACACCTTTTCCCGGGCCTGATCAGCGCGCGGTGTTCGACGTGGATCCGGAACGGCTGACCATTCACACTGCCGGCGGGAAAGTCGTTGAGGAGCGCGACGACCCGCGGCCGAGCTTTCCCCCGTTTGACCTGCAGACCACCACGTGGGATGCGATCCACATCGCGTACTTCACCAGCTGCGCAAACTGGAACTACTTCACCCAGCCGTTCAGCCTGACCTACCCCGGCGTGCAGGTCGACGAAATCCAGCCGTGGTGGGAGGGTGACGAAACCTGGCGGCGCCTCGCCGTGCACTTTCCGCCGGACATGCCTAACCACAACGCCGATCAGGTCTTCTACTACGACGACAACTTCATGCTGCGTCGGATGGACTACGCCGCCGATGCGACCGGCAATGCTCCCGTCGCGCACTACACCGACGACCACAAGACTTTCGACGAGTTCGTCTTCCCGACCCGCCGCCGGATTTACCGGAGCGGGGACGACGGCGTCGCCGACCAACGCCTCGCGATCATCACCGTGGATGTGTCCTCGGTCCGCGTCGAGTAAGCGCCATGACGCGCATCCTCCCGCAAGCGCTCGAATGACCCAACGAGAGAAGGAAATCCAATGATGACCAACAGCCAAATCCCGGCGCAGTATTCGACTGGCCTGTCTCAGAGCAACATTGAGCACGCCCTCGTCGCCGCCGGCAAAGACCTAGACCAGCTTCAGCCGGCAGACCTCGCGATGCTGGAGGACTTCCACACGATGGGTCGTATTGCGACGAGCCAATTGGTGGATCTGGTGGGCATTTCACGTGACGACCAGGTGCTCGACGCCGGCAGCGGCATCGGCGGAACTGCTCGCTTTGTCGCCGGCCAGCGTGGGTGCCAAGTCACGGCTGTCGATCTGACCGAGGAGTATTGCGAAACGGCACGTTGGCTGAACGGACTTGTCGGGTTGGACGAACTGATTTCGGTCCAGCAAGCAGATGTCACCGAATTACCCTTCGCCGATGCAACTTTCGACGTGGTGGTGAGCCAACATGTCCAGATGAACATCGCGGACAAGCCCAGCCTCTATCGCGAAGTGCGCCGAGTGCTGGGCAGCGAGGGCCGGCTTGCCTTGTGGGACATCACAATTGGGAATCCCGGCGAACTCGACTACCCGTTGCCGTGGGCTGACGGCTCAGGGGTCAGCCACCTGGCCACTCCAGAGGAACTGCGCAGGGTCGTCGAGTCGGCCGGGTTTGCGATCGCCCAGTGGAACGACTTGACCGACCAGGCGGCCACGTTGATGCAAGCACTCTTGGCGCTGCCGCCCAGCCCGCTCGGACTGCAGGCCTTCGTCTCCGATTTTGCGCGGAAAGCCCAGAACCTCACGGCCGCCCTGTCCGACGGCCGGCTCCGCGCTATCCAGGGCGTCGCCCGCGCGATCGGCTAGGGCCGCCGCACAGATAGCCGGTCCGCGCTTGACCTTGCCGTAGTCATATGTCTACACTCACTTTCATCGCTCTGTAGTCAAGTGACTACAGACAAGGTTGAAAGGATCTCCCATGGCGATGACCGTGACCCAGTTGGGCAGCCGGACCGGCGCCCGCATCGACGGCGTGCGGCTCTCCGGCGATCTCGACGCCAGCACCGTCGCAGACATCCGCAAGGCGCTACTACGACACAAGGTGATCTTCTTCAAAGGCCAACACCACCTGGACGACGCCGGGCAGCACGCCTTCGCGTCACGCATCGGAACACCTATCGCCCATCCCGCGGTGCAGCAGGAGAATATGCCGGTCATCACGCCGATCAGCTCGGAGTACGGCAAGGCGAATCGCTGGCACACCGACGTCACGTTCGTCGCGAACTACCCGGCCGCATCGGTGCTGCGCGCCGTCGCCCTGCCGAGTTACGGCGGATCGACGCTGTGGACCAACACCGCCGCGGCCTACGCGGAGCTGCCAAACTCCCTCAAGCACCTCGCCGACAATCTCTGGGCGTTGCACAGCAACCGGTTCGACTACATCGCGCCGCCCGAGGCGCAGACCGACCACCAGGCGTCCTTCCGGGCCCGCTTCGAGAAGATCGACTTCCGCACCGAGCATCCCGTCGTGCGGGTGCATCCCGAGACCGGCGAACGCACCTTGGTGGCCGGCAACTTCGTCCGCGGATTCGTCGGACTGGACAGCTACGAGTCGCACACCCTGCTCGAATTGCTCCAACGCCGAATCACCATGCCGGAGAACACAGTTCGATGGAATTGGGAAGCCGGTGACGTCGCCGTCTGGGACAACCGTGCCACCCAACACCGAGCCGTCGACGACTACGACGACCAGTACCGGCTGATGAACCGTGTCACCGTGCAGGGCGACGTGCCGGTCGACATCCACGGCCAGCGCAGCCGGGTGATCAGCGGGGCGCCGTTGCAGGCGGTGGACAGCGCCGCGAGCTGAGTGGGCCGCGAGCTGATGGGTCTGCCCACTCATCGCAAGCGCTGGTCAGGGCCAAGGTACGGTCACGCCCATGACTTCCGCTGATGCCAGCACGCGCGAACGTCTGCTGGAAGCGGCCATGGCGCTGTTCGCCCGTCAGGGGTATGCCTCCACGTCGATCGCCGACATCCAGCAGGCGTGCGGGCTCTCGCCCGGATCCGGCGCGCTGTACAAGCATTTCCCGTCGAAAAAGGCGCTGCTCCAGGAAGCGACCCGCCGCCAGGTGGAGCAGATGGGCGCCATGCGTGACGACTACAACCGGACGCGCCCAACAGACACTCGAGGAGCGTTGCGCCAAGGCGCCGAGCAGATCTGGGCCAGCATCGACTCCAACTCACAATTGCTGCGGGTGATGTTCCGTGAGCCCGAGGCGATCGAAGACATGATCGACGACCTGTGGTCGGCGGCAGCCAGCACCGCCTACCAGCGAATGGGACGTGCGCTGACGGCGGCCAAGGACGCCGGCGTCGCGCTGGCCGACGACCCCGAGGCGACCGCCACGGTGTTGGTCGCAGCCCTGGCGTACCTGCCGATCGCGCAATTGCTAGTCGGGCGAACGCCCGGCAACATGGACGCCCAGCGGTTCCGCGAGGCGTGGCTGCGATTGGCCGAAGGGGTGTTCACTGGCACACCGTCGACCTGACGGCTCGACGCAAGGTCGGGCAAACGAACGCCGGGAAAACACTCGGCCAGTGGAACGGCTGGCGAACCAGCATCGGGCATGGTGAGGTAATAACTGCTCACGGCAGAAACCATCCCCGGCCGTAGTCACCAAGAAGGGAGGCCCGCCTTGCTGGGTCTACCGGACGCCGTCCACGCTTGCCTGTTCGATCTCGACGGTGTGCTCACCGACACTGCAAGCGTGCACACCAAGGCCTGGAAGGTGATGTTCGATGCCTTCCTGAAGCAGCATGCCGAGCAGAGTGGCCAGCCGTTCGTGCCATTCGACCCGGTCGACGACTACCTGAAATACGTCGACGGCAAGAAGCGCGAAGACGGTGTGCGTTCGTTTTTGGCCAGCCGCGGCATCGAGCTGCCCGACGGTGCCCCCGACGACTCCGGCGACAAGAACACCGTCTACGGCCTGGGCACCCGCAAAAACGACGCCTTCCAGGAGACGCTGCACAAGGACGGCGTCAAGGTGTTCGAAGGGTCGCGGCGCTACCTGGAAAAGGTGGCCGCCGCCGGGTTGGCCACCGCGGTGGTGTCGTCGAGTGCCAATACCCGCGAGGTGCTGGAGATCACCGGGCTCGAGAAGTACATCCAGCAGCGCGTCGACGGTGTGACGCTGCGCGAGGAGCACATCGCGGGCAAGCCGGCCCCCGACTCTTTCCTGCGCGCCGCGCAATTGCTCAACGTTCCCGCCGCCGAAGCCGCGGTGTTCGAAGACGCGCTCTCCGGGGTGGAGGCCGGTCGCGCCGGCGACTTCGGCTACGTCGTCGGTGTCGACCGGGTGGGCCAGGCCGACGAATTGCGCAGCCACGGAGCCGATGTCGTGGTCACCGACCTCGGCGATCTGATTCAGGAGGCATAGATGATCAACGAAGACGCCTTCCCCGTCGAACCCTGGCACGTCCGGGAAACCAAGCTCGACTTGAATATGTTGGCTCAGTCTGAGTCGCTTTTCGCTCTTTCCAACGGGCACATCGGATTACGCGGCAACTTCGACGAAGGTGAGCCGCACGGACTGCCGGGCACCTACCTGAATTCGTTCTACGAAGTCCGGCCGTTGCCGTACGCGGAGGGCGGGTTCGGTTATCCCGAAGCCGGTCAGACCGTCGTAGACGTCAGCAATGGCAAAGTGTTTCGCCTCATGGTCAACGACGAGCTGTTCGACGTCCGCTACGGCCAATTGATCGACCACGAGCGGATTCTCGATATGAGGGCTGGAACGCTGGAGCGCCGCGTGCAGTGGCGTTCGCCCGCGGGCCGGCAGGTGAAAGTGACGTCGACCCGGCTGGTGTCGCTCGCCCATCGCAGCGTCGCCGCGATCGAGTACATAGTCGAGGCCGTCGACGAATTCATCCGTGTCACAGTGCAATCCGAGCTCGTCAGCAACGAGGACCAGCCGGAGACCTCGAGCGACCCCCGGGTCGCCGCGGTGCTGGACCAGCCGCTGGAGGCGGTCGATCATGAGGTCACCGACAACCGCGCGGTGCTGATGCACCGCACCCGGGCCAGCGGGCTGATGATGTCGGCCGCGATGGATCACGAGATCGAGGTCCCGGGGCGCGTCGAGGTACAGACCGAAGCTCGCCCAGATCTGGCCCGCACCACCGTGATCTGCGGGCTGCGCCCGGGCCAGCGTCTGCGCATCGTGAAGTACCTGGCCTACGGATGGTCGAGCCTGCGCTCCCGGCCCGCACTGCGCGACCAGGCCGCGGGTGCGCTCGCCGGCGCCCGCTACGCCGGATGGAAGGGGTTGCTCGAGGCACAACGCGAATACCTCGACAACTTCTGGGACAACGCCGACGTCGAGGTCGAGGGCGACCCGGTGATCCAGCAGGCCGTGCGGTTCGGGCTCTTTCACCTGGTGCAGGCGAGTGCACGTGCCGAAGGCCGCGGCATTCCGAGTAAGGGGCTCACCGGCACCGGCTACGACGGCCACATCTTTTGGGACAGTGAGGGATACGTTCTACCCGTCCTTACCTACACGTTGCCGCACGCGGCCGCTGACTCTCTGCGCTGGCGGGCGTCGACGCTGGATCTGGCCAGGGATCGCGCGGTCGAACTCGGCCTTGAAGGTGCGGCATTCCCATGGCGGACGATTCGCGGTCAGGAATGCTCGGGTTACTGGCCGGCGGGAACCGCGGCCTTCCACATCAACGCCGACATCGCGATGGCGTTCGAGCGGTATCGCATCGTTACCGGCGACCAGTCGCTGGAAATCGAGTGCGGGCTCGAGGTGCTGATTGAGACGGCTCGGCTGTGGCGCTCGCTCGGCCATCACGACCGGCACGGCGTGTGGCACATCGACGGGGTCACCGGTCCCGACGAGTACACGGCGATCGTGCGCGACAACGTCTTCACGAATCTGATGGCGGCACACAATCTTCAGGTCGCCGCTGCCGCATGCGCCCGCCATCCGGAGCAGGCCCGCACGTTCGGTGTGACCACCGAGGAGACGGCTGCCTGGCGTAACGCGGCGAACGCGGCCAACGTCCCCTACGACGAAGAGCTCGGCGTGCATCAGCAATGCGAAGGCTTCACCACCTTCGCCGAGTGGGACTTCGAAAACAGGAATCAGTATCCGCTGCTGCTTCACGAACCCTACGTGCGGCTCTACCCCGCGCAGGTGATCAAGCAGGCCGACCTGGTGTTGGCGATGCAGTGGCAGAGTCACGCGTTCACTCCGGAGCAAAAGGCGCGCAACGTCGACTATTACGAGCGGCGGATGGTCCGCGACTCGTCGCTGTCGGCGTGCACCCAGGCGGTGATGTGTGCCGAGGTCGGCCACCTGGAGCTCGCGCACGACTACGCCTTCGAGGCGGCGCTGATTGACCTGCACGACCTGCACTCCAACACCCGCGACGGCCTGCATATGGCGTCGTTGGCCGGCGCGTGGATGGCCCTGGTCAACGGCTTCGGCGGCCTGCGCGACGATGAAGGCGTGCTCTCACTGGACCCGCAGCTGCCGGATAGCTTCTCGCGCTTGTGTTTCCGATTGAATTGGCAGGAATACCGGCTGACGGTCTCGGTGACCCACAAGGATGTCACCTACACGTTGCGGGACGGGCCCGACGGCGAGTTGAAGATGCGGCATGCCGGCGAGGACCTGGTGCTCAACAGCAA
The DNA here is from genome assembly GCF_001673405.1 of Mycobacterium sp. 1245111.1. Taxonomy (GTDB): domain Bacteria; phylum Actinomycetota; class Actinomycetes; order Mycobacteriales; family Mycobacteriaceae; genus Mycobacterium. The sequence continues at coordinate 70,540 of NZ_LZLV01000153.1, read as the reverse complement.
TGAGCCGTTGACCGTCGCGATTCAGGAGCGCGAGCCGCTGCTACCGCGGCCGCCGCAGCCGCCGGGCCGCGAGCCGATGCACCGGCGTAGCGGCCTGGGAGCGAAAATTTCGGCCGCCACTCAGAGCTGACCGGTTCAGCCCGCCGGCCTAATACGCCGCTCGTCAGCATCGCTTCGCTCTGCATCGTCGCCGGCGGACTTGACGGGCTCGATCGGCAGCCAGCGCAGCGCCCCCGGGGCCGACGCCGGCACCACCGGCTGGGCCGGCGCAATCGGGTCGAGCCGGCGATAGGGCTCGCCCTGGCGCGGCCGAATGTCGTTCTCCCCCTTGTTCGGCCACAGCGATGCGGCTCGCTCGGCCTGAGCCGAGATCGACAGCGACGGGTTGACGCCGAGGTTGGCCGAGATCGCCGCGCCGTCGACGACCGACAGCGTCGGATAGCCGTAGACCCGGTGATACGGGTCGATCACCCCATGTTCGGCGCTGTCGCCAATCACCGCACCGCCGAGGAAGTGGGCGGTCAGCGGGATGTTGAACAGCTCCCCCCACGTACCGCCCGCCACCCCGTCGATCTTCTCGGCGATGCGACGGGTGACCTCGTTGCCGACCGGGATCCAGGTCGGGTTCGGCTCGCCGTGCCCCTGCTTGCTGACGTAGCGGCGACGGCCCAGCCGCCCGCGTTTGGTGAACGTGGTGATCGAGTTGTCCAAATGCTGCATCACCAATGCGATCACCGTGCGCTCGCTCCACTGACGCGGGTTGAGCATGCGAAGGATGCCGCGCGGATCTTCGCCGGCTTGATCCAGCAACTGCTTCCAGCGCGGCACATCGGTGCCCTGTGGACCCGACCCGTCCGTCATCAACGTCTGCAACAGCCCCATCGCGTTGGAGCCCTTGCCGTAGCGCACCGGCTCGACGTGAGTGTCCGACGTCGGGTGAATCGACGACGTGATCGCGACCCCGTGGGTCAAGTCGAGGTCCGGTTTGACGTTCAATGTCGCTGCGCCGACGATCGATTCGGAGTTGGTGCGGGTCAGCACGCCCAGCTTTTCGGACAGGCCGGGCAGCGTGCCGGTGTCGCGCATTTTGAACAGCAGCTTCTGGGTGTTGTAGGTGCCGGCGGCCAGCACCACATGCCTCGCGGTGAACGTGCGCCTCTTGCGCCGCACGACGCGGCCGGTGTGCTTGGTGCGAACGTCCCAGATCCCGTCGGGCCGCGGCGCGAACCTGGTCACGGTCGTCATCGGATGTATCTGCGCCCCAGCCGATTCCGCGAGGCCGAGGTAATTCTTCAGCAGCGTGTTCTTGGCGCCGTAGCGGCAGCCGGTCATGCACGACCCGCATTCCAGGCAGCCGGTCCGCTCCGGGCCCGCGCCGCCGAAATACGGGTCGGGCACCGTCTCGCCGGGCGTCTTGGTTCCGTTGGGTCCGAAGAACACCCCGACCGGCGTCGGCACGAAGGTGTCGCCCACGCCCATGTCGTCGGCGACTGCTTTCATGAGGCGGTCCGCGTCGGTGAACGTCGGGTTCTCGACCACACCGAGCATCCGCTTGGCTTGCTCGTAGTGCGGCGTCAACTCCGCGCGCCAATCGGTGATGTGCTTCCACTGCGGGTCGTTGAAGAACGGATCCGGCGGGACATACAGGGTATTGGCGTAGTTCAGTGATCCACCGCCAACGCCGGCGCCGGCCAGGATCATGCAGTTCTGCAGCAGGTGGATGCGCTGAATGCCGTAGCACCCGAGCTGCGGCGCCCACAGGAACTTGCGCAGGTTCCACGAGGTCTTGGCGAAGTCCTCGTCGGCGTAGCGGCGGCCCGCCTCGAGCACACCGACCCGGTACCCCTTCTCGGTCAGCCGCAGCGCCATGATGCTGCCGCCAAAACCCGAACCGATGATCAAGACGTCGTAGTCAGGTTCCATCCGGCCAGCGTAGCTCTCAGCTGCCGACCGTCAGCCCGACCTTCTGGAATTCCTTGAGGTCGCAGTAGCCCGACTTGGCCATTGAGCGACGCAGGCCCCCGACGAGGTTCAGTGACCCGAACGGGTCGTCGGACGGCCCGTTGAGCACCTGATCCATCGGCAGCCGTTCGCCGCCGGCGATCTGCAGCAGGGCGCCCCGCGGCAGCGAAGGGTGGGCCGCCGCGGACGGCCAGAACCAGCCCTCGCCCTGCGCTTCGGCGGCCTCGGCGAGCGGGGTGCCCAGCACGACGGCGTCGGCCCCACACGCGATGGCTTTCGCGAGGTCACCGGAGGTGTGGATGTCGCCGTCGGCGAGCACGTGCACGTAGCGGCCGCCGGTCTCGTCGAGGTATTCGCGGCGGGCGGCGGCGGCGTCGGCGATCGCGGTGGCCATCGGCACGCTGATGCCAAGCACCTCGTCGCTGGTGGTCACTCCACTGGTCGAGCCGTAGCCGACGATGACGCCGGCCGCGCCGGTCCGCATCAGGTGCAGCGCGCTGCGGTGGTCGATCACGCCGCCGGCCACCACTGGGACGTCGAGTTCGGAGATGAACGTCTTGAGGTTGAGCGGTTCGCCGTGGCTGTCGACGCGTTCGGCGGACACGATGGTGCCCTGGATGACCAGCAGATCGATACCGGCCGACAGCAGCGCCGGCGTGAGTGCCTGGGCGTTCTGCGGGCTGACCCGGACCGCGGTGGTGACTCCGGCCTCGCGGATGCGGGCCACCGCGGCGCCGAGCAGATCGGGGTCCAGCGGAGCGGCGTGGAACTGTTGCAGCAGCCGGATGGCCGCCGACGGTTCGGGCTCTTTCGACGCCGCTTCGATGACCTGGGCGACCTTGGCCTCGACGTCGGCGTGACGGCCGATCAGCCCTTCGCCGTTGAGCACTCCGAGACCGCCGATCCGCCCGAGTTCGATGGCGAACTCCGGCGACACCAGCGCATCGGTCGGATGCGCCACGATCGGGATCTCGAAGCGGTAGGCGTCGAGTTGCCAGGCCGTCGTGACGTCCTGCGACGAGCGGGTGCGACGCGACGGCACGATGTTTATCTCATCGAGTTCGTATGTGCGCCGGGCGGTTCGGCCCATGCCGATCTCAACCATGTCACGCATGAGCGGTCCTTAGATCAGTTCACCGAGCGTAGTAGTTAGGTGCTTCGGCGGTCATCGTGATGTCGTGCGGATGGCTTTCTTTCAAACCGGCCGCGGTGATGCGGACGAACTGCGCCCGCTGCAATGCCTCGATGGTCTCGGCGCCGGTGTAGCCCATCGCGGCGCGCAGTCCGCCGGTGAGTTGGTGGATCACCGACGCGAGCGGGCCGCGGAACGGCACCCGGCCTTCGATGCCCTCGGGCACCAGCTTGTCCTCCGACAGCGCGTCGTCCTGGAAGTAGCGGTCCTTCGAATAGGACTTAGCCTCGCCCCTGCCCTGCATGGCGCCCAGCGATCCCATGCCGCGGTAGCTCTTGTACTGCTTGCCGTTGACGAAGATCAGCTCGCCGGGCGCTTCACCGGTACCGGCCAGCAGCGAACCCAGCATCGCCGTGGATGCGCCCGCCGCCAGCGCCTTGGCGATGTCGCCGGAGTACTGCAGCCCACCGTCGGCGATCACCGGGACCCCGGCCGGGCCGCAGACCGCGACGGCCTCGAGGATCGCGGTGATCTGCGGGGCGCCGACACCGGCGACCACGCGGGTGGTGCAGATCGACCCCGGGCCGACCCCGACCTTGACCGCGTCCGCGCCGGCCTCGACCAGCGCCGCGGCGCCGGAGCGGGTCGCGACGTTGCCGCCGACGATCTCGACGCGATTGCCGACCTCGGTCTTGAGATGGCGAACCATGTCGAGAACCAGCCGGTTGTGCGCATGGGCGGTGTCGACCACGAGCACGTCGGCGCCCGCGTCGGCCAGCGTCATCGCGCGCACCCAGGCGTCGTCGCCGACTCCGACCGCGGCGGCAACCAGCAGCCGGCCGTCGCTGTCCTTGGTGGCCAGCGGATGCTGCTCGGTCTTGACGAAGTCCTTGACGGTGATCAGGCCGGTCAGCCGGCCGTGGCCGTCGACGATCGGCAGCTTCTCGATCTTGTGCCGGCGCAACAGGCCCAGCGCCGCGTCCGCGCTGACGCCCTCCTGGGCGGTGATCAGCGGGGCTTTGGTCATCACCTCGACGACGTGTTTGGACTGGTCGACCTCGAAGCGCATGTCGCGGTTGGTGATGATGCCGACCAGCTGACCGGCGTCGTCGATGACCGGCAGCCCGGAGATCCGGAACCGGGCACACATCGCGTCCACCTCGGCCAGCGTGTGGTCCGGCTTGCAGGTAACCGGATCGGTGACCATGCCGGCTTCCGAGCGCTTGACGGTCTCGACCTGTCCGGCCTGTTCGGAGATCGGCAGGTTGCGGTGCAAGACGCCGAGGCCACCGGCCCGGGCCATCGCGATCGCCATCCGCGACTCGGTCACGGTGTCCATCGCGGAGCTGACCAGCGGCACCTTCAGCCGGATGTTCTTGGTGAGCTGACTGGAGGTGTCGGCGGTCGCGGGCACCACATCGGAGGCAGCAGGAAGCAGCAGAACGTCGTCGAAGGTCAGTCCCAGCATCGCGATCTTCTGCGGATCGTCACCACCGGTCGGCACCGGATCGTCCGGGAAACCACCGACCCGGGGATACGAGGTGACGATCAGGTCGCCGCTACCTTCGAGACGGGACAAGCCAGATGACATAGCCGGGGCCCTCCCAATACGAGCGCGGACTGATTTGGCCATCCTATCGGCTCTAACGGACAGCGCCGACGACGCGCGCCGCAGAAGTCCGGGCAGACCACGACATGGCAGCTGGGCAGCGGGGTAGATGGCGCGGCGCCTCCTCAGTCCGTTGCACGGACTGCGTCGTGACCGCGCGGGTAGCGCTGGCGTGATCCCCGCCAGGCTGCGTACTGTGGACCCGTGCGCGACTACCTGCCACCCGGTCTGCCACCCGACCCGTTTGCCGACGACCCCTGCGATCCGTCGGCGGCGCTGGATGCTGTCGAGCCCGGCCAGCCGCTGGACCCGCAGGAGCGGATGGCCGTCGAGGCCGACCTCGCTGACCTGGCGGTGTATGAAGCCCTGTTGGCGCACAAGGGAATTCGCGGCCTGGTGGTCTGTTGCGACGAGTGTCAACAGGACCACTACCACGACTGGGACATGTTGCGCGCCAACCTTCTTCAGTTGCTGGTCGACGGCACGGTCCGCCCGCACGAGCCGGCTTATGATCCCGAGCCCGATTCGTACGTGACCTGGGATTACTGCCGCGGATACGCGGACGCCTCACTCAACGAGGCAACTTCTGACACCCCGCTGTCACGGGAATAGCTGCTTCGCCCGCCTCAGCCGCCAATTGGGCTGGGCGCCACGGTGATAACCGGAGCGCCAGGCGGTATCACCGCTACTGAGGCAATCGCACCGGCCTCCGGTGGATGGGCGTTACGGCTGACCACCTTGGCATTCAGCCGGTTGACCTTCTCGATGAGCCCTTGTTTGCGGCCGACGTCCTTCACCGTCTGGACGTGAGCGCCGACGGCGGCCAGCTTCTCGTGGGCCTGATCCCATTGCCCTTGGGCGATCATTTGCTCAACCTGATCCAGATCCGCCTCGGCCGACACCGCGATCTTGTCGTCCTGTACCCAGTCCGGCTCGCCGAACAGCGTCGCGCGCACGCCGTAGAACGCGTCACCCGGCTTGGCCTGGCCCAACACGGCGCCGAAGGCCGCGATGCCGAGGATCGCCGCGGCCGCGGCCGTGACCAACGTCATCCGGCGCTTCGCGCGTCGGCGCCCGGCCAGCGCGCGGCTGAGCACCGCCGCGGCGTCCTGCTCGGCACACAGCTCGGCCGTCGAGCGGCTTCGCAGCTCGTCGCGCCAGTCCTGCAGCAGCCCGGCCAGCTCTCGGTCCCCGGCATCGCCGTCACCGGCGAGGTCGGCGACGTCGACCGGATCGCCATTGGCCAACGCGTCGACGAAACGTGCACTGCGCGCCATCTCATGCGGCCGGTCGAGCTGCTCAGACATAGTCACGCCCCGCGGCGGCAATCGCGGATTTGAGCCGTGCCAGCGCTCGGTGTTGCGCGACGCGCACGGCTCCGGCGGTGCTGCCCACCGCCTGGGCCGTCTCCTCGGCGCTGAGCCCGACCACCACGCGCAGGATCAGGATCTCGCGCTGCGCCTCGGGCAGGATGTCGAGCAGCTCGGACATCCTGGTCACGGAGTCGGCATCGATCGCCGACTGCTCGGGGCCCGGCTGACTCGACAGCCGCTCCGGGACAGACTCGGTGGGGTAGGAGAGATCGCGGCCGACCGCGCGGTAAGCGTCGGCGACCTTGTGCGCGGCGATGCCGTACACGAAAGCCAGGAAGGGGCGGCCGCGATCACGGTAGCGCGGCAACGCCATCACGGCGGCCAAGCAAACCTCCTGTGCCACATCGTCAGCCGACAAATCGCTCCGCTCGAATGTGCCGATACGCGCACGGCAGTATCGGACCACGATCGGTCGGATCGTCTGCAGAACCTCTCGAAGCGCGTCCCGATCGCCTGCGACGGCGTCCGCGACAACCGCGTCGAGACGCTCCTCCTGCGTTGTCATCGGCGGCAACGTCTCCAGCGTTACGACCGGGTTGGCACCCGGCCCTGTGGGATGTCACCTCGACAATAACGACCCGGCGGATTTCAACGCCGTCGCCACGTTCCTCCCCAGCGCTCGACGCGGGCGGCGCACTCGTCGCGGATGTCGCTCAGCTCGGCGATCCGGCCTTCGGCATTGGCAAGGTCGACGAGCAGACAGGCCAGCGCCCAGCGCAACGGAATCAGCCCCAGGTCGCCCGTGAGCTCCAACGCGGCCTCGGCGACGGGCCGTGCGCGGTCCACTGCTCCGGCGCTGCATAGGGCGGCGGCCAGCACCACCTGGCTCTTGGCCCCGTGGCGGGCCGCGCCATCGAGGGTGCTCGCCGCCAACTCGACACCGGCCTCCGCGTTGCGGACCGCGGCGTTGCCGTCACCGCCGGCCATCGCCAACTCGGCCGCGACCCACGCCCGTCGCACTGCGACCCGGTGCGGCGCACATGTCACGAACGGCTCCGCGCGCGTCAGCAGCGTCGCCGCGACGGCCAGCCGCCCGACGCCGAGCGCGTCGGCGGCGAGTCCGATCAGCGCATCGCCGGTGACCTCCGGGTCGTCGCCCGCCTGCGCCAGTGCGCGACCGTCCCAACCGCGGGCCAGGTCATGCCAGCCCAGCTGGCGCAAAAACGACGCCCGCGTGCTGTTCGCGAGCGAGGCCAGCCGACCCGACGGGGCGGCCCGAAGCAGCGCGTCCAGGTCCGCATACGCGCTGCCGTAGCGGCCCTGCCCCGCGGCCGCGACCGCGCGCAACCACAGCTGATCGGGCGAGGTCGCGGCCGGCAGCGGCCAGCGGCCGGGGCGATCGCCGAAGGCAGCGGCCAGCAGTACTGACTCGCCGGACGAGTCGTGAGAGATATGTATCACCACGCGTTACCCGTTAAGACTTCATGGTTTCTGAGTTACACAGGTATTAAATCCGCCGAGGATTGAACATTTTGTGCCTCCCCTGCAATCAGGCCGCCAGCAGCGACATTTGTATATTGCACGCACCTCACATGCACTCTCCGGCTTCAGCGAGGTTTTGAGGCGTATGAACTCAAAGTAAATTCCCAAGCCGCACACGGCTATTCGGCAGCGTGCAGCCTGTTGACGGGAATTCCCTAGCGCCTCTACGTTTGTCGCGACGAGTAGTCACCGATGACCCGCTCGGCCAGAACATGGGCGCGTAGAGAGGGACTTCAATGCCGCAACCGGAGCAACTTCCAGGCCCCAATGCAGACATCTGGGACTGGCAATTACAAGGCCTTTGCCGCGGCGTGGATTCGTCGGTGTTCTTCCACCCGGACGGCGAGCGCGGTCGGGCGCGCCTGCAGCGTGAGCGTCGGGCCAAGGAGATGTGCCGCAGCTGCCCGGTGATGACCCAGTGCCGCGCACACGCCCTCGAAGTCGGCGAGCCGTACGGAATCTGGGGTGGGCTGTCCGAGACCGAGCGCGAGCTGCTTCTCAAGCGGGATATCGGCCGCACGCGCAGCATCCGTCGCAGCGCTTAGCGCTTAGAGGATCGACCCGTCCTGCTTGTACTGCTCGATCTTGTCCCAGTCGACGCCGGCGTCCAGCAGGATCTCTTCGGTGTGCTGGCCGTGTTCGGGTGCGCCCGTCGGCTGGACATGGTGCCCGTCGAATTGGACCGGGTTGGTCGGCAGAATGTAGGGCTTGCCGTTCATCGCCTTGACCTCGGGGATGTATCCGTTGGCGATGACGGCGGGGTCCTCGTGCAACTCGCTGCTCTTCTGCAGCACACCCCAGGCGCCCGTCAGCGGTTTGAGCACGTCGCGCCACTGGTCGAGCGTCTTGGAGGCGAATTCGGCATCCATGATGTCGATCAGCTCGCCCCGGTTCATGAAACGCGAATGGCCGTCGGCGAAGCGCTCGTCGGTGATCAGGTCCGTGCGGCCGATGACCGTCATGAACTCGGGGTAGAACTTGTCGCCCTGCAACATCATCAGCGTGATGTAGCGGTCGTCCTTGGTCTTGTAGTTGCCGACCAGCGGGTTGGGCATCTCGCGGTGGGTGAACGTCGGGATCGGGTCCCCGCCGTAGAGGTTGGCCGCCGTCACCTGGGGGGTCATCGCCCACGCCGCGAGCCCGAGCAGCGAAACGTCGACGATCGAAGTCTCGCCGGTCGCCTTGCGCTTGTACAGCGCGGCGGCGATCCCGCCGGCGATGGTCAGCCCGCCCATCAGGTCGCCGAACGCCGGGGTCTGCATCACCGGCTCGGGAGCTTCGCGGGTCAGCGCATCGGCGATTCCGCCGCGTGACCAGAACGAGACGCCGTCATAGCCGGGGCGGTCGGCGTCGGGACCCTCCGGCCCGTACCCAGACCCGCGGACATAGATGATCTCGGGGTTGGCAGCGCGGATCTGCTCGATGTCGATGCCGAAATGCTTGCGGCGACTGGGCAGATAGCTGGTGAGGAACACGTCGCTGGACTTCGCCAGCTCGTGAACCACCTCCTGACCGCCCGGCGTGGTCAGGTCGATACCGATGGATCTCTTTCCGCGATTGGGCATTTCGATCATGTAGTTGACCGCGGTCGGGCCCCCGGGGATGAGTCCCATAGTCACCAGTCCGCGCTGCGGGTCGCCGCCTTCACGAGGCTCGACCTTGATCACGTCGGCGCCCCACTCGGCCAACACCGCGCCGGCCGCCGGGACGAACGTCCAGGCCGCGACCTCCAGAATGCGGATGCCGCTCAGCGGTTTGGCGTCGCTCATGATGAGTCCTCTACTTTCGCAGTCGTTTTCAGTGATTCGCCGATGAGGCCGAAACGACGGTACGCCGCGCGGATGTCGGTACGCGCCTGCTCGGGTAATTTCGCTTGGGGCGGGCGGGTCTGGGTACGAGCCGATCGGCAGCCCGACCACTGATGCGGCGTATTTGAACGCGCCGCCCCAGTGGGTGAAGTAGTCCGACCGCCCCGGGTAGCGGGTGAACCAGCCCCGCATGTCGAGCTCGAACTGGTCGAGCCCAGACTCCCGCGCGAAATCCATTGCCTCGACCAGCTTGTCGTTCCAGACCATGTCCCAGTACTGGGACAGCGACCGATTCTCCGCCGTCTCGTAGAGGTAGCCGGTGGTGCCGAGCTGAGCCGGGCCGACGATGCCGGATCGCAGCCAGCCGGCGCGGTACACGGTCGTATCGCATTCCCAGATCACCAGATCCGGCGCGAGCTCATGCAGCATCCGGCTCTGATGGGGGCGGAACGAGCCCTCCTTGGTGGCGCACACCGCCGGAATCTCTTCGACGATTCGTGCACTCTCCTGCGCGGAGAGCACGTACCCGGAACTGGGCGAGTTGAACATCCCGAGAGCGATGTCGGTGCGCTCGGCCACGTATTTGAAAAAGTTCAAAACGCCGTCGCCGCCGTGCAATTCCATCATCGGGGTCTGGATGTAGACGATGTCGGCGCCGGCATCTTGGGCGTGTTGGGTGAGCTCGACGCAGTCTTTGGCCGACAACGCCGCGGTACACGACTGCACGATGACGTCCGGGTTGATGCCCTTGGCCTCGTCAATCGCGATCTCCAACAGCTTCTTTCGCTCGGCGATGGTCAGCGACCAGAATTCCGCCACCCCACTGGTCACCCAGAGCATCGGGTGGCCCAGGGTGCCGACGCAGTGCCGGACCAGCGTGCGGTAGGCGTCCCAGTCGATGTCGTCACCGTCGTGCCCGCTGAACGGCGTGTAGAGCGAGTCGCCGATGCCGCGCAATGAATGACGCGCCCACTGACGAGCGTCCTTGGCGTTAGCCATCATTGACTTCCAACAGTTTCGAAGATCGCGGCGGCCGACGTGACCGCCTTGTCGGCGTTGCCCTCGTCGTGCAGCAGCATGCGAACCCCGACCTTGCCCGACCCTCCCACGTGCGCGGTGCCGTCCACCCGGAACGGGCCGACCTTGCCGCGCGACATGAACATCACGTGCCAGCTGACCACCTGCAATTTGCGGGTCCCAACCGCGTCGGCGGCCAGGTCGATCGCGGCGGTTTCGAGCACGACGTGCTGGGGCCCGATGTGCAGCGCCGCATCCGGCGATGCCAGCTCCTCGCTGAGGGCCGGCAGTTGCCAACGGCCATCGGGTCGTCTCGATGCGCCGAAGGCCTGCCACAGCGGCGGCAGATCCGGCGAGTCCTCGATCACCAGCTCGGTGCCCGAAACATCCATCTTGCCAAGGCCTTCGGGCGGGACGCCGATGATCGCGCCCTGGCCTTCGTTGAACGCGATGACACGGTCAGGATTGTCGGCGTCGACGATCTTGCAGCGCCCGTAGCCCATCATCCGGCCCTGATGGACGTTGCCCGAGCCGACGATCTCCACCCGCTTCACGTCGTATCCGGGGTCGACGATCTGCACCGAGGCGATCACCGGGTTGGGGACCGCAACCATGTCAGTCTGGCAGCCTTCGGGCGAGGCGATGGCCAACGGCGCCACCATGATTCCACCCGCCTCGTTGCGCATGTCGCGACGGATGACGACGGTGTCGTCAGTGTCGCCGATATTCATCGATGAATGGTTGCGCCCGATGTAGCGATAGCTCAGCAGCCCCGTCCAGCGGCGGTACAACTCGTCGCGGTAGGCGTCGGCGTCGCCGAGAAATTCCCTGATGTCTCGCAGTTGTCCGGACAATCGCGTCGTTCCTCCTGAGCGGAAATGTTGAGCAGAAGCTCAGGTAGGACTTTACGGCTGCCCTCGCGAATGTAAAGCCCATATCGCGGATCTACTGCGGATCGAACAGCGCCGGGCAGCGCCGTCGGTGAGCGGAACACCTGCAGCGAATGTGCGGGTCGTCGGCGTCGGGATCGAGCCGCAGATTGGGCAGCGGCATCACCGTGCAGCCTGCCGGGATCTTGACCCCGCCGAGCTCGGTGTCGTCAGCCGCCAGGGCAGGGGCCTGGGATCCACATGTTCCAGCATGTCCCCGGAGGCGGCGGCAGATACGGCCCGCGGGGTGGAAGAGTCTGCGGCGGAGGAGGATTGGGGCCTTCGTAGATACCTTGACCTTGGTTGGCCTGGTCCGGGGCAACGTGATAGTAGGTGTGGCAGACGTTCATATCCCACGTCACCGGTTGATGCACGTGGTTCTGGGTCAGGTGGAACAGGGAATCGCCCGGGCACCAGCGATTGGGCCCCCAGCACACGTGGTCGACCATCGCCGCGGGCCCACAGTCGTCGTCCGCTCGAGCGGTACCCGCACCAGGACCGACCATCGCCAATCCGCCGCACGTCAACGCCACCGCTGCCCAGGCTGCGGTTAGTTGCTTCATAGTTCGCGAGTCTTCTCGGCGCCTGGCTAAAGCGCATCGGGCAAATGCCCTATTTCCGCGTGGAGCGGCGTCGTTACCGTCAGCGGTTTCCCCGCAGCAAATCTGGGTAATCCGGGCCCATGAATGCGGGTAAAGCATTCGGTGTCGCGGCGTCCGCCGCTGCGATCGCGACATTGGCCGGATGTGTGAACCAGGGCGGTACCGGACAGTCCACGTCGTCGTCACCGCCACCCGGCACCGAGCGGATGACCACGCAAGTGAAGGCCGCGGATGGCAGCACGATCGCCAACGCGACCTTCGATTTCGCCAACGGGTATGCGACAGTCACCGTGGAGGCCGGGCCCAACCAGGTCCTCAGTCCCGGATTTCACGGTCTCATGGTCCACGCCATTGGAAAATGTGAGCCCAATTCGACCGCACCAGGCGGAGATTCGACGGGCGACTTCGCCTCGGCAGGAAGCGTATACCAGGCACCGGACCACACCGGCTCTCCAGCCAGCGGTGACCTGACCGCGTTACAGGTGCGGCCGGACGGGTCGGCCAAACTCGTCACGACGACGAGCTTGTTCACCGCCGCGGACCTGCGCAACAACCTGGGCACCTCGCTGATCGTGCACCAGAACGCCGACAATCTGAGCCCCAATTCCGCGGGTGGTAGCGCGGGCAAGCGGATCGGGTGCGGGGTCATCGCCGCCGGTTCAGCCACCACCACGTCGTCGACGACGACCACCACCAGCGTCTCCACGGTCACCACAACGGTCGAGATAACGCCGCCGTCCACGAGTACCAGCACCGTCACGGTGACCAGGGAGCCGACGACCACCTACGTGCCAACCACGACCGTGACGACCACGTACCTGCCGCCCGGCCGCTAACCGGCGCGAGGCTGCGCGGCGGTCAGCGGATGACCTGCCCGTCCCGCCTTGCCGGTAGCCCGTAAAAGCGCGCGCTTAGGCCGAAAGGCGTTGGTGGAGAAGAGTTCCGGCGCTTATCCGCCGTCAGCGCGGCGGGCCGAGGATGATCTGCCCGTACATGTCCGCGCCCTCGGCCATCCGTTCGGGCGTGATCTCGAATCCGTCCGGTCGCGGTGTCGCCTTGTCGCGACCAGAGTGACGGAACATGCCCTCGATGCCCGCCGGCGTGTTGATCATCAGCAGGTCGGCCTTCTTCGAGGTGATGCGATAGGCATGCGGAATGTTCTTGGGCAAGAACACAATCCCGCCCTCTGAGAGCTCCATCTCCTCATCGTCCAACCAGAGCAGCGCGGTGCCCTTGATGAGCATGAAGACCTCGTCCTCGCGCGTGTGCTTGTGATATGGCGGTGCTTCGCCCTCACTCACATCGAAACGCCCAACCATCAATTGGCCGTCGGTGGCCTCGCCGTCGAGCAAGATCGCCAACGTGCCGCCGTCGAGCCATTCCAGTTGTTGCTGTTGCTCCGGTTGTGCCAGGTAAGCCATGCTCATGCGTGAAGTCAACCAGCTAAGCGACGCCGCCGCAGGGTAGGCGCGCGGCTAGTCGGCCAGGCGGCACACGGGGGCAAGAGGCCGGGTTCACCCCGACTGTCATCGGTGACGTCGAGCTCGCCAACCGTGTCGCGTTGGCGCCGATGACAGCGGGCTGACGATCATTGCGAACGGGCACCTCGACGACCCGCGTGGCGCCGCCGCCCTACTCACCTCGGACGCCGCCGACGTGGCCGCACTGGCCAAACCCGCACTGGCCAACCGGAACTGGCCCCACCGGGTGCGAACCGGGCAGCCCCTGTCCCCCGATGTGCCCGCAGATTTGTTCGGACCCGTTGCCGACGTCAAAGACTGGGAAATCGCCGCTACGCGATAGCAGGAGCGCTAGTCCCCGTTCAGCATTCCGCGCTCGACGAGATCTTGGACCTGCTCCCACGCGAATTTGACGGCCGCGTCGCTGGTCGGTAGCGGTCCGTCCAGCAGCAGGGTGGCCAGGCCGTGCACCGCCGACCAGACGGCGATCTCGGCTCCCGGCCTGCGGCGAGAATCCAGCAGACCGGCGGCCTGGGCTTCGTCGAGCACTTGACCAAGGACCTCGAAGGGCTCGGCTCCGGTACTGACGGCCTCTGGGACGTCGGCCGTCGCCGGATGCGAGGTGAACGCGCTGCGAAACAGACCGGGCTGGGTGAGTGCGAAGTGGATATAGGCGGTACCGACCGCTCGTAGCCGCCGGCGAGGGTCCTTGCTGCGACTGACTCGTCGGCGCATCTCCTCGGCGAGCTCGTTGCGGGCAAAGATCGACACCTCGGCCAACAGCGCTTCGCGGTCGGCGAAATGGCGGTAGGCAGCCGAGTGTGACACCCCGGCCGCGCGGGCGGCTTCGCGCAGGATCACTCGATCCGGCCCACCCTCGCGAGCCAACGCGATGCTGGCCTGAACCAGCGCCGAACGCAATGCGCCGTGGTGGTAGCCCTTCTTGCCAGTGGGGTCGCTGACGGAACTCATGCCATCACGATCGCACGCCGACCAGAATGTTGACAACGGTCACATCCAATCGCATACTGGCGATGTAACCAGTGGTCACATTGCCACGTTTTGACTGTGAGAGGAACTCCGATGACAAACAAGCGCGTACTCGTTACCGGTGCGACGGGCAAGGTCGGCGGCGCGGTTGCCGCCCAATTGTTGGAAAAGGGTGTGCCGACAAGGGCGTTGGTGCACCGGGACGATTGGCGAAGCGACAGACTGCGAGCATTGGGCGCCGAGGTCGTCGTCGCCGACATGCTTGACATCCAACAGGTTCGGGCCGCGATGGACGGAGTCTCCCGGCTGTTCTTCAACCCGCCCTATCACCCACACGCTCTCGACAGCGCGGTCAGCTTTGCCGGCGCAGCCCGCCAGGCGGGGGTGGAGGCGGTGGTGGCGTTGGGGCAATGGTTAGCCAGCCCGGAGCATCCGTCGTTGATGACGCGCCAGCAGTGGTTGATCGACAGGCTGTTCGCACTGTTGCCTGACACCGCTCACGTCGCCATCGATCCCGGGTTTTTCGCAGACAACTATCTGCAGGTTCTCCCCTATGCGGCTCAGCTCGGTGTGTTGCCGATACCGATGGGAGGACGCCGAAATGCGCCACCGTCCAACGAGGACATCGCCCGGGTCGCGGTGGGCGCCCTACTCGACCCGCACCGCCATGACGGACGCGCCTACCGCCCGACAGGCCCGACGTTGTTGTCCGGCAACGATATCGCCGACGCGGTAGGCGAAGCACTGGGCCGACCGGTACGGCACATCGAAACCCCGCCGTGGATGTTCCTGCGAGCGGTCCGCCAGATCGCGAGGCAATCCGGCGCCGGCCTGTACTTCGAGTCCAGTGTGCGAAACTACCTGCCCGAGAACGGGCTTGGGACATGGGAGGTCGGCGGGCCGACGACGCACGTCCGCGATGTCGCGGGTGTCGAACCCGAGGACTTTGCGACCATCGCGCGTCGCTACGTCGACCGTGCGGACACCCGGCGCACCGCCGGCAATCTCCTGCGCGCGATCGGCCAGTTCATGCTGATCGGACTCGTGCCGGCGCACGACCTCGACAAGTTCGATCGGCGCCAGCAGCATCCCCGACCCGCCTCACCGCGATACTCGGGCGAGTCGGCCGTATGGCGAAACGAGCACGCCGCATCGGCAGACGCGACGAGCGATCGGTTCGGCGTACCCGAGCTTCGACTATCGTCCTAGTCGCGCGAGCCAAGCGTCGGATCAAGGCCGAACACCGTCACCGCGGCTGACTTCCCTTTCAGCTCATGGGATCCCCGGTCTGCGAGTCCGACAGGTCGAATAGCCAGCGCGTCGACGGTGTGCTGGGTGAGAAGGATGGCGTCACCGGTCGACTTGGTCAACTGCTCGACGCGGGCAGCGACGTTGACGGTGTCACCGATAAGCGTGAACTCAAGTTTGCTTCCACCGCCGATGGTCCCAGCAATCACCTTGCCCGTGTTGATACCGATGCCGATCCGAAGCTCGCCGCCGAATCGCTCGGCGACAAACCGATGAATCAGCGCGGCGGCACTCACGGCCGCATCGGCGTGATCCGCGAGGTCGTTCGGCGCGCCGAACACGGCGAGGGCACCGTCGCCGAGGAACTTGTTGACGTGCCCACCAGCCTCGACTACAGCCGGGACAACGATTTCGAATAACGCGTTGAGGCGAGCGACCGTGTCCTCGGCGGTGTTCGCCTCGGCGAAGGGCGTGAAGTCGCGGATGTCGACAAACATCACCGTCACCTCGCGGCGCTCACCGGTAAAGACGTCGTCACCCTGCTCAAGCAGCCGTGCCGCCAGGGCCGGGTCGACGTAAGTGCCGAACGCCGCCTGAAGTCGTTGCCGCTCAGCCAAACCCGCCTGCATGCGATTGAACGACGCAGCCAGCGCACCCAGGTCATCGTCCTGAACGACCGGCAAACGCTGCGAATAGTTCCCAGCCGCAACACGTTCCGATCCTGCCGCAAGGTCGCGAATAGGTTGCAGGGAGGGTGAAAAGCCGGCGCCGACGGTGATCGGCACCGCGAATCCGACCGTCAACGCACCCGCGATCGCAGCGCATATTAGGGGCACTTCGTCGGTGCGGTGAATAACGGCAGCCAGCATGGCGCCGCCGAGCGCGAATGCGAATGCGCAGCCGAGCATTGACACGTTCGACCAGGCCGCGAAGGTCGGCCGCGAGCGCGGAAGGTCGTCACCCAGGCCCGTCTCACCGGCGAGCGCTGCCCTGGCCGGCCGCATCGCTGTCTCAGGGAAGCTGTGCACGGCGATCGCCGACACGCCAGATCCTGAGGCGGCACCCAGAATCGCGTACTGAATGAGGCGAGGCCCGGTCGCTCCGGTGACCGCCCCGACGGCGACGAACTGTATGGCGATCACAACGATGTTGGCGCTCAACGCTCGGGGAGCCGTCGTCCGGGTCCACGAGTATGCGGCGTTGAGCGCCTTCACCCGGTCTGACTCCTGGCCCGCTGCCCACCGGTCGATGATGCGGCCATGACCCAGGCCGGGGAGAACCATCACATACGCCATCGCCAGCACCATGCCAACGGTGACCAGCGCCGCCCCGAGGTGGTGATCCGACCTTTCGAACGCAACAACGATCATCGCGAGCACGAGGTAAATCGGGAGTACCGTGGCGACGGTGACCGCGTAGATCGCCCACGAGTACCGTCCTGCGTGCCGATCCCATGCCCACTGCCAAATGCGGTCCATGGCGCAAACAAAACACCTTTAACCTGCGGGCCGGAGGTGTTTCAAGCGGTTCAGTCTCGATCCTCAACGATCGCAGCGACCTGAATCTCGACGCGCATCTGTGGACCCGCCAGGGCAGCGACGCCGATGCAGGTCCACACCGGTGCGCGATCACCCGTGCGGAGACGGAACTGTTCGACCATGGTGTCGAGGTGCTCGGACCCGATCCGCCCGTTTGCATCCGGCACGTGGTAGGAGTGCACGGTGATGACGTGACGCCACGACGCTCCTACAGTTGCCAATGTCCGTTCGACGTTGTCGAACGCCTGAATGACTTCGTCGCGAACTGACTCCGGATAGCACCACGCGTCATCCCAACCTCCTTGACCGGCGGTCTCTATCCGGTCGCCATACCGAACGGCCTGTGCGTAGTGGAATTCGCGCAGCTGGCGTTCGCCGTAGCCAGGAGTAATGGAAAATATCGGCTTGTCCATGTGCGCCATTGTCAGAACACGCGTACCGCCGGCACCGTCAGCCGCCAAGTCCCTTCTTGACGGCCGCGTCTTGCTTCTGGCCGACATCGGTGACGAAGTCCGGCGGCGGCGGGGGCGAGTCCGATCCGCCCACAAACTGCAGCGTGACGAAACCCCGGCCCTCGGTGAACATCAACACCGTCACGCTCTTCGAACCGTCCGGTGACATACCCGCCAATGTGGTTCCGCCGGTGCCGACATTGGCCGAATCCACCTTCGGATCTTTCACCAGACCTTGTCCCGACTTTGCGGAGTTCAGCGCGTTCGTGGCAGCGGCCGCGTCCGGCAGAACTTGGATGGTGTCGATGATGTGGACGTCTTTGACCGTGACGCCCTCCTGATCCTCGGGGTGGGGTTGGCTGTTGAAGGTGATCGCCGCGCCCGGTTGGCCATTGGGGTTGCTCGTCGGCGGGTCTGCGACGAAGGGCATCGGCGCATCGAGATCTGTCACCTTGATCAACAGCGTGGTGTAGTCGCTCGGCTGCGCCGGCGCCGAAGAATTCGGACCCGAGCTACCGGTTGTGGTCGCAGAGGTGGCCGATCCCGACTTCGTCGTCGACGATGTAGTGCTACTGCAGCCGGCCACCGACGCGGCCAGCATCGTCGCCGCCAGTGGGCCGACGAGCATCATCTGAGAAACCCTCATTGCGTCTTGCTCCTTGTCGAGTCCCCCGATGTGCGGAGCCCAATGCTATGCGGTGCAGCGGTCTGAAAGCGCAGGAAAAACAAACAAACACCAATCCGAGGTGCGCACAGCAAGACGCCCATACTGTTCTGACATGCAGTCGTTGCTGTTGAGGCTTGGGCTGGTGCTGTTCCTGATCGGTCTACTCACCGGGCTCGCCGTCCCCGCGGTGAAGAACCCGCGCATGGCACTGTCGAGCCACCTCGAGGCAGTGGTCAACGGCATGTTCCTCGTTCTGATTGGGCTGCTCTGGCCACACCTCCACTTGACCCACGTTTGGGGCGTCACCGCAGTCGTGCTCATCGTCTACGCCGGTTACGCGAACTGGTTGGCGACGCTGCTCGCAGCGGCATGGGGTGCGGGCCGCAGATTCGCGCCGATCGCGGCCGCCGACCACGAGGCCTCAGTGATGAAGGAGGGCCTCGTCAGTTTTCTGTTGGTGTCGCTCTCGATCGCGATCGTGTTCGGCGTCGGCATCCTCATCGTCGGGCTTTGATGAGGCGCGAGTCTTTTGCCGCGGTCTAGCTCGCGACGGCAACGAGCAGATGGTGAGGGATGGCCACGTCGTCGAGGCGGCGATCCTCGATGCCCGTGAATCCCGCGTTTTTCAAGGCAGCGACGATCTCGGCGATCGGGCGCAGCGTGAAACCGTAAGCGGTGAAAGGCAAGCGGGCCATCGCGTCGGGATCACCGACCCCCACCACTGCGCGACCGCCGGGTCGCAGCACCCGAGCCAGTTCGGCGCAGGCGGCGTCAAGGTCTGACACGAAATACACCGTGTTGACCGAGATTGCCGCGTCAAGCGACTTCTCGTCGAGCGGCAACTCGGTCAAAGACCCGCTGACGAGCCTGATCTGGCCGGCCGCGCTCTGGTCGGCGAAGCGCGCCCGGGCGCGCGCGAGCATGTCCTCGGCGACCTCCACACCGTAGACGACGCCCTGCGGAGCAACCCGCCGCAGAAACAGATCGAGCCCTAGTCCGCCGCCAAAACCGATGTCGGCCACCGTCTGTCCGGCCGTTGGTTCCGCCGCATCCACAGCGCCGGCCACGGCTGGACGGTTGCCGCGGTTGAGCAGTACCGCGACGCCGCGGCCCACCAGACCATGCGGCCGGCCGAGTTGCCCGGCGACCGTCGCAAACATTCGCTGACGTAAACCCATGACCGTTACCTCACTCGAGCTGGATGTAAGCCGCTAACCATTCACCGCTGGGTCGAGACCGAAGACCGTTACTGCGGTCGACTTACCCTTCACCGCATGCGGCCCCCGGTCGGTCAATCTGGATGGTGGAGAGCCTAGGGCGTCGACGGTCTGCTGGGTGAGCAGAATCGCGTCACCGGTCGTCTTGGTCAACTGCTCGACGCGGGCGGCGACGTTGACGGTGTCGCCGATGAGAGTGAACTCGAGCTTGCCTCCGCCTCCGATGGTCCCGGCAATCACCTTGCCCGTGTTGATACCGATGCCGATCCGAAGCTCGCCGTCGAAACGCTGGGCGACGACGCGATGGATTAGAACCGCTGCGCTCACCGCGGCATCGGCATGGTCCGCAAGATCGTTGGGGGCACCGAACACAGCCAGTGCCCCGTCACCGAGGAATTTGTTGACATGCCCGCCAGCGTCGACCACGGCGGGAACCACTATCTCGAAAAGGGCATTGAGCCGTGCGACGGTGTCTTCAGCGCTGTTGGCTTCCGCGAACGGGGTGAAGTCGCGGATGTCGACGAACATCACCGTCACCTCGCGGCGCTCACCGCTGAACACGTCGTCGCCCTGTTCGAGCAGCCGCGCTGCCAAGGCCGGGTCGACGTAGGTCCCGAAGGCGGCCTGAAGTCGTTGTCGCTCAGCCAAACCCGCCTGCATTCGGTTGAAGGACGCGGCCAGCGCGCCGAGGTCGTCATCTTGCACCACCGGCAGGCGTTGGCTGAAATCCCCGTCCGCAACACGCTCAGTTGCTGCGGCGAGATCGCGAATGGGTTGCAGGAGTGGCGAATACGCGGCAATGAGCGACGGCCCGACGACAAGAACTAGTAGACCGCCGATAACCATGGTGAGGCCAGGGCCGTGCCTGGCCGCGTCTAACACGGCTGCCAGAATTGCGCCCGCGACTGCGAAGGCGAACCCCACCGCAAGCATGGCCACGTTGGCCCACGTGCCGAACGCCGGATGTGCGCGAGGCATGGAATCGCCGATCTCCGTATCCGCAGCGATCGCAGCCCGGGCGGGCCGCAGGGTTGATTCGACGTAGCTGTGCACCGTGATCAGCTGGCCTGAAGTTCCGGCGATTGCGCCCAGAACCGCGTACTGAATGAGCCGCGACCCGCTCGCCCCGGCGATCATTGCCACCACCACGAAGAGGGCCGCGACCCAAACAAAGGTGACCACCACCCCCTTCGCAATCAGTTTTCGGCCATAGCTGTAGGTAGCGCGCAGTGCGCTCTCGCGATCAACGTCATCACCAGCGGCCCACCGCTCAATGAGCCGAACATCCCTCCCGCCGGGAGCAGCCAGCACATAAAGGTAGGCGAGGACGGCGACCGTCGTCACTGCTGCCGCGTCGAGGTAGCGATGAGACCGCTCGAAAGCGATGATGCCCATCGACCAGGCGAGATAGACCGGGAGGGCAAGGGGCAGAGTAAGCGCCCAGCATGCCCACGAATACCTCGACCCGTGCCGATCCCAGGCCCACTGCCAGATTCGATTCATCCCAAAACGAAACACCCCCGACCAGGCGGCCGCGGGTGTTTCGTCGATCGCGTTCTAGTGGTGGTGGTGATGGCGGTGACCGTGGTCGTCGGCCACCTCGGCGGGCTTGTTCACGACAGCCGTCTCGGTGGTGCTGGATGTACGCAGCTAACGACCGACCGCCGGGTCGAGGCCGAAGACGTTTACTGCGGTCGACTTACCCTTCACCGCACGCGGTCCCCGGTCGGTCAATCTGGATGGTGGAGAGCCCAGGGCGTCGACGGTCTGCTGGGTGAGCAGAATCGCGTCACCGGTGCTTTTGGTGAGCTGCTCAACGCGGGCCGCGACGTTGACGGTGTCGCCGATGAGGGTGAACTCCAGCTTGCCCCCGCCGCCGATGGTGCCTGCAATCACCACGCCGGTGTTGATCCCGACGCCGATTCGAAGTGCGCCGGCGAATCGCTCGGCGACGAGGCGGTGAATCTGCACAGCGGCTTTCATGGCAGCGTCGGCATGATCCGCGACGTCATTCGGTGCGCC
The DNA here is from genome assembly GCF_001673405.1 of Mycobacterium sp. 1245111.1. Classification (GTDB taxonomy): domain Bacteria; phylum Actinomycetota; class Actinomycetes; order Mycobacteriales; family Mycobacteriaceae; genus Mycobacterium. Next base: position 49,032 of record NZ_LZLV01000153.1, on the reverse strand, counting down.
GAAGACAGCCAGAGCACCGTCGCCGAGGAACTTGTTCACATGCCCACCGGCGTCCACGACCGCAGGCACAACGATCTCGAACAGCGCATTGAGGCGCGCCACCGTGTCCTCGGCCGTGTTGGCCTCGGCGAACGGGGTGAAATCGCGGATGTCGACGAACATCACCGTCACCTCGCGGCGCTCGCCGGTGAAGACATCGTCACCTTGCTCAAGCAGCCGCGCGGCCAGGACGGGGTCGACGTAGGTGCCGAACGCCGCCTGAAGTCGTTGCCGCTCAGCCAAACCCGCCTGCATGCGGTTGAACGACGCCGCCAGCGCGCCAAGGTCGTCATCCTGAACTACCGGCATACGTTGGCTGTAGTCGCCCGCTGCAACACGTTCAGTCCCTGCAGCCAAATCGCGTATCGGCCGCAGTGACGGCGACACGATGCCACCGAGGGTGATCGGCACCGCCAGGCCGGTCCACAGACAACCGATCGCCACAAACAGCAAGGGGTGGTCGCCCGTCCGCCCCAGCATGACGGCCAGCATCGCGCCACCGACAGCGAAGGCGAAGAACGCGCCCAGCATCGAGAGGCCCAACCACGCCGCGAACGTCGGGCGGGAGCGCGGCAACGCCTCACCGAGTCCGGTATCCCCGGCGAGGGACGATCTGACCGGTCGCAAAGCTCCCTGTAACGAGGTGTGCGAACCGATCAGCGCCAAGGCAAGCCCCAAGGCCGCGCCCAGAATCCCGAATTGCAACAGCCGCGACCCACTCGCTCCGGAGATTGCGGCGACTACAGCGACGAGCGTTGCGGTCCAGCAGGGTTCGAACCACAGCGCGCGGATCGCGGCCGCACGACTCCAGATGTAGGTGTCGCGCAGCGCTTGTGCACGATCTACGTCACGGCCGGTCGCCCACTGATGCGCGAGGTGTAACAGATGGCTTCCGGGGAGTATCGCGACGGAGGCGTTCACCACCACGGCCAGGCCGGTGAAGACGACCGCCTGGCCGTAATGATCTGAGCTGTCGATTCTGACGATTACGAATGCCAAGAGAACGAAGACCGGGAGCATCGCCGCGAACACGACAACCCAGATCGTCCATGAGTACCTCGATCCGTGCCGATCCCACGCCCACTGCCAAATGCGGTCCATGCCGAAAACAAAACACCCCCGGCCTGGTGACCGGGGGGTTTGTCGAACTCGTTTTAGTGATGGTGATGACCGTGGCCGTGACCGTGGTCGTCGGCCTCCTCGGCCGGCTTCTCGACGACCGCGGTCTCGGTGGTCAGCACCATGCGCGCCACCGATGCGGCGTTGAGCACCGCCGATCGGGTGACCTTGACCGGGTCGATGACCCCGTCGGCGGCCAGGTCGCCGTACTCCAGCGTCGCCGCGTTCAGGCCATGCCCGACGGGTAGCTCGGCTACCTTGCTGACCGCGACCGCGCCGTCGAGCCCGGCATTGGTGGCGATCCAGAACAGCGGGGCGCTGAGCGCGTTGGAGAACACCTCGACACCGCTGGCCTCGTCGCCGGACAGCGACTTGTGCAGGTCGGCAAGTGCCTTGCGGGCGTGGATCAGCGCCGACCCACCGCCGGACACGATGCCCTCTTCGACGGCGGCCTTCGCCGCGGCGACCGCGTCCTCGACAGCTTCCTTGCGCTTCTTGAGAGCGGTCTCGGTCGCGGCACCGACCTTGATCACGGCCACGCCGCCGGCCAGCTTGGCCAGCCGCTCCTCCAGCTTTTCGCGATCCCAGTCGGAGTCGGTCGACTCGATCTCGGCGCGCAGCTGCTTGGCGCGGTTGGCGATGGCCTCGGCGCCGCCGCCGCCCTCGACGATCACGGTGTCGTCCTTGCTGACCACCACGCGGCGGGCCGACCCGAGCACCTCGAGGCCGACCTCGCGCAGCGAGAGCCCGACCTCAGGGTTGACCACCTGGCCACCGGTGACGATCGCGAGGTCCTCCAGGAATGCCTTGCGCCGGTCGCCGAAGAACGGCGCCTTGACCGCGACGGCCTTCAGCGTCTTGCGGATCGCGTTGACCACCAGCGTCGACAGCGGTTCGCCCTCGACGTCCTCGGCGATCACCAGCAGCGGCTTGCCCGCCTCGGCGACCTTCTCCAGCAGCGGCAGGAAGTCGGGCAGCGAGCTGATCTTGTCGCGATGCAGCAGGATCAGGGCGTCCTCGAGCACGGCCTGCTGAGCGTCGAAGTCGGTGACGAAGTACGCCGACAGGAAACCTTTGTCGAACCCGACCCCCTCGGTGAAGTCCAGCTCTGTGTTGAGGGTCGAGGATTCTTCGACGCTGACCACGCCGTCGTCGCCGACTTTGCTGATTGCCTCGCCAACCAGCTCACCGACCTCTTCGTCGCGGGACGAGACGGTGGCGACCTGCGCGATGCCCTTCTGGCCGGAAACCGGGGTGGCCGCGGCCAGCAGCGCCTCGGATACCGCGTCAGCGGCCTTGCCGATGCCCAACCCGAGCGCGATCGGGTTGGCACCCGCCGCGACGTTGCGCAGCCCGTGCTTGATGATGGCCTGCGCCAGCACGGTCGCGGTGGTGGTGCCGTCGCCGGCGATGTCGTTGGTCTTGGTGGCCACCGACTTGACCAGCTGGGCGCCCAGGTTCTCGAACGGGTCTTCCAGGTCGATCTCCCGGGCCACGGTGACGCCGTCGTTGGTGACCGTGGGCCCACCAAAGGCCTTGGCCAGCACCACATTCCGGCCGCGCGGGCCCAGCGTCACGCGGACCGCGTCGGCGAGCTTGTCCACGCCTGCTTCCATCGCGCGGCGCGCAGTCTCGTTGAACTCAATCTGCTTGCTCATGAATGTCCTTATGGCTAACGAGTGCCGCCCCGGAACTCACCCGTTGAAACGGGAAGCTCCGGGGCGGGACTCACGTACTTACTTGTTGACGACAGCCAGCACGTCGCGTGCCGACAGGATCAGGTACTCCTCGCCGTTGTACTTGATCTCGGTGCCGCCGTACTTGCTGTAGATGACGGTGTCGCCCTCGGACACGTCCAGCGGAATCCGCTTCGAGCCGTCGTCATCCCACCGGCCGGGGCCGACGGCGACGACTTTGCCCTCTTGGGGCTTTTCCTTAGCGGTGTCGGGAATGACCAGACCGGATGCGGTCGTGGTCTCGGCCTCGTTGGCCTGTACGAGGATCTTGTCCTCGAGTGGCTTGATGTTCACGCTCGCCACGATTGGAGCCCTCCACTTAGTTAGTCAAGTCCGGGGCGGTTGCCCCGATTTACCAGGTGTTTCGGCTTTCATCCGTGCCGACGCGTCGTCGTCGCGGGTGCCGACGCGCGGGTTGTCCGATTGCCACCTAGCACTCTATACATGCGAGTGCTAGCACTCAAGGTTGGGCTGGTGCTTTAGGCGACTTGGCCTTTTACTACCGGGAGTCCTGGGTCGCTGGCCACATCCAGCGGGGACGGCGACGCTCCGGCGGCCACCAGGTGCGCGGCGAACGCGGCGATCATCGCTCCGTTGTCGGTGCACAGCCGCAGCCGCGGGATGCGCAGCGTCAGGCCGGCCGCCTCGCAGCGCTGAGCGGCCAGCTCCCGCAGCCGCGAGTTGGCGGCCACGCCGCCGGCCACGAGCAGGGTGGACACCCCCAACTCGGTGGCGGCTCGGACGGCTTTCATGGTCAGCACGTCGGCCACCGACTCCTGAAATCCCGCGGCGATGTCGGCGGTCGAGGCGTCGGGGTGGCTTTCGACGTAGCGCGCCACCGCGGTCTTCAGCCCGGAGAAGCTGAACGCGTGCGGCTCGTCGCGCGGCCCGGTCATGCCGCGCGGAAACACGATCCCCTCTCGGTCACCGGTCTGCGCCAGGTCGTCGAGCACCTTGCCGCCCGGGTAGCCCAGCCCCAGCAGCCGGGCCACCTTGTCGTAGGCCTCCCCCGCGGCGTCGTCGACGGTGCTGCCCAGCTCGACGATCGGCTCACCGAGCGAACGGACGTGCAGCAGGTGGGTGTGGCCACCGGACACCAGCAACGCCACACTCTCGGGCAACGGCCCATGCTCGTAGACGTCGGCCGCCAGGTGGCCGCCCAGATGGTTGACCGCGTAGAACGGCACATCCCAGGCGGCCGAATAGGCTTTGGCCGCCGCCACTCCCACCAGCAGGGCACCCGCCAGGCCCGGCCCGATGGTGGTCGCGACGATGTCGGGCTTCTGCAGGCCGGCGGTGTCCAGCGCGCGGCGCATCGCCGGCCCGAGCGCCTCCAGGTGAGCGCGCGAGGCGACCTCGGGCACGACGCCGCCGTAGCGGATGTGTTCGTCGACGCTGGAGGCCACTTCGTCGGCCAACAGTGTCACGGTCCCGTCATCGTCGAGTCGGGCGATGCCGACTCCTGTTTCGTCGCAGGATGTTTCGATCGCCAGGATCGTGGTCATTCGGCTTGAGCCTCCCGTCGCATGGTGTACGCGTCGGCGCCGCTGATCCGGTAGTACCGCTTCCGCACGCCCACTTCGGTGAACCCGACGCTGCGGTACAGCGCGATCGCCGGCTCGTTGTCGGTGCGGACCTCCAGATGCACGACGGAGTCCGCGGCGATCTCCAGCAGCGCATCGAGCATCCGCCGGCCGATGCCGCGGCCCTGGTAGGCGGGATCGACGCCGATGGTGTGGATTTCGTACTCGAACGGCGGCGTGCGGCCCAGCCTGGAGATGCCGCCGTAGCCGACCAGGGTGTCCTCGTCGCGCGCGGCCACGTAGTGATTGTGGTCGGCGGCGAGCTCGCGGACGAATGCGACTGTCGGCCACGGGTCGTCGCCGGGAAACAGCAGGGCTTCTAACTCGGCGCACCGGCGTGCGTCGTCTTTGGCGAGGCGGCCGATGGTGACAGTCACTGAGCACCCCGCTCGGCCAGCGTCTTGGCGTCCGGCCGTCGCAGATACAGCGGCACCAACGCATCCGGCGGCCGCGACCAGTCCACCGAGGCAACCAGGCCCACCGAATTGGGATACGACGGTTCAACACACGGCAGCCCGAACGGTGCGGCGTGCTCGGGCGAACCGGCGATCGACTGCGCTCCCGCGGCATCGACGTCGGCTGGCGCACTGACCGCCGGGCCACCGACGCGGACGCCGTCACGGTAACGGGCCCAATAGATTTCGCGTCGACGGGCATCGGTGACCACTAATGCCTCGCCGCTGGTCTGGCCGCCGATGGCGTCGAGGCTGCACACCCCGTACACCGGAATGCCGAGCGCGTGTCCATAGGCCGACGCGGTCGCCATCCCGACCCTCAGCCCGGTGAATGGGCCGGGGCCGCAACCGACCACCACCGCGTCGAGGTCGGCCATCGAGCGGCCCGCATCGGCCAACGCGGCCAACACATTCGGGGTGATCCGTTCGGCGTGCGCACGCGCGTCGACGCTGACCCGCTCGGCCAGCAGTTCGCCGTCGGCGACGATCCCTGCGGTGACCGCGGGCGTCGACGTGTCGATGGCCAGCACCAGACGACTCATGGTCGGCTCCATTGCCACGTCGCAGTCCTGGTGTCGGAGTTGCTGATTCGCTCCAAACGGACGTCGAGATGCCGGTCGGACAGTCGTTCGACCAGGCCTTCGCCCCACTCCACCACGACCACGGCGTCGTCGAGTTCGGTGTCGAGATCCAGGCTCTCCAGCTCGTCGAGCAGGTCGGCTCCGGTGTGCTCCAGTAGGCGGTAGACGTCGACGTGAATCATCGCCGGGGCGCCGTCGCGCCGCGCCGGATGCACCCGGGCCAGCACGAACGTCGGCGAGGTCACCGGGCCATCGACGTCCATCGCCGCGGCAATTCCTTTGGCCAGCACCGTCTTCCCGGCACCGAGCGGGCCGGAGAGCACGACGACGTCGCCCGCACGTAACTGGCCACCGAGCTGCGAGCCCAGGGCGACGGTGTCTTCCACTGTCGGCAGTGTTGCGATGCCCGCGTCAGTCACGGCGCATGACCCGTTCGCGCAGCCGCTGACTGAACACCGTGAATCGGCCCGGACTGGCACGCTTTACCAGCCGCACCAACCCGTCACTGACCGACGCCGGCTTGTCCAGCAAGACGAGATGGCCCGCGCGGGCGACGATGACCAACTCGGATTGCCGCAACGCCGCCGACATTTTCCTCGAGTATTCGGCCGGCGTGACCAAATCACGGTCGCCGCAGACGATCAGTGTCGGAATCTTGGCCAGCGTCGGCAGCGCCGCCGTCTCGTCATGCACCTGCAGGGCGTGCAGAAACTCGACCATGGTCGCGATCGGCGTGCCGAGCATCATCTTCTCCGAGAACGCCGCAATGCTCGGGCTGACCCGCTTGTCGGTATACGACGCCGCCCGCAGAACCGGTCCGATCACCGAACGCGCGGCGGCGCGGCCACGATCGACCAGTTTGGGCGCCGTCCGCGCAGCGCGCCGAACCGCCTCCAGCGCAGGATTGTTCAGCACTTCACCGAGCGGCGACTTAGCGACCCCTTCGGCCGCCGATGAGATCAACGCCGCCCCGGTGATCCGACTTCCGTACTGCTCCGGGAATTGCCGGGCGTGCGACAGCACCGTCATCCCGCCCATCGAATGGCCGACCAGCACGATCGGGCCGCGCGGCGCGATCACCTGCAGCACGGTCTCCAAGTCCTTGCCAAGCTGGGAGATCGTGTAGGTCTCCGGCGGCGCCTCCCCGGAGCGGCCGTGACCGCGCTGGTCGTAGAAGATCATCCGGACCTGGGAACCCCACTCCTCGGACAGCCGCATCCGCTGAAAGTGGAAGGCTCCCATGCGAAGACAAAAGCCGTGGGCGAACACGACGGTCAAGGGCGCGTCGGTGGGCCCGACCTCGCGCACGGCAAGGTGCACGCCGTCGGGGGTGGTGACCAGATAGGCGCGGTCGCCGTCCAGCAACTCGAAGTCCTCGTGCTCGAACGGGTCGTTGATCACCGCCCGCCGACTGAGCATCGAACGGGCCGCGGTGGCACCGGCGATGGTGCCGATCGCGCCGAGACCGGCGGCGCCGGCCAGCCAACGTCCCCGCCCCGGCCTGCCGATATGGAAGCCGTCAATATGTTTTTCGCTCAATGCTTTTCAGCCTCGCGATAGGTTCTCACAATGCGACCGCGCGGACTGGTCACGATTTCGTAGTGGATGGTGTCGAGCAGATCTGCCCAGTCTTGCGCGGTGGACTCCCCGCGGGTGCCCGGCCCGAACAGGATCGCCTCATCGCCTTCGCTGACGTCGACGTGGCCGGGACCCAGGTCGACGAGGAACTGGTCCATGCAGATGCGACCGACGCCGGGGCGACGGCGGCCGTTGATCAGCACCTCGAGCCGTCCGCCCAGTGACCGGAAGACACCGTCGGCGTAGCCGATCGGCATCAGGGCCACGGTGGTGTCCTGCTGCGCGATCCAGGTGTGCCCATACGACACGCCCTCGCCGGCGTGAACTGATTTCACCAGTGCAACAGAGCATTTCACCGTCATCGCCGGTATCAGACCCATGTCGCCCAATGTCGGCACCGGGCTCAGCCCATACACTGCGATGCCGGGACGGACCATGTCGAAGGCCAGGTCGGGTCGCGACATGGTCGCCGAGGAGTTTGACAGGTGCGCGACGTCGAATGGCACCTTCTTCTCGCGCGCCAACGCCACGATGTCGGTAAACCGTTGCGCCTGAAGGTTATTGATCGGACTGTTGGGCTGGTCGGCGTGCACCATGTGCGACATGATGCCGCGCAGCCGAATGCAATCCTCGGCGATGGCGGGTGCCAGCGCATCGAGCATCGACGGATATTGCGCCAGCGGGACACCGTTGCGGTTGAGGCCGGTGTCCACCTTGAGCGTCACGGCGGCGGTGTGCCCGGTGCGACGGACGGCGTCGAGCAGCTCGTCGAGTTGCCGCGCCGAGGACACCGCGATCTGCACGTCGGCCTGCAGCGCGGGACCGAAGTCGAGGCGGGGCGGATGCAGCCAGGCCAACACGGGCGCGGTGATGCCCGCGGCACGCAGCGCCAGTGCCTCGTCGACGGTGGCGACACCCAGTTCGGCGGCACCCGCGGCCAGCGCGGCCTTGGCCACCTCGACGGCGCCGTGGCCATAGCCGTCGGCCTTGACCACGGCCATCACCTGCGCGCTACCCGCGTGCTCGCGCAACACCCGCACGTTGTGCTGGATGGCGCCCAGATCCACGACGGACTCGGCGAGCACACCAGGCGTCAGGGAGATGGGCGTTGCGGGCACGGCCGCCATTGTCCCAGAAGCGCGGAAAATGCCGCGAAAGTGCGGTACCAGCGCTATTGCTCGGCCGATGAGCCGCGAGTTGCACTCTCGACGAATATCAGTGCGCGAAGTGCTCGGCCTGGTAGTGCCCGCCCGGCTTCAGCTTGTCCAGCGAGGCCAGCGCGCTGCGCGCATCGTCGTGCAACGCGCGGGCCAGGTCGGCCGAGAGCCCTTCCCGCACGACGACGCGCAGCACCGAGACGTTCGTGGCGTTGTCGGGCATGGTGTAGGCCGGCACCTGCCAGCCGTATCCGCGTAGCTCATGCGAGACGTCGAATTCGGTGTACCCGCAGTCCTTGGCGAGCCGGAAGCTCACCACCGGGATCGCCGAGCCGTCCGAGATCAGCTCGCAGTGGTCTCCCACCCGCAACTGCTCGCCCAGCCAGCGCGCCGTCTGCGACAGCGTCTGCATCACCTGCGTGTAGCCCTCGCGGCCCAGCCGCAGGAAGTTGTAGTACTGACCGACCACCTGATTGCCCGGCCGGGAGAAGTTCAGCGTGAACGTCGGCATGTCGCCACCCAGGTAGTTGACGTGGAACACCAGATCGTCGGGCAGATGCTCGGCGCTGCGCCACACCACAAAGCCCACCCCGGGATAGGTCAGGCCGTATTTGTGCCCGCTGACGTTGATCGACACCACGCGGGGCAACCGGAAGTCCCACTTCAGCTCGGGATGCAGGAACGGCACCACGAATCCGCCGCTAGCCGCGTCGACGTGGACGGGCACATCGACGCCGCCGCCGGCCGCCAATTTGTCCAGCGCGGCGCAGATTTCCGCGATCGGCTCGAGCTCCCCGGTGTAGGTGGTGCCGAGGATCGCCACCACGCCGATGGTGTCTTCGTCGACGGCATCGGTCACCTGCTCCGGCGTGATGACGTAGCGGCCCTCCTCCATCGGCAGGTAGCGCGGCTCGACATCGAAGTAGCGGCAGAATTTCTCCCAGACCACCTGGACGTTGGAGCCCATCACCAGGTTTGGCGTGCGGCCCTTCCAGTCTTTGCCGACCTTCTCGCGCCACCGCCATTTGAGCGCCAGCCCGCCGAGCATCACCGCTTCGCTGGACCCGATCGTCGACACCCCCGTCGCGCTGGACGGATCGTCGTCACGCAGACCGTCGGCGTGGAACAGGTCGGCGACCATACACACACAGCGCTGCTCGATGGCCGCGGTCGCGGGGTATTCATCCTTGTCGATCATGTTCTTGTCGAACGTTTCCGCCATCAGCCGGCCGGCCTGGGGATCCATCCAGGTGGTGACGAAGGTCGCCAGGTTCAGCCGCGAACTGCCGTCGAGCATCAGCTCGTCGTGGATGAACCGGTAGGCGGCGTCGGGGTCCATCGACTCCTCGGGGAGTCGCAGCGCGGGCACCGGCGCCGTGAACAGGCGGCCGGTGTAGGCAGGCGCGATGGAGTGGGCGGGCAAAGACGGGTGTTGTGGCATTGGCCTTCCTCTCTAAAGGCTCGCTAACGCGGTGCGGATGTGGGCGAGGATGCGCGACGCCGAGGTCGGGGCTGCGCCGGGTCCCGGGTCGGCGGCCGACAGCGCCGCGGCGTGGGCGTGCACGAACGCCGCCGCGGCCGCGGCTTCGGCGGCGGGCAGACCCGCGGCCAACAGCGCGCCGATCATCCCGGACAGCACGTCGCCGGATCCCGCTGTCGCCGCCCAGGACTGCCCGGCCGGGTTGAGGTAGACGGGGCCACCGGGGTCGGCGACGACGGTGACGTTGCCCTTCAACAACACCGTGGCGCCCATCGCGTCGGCGAGTTTGCGGGTCGCGCCGACGCGGTCGTCGCCCGGCGGTGAGCCGGCCAATCGGGCGAACTCGCCGGCATGCGGTGTCAGCACCGTCGGAGCGCGACGGGAGGCGAGCATGTCGGGGTGCGCCGCGAGGATGGTCAGCCCGTCGGCGTCGATCAGCACCGGCAGGTCCGTCTCGAGTGCGAACCATAGTGCGGCAGCACCGGTTTCGTCGGTGCCGAGCCCGGGCCCGACGACCCAGGCCTGCACGCGACCGGCCGCCGCCGGGGTCGGCGACGCGATCACCTCGGGCCAATGCGCCAGCACTTCGCTGTGTGCGCTGCCGGCATAGCGAACCATTCCGGACGTTGCTGCGACGGCCGCGCCGGTGCACAGGACCGCGGCACCCGGGTAGGTCGACGAGCCGGCCATCACCCCGGTGACGCCCTGGGTGTACTTGTCGTCGTGGGGTCCCGGGATCGGCCAGCGTGCCGCGACGTCGCCCGCTTCGAAGCCGAGGATGTCGGTGTCCGGCAGGTCGAGCCCGATGTCGACCAGCTGCACCCGCCCGCAGTCGGCCAGCGCGTGGACGGGCTTGAGCCCGCCGAACGTCACCGTCAGTGCGGCATCCACGGCCGGGCCGCCGATGGCGCCGGTCGCGACGTCGACGCCACTGGGGATGTCGACGGCCACCACCGGAATGCCGTGCGCGTGCACGGTTTTGAACACTTCGGCGGCATCCGGCCTCAGCGGTCCCGAGCCCGAGATGCCCACGACCCCGTCGATCACCAGATCGGTCCACGGGTCGACGCTTTCGACGACGTGACCGCCTGATTTGAGGAAGGCGGCCAGGCCCTTCTGGTGGGTGTGTTCCGGCTTGAGCAGGATCGCGTCGGCGGCCACCCCGCGGCGGCGCAAGTACGTCGCGGCCCACAACGCGTCGCCGCCGTTGTCCCCGGATCCGACGACCGCGCACACCCGTCGCCCCGCGAGTTGCCCGGTGCGGGTGGTCAACTCGGCGATGATCGCGGTCGCCAACCCGTAGGCGGCACGAGCCATCAGCGCGCCGTCGGGCAGGCTGGCCAACAGCGGTGCCTCGGCGTCACGGATCGCGTCAGCCGAGTAGTAGTGCCGCATTGTGCCCAGATTACGGGTCTCGCAACGCGCGTACAGTCGATTAAACAGGCTAAATATCGCAGAGGGGTGGACATGGCACGCACTGACAACGACACCTGGGATCTGGCTACCAGCGTAGGCGCGACGGCGACCGGCGTCGCGGTGGGCCGCGCGTTGGCGAACCGGGCGGAGAACCCGCTGATCAACGATCCTTTCGCCGAGCCGCTGGTGCGCGCGGTCGGGGTCGACTTCTTCACCCGGGTGGCCACCGGTGAGCTGGCCGCAAGCGACGTTGACGACGGCGGCGAGTTCGGGTTGGCGCGGATGGGCGACATGATGGCCGTGCGCACCCGCTTCTTCGACGACTTCTTTCTCGAGGCGGCCGACGCCGGAATTCGTCAGGCCGTGATCCTGGCGTCCGGGTTGGACGCGCGCGGCTATCGGCTCCCCTGGCCGGACGGGACCACCGTGTACGAGATCGACCAAGCCACGGTCGTCGAGTTCAAGGCGACAACGCTGAGCGAGCTCGGCGCCGACCCCACCGCCGATTTGCGGGCGGTGGCGATCGACCTGCGCGACGACTGGCCCACCGCGCTGCGCGGCGCCGGCCTGGACCCCACTCGGCCGACCGTCTGGAGCGCCGAAGGCTTGCTGCCATTCCTGCCGCCGGAGGCCCAGGATGCGTTGCTGGACAACATCACCCAGCTCAGCGCCGCAGGCAGCCGGTTGGCGACGGAGAACATGCCAAACGCCGGCCAGGCCGTGCCGGAGATGGCCGACCGGATGAGGAAGTCCACCGAGGCGTGGCGCAAGCACGGCTTCGACGTGGAAATGACCGACCTGTGGTACGGCGGCGATCGCAACGACGTGGTCGAATACCTGGGCAGCCACGGCTGGGATGTGTCGGCCCGTGGCGCTGCGGAACTCGTTGCGTCGCACGGGCTTTCCGTCGCGACTCCCAGCGACGACGAGGCCAAGAACTTCGCCGGATTCAGCTATGTGAGTGCGACCCGACAGTAGTAGCAGGCCGTCGTCGGACCATCGGGTAGAACATCAGCCCGATGAAGATCGCCGAGAAATGGCCAATCGCAGTGAAGTTGAACTGCGTGATCAGCAGGGCCAGGTAGAAGGCGATCAATACAGCGAGGTACCCCCAGCGCCACGGCGGGGCAACACGATAGGCGAGCACCGCGGCCACGCCGACCAGGAAATAGCTGACCCCGATGTCGGTGGCGCGGACCATTCGCTCCGGCGCGTCGTGGTACTGGATCGACAGGTACAGCCAGCCCTCGCTGACGTAGGTGGCGACGACGTGGCACGTCAATCCGACTGTCAGCCAACGCATTTGTCCCAGCCAGTGCTCGGCGGGTGCCAAAAACAACGTGAACAGCACCAGATACGGCGCCCAGTAGCGGCCCTCGACCCACAGCAGACTCTCGAACAGTGCGCCCAGCGGGTCGGTGGCCAAGTGGCGGATATTGGTCGAGTAGTGCACCAGAAACTCGCGCAGCTGGCGCTCCCCCATCCGACGCTGATAGATCGTCGTTCCCAGCAGCACGATCAGCCACACGTACGTCAGCGGCGCATTGCGAACGAATCGCCACACTCGGCTCACGCCGTCCACCTTGACACGACCGCCCTTGATCCGGTGCGACGCCGCGCGTATCGTTGAATTCCAATTACGAAACCCTGCGTATCGTAATTCCTGCTTCCGCCGCAGGCGCTCATCGATGATGCGAAAGGATCCCCCTTGGTGCGCAGCCGTTACGCGGGCCAACCTTTCACCACCTCCGACACCGACATTGCCGCCGCGCTCGAGCAAGTCAGCATTCCCACGCTGCTGCTGTCGCTGGTGCACCTCAGCGGCGACCCTCGTTTCGTGCGCGACTTCAAGCCCGCCGGAATTTTCCTCAACGAGGTCCAGGGCTTCATGTCCGAAGAGGACAAGGCCCGCGCCCGCGCCGAGGCGTTGCCGGTGATCGCCGATTATCGCGACCGCGGTTGTCCGGAGCCTGCCCCGCTGCCCCCGGAGCTCATCAAAGAAATGATGGACTGGGCGGTCTGCGAGACCGTGCCCGACGACTACCTGCCACTGCTCGCCGAGGAGATGGACCTGGACGGCGTCGATCCGCGCCGCCCGGAGCCGCTGGACTCCGACCGCGCCGCCCAGATTCCGGTGGTGGTCATCGGCTGCGGCGAATCGGGAATCCTGGCCGGGATTCGCTTGCAGCAGGCCAACATTCCGTTCACCATCCTGGAGAAGAACGCCGGGCCCGGTGGCACGTGGTGGGAGAACAGCTATCCGGGCGCACGTGTCGATGTCGCCAACCACTTCTACTGCTACAGCTTCGAACCCAGCAACGAGTGGTCTCACTTCTTCGCCGAGCAGCCCGAACTCCAGAGCTATTTCGACGGCGTGATGGACAAGTATCACCTGAACGACCACGTGCGCTGGCGCTGCGAGGTCATCTCGGTCGAATGGGATGACGAAGACGGCCTGTGGACGATCACCTCGCGCGAAGACGACGAGGGCCTGACCACGATCAAGGCGCGCGCGCTCATCACCGCCGTCGGCCAGCTCAACCGCCCGCACATGCCAAAGTTCCCCGGAGCGGAGACTTTTCGCGGGCGAGCGTTTCACTCCGCGGCATGGGATCACTCCGTCGACGTCACCGGCAAGCGCGTCGCGCTGATCGGCGCCGGCGCCAGCGGCTTCCAGATCGCGCCGGCCATCGCCGACCACGTCGAGCATCTCACCGTGTTTCAGCGCTCCGCGCAGTGGATGTTTCCCAACGCGATGTATCACGACGAGGTCGGCGACGGCGTGCGCTGGGCGATGGAGCACCTCCCCTATTACGGCCGCTGGTACCGATTCCTGGTGTTATGGCCCGGCTCGGACAAGGGACTCGACGCCGCGCGGGTCGATCCGGACTACGCCGACCAGGACAACGCCGTCAGCGAGATCAACGCCATCGCCCGAATCATGTTCACCGACTGGATCACCGGTCAGGTCGACGGCGACGAGGAGTTGCTCGCCAAGGTCCTCCCGGACTATCCGGCCACCGGCAAACGCACCCTGCAGGACAACGGCAGCTGGCTGCGCACGCTGCGGCGCGACAACGTCGACCTGGTCCGCACCCCGATCCAGCAGATCAGCGCCGACGGTGTCGTGACCGACGACGGCGAGACCCACGATGTCGATATCATCGTGTACGCCACCGGCTTTCGTCACACCGACGTGTTGTGGCCGATGACGATCACCGGCCGCGACGGGGTCGACCTGCATGAGGTCTGGGGCAGCAAGCCGTTCGCCTACCTGGGCATCACCGTTCCTCAGTTCCCCAACTTCTTCGTCATCTACGGGCCGGGCGCCCATCTCGCCCACGGCGGCAGCCTGATCTTCAACTCCGAACTACAGATGCGCTACATCAACAGCTGCCTAGCGAAACTGGCTGACCCCAAGGTGCATTCGATCGAGCCGACGGCCGAGGCGGCGGCGGACTGGCATCAGCGCACCCAGCACGAGATCAAGCAGATGGTGTGGGCGCACCCGAAAGTCAAGCACTCGTACTTCAAGAATGCCGACGGCGAGATTCACACGGTCAGCCCGTGGCGCCTCAACGAGTACTGGGCCGCCACCCGTGAGCCGGACTGGTCCGCGTTCGTCATCCGGACTTCTGCTCGACGGTGACCGGGGCATCCGGCGCTGCGGCGTCGGGCCTCAGATGTCGCCACCAGCAAGTGATGTAGATCAGCATGGACACCACCAAGGCGACGATCACCCACAGCACCACCGTCACGTCTACCCAGCCCCCGAAGGGTGGCGAGCCAGGCAGCGCATTGCGCAAGGGAACCACCGCAAAGAGCATCGCCGCGTACCACGTCGTCATCGGCGGCTGAAACTTTCGGCGGTTGCGCAGGGTCTGGATAGCAACGAACAGGCCCAGAAACGCAATCGCCACCAGCACGCCGCAGATGACGATGCCGAACGTCGCCGCGGAAAGCGAGCGGCGCATGGTCACGTGTTGGGACCCGGCCGCCTGCCCGTCGGTGGCGACAGCTTTCCAGCCGGGCAGGTGGTTGACGATGGTGACCGGCAGCGGTTCGGGTGTGCCGTTTTCGCCGCCGTGCAGCAACTGGACCTCGATCGGACCCGAACGGTACGTGTCAAAAGGCCACCGCTCGGTTTCCCCGGCGATGGTCAGCGGCACCGGAAAGACACCGGGGAGCATTCCTTTCGTCCAGGTGCGGCGGGTAGGCGTTGCCGCCGACCGGACCCATACGCTCATGTCCTCGGTGATGTGCTTCGTCTGCGGATCCAACAGTGAGGAGGCCGGCGAAATGGCGAGGTTGACGAGCAGGACGCTGTAATTCGACTGGATGTCCTCCACCGAGATGATGGCCGTCGTCTTATCGCCGGGGGCAGCGACTTCCGCCTGGTGGTGCACCGCGGCGCCGTGGGCATACAGCACGATCGACCCGATGTAGATCGCAACGACGGCCACCACGACGCTGATCACACCGAATTTCATAACTGCGTCACCGGCCCGCCCGATACGCCGACCGCGTCGTTCCTCAGATGCCGCCACCAGCAGACGATGTAGAGCAGCATGGCCGCGCCCAAAGCGACGATCACCCACAGCACTATCGACACGTCGATCCACGCGCCGAACGGCGGCGAGCCGGGAAGCGCGTTGCGCAGCGGAACCACCGCGAAGAGCATCGCCGCGTACCACGTCGTCATGGGCGGCTGGAATTTTCGCCGGTCGCGCAGCGTCTGGATGGCCACGAACATGCCCAGCGCGGCAACACTGACAAGCACGGAGCAGATGACGATGCCGAACAACGCAGTGCTGCGCGCTCGCTTGACGCTCATCCGGTACACCTGCTGCGCACCGGGTTTCGCCGCAGAGACTTTGAACCCCGACAGATGGTCGATAAATCTCACCGGTATGAGTTCCGGTGGCTTGCCAGTTTCGTTGCCGTGGAAGAGTTGTACTTCGATCGGCCCGGAATGGTACAGGTCGAACGGCCATCGCTCGACGTGGCCGGCAAGGGTCAGCGGTACGGGAAAGACCCCGGGCAGCACGCCTTTGGTGTACTGGCGGGCACTAGGTACGGCTGACGATCTGACTCTGATGACGAGGTCCTGGTTAAGCCGGTGCGTGACGGGGTCGAGCAGGTCAGCGCCGAGCGACACAGCCAGATTCGCCGATACCGCACCGTAATTCGACTGCATCTCTTCGACGGTCAGAGTCGCCTTACTGTGAGCGGGCGACTCTGGCTCGTCGGTCAGGTTGGCTGCGGCGACACCTTCGACGGTGTCGGCATAGAGCGCGTTCAACGAGACGTAGGCCACGGGGATCAGCACGACAAAACCGACGATGCCGACTCTCTTGAGCATAGGTCGCACGCGTTTGGCCCCCCATCTATGAACGCCCCCACCGGCATTCCGAGAATGCGCGCCTGTCAGGGCAATTTAGTTCACGGCTGCTAGCCCCGTGACCAAACGGGCGAAGCGCCTCGATTACTCGACGGTGACCGACTTGGCCAGGTTGCGCGGCTTGTCGACGTCGTAGCCGCGGGCCTGCGCCACCGAGGCGGCAAACACCTGCATCGGGATGGTCGAGAGCAGCGGCTGCAAAAGCGTTGACACCGACGGTATTTCGAACAAGTGGTCGGCGTAGGGACGAACGGTGTCGTCGCCCTCCTCGGCGATCACGATCGTGATCGCGCCGCGGGTCTGGATCTCGCGGATGTTGGACAGCAGCTTGCCGTGCAGCATCGCCGAGCTCTTCGGTGACGGCATCACCACGATCACCGGCAGGTCGTCTTCGATCAGCGCGATCGGGCCGTGTTTGAGCTCGCCGGCCGCGAAACCCTCGGCGTGCATGTACGCCAGCTCCTTGAGCTTCAGCGCGCCTTCCAGCGCCACCGGGTAGCCGACATGACGCCCGAGGAACAGGATCGTCGATGCCTGCGCGAATCGGTGAGCCAGCGCGGCAACGGGTTCGATGTCGGCGATGACGCGGGCCACCAGGTCCGGCATCGCTTCCAGGTCGCGGTATTCGCGCGCGACCTCGTCGGGGTACTTGGTGCCGCGCGCCTGCGCCAGTGCCAGCCCAACCAGATAGTTGGCGGCAATCTGCGCGAGGAACGTCTTGGTCGACGCGACGCCGATCTCGGGGCCGGCACGGGTGTAGAGCACCGCGTCGCATTCGCGGGGAATCTGCGAGCCGTTGGTGTTGCAGATCGCCAGCACCTTGGCCTTTTGCTCCTTGGCGTGCCGGACGGCTTCCAGGGTGTCGGCGGTCTCCCCCGACTGCGAGATCGCGATGACGAGCGTGCTGCGGTCCAGCACCGGGTCGCGGTAGCGGAACTCGCTGGCCAGCTCGACCTCGACGGGCAATCGCGTCCAATGCTCGATGGCGTACTTGGCCAGCAGCCCGGAGTGGTACGCGGTGCCGCAGGCGACGATGAACACCTTGTCGATCTCGCGCAGTTCCTGATCGCTGAGGCGCTGCTCGTCCAGGACGATACGGCCGTTGACGAAGTGCCCGAGCAGCGTGTCGGCGACCGCGGTGGGCTGCTCGGCGATCTCCTTGAGCATGAAGTACTCGTAGCCACCCTTTTCGGCGGCATCCACGTCCCAGTCGATGTGGAAGGCACGAGCACTCGTGGTCACGTCGTTGCCGTGGAAGTCGGTGATCCGGTAGCCGTCGGCGGTGATCGCGACGGCCTGGTCCTGGCCGAGCTCGACGGCGTCGCGGGTGTGGCCAATGAATGCGGCGACGTCGGAGCCGACGAACATCTCGCCCTTACCGATGCCGACCACCAACGGTGTCGAGCGCCGCGCCGCGACGATCGTGCCCGGCTCGTCGGCGCTGGTGAACACCAGCGTGAAGTGCCCCTCGAGGCGGCGCAGCACGGCCAGCACCGAAGCGGTGAAATCCCCGGCCGTGTCGCCGTGGTGATAGTTGCGCGCGACCAGGTGGACCGCCACTTCGGTGTCGGTGTCGCTGGCAAACTCGACGCCGGCGCTTTCCAGCTCGTGGCGCAGCGGCGCGTAGTTCTCGATGATGCCGTTGTGGACGACGGCGATCTTGCCGGCCGCGTCGCGGTGCGGGTGGGCGTTGCGGTCGGTGGGACGGCCGTGGGTCGCCCAGCGGGTGTGCCCCAGACCGGTGGTGCCGCGCAGCGAGTCGGGGTCGGTCTCGGCGAGCGCGCTCTCCAGGTTGGCCAACCGGCCGGCCCGGCGTCGGACGGTAAGGTCACCGTCCCCGTCGACCAGCGCGATTCCGGCCGAGTCGTAACCGCGATACTCCATCCGGCGCAGTGCGTCGACGACGACATCCAGGGCAGGCTGATGCCCGACGTAGCCGACGATTCCGCACATAGCCCGCCAGGATAGTGCAGGCGTCCCCTACGAGCGGCTGCACTCACCCGTCGAAGATGCGGCTTTATCGGGTAAAAGTGCGTTCTAGCTGGGGGTCTGCGTTTTCACCACAACCCGGGCCCGGAGCGGGCCGAAGCGACCGCTCCGGGTACGTCAGGTCAGTGGCCGCCGTGGCCACCGCCCCAGCCGCCGGGGCCGCCACCGCCCGGACCGTTGGGCACAAAGGGCCCGGGGCCGGGCCCGCCGTTGGGCATGCCGTTGGGCCCGATGGGGCCCGGGCCGGGGCCGCCGTTCGGCTGCCAGCCCGGACCGCCGCCGTGGCAGCTGTTCCAGTCCCAGTTGTTACCCCAGCCCGGGTCCCAGAACTGCCCGGGACACCAGTCACCCGGCATCGGTCCGGCTGGCCCGGGAATTGCTTCAGCAACGCTCGCCGCGCCCAGCCCCGCAAGGCCAATGCCTGTGCTGAGGGCAGTCGCAGCTGCTAATCGTCTGACACTTTTCATGGAGATGAAGTACCACTCGGTCCGGGTGCCTCAAACAATTCCAGCAGCGACCTTCGGCGCCCACGCAGGACCCTTAACGGCAGTGCAGCCGCCCCAACCGGGACGGCTGCACGCCGCTGACCTGCGAAAGGTCAGTTATCGGTTAACCGGCTCAGTGGCCGTTGTGGTCATTCCAACCGGGGCCGCCAGGGCCACCTGGGCCGTGGTTGTCCCAGCCGGGGCCCCCGGGGCCGCGGCCGTTATCCCACCCCGGACCGTGGTTGTCCCATCCGGGGCCGTCCCCATGCCAGGGGCCGTTTCCGTGCCAGTGACCCTGGTCGCGGGGCTCACCGTCGAAGAAGCCGTCGTCGTGGCAGCGGCCCCAGTCCCAGTTGTTGCCCCAACCCGGGTCCCACCACTGGCCGGGACACCAGTGGTAGTCCGGCATCGGGGCCATCGGCATGGCCTCAGCGACGCTCGCCGCACCGACGCCAGCAAGTCCAAGACCCGAGGCGATAGCGGTCGCAGCTGCGATTCGTTTGATGTTTGTCACCCCTTCTTGGTACCACCCGGTCTAATCCAGCTAAACCCTTAGCCCGCAAAATTTGTTATGAGTTGCTGTGAATACCGTTGGTATTGAATGAGATTCAATACCGGGAAGTGGTTGGCTCTGTGTGCGAGGTATCAATGCCCGCGACGTGCGCTACCGTCATCGGGTGGCAAAGACCAGCAAGCTGATCGGCCCTCTGAGCCGGCGCGGTCCACACAAGGTTTTGCGCGGCGATCTGGCCTTCGCGGGCCTGCCGGGCGTCGTGTACACGCCCGAGGCGGGTCTGCATCTGCCCGCTGTGGCGTTCGGCCACGACTGGCTGACCGGTGTGGCGCGGTATGCCGGCTTTCTGGAGCACCTGGCGTCCTGGGGCATCGTCGCGGCAGCCCCGGACACCGAGCGCGGGGTGGCGCCGTCGGTGCTCAACCTCGCCTTCGACATGGGTACCGCGCTGGACATCGCCACCGGCGTACGACTGGGCCCGGGCAAGATCAGCGTGCATCCGGACAAGCTCGGCGTGATCGGGCACGGCTTCGGCGCCTCGGCCGCGGTGTTCGCCGCCGCCGGCATGAAGGTCAAGCCGCAGGCGGTCGCCGCGCTGTTCCCGGCGGTCACCACCCCGTCGCCCACGGACCCGGCCTCGACGCTGCGGGTACCCGGCGTGGTGTTCAGCGCGCCGGGTTCGGGGAAGGCATTGCGCTCCAACGCCATTGAACTCTGGCAGGCCTGGGACGCCGCGACGTTGCGAATCGTCAGCAAGGCTCAGGCCAACGGGCTGGCCGAGGGTCGCCGGTTGACCACAGCGTTCGGGCTGGGCGGTCCGGATCGCAAGACGCAGAAGAGAGTTCGCGCACTGCTGACCGGCTACCTGCTCTACACGCTCGGCGGCGACAAGACCTATCGCGATTTCGCCGACCCCGACGTGCAATTACCCACGACACTCCCGCTCGGCGAAGAGGCCGCACCCCTGACGCCGGAAGAGAAGTTCGTCGCGCTGCTCAAGGGCTAGCCTCCTCACTGCCCGGCCTGCGGCAGTTGGTCTTCCGCGATCTCACACGGCGTCGACCCGTCGGCGGCAGGCTCTGCCGCCGGAGGTGGATCAGCGGGCGGCGCATCGGGCGGGGGCGGGTCGACGGGTTGCGCGGCCGGCTCGGCGACGGCATTGGCTGGTAGGGGCGGACATTCGACGGCAGGCGCTTCGGGGACGACGTTCTCGTCGAGGGCTACCGGTTCGAGTCCGGCGTCGTCTGGCTCGTCGACGTCGTCAAGGAGCGGGTCGTCGTCGTCCAGGTCCACGGGGTCGTCGCCGAGGCTCTCGTCCGAACCGCCTGCTAGTAAACCGAGCAGGCTGCCGATGCCGTCGACGATGCTCCCCACGATGCCGCCGAGTCCACCGGTCATGCCGCCAAGCCCGCCGAGACCCCCGGCCCCGCTTGATAACCCGGCCGCATCGCCGAGCGGACTCGTAGGCGCCGGTGGCAACGGATCGGGATCGTCTGCTGGAAGCTGCTGCGGCGCTTCGGGTGTCGGCTGCGGTGCGGCCGGCGCCGCCGCCGGAATGGTCGGCGACGGGCTTGCGGGCAATGACATCACCGGTGCCGCAGGAGGAGTCGGCCGTTCATCGGGTTGCCAGCGTGGGCCGAGGTCGTCCGGTATGTCGAACCGTACATCGCGTGTCGACGCCAGCGCGTGAATGGCGTCGTCGTAAGACGCTGCGACCGACGCATTGGCCGCACTCATGGCCGCCAGCCAGTCGTTGCGAATGTCGTTGTCCACGAACGGCATTACCTCGCGCTGGACCACCAGCTCGGCCGTCGACCGCTCACCCCCGCCAGTCGTGACCGCCCGCGCCGCGGCGAGCCAGGTCGATCGTTGCGCCGAATGGCGTTCGTCGATCGCGACGGTGGTGGCGACCTTGCCGTCGATGGCCTGCCACAGGTCGTCGCGAAGTGTGGCGCACTGCTCGGCGGCAGCGCGAACGTGTCCGGCCACCTCCTCCGCTAAGTCGCAATGGCGCTGGAGAAAGCGCGTGGCCGACTCGGCGCCAGACCCTCGCCACGCCGCCGCGAGCTCGGTGACCTGCGTCCGCTGCACCCACAGCGCCTCGTCGATCGCCGTCGCCGCGGCGCGAAGCTCGGCGACATCGGCGTCGAGCACCCGCAGGTCAAGGCCCACTTCGGTGCCGTACCAGTCCCCCACCTGCGACGCATGCGCGGTGAGCTCTGGCTGCTGATAACCGAGCGAGTGGCAAGCCTGCACGTAGGTCTGAATGCGTGCCGCCGCGGGCTCCCCTTCGGCGAGCCGGGCCGCCACGTCGTAGCGGTCGCTCATCTAGCCGATCCGCGCCGCGGCCAGTTGATCGGCGTCGGCGTAGCGGTCGATTCCGGCCCGCAGCGCGGCGGCGACTTCCATGCTGGCTCGTGCCCATTGCGCAAGCTCACCGCTGAGCCGGTGCAGCGCGAACCGCAGTGCGTCGCCCTGGCCGATGTAGGCGCGGCCCGAGGTTGCCCCGTCGAACGTCAACCGACTCACCTGGGTGCGTATCGCGCCGTCGATGAGATGTGCCGCGTCGTCAAATCGATTCGCGACGGCATGCACAGCTGCAGCGTCCACGAATGCGTCTCGTTGTGCCATAACAAATTCGACGCACCGAGCCGCACGAAGGTTCCAAACAGCTAGCGGGTGGCGCGCACCGTGTCGGCGACGTGGGCGGCGAGCCGGTGAGCGACGTGCTCATCGTCGGCCTCGACCATCACCCGGATCATCTGTTCGGTTCCGGAGGGCCGCAACAGGATTCGACCGGTGTCGCCGAGTTCGTCCTCGACCTGCTGCACCGCGGACTGGACCGAGGGCGCAGCCACAGCGGCGGCTTTGTCGGCGACGTCGACGTTGATCAGCACCTGCGGCAGCGTGTGCATCGCCGAGGCCAGCCCGGCGAGCGAGGCGCCGGTCTGCGCGATCCGCGACATCAGCCGCAGGCCGGTCAGTATCCCGTCGCCGGTGGTCGACAGCGTGGGCAGCACGATGTGACCGGACTGTTCACCGCCGAGACTGAAATTCCCAGATCGCAGCTCTTCCAACACATATCGGTCGCCGACACTGGTGGTGCGAACCTCGACCCCGGCCGCCCGCATCGCCAGGTGCAGGCCGAGGTTGCTCATCACGGTGGCCACCAGCGTATTGCCGGCCAGTTCGCCGGCCTCCTGCATCGCCAACGCGAGAATCACCATGATCGCGTCGCCGTCGACGACCTCACCGGCGGCGTCGATGGCCAGGCATCGGTCGGCGTCACCGTCGTGCGCCAGGCCCAGGTCGGCGCCGTGCTCCAGCACCGCGGCTCGTACCACGTCCAGATGTGTTGAGCCGCAACGGTCGTTGATGTTCAGGCCGTTGGGTTCGGCGTTGATCGCGATCACGTTCGCACCGGCCGCGCGGTAGGCCCGCGGCGCGGCGACCGACGCGGCGCCGTGCGCGCAGTCGACCACCACGGTCAACCCGTCGAGCGAAGCGGTGCTGGCCTTGCCGACCTGCCGCAGGTAACGGTCCAGCGCGTCGTCGGCGTCGACCACGCGGCCGAGGCCGGTGCCGACTGGCCGCAGACCCGGGCCGCCGGCGACCAGATCCTCGATCTGGTCTTCGGTCGCGTCGTCGAGTTTGTGTCCGCCCGGCCCGAAGATCTTGATCCCGTTGTCGGGCATCGGGTTGTGCGACGCGGAGATCATCACGCCGAAGTCGGCGTCATAGTCGTGGGTCAGGTAGGCCACCGCCGGGGTCGGCAGCACGCCGACGCGCAGCGCGTCGACGCCCTCGCTGGTAAGACCGGCGATCACCGCGGATTCGAGCATTTCGCCGCTGGCTCGGGGATCGCGACCGACCACCGCTACGCGGCGACGCCCGCTCTCCGCCCTGGTCAGACGCCGGGCTGCGGCGGCGCCGAGGGCCAATGCGAGCTCGGCGGTGAGCTCGCGATTGGCGACCCCTCGGACGCCGTCAGTGCCGAAAAGTCGACCCATGCGGTCAAACCTCTCACAGTTGGTGACCGCGCACACGCGTGACATGGGGAATGCCCGTAGTGCCACCCAACTGAAACGCGGCCGTGATTGCCGCCTGGATCAGCGCTTGCTGTACTGAGGCGCCTTACGGGCTTTCTTCAAGCCGTACTTCTTGCGCTCGGTGGCACGCGGGTCACGGGTGAGGAAGCCGGCCTTCTTCAGCGCGGGCCGGTCCTCGGGCTGGACCAGGATCAGCGCCCGGGCGATCGCCAGCCGCAGCGCGCCGGCCTGGCCGGACGGGCCGCCACCGTCGAGGTGGGCGTAGACGTCGAAGGAGTCCACCCGGTCGACGGTCACCAGCGGGGCCTTGATCAGCTGCTGGTGCACCTTGTTCGGGAAGTAGGCCTCCAGGCTGCGGCCGTCGAGGTCGAACTTGCCGGTGCCGGGCACCAGGCGGACCCGCACGACGGCTTCCTTGCGGCGGCCGACGGTCTGGATCGGGCGCTCGATGACGATGTGGTCCTCGCGCGGGGCCGGGGCGGCAGCTTCGACGACGGTCTCTTCGACCTGGTCGGCAACGACCTCGGTTTCGGTTCCTGCGGTCTCGGTCATTACTGGGCCACCTGCTTGATCTCGTACGGGGTCGGCTGCTGAGCAGCGTGGGGGTGCTGCGGACCGGCGTAAACGTGCAGCTTGCGCTTGATCTGACGGCCGAGCTTGTTCTTGGGGATCATGCCGACGATGGCCTTCTCGACGACGCGGTCGGGATGCTTTTGCAGCAGCTCACCGATCGTGCGGCTCTTGAGCCCGCCGGGGTAACCCGAGTGGCGGTAGGCCAGCTTCTTGTGTTCTTTGTCGCCGCTCAGAGCGACCTTTTCGGCGTTGACGATGATGACGAAGTCACCGCCGTCGACGTTGGGGGTGAATGTGGGCTTGTTCTTGCCGCGCAGCAGGTTGGCTGCCGCCACGGCAAGGCGACCGAGCACCACGTCCTGGGCGTCGATGACGTACCACGTCCGCGTGGTGTCACCCGCCTTAGGCACGTAAGTGGACACGCGCTTACCTATCCTTCTCTCGAGTGGATCCCGGTGACCCGGGTGCCGGTCAGACGCTTGCGGAGGGGATGTTCTCGGCGACCGACGTTGACCCGAGTCCCGGCGTTCCGCACGCCAACGGAGCAGCTTACCTGCGGTTATCCGGGCAGGTCAAAACGTGTCCTTCACCGGCGCCCGCAAACCTCAACGGGCTCACGAACCTCATCTGTCCCCGATCCGAGGTGGCACTCTTTTTTCGTTTTGTGACCACCGGCGATATCACCCGGCCCGGTGATATCGCATATGAGCACGATTTCAAAAAAGAGTGCCACCCGAGAGACGGTGCTGCTGTGACTCATGAGAAAAGAACTGCGCGGTTCCGTCGGTCTCTCCCACCGACGGAACCGCGCAGGGTCTCTGGACACACTCACCGCCCGTGCCGGTCCCACACCCCTGCCGCTCGGTGGTCGGCGGCCGCGACATCGTCGGCGCCATCGCGGACGGCGTTGCCGAGGTCCGTCAAGATTTCGTTGAGTGCATGGGCAGCCTGATGCCACTTGATCTGCTCCACGCCGTATGCCGTCGCCGCTTCGCGAGTCCACAGTTCCTGTAACGGAGCGACCTGCGCCTTGAGGTCCTGCAACGCCGAGTTGAACTGCGCCGACGCGGAGTGAATGTCTTGGCGAACAGAAGCTTCTATCTCGTCGAAGTTGTATGACAATCGCGAATCCATCGCCGCCGGCCTCACAGGTTTCCGGCGGCAGCACCGATGTGCAGCGCATGGTTCTCAGCGGCGTCCCGAAGCGAGGTTTCGTTGTAGCGAATGGTCTCCGCAATGCCGTGCAGCGCTTGATGGAGTTTCACCGACTCGGCGTTCCACCGGTGCACCACGTCTTTGAATCTCGACGCCGCCAGTCCGCCCCACACCGATTGCGGCACGCCAGTCATGCGCCCGATAAAGGCCTGCAGCGCCGCACGAATCTCCTCATTGCGGGTATCAATCGTCGCCGCGACCGACCTCATCAAGTCGAAATCGGTACTGAGTGCATTGCCACCTGTCGGTGCGCTCACGTGTCCTCTTTCCACGCTCATGACAAATAAGACTCGAACCGGCAGCGCCTGGTTCCCACCGATCTCAGATCAATGCCCGCGCTGACCGAACTGCGGTTTCACACTCCCGGCGCACGGCGGCGTCGCGACCGCGGGGGTTCTGACATCCGATACTGATCCGGACCAACTTGTCGACCCACACCGTCCAGCGGATGTCATGCTCATCCCGAACCTCGCGATACGTCACCACGGCATGTCCTGCACTACGGGCCGCCGGGTTGAAGTCGACGAATACGCCGACCGGCGCAGCGTCGATCGCACTCTTGAGAAACTCCGCGGTCGCGTCCATACCCGGCAACGCGACGCGCGACTGCGTTACCTGGAGCGCCACGTCCGGATCCGTTGGCGAACGTATCTCTACTCGCGCCGAACCCGGTCCCGCTACGATGCGCCGCGTCGGCCACTGAGCCGGAATCTCAAGTGCGACGTGACCTTCCACGAAGTACGTCGTCGGTAAGGGCTCATTTGCGCGAGCGGCGGTATGACGATGGACCGCGCCCACGCCGATGACCGCACCGGCCACGATCACCGCCAACGTCAATCCCTGCCAAGCCCTCTCCGCCCTTCTCGGGTGATTCGACTCAGCGAATGTTTGATCGCTCGGTTTCAGCTCTCCGACCATCCTTCTCAGCCGGATGTCGTCGACAAGCACCACCGTCATCCCGGCGGTGTGCGGCAGACGCTTGACGATCGCCGCTGCGAGTCTTCGAGCCCCGCGCACAGTTGCCGGGGCATCGATGACCGCCGTCTGAGCGGTGCCGGGTGCCGTCGTAAGGACTGAATCCGCGACAGCCTCCGCGACGACCTCGACGTCCCGATTGCGCGCTTCGACCGCCACACCGTCGCCGGTCGCGACCACGAAACCGTCTGCGATTTCTACGACCAACGTCGCCGACGCAGTCCCGGAAGGAGAGGCCTTAGCCAGCAGCCATGAGCGCGACCGCATCTCGGCAAGGCCTGCCAAATCCTGCGCGGCGGCGCGGATGACATCGAGCCGGTGCGGCGACCACCAGGACGGGTGCACGATCGTCACCTGCCCGGCCGACCCGCAGTCGACGGACGCAAGGACCTGTCGCCATAGCGATTCGACGCTCACCGGTCGAAGGCCGACAAGGGCCACGGGGTCGTCGATGCTCGCGAACGCCTCCCGTTCGGCGTCAGCGTCGGCGACAGTCGCTCCGCCGCAACATAATCGACGAACCGCAGCTGGACCGACCTCGATGAGGTGCGCCCTCACGGCACCGGTGTCCACCCAACTTGGATCGTCTGCGGGTCGCCGCGACGCGTAATCAACACTCCCCGCCCCGGCGGCAGC
Organism: Mycobacterium sp. 1245111.1; assembly: GCF_001673405.1. Taxonomy (GTDB): domain Bacteria; phylum Actinomycetota; class Actinomycetes; order Mycobacteriales; family Mycobacteriaceae; genus Mycobacterium. The sequence goes on along the minus strand of NZ_LZLV01000153.1, from coordinate 22,051 downwards.
GGCGACGGACGCACCGGGCCAACAGTCAGCCCCTCCTCGGCACTTGCGCTCATCAACAGCGTCGCGCAGCCGGCGTCTCGGAGCCCGGCGAGCACAGGCTCGAACATGGCGCGGGCGGCACCGCTAGAGCGACGCGCCACCACAAGATGAAATCCCACATCTCGGCTATACGGGAGTATCTCAAGCAGCGCTGTCAGTGCGTTACCACCCGCGCCGCCGACAAGGTCGTAATCGTCTATCACGGTGTAGATTTCCGGTCCACACCACCACGATCTGTCGCGCAATCGCGTCGCCGTCACGTCTGCGGGAGGCAATCGTCGACGCAGTAGCTCCAGCAACCGCGGCATGGCGTCGCGTATCGCATCGACAGAAGTGACGTAGTCGCCGAGCTGCCCGGATTGAGGCTCCACAACGCCAAGTAGCGAGCGCCTCGGGTCGACGATAAATAGTTGGCATTGGGCGGGACTCGTAGTTCGCAGCAGCTCGCCGCACAAAGCGCGCAACGTCGCTGTCTTACCGCACTCGCCGTCGCCGAGGATCAACAGGTGTTGCTGCTGCGCGAAATCGATTGTCAGCGACTCAAGCTCGGTCTCCTCGACGCCAAGTACTACCCCGGTGTCGACCTCAGCCGCCTGTTCGACTATGCGCTCGAGATCAATGTGTGCCGGTAGCACTGGGACGGGAGGCGCCACCCATCCACCATGGCGGCGCCGCAATCTCTCAACGCCGTCGCCGTCAAGGCGGGGTAGCGCGACGACCATGTGCATGCCATCTTGGGACAGCCCTCGCCCGGGATTTCCCTCTGGCACCTGCTGAGCCCGACGACGGTCCACCTCGGAATCCGATGGGTCACCCAGCCGCAACTCGATACGCGTTCCGATCTGATCCCTCAAGGCAGGCCTGATCTCCGCCCAACGCGAGGCAGTCACCACAGTATGTACACCGTACGAGAGGCCCTCCGCAGCAAGCGATGTCAACCACGACTCCGCTGCCTCGACCTCGCGTTGCAGGCTGAGCCAACCGTCGACAACGAGAAAGATATCGCCGAATCGGTCGCACCGCCGGTCTTGCTCCGCCTTGAGCCGCCGATAGTGGCCCATCGATTCGATGCCGTGCTCACGGAAAAGCGTCTCACGCGACCGAACGATGCCAGCGAGTCGCAACAGCGTGTTGCGTACCCGCTCGCCATCGGAACGCCCCGCGACGGAGCCGACGTGCGGCCAGTCTCGCAGCATCGCCAACGAGCCGCCGCCGAAATCGAGGCAGTAGAACTGCACCAGTCGCGGGTCGTGCGTGACCGCCAGGGCGGTGATCAGCGTCCGCAACGCCGTCGACTTGCCGGACTGCGGCGCGCCGACCACGGCGACATTGCCTGCCGCCCCGGATAAATCGACCATCAGCGGCGTCCGTCGCTGCTCGAAAGGACGGTCCACGATTCCGATTGGAGCCGTCAACGTCGCCGCGGGTTCGAGGTCACAACCGACGGTGTCCAGGGACGGCGATGCCGACAGCGGCGGTAGCCATACCTCGTGCGCGCGCGGGCCATCGTCGCATAGTTGTTCGATGATCGCCTGCAGCACGGTGCGGTATGCGCCAGATTCGGTGTCGGCCCCGCGATCACATGAGACCGGGCCGACGGGTGCCGTGGTGAACGCATGCACCAGCGCCCCGGTATTACGAGCCGGTGAAACGTGCTCGTCGACAGCGAGTGACGTCGCACTAGGGCCGGAGACAAACGCGGTCTGGAACCGGACAGGCGCATCGGTGCCCACCCTCAGATACGCGGCACCCGGCGTTCCGGGCAGCTCGTAGGCATCGGGTGTGCCCAGCACTGTTCGAGACTCGTTGGCCGAGAGTGTCTTCAGGCAGATTCGATAAGACAGATGCGATTCCAGACCCCGCAACCGGCCTTCATCCAGACGTTGACTTGCCAACAGCAGATGGATGCCCAATGACCGTCCAAGCCGGCCGATCGCGACGAAGACATCGGCGAAATCTGGCTGTTGACTGAGCAATTCGGAGAACTCGTCGACGATGATGAACAAGGCCGGCAACGGATCCAGTCGCGCCCCGGCGCGTCTCCTGCGGCCGTACGCCGTAACGCCGTCGAGGTTCCCCGCGGCGCGGAGCACTTCTTGGCGGCGATACATCTCGCCCATCAACGCGTCGCGCATTCTGGCTACCAGCGCCGCCTTGTCGGCCAAGTTCGTGATCACCGCGGCCACATGCGGGGCGGGGTCGAGTCCGGCGAACGTCGCACCGCCTTTGAAGTCGACGAGCACCAGGTTGAGGTCTTGCGGTGAATGACCGACGATCATGCCGAGAGCGACGGTCCTGAGGAACTCCGACTTTCCGGAACCCGTTGCGCCGATGCAGAGTCCGTGCGGACCCATTCCGTTCGCAGCGGCTTCTTTGATGTCGAGTTCCACCGGCTCGCCAGTGTCGTTTGTGCCGACCGGCACGCGAAGGAATTCGTCAAGGGTCTTGGCGCTCCGGTGCGCAACCGCGGAATAGCAAGTGATATCAGCTATGCCGACGAGGTCCTGCCAATCCGTGCCGCGCGACCGCGCGCTCGATCGGCCGACCCGGTAGCCGGCCAGTCGTTGCGCGCATACCAGCGCGGTCGCGTAGCTCAGCTGATCGGCATGGGCGGCAACTTCTTGGCCCGACGCGAACACGACCAGGGGCTCGTCGTCCGTGCTCTCGATCGTCAGCATCGTGGCAGCGTGGCCGGCGCGGTCGTCGGATCGCTCCTCGCTGTCGACGACGACGACCGTGTGCCGCTGCCCTTGCGCGCCGAGCGCAGCACGCGCCGCTGCAACCGAGGGGTACACCATCCGCGCCGGTCCGATGTCGTCGGTGGCATTCGGATGTCGGTTGTGCGGCAACCACTTCAGCCATTCCCAGTCGGGTCGGCTTCGCTCGTCGACGACGGCCGCGATCGATACCGTCTCCGGACTGTGCATCACTGCCAATTGACAGATCATCGCGCGCGCGAGCGCCCGCGCCTGGCTGGCGTGGCCCCGGATGCGTACCGCGGCCAGCCCGTCGAGCGGAACCGCGATCGGGAGGTTCGACACCGTCGAGTGCGTCCGGAGAAAGCGCTGCAGCGCGGCCACTCCCACCGGGTCCAACCTGTTCACCGACTGCGTGGCGGGCGCCACCAACCGCGTCGCAAGAGGCAGCGTTCCGAGGCCTATGCGCACGTGGCAGAAATCTGAGTCCGTGATTGCTCGCTCCCACATGCGGGCGCCGCCGACCAGTGTCCACAGCGTGTCGGGCTCGGGGTGGCGCCATGTCATCGAATAGTGCTGTGCTGCTGCATTCTTCAGCACGGTGGTCCGCAACTCCGATAAATAGCCGAGATAGTCTGCGCGTTGGACATTGATGTGGCCGCGACGCCGGTCCGCGCCTGATAGCGCCGTCGCGACCGCAGACACGAGCATCATCAGCGGGAACATCATGAACGCCGGATTGCGCACCACAGTCGATCGGGCGTAGTACGCCGCAGCCATCGCGCCGACCGTTGCGACGGCGGTGATGATCGGCACGAGGCGGATCAGCGGATTCGACTGCGTGCGCGTTACTTCCGGTGGTACCGCGATGTCGATGTCCGTGGTCTCGTGAGCCGGCGGCGGTATTCGCTCCGCCTGATCGACCTCCATGTTTCGGGCACGGTAGGCACAGCCGTATTCCGCGGCAAGTCGCCTGTGGAGCAACGCATACGGGTCAGGTGCCGTGCGGCTAGCGTCCGATGCGACGAAGGGAGGTCGATGTGTATCGGGTGTCGGTAGCGACCGGGCAGCGGCGAGTGGCTGTTCATGCCGACGCCGCCCGTGTCGACCTCGTGGTGTCGGCCGCGGTGCCGGTCGGATCAGTCATCCCGTCGATCGTCGACGCGCTGGGCCAGGGCAATGTCAACACCGCTGTCTCGTTCCAGCTGTCCCGCCCTGGTGGTGGTGTGCTGGATGCGTCGAAGACGTTGAATGAATTGGGGATTCGGGATGGCTGCACATTGTTCCTGGTTCGCTCGCCGACTGAGTTCGTCCCGCCATCCTGCGACGATGCGGCCGAGGCCGTGGCGGCGACCGTCGCGCAGGCCGAACGGCCCTGGACCCGACGCGCGACGCGGCTTGCCGGCGCTCTGGTCTCTTGTTGTCTGGCCGGCGTTACTGCCGCGGTGCTGATCCGGACGGCCTTTGACGTCGACGCACACCGGAGGGGCTGCGTCGTCGTTGCCCTGAGCATCGGACTGCTCACCGTGTTGGCGGCGGTAATCGCGGATCGGGTATTCGACGAACCGGGCGCGGGCCTGACCTTGGGCTTGATGGGCGCCGGATTTGCCGCACTTGCCGGGCTGTTTGCCATCCCTGGTGGTCCGGGTGCTCCCAACGCGCTCTTCGCGGTAGCCGCCATGGGCACAGTCGCGGCGATTGTCCGCGGGTTCGCCAGCCACGCAGCCGTCTTCACCACGTTGACATGCCTGGCAGCGGCCTGTGCGATCGCGGCCGCGGTGAGTGCGGTCACCATCGCGCCGATGCCGGCGATTGGAGCAGGGTTAGCAGCGATCTCGTTGGCGCTCGTCGAGGCGGCGGCACCGATATCGGTCCTGCTCGCACGATTGTCGCCGGTGCCGGCCGACAGCCCAGATAGGCTGCGCGAAAAGGCGGTCCGCGCGCGGACCTGGCTCAACAGTCTGATCGCCGCATTCTCTGCCTCGGCCGCGCTGGGGGCCATCGGTGCGGCAGCCAAACTTTCGCTGCCCAGTATCGGCTTCGCCGCCATGGTAGGCACCGTGCTAGTGCTTCGGGCGCGGGCGCATCAGGACATCGGTCGATCGGTGCCGCCGATCGTCTGCGGGGCGGCGACGCTCTGCGCGGTTGTCGTTGCTGCCGCAGTTGCGTACCCCCGTCAGGCGCTGCCCATCGCGGCGCTGTCGATGACCCTGAGCCTCGTTGCGCTCTACCTTGGATTCATCAGCGGCTCAACGACAGTCTTTCCGACAGGTCGGCGAAGCGTGGAACTGGCGCAGTATTTCGCGCTGGCGACGATTGCCCCGCTGGCTTTCTGGCTCTGCGGCCTGTACGGCGCAGCGCGCGGCCTGAATCTGCCGTGAGGTCACCGCGATTGGGACGGCGACGACGTGCGGCGGTCGCGGCATTGGCCGTCCTGCCGTGGTTTACCGCACCGCCCGCCAACGCGGTATCGCCGCCACCTGTTGACGAAAGCCGGCTCCCACCGCCGGCACCCGCTCACCCGCCCCAACCAACCGTCCAGCGCGAGATCTGCGCAGTGTCGTCGGTAATTCGCGACGCCGACGTAACACAGCTGTCTGGGCTTGATCTGCAACAGGTTTGGAAACTGACAGACGGCTCGGGTCAGCGCGTCGCCGTGATCGACACCGGAGTTGCGCCACATCGGCGATTGCCGTATCTAGCGCCGGGTGGCGACTATGTTTACACCGGCGACGGGACCCAGGACTGCGATGGTCATGGGACTGTCATTGCTGGGATCGTCGGCGCTGCAGTGGATTCCAGTCACGGCGACGATTTCAGCGGTGTCGCTCCAGGCGTCAAACTCATCAGCATTCGGCAGTCCAGCACGAAGTTCGGCGCGGCGTCGGGCCGGACGGGATCCGGGTTCGGAGACGTCGACACCATGGCACGAGCCGTACGCACCGCCGCCGACCTCGGCGCCACGGTGATCAACATTTCCTCGGTGGCCTGCGCCCCCGACGACTCCGCGCTCGATGATCGCCCGCTGGGCGCCGCGCTGGCCTATGCCGTCGACACCAAGGACGCCGTCGTGGTGGCGGCCGCGGGAAATGCCGGCACCGGGCAGTGTCCCGCACAGGCCTCCGAGTCGGGGGGCGTTGTGAGCCCCGCTTGGTACGACGACTATGTACTGACCGTTGGATCGGTGAATGCACACGGCGAGCCGTCGTCGTTCACACTCGCCGGGCCGTGGGTCGATGTCGCCGCGCCCGGCGAAGCGGTGATCTCCCTGAGCCCATCCGGTGTTGGGCTGGCGAATGCGCTTGCCGGGAAGGATGGTTCGACTCCGCTGTCGGGCACGAGCTACGCGACGCCGGTTGTCAGCGGGTTGGCGGCGCTGGTCCGCTCGCGGTTTCCGATGTGGACAGCCCGTCAGGTGATACAACGCATCAAAGCCACCGCTCACCATCCGCCCAACGGGTGGAACCCGCGAATCGGCTACGGCAGAGTCGACTTCCTGGCCGCAGTGAGCACCGATACCCCGACCGCTCCGACCCCACCGGCGACCCAGAAGAGGGTGCCTGCCGCCGAACCCGCGCGTACCGCGCCCCCGGATCACCGCGCCCGACATGCAGCGTTCACCGGGGCCGCGATCTGCGCCGGCATCTTGGCGGCGGCGCTGACCGCTGGCTCATTGCGCGCCCGACTACGACGCGCCGAGCGGTCGAGAGATGACCGGAACATCCTGTGCGACTGAGGCATTGGCCCTGCTCAAATCCGGCCCAGCGGGCAGTTTAGCGACTATCGGCCACGGTGCGGCGACCACGGCGGCCGGCAGCCCGAGGTCCTTGGCCGCATCGTCGTCGTGAACCCCAAACCGGACACCGGTATCGGAGATCAGGTACCGCGTACCCGCCCGGGCGTCGCTGCCGGACAGGCTGGCTGAGCGGACGTAGGCCACGCGCCCCGGCGGCAGGTAGACCGCGTCGATGGCAGGCCCTTTTCCATCGGCCTGCGCCAGCGCGACTGGTGCTTGCCCCGCTGGAACAGGCAGTCCGCCAAGCGAAATCGAGACAGTAGCTCTTTTCGACGCGGCGTGGGCCCATCCGACGCAGACCGTGGTACCGGCCGCCACCGACTGCGGCACGGCCCGATCGGGGAAGTCGGACACCGGCAGTCGCGTCACCGATTTGGTGGCGCGGATGACGTCGGGCGCAACGGAAACGGCGGTGCGAGATCCTTGCGAATCGGAGAACCGAACGAGTTCGGCGGCCAGTTGCCCGACCCGCTGGACGCCGTCGGTCAACACGACGTAGTACTCGTCGCCGATACTGTGGGCCACCCGCAGCACGCTGCCGACCGGAAAGCCTGGAAGGGAATCGGGTCCACGTTTGCCGATGCCAGGAATCCGAGGCGGGGTGATCGGCGGGGTCTCCGGAATGAGGTTCAGCAGCGACGCCGAAACGGGCAGTGGCGTCTGGCCGTCCAACCCCAGCCCGTGCGCGACTGCAGCGTCATCCGGGTTCACCACGGCCCGTCGGCCGTCGAACACTAGGTACGTCGAGCCACCGGTGGTCGGCGTGACGAGCAGCGCTTGGTCCCGCCGCAGAATGTCGGACTGCGCCTGGCGACCGACGATGACCGTCGTGCGGTCGGGCTCGTCGCAGACGGTCCACTGCGATTCGCTTTCTTCGAGTGGCTTTCCGAGAAACTGCGGAGCGCCGGGGATGCCCAGCAGCGCACCCATTTTGTTGCTGCTGAGCGCTGACGCGGCCATCGGTTCGGGGTCCGCATTGGTCTTCATGATCAGTCGGGCCGAGGCCAGGTTCAGCACCGGATGCAGCGTGTCGCCCAACTGGACGTAAAGCGCGCCGGACTGCCGCTCCATCACGATCGGCGCCGTCGTAGCCCGCGCCTGGGGGCGCAGCAGGGCGAGGCCCAGGCACGCGGCCACCACGAGGATGGCCAACACGAGGCCGACCGTCAGCGATTGCGCGGGCGCACGGATCGACTCGTTAACGGCACGAAGGTCGATGCCCAGCAACGCGCACTCGATACGTCGGCGCAGAAACCGGTGACCGCTGATCTCGAGCTTGGTGGTCGGGTGCCATGCCATCCCCCATCACGATAGGCACCGGCCGCCCCGCGCCCCGCCCACGATCCACAGCCAGAGTGGCAAAACCGTAGATGTGACCGCGGACCCAAAAATCCGTAGAATCGCCTGGTGAGCCTTAGCCGCAAGAGCCGTGGTAATTACTGTAAATCCTGGTCACGCCCCTTTAGCCTGACCGCCGCCGCATTGCTGGGGGCGGGTGTGTTGCTCGTGGCACCGGGCGCCGCGCCGTCGGCCAAGGCCGACAACTGCCCCGACGTGTCGGTGACCTTCGCCCGCGGCACCGACGAGCCGCAAGGCCTCGGCCGCGTCGGCCAGGCCCTCGTCGACGCGCTGCGCCAGAACACCGGCAAGAACATCGACGCCTACGCGGTCAACTACCGCGCCACGCTGCTGCAGATCCACGGCAACGACGGCGCCAAGGACGCGATCAAGCACATCAAGGAGGTGGCCGACAAGTGCCCGGCCACTCCGCAGGTGCTCGGCGGCTACTCCCAGGGCGCGTCGGTGGTCGACATCGTCACCGGCACCCAGATCGGCGGCGTCGGCTGGGGCGATGCCCTGCCGGCGCAGTACGCCAGCCACGTCGTCGCGGTCACCACGTTCGGTAACCCGGCCGACCGCAGCGGGGGATCGATCGCCGCCCAGAGCGCGCTGTTCGGCGCCAAGGCCGTCGACTACTGCAACCCCGAAGACCCGATCTGCCACGCCGGCCAGGGCAACGAGTGGAAGGGCCACACCGACGGCTACGTGCCCGTCTACACCAACCAGGCCGCCAGCTTCGTGCAGACCCGACTGCTGACGGTGCTGCCGCAGACCGGACCCGAAGGGCCCCTGGGCATCCCGCCCGGCCTCGGGTCGCCCGCGCCGTACGCGCCCGGACCGTTCGGACCCGGCCAGGGTCCGGCGCCCGGCCCCATCCCCGGCGGCCCCGGCCCGACCGTGGTCGACCAGACCCAGCCCGCGTCCTTCCACTGATCGCTTACTGTCCGCGCGCCCAATAGGATCGGCCCATGACAATTGCGCGTGCAGCGGCTGCCCTGGGTCTGGCCGCGGTATCAGTGTTGGCGCCGGCGTTGGCGCCCGCGCTAATCCCCGCGGCCTCGGCCGCATGCTCGCCCGTCGAGGTGGTGTTCGCCCGCGGACGCCAGGAGCCGGCCGGCGCCGGGGTCATCGGTAACGCGTTCGTCGGCGCGCTGCGATCGAAGGTCAACCGGGGCGTCAGCCTCTACGCCGTGCGCTACCCCGCCGACACCCAAGTCGACATCGGCGCCAACGACATGAGCGCACACGTCCAGTCGACGATCAACGGCTGCCCGGATACCCGCATCGTGTTGGGCGGCTACTCCCTCGGCGCGGCGGTCACCGACGTCGTGATGGCGGCCCCGATCTCGGCGTTCGGCTTCAACAACCCGCTCCCCCCGGGCGCCGATCAGCACATCGCCGCGGTCGCCCTCTTCGGCAACGGCAGCAATTGGGTGGGGCCCATTGCGAACCTCAACCCGGTCTACAACGACCGGACCATCGACCTGTGCCACGGCGCCGACCCCATCTGCAACCCGGCCGACCCGCACACCTGGCAGAACAACTGGAGCCAACACATGGCCGGTGGCTACATCCAGGACGGCATGGTCAACCAGGCGGCCGACTTCGTCGCCGGCAAACTCGGCTAACCCCCCCGATCTATAGGTTGCTCACAGCCGGCGAATAGTTTTCCCGGTTACCGTTTGCTCATGCGATCTGGCCTACTCCGTCTAGCAGCGGTGGCGTTGCTCGCCGACGGATTGCTGACGGCCCCGGCCCTGGCACCCCTGGCATGGACGTCGCTGCCAACGGCGTCCGCGGCCTGCCCCGGTGTGGAGGTGGTGTTCGCCCGCGGCCGTGAGGAGCCACCCGGACTCGGCGCGGTCGGCGACGCGTTGGTCAACTCGCTGCGCGCAAAGCTGCCGAACATGTCGGTCGGGGCCTATGGCGTCAACTATCCGGCAAATATCGACGTCGAAAGCGGCGCCAATGATATGGGCGCGCACGTTCAATCCATGGCAAGAAGTTGCCCGGACACCCGCGAGGTGCTCGGCGGCTATTCCCTCGGTGCCGAGGTGGCTGACGTCGCAGCCGCGGGCCACATACCCCCGGGTATGGATCGGCACGTCGCGGCGGTCGCCTTGTTCGGTAACGGCACCCACAACGTCGCCCCCGCCTTCGCAGGCAAGACGATTGACCAGTGCGCGCAAGGCGACCCGATCTGCAAACCAGGCATCCACGATATGCACTGGTCCTCACACCTGCAGCCGTCATACATCGACTCGGGGCTGGTGGATCAGGCGGCAAATTTCGTCGCCGGCCGGATCTAGTCCCTTTTCCGAAGGTCGCGGGTGATCAGCGTGCGCGCCTGCAACTCGCTGTCCGGCGGGTAATCCACCCCGACCAATGTCAAACCCCTCGCCGGCGCGGCGGCGTAGTCGCTGGAACGCCTTGTGTCGGTGAGCAATTGAGCACACCAGCTGGCGGTCCGGCGATGCTCCCCGACCGCCAGCACCGCCCCGACCAGTGACCGCACCATCGACCAACAGAACGCATCGGCGGTGACATACGCGGTGATCAGGTCGCCGTCGCGCTCCCAGTCGAACCGTTGCAGGTCGCGGATCGTCGTCGCGCCTTCACGGTGTCGGCAGAATGCGGCGAAGTCGTTGAGCCCCAACAGCTTCCGAGAGGCGGATGCCATCGCGTCGACGTCCAGCAGCCGCGGCCAACTGGTGATGAAGCGGGCCTGGTGCGGATCCACCCCGTAGTCGGCGGTGGAGATCCGGTAGACGTAATGTCGGCGCAGCGCCGAGAAGCGCGCATCGAAACCCGCTGGCGCGCGCACGATTCGACGGACACGGACGTCGGCGGGCAACAATCGACCCAGGCGGCGGACCAACGGCTGGAATTCGGGCTGGTTCGGCCGCGGAGTGCGTGGATAGACGTTGGGTAGCGCGTCGAGGGGCACGTCGACGTGAGCAACCTGTCCGGTCGCATGCACACCGGTGTCGGTGCGACCGGCGGCGCGCAGCCGCACCGCGCTGCGAAACACCGTCGACAGCGACTCCTCGAGAACGCCCGCGACGGTACGCTGGCCGGCCTGCGTGGCCCAGCCCGCGAATTCCGTTCCGTCGTAAGCGATATCGAGCCGAAGACGAACGTGCCCACCATCGGAGTCGATGGCGGGCACGTCGTTCAACGGCAGATCAGGACTCGTCAGCGTCCTTGGCTTCTTCCTCGGCAGGAGCCTCGGCCTCAGGGGCTTCGGCCTCAGCGGCTTCGGCCTCAGGCGCTTCCGCAACCGCGTCCGGCACGTCCGCGATGGCCTCCGGCTCGACCGCAGCCTGCGGCGCCGCCGCGGCGGCCTCGGGTGCGGCCTTGGCAGCCGGAGCCTTGGCGGCCTTCGACCCACCCGCCCGACGCGCACGCTCGGCTTCAGACGTCACCGTCTTCTCCTGCACCAGCTCGATGACCGCCATCGGGGCGTTGTCGCCCTTGCGGTTCTCGACCTTGATGATGCGGGTGTAGCCACCGTTGCGGTCGGCGAAGTGCGGCCCGATCTCGGCGAACAGCGCGTGCACGATGTCCTTGTCGCGGATCTTCTTCATCACCTCGCGCCGGTTGTGCAGCGTGCCCTTCTTGGCGTGGGTGATCAGCTTCTCGGCGTAGGGCCGAAGTGCCCGCGCCTTGGGCTCGGTCGTCTTGATCCGGCCGTGCTCGAACAGCGCCGTCGCCAAGTTGGCCAGGATCGCCTTCTGGTGCGAGGACGACCCGCCGAGGCGAGGACCCTTGGTGGGCTTGGGCATTTCGACTTCTCCTAAATGGGGCCGGCCCCCGTATCAGGTAGGACCGGGACGGCTCTCTTTCGAGAGGTTGGGGTGTTACAGCTGTTCGGTTTCGGCGTAGTCCTGGTCGTCGTAGGCGGCGTCAGCCGACCAGGTGCCGGTGGCGACGTCGTAGCCGGCGACCTCCGACGGGTCGAAGCTGGCCGGGCTGTCCTTGAGCGATAGGCCGAGCTGGTGCAGCTTGACCTTCACCTCGTCGATCGACTTCTGACCGAAGTTGCGGATGTCGAGCAGGTCGGACTCGGTGCGCGAGACCAACTCGCCGACGGTGTGCACGCCCTCCCGCTTGAGGCAGTTGTACGAGCGCACGGTCAGGTCCAGGTCGTCGATCGGCAGGGCGAACGAGGCGATGTGGTCGGCCTCGGCAGGCGACGGGCCGATCTCGATGCCCTCGGCCTCGACGTTGAGTTCCCGTGCCAGCCCGAACAATTCGACCAGCGTCTTACCTGCGGACGCCAGCGCGTCCCGGGGGCCGATCGAGCTCTTGGTCTCGACGTCGAGGATCAGCTTGTCGAAGTCGGTGCGCTGCTCGACACGGGTCGCGTCGACCTTGTAGGTCACCTTGAGCACCGGCGAGTAGATGGAATCGACTGGGATACGGCCGATTTCAGCACCCGAGGCCTTGTTCTGCACGGCCGGGACGTACCCGCGGCCACGCTCGACGACGAGCTCGATCTCGAGCTTGCCCTTGTCGTTCAGGGTAGCGATGTGCATCTCCGGGTTGTGCACGGTGACGCCGGCCGGCGGCACGATGTCACCCGCGGTGACCTCGCCCGGGCCCTGCTTGCGCAGGTACATGGTGACCGGCTCGTCCTCTTCGGACGACACGACCAGGCTCTTCAGGTTCAGGATGATGTCGGTGACGTCTTCCTTGACACCCGGCACGGTGGTGAACTCGTGCAGCACACCGTCGATGCGGATGCTGGTGACGGCCGCGCCCGGAATCGAGGACAGCAGCGTGCGCCGCAGCGAGTTACCAAGCGTGTAGCCGAAACCCGGCTCCAGCGGCTCGATGACGAACTGCGAACGGCTGTCGCTGATGATCTCTTCGGACAGGGTCGGTCGCTGTGAAATCAGCATGGTGTTTCTTTATCTCCTTCTCGGCACCCGCTATTTGATGCCGCTAAGACCTCCGGCCGGCCGGCCGCAGGGGTGTTACTTCGAGTAGTACTCGACGATGAGCTGCTCGGTGAGCGGCACTTCGATCTGCGCGCGCTCGGGCAACTGGTGGATCAGGATCCGCTGCTGCTCGCCGACCACCTGAATCCAGCTGGGGATCGGACGGTCGCCGGCGGTCTCGCGGGCGATCTGGAACGGCACGGTGTTCAGCGACTTGCCCTTGATGTCGATGATGTCGTACTGCGACACCCGATAGCTGGGGATGGTCACCTTGACGCCGTTGACCGTGAAATGGCCGTGGCTGACCAGCTGACGGGCCATCCGCCGGGTGCGGGCAATGCCCGACCGGTACACGACGTTGTCCAGCCGGCTCTCGAGGATCTGCAGCAGCTCGTCACCGGTCTTGCCGGGACGGCCGGCCGCTTCTTCGTAGTAGCGGCGGAATTGCTTCTCCATGACGCCGTAGGTGAAGCGGGCCTTCTGCTTCTCCTGCAGCTGCTGGCGGTACTCGCTCTCCTTGATCCGCGCGCGGCCGTGCTGACCGGGCGGGTAGGGGCGCTTCTCGAACGACTGGTCACCACCGACCAGGTCGACGCCGAGGCGGCGCGACTTGCGGGTGACGGGTCCGGTGTAACGAGCCATGTTTTCTTACCTAGACCCTTCTGCGCTTGGGCGGGCGGCAGCCGTTGTGCGGCTGGGGAGTGACGTCGGAGATCGCGCCGACCTCGAGTCCGGCGGCCTGCAGCGAGCGGATCGCGGTCTCGCGGCCCGAACCCGGGCCCTTCACGAACACGTCGACCTTGCGGACGCCGTGCTCCTGCGCCTTGCGGGCGGCGTTCTCGGCGGCCAGCTGTGCGGCGAACGGCGTCGACTTACGCGACCCCTTGAAGCCGACGTGACCCGACGACGCCCACGCGAGGACGTTGCCCTGCAGGTCGGTGATCGTCACGATCGTGTTGTTGAACGTGCTCTTGATGTGCGCGGCGCCGTGCGGGACGTTCTTCTTTTCCCGCCGCCGGGTCTTCTGACCCTTCTTGGGCGCGGAGGCAGCAGCCTTCTTTGCTGGGGGCATGACTTACCTGGCCTTCTTCTTGCCGGCGATGGTGCGCTTGGGGCCCTTACGGGTGCGCGCATTGGTCTTGGTGCGCTGACCGCGCACCGGCAGGCCGCGGCGGTGCCGAAGGCCCTGATAGCAGCCGATCTCGATCTTGCGGCGGATGTCGGCCTGAACCTCACGGCGCAGGTCACCCTCGACCTTGAGGTTGCCTTCGATGTAGTCGCGCATGTGGGTCACCTGATCGTCGGTGAGGTCCTTAGTGCGCAGATCCTTGTCGATCCCGGTCGCGGCCAGAATTTCGAGGGAGCGGGTTCGGCCGATGCCGAAGATGTACGTCAACGCGACCTCCATGCGCTTGTCGCGCGGGAGGTCGACGCCCATTAGTCGAGCCATGGGGTGGCATTCCTTCTCTATGCGGAGGTCTCAATCCCCAGCCCGTTCCCGACTGAGCGCTTCGGGGTCCGGCCTCCGTTCCGGACGTGGCTGAACGCCCTATGCGTTCAGTGGTGCTGGGAGGTCTGCATTCAGTTGTGTACGCCTAGCTCGGGGCTCTTAGCCCTGACGCTGCTTGTGGCGCGGATCAGAGCAGATCACCATGACCCGTCCATGCCGACGGATCACCCTGCACTTGTCGCAGATCGGCTTGACGCTCGGGTTCACCTTCACGGCTGTTCAGATCCTGTTCTGTCTACTCGTCGGTTGCTTGGTTCGGGCTGGCGTTACTTGTAGCGGTACACAATGCGGCCCCGGGACAGGTCGTAGGGAGACAACTCCACCACCACCCGGTCCTCGGGCAGGATGCGGATGTAGTGCTGCCGCATCTTGCCGCTGATGTGGGCAAGCACCTTGTGGCCGTTTTCCAGCTCAATGCGGAACATCGCATTGGGCAGGGGCTCGACCACGCGGCCCTCGACCTCGATGGCGCCGTCCTTCTTGGCCATACTTCTCTTCGAATCCTCGTTTAGTGTCGTTGCATCTACGCCCGGATCAGCGCAGCATGCGCCGGCCCTACAACGTGAGCCAGTGACAGGAAATTCCTAAGACAGGGCACGCGAGAAACCAGCGCGATGAAGCACCGTTGCTCCACGATACCTGCTGATTCGTGCTGACCAAAATCGCTGTCAGAGAATTTGGGGGCCGCCACGGTCGCCTGACGCGCCAGCTCTGACAAGCGCATACTTGACGCTGATGACTAGCCCCGCAAGTGCCGATGCCATCTCCCGCAAACCGGTGATGCTGACCGTCGACGACGACCCCGCGGTGTCTCGGGCCGTTGCGCGCGATCTGCGCCGCCGCTACGGCGACGCCAACCGCATCGTCCGAGCTGAATCTGGCCCCGACGCGCTCGACACCCTCAAGCAGCTCAAACTACGCGGCGAGACGGTCGCGATGCTGGTCGCGGACTATCGGATGCCGCAGATGACCGGCATCGAGTTCCTCGAAGCGGCGATGGACCTCTACCCCGCTGCCAAGCGGGTGCTGCTGACCGCCTACGCCGACACCCACGCCGCAATCGACGCCATCAACGTCGTCGACCTGGACCATTACCTGCTCAAGCCATGGGATCCGCCCCAGGAGAAGCTCTACCCCGTCATCGACGACCTGCTGGAGGCCTGGCGGCGGACTCCGGAGCGCGCGATCCCGCACACCAAGCTCATCGGGCACCGCTGGCACGCGCGGTCCTGGGAGGCCCGCAACTTCCTGGTTCGCAACGGGCTGCACTACAAGTGGTTCGAGGCCGACCACCCCGACGGCGAACAGCTGCTGCTGGCGGCCGGTGAGGACGGCAAGCGGCTGCCCGTCGTCGTGACCGAGAAGGGCGACCCTCTCGTCGAGCCCACCGATGCTGAGCTGGCCGACAAGCTGGGCCTGACGACCACCCCATCGCAGGACTTCTACGACCTGATCGTGGTCGGTGGCGGGCCCGCCGGCCTGGCCGCCGCCGTCTACGGCGCCTCCGAAGGCCTGCACACGGTGTTGATCGAATCCACCGCGACCGGCGGACAGGCCGGCCAGAGCTCGAAGATCGAGAACTACCTCGGCTTCCCGGACGGGGTCTCCGGCGACCAGCTGGCCACCCGGGCACGCCGGCAGGCCGAGAAGTTCGGCGCCGAACTCATCACCACCCGCACGGCCGTCGCGCTGGAAGTCAGCGGATCCAAGCGGACCGTCCGGTTCGACGACGGCAGCTCGATCGACGGGCGCGCCATCATCGTCGCCACGGGTGTCTCCTACAACCAGTTGAACGCCGAAGGCTGCGACGTCCTGTCCGGGCGCGGCGTGTATTACGGCGCCTCGGTCGCGGCGGACTGCGAGGGCGAAGAGGTCTACGTCATCGGCGGCGCGAACTCGGCGGGCCAGGCGGCGATGCAGCTGTCGACCCGGGCGAAATCGGTCACGATCTTGGTGCGCGGGCCGTCCCTGGAAGCCTCGATGTCGCACTACCTGATTCAGCAGATCGAGGCGCGGCCCAACATCAATGTCCGCACCTGCACCGAAGTGCATTGCGCCACAGGCGATGAGCACCTCGAGACCCTCACCCTGATCGACAACAAAACCGGCCGCACTGAAGATGTCAAATGCGCCCGGATGTTCATCTTCATCGGCGCGGCGCCGCGCACCGATTGGCTCGACGGCGTTCTCGCCCGCGACGATCACGGCTTCATCCTCACCGGGCCGGATCTGCACAACGTGTGTGGCTGGACGCTGGACCGTCCACCACATCATCTGGAAACCAGCGTGCCTGGCGTATTCGTCGCCGGCGACGTGAGGTCCGAGTCCGCCAAGCGAGTCGCGGCGGCGGTCGGAGAGGGGTCAATGGCCGTGATGCTGGTGCACCGTTACCTGGCGGAATCATGACCGTCGAAAGTAGTTGTGACGCAGACGAATTGCGCACGCTGTTCCTTTTCGAGCATCTCAGCGAGGAGCAGCTCGCCACACTGTGCGCCGTCGGCGAGATCGCGCACTACGAGCCGGGCCCACTGTTTCTCGAAGGTGAGCCCGCCACCTGTTTCTACGTGCTGATCGAGGGTGAGCTGGCGATGTCCAAGCTGTCCGGCGGGCAGGACATCGAAACCAACCGAACCTCGCATCGCGGCGTGTATTGCGGTGCGTGGCAAGCGTTTACCGGTGAGAAACAACAGCTCTACACCGCATCGGTGCACGTGACCAAGCCCTCACGGTTTTTCGTGATGGATGCTCCGGCGTTCGCCGAGTTCATGAAAGACCAGTTCCCGATGGCGGTTCACCTGCTCGACGGCATCGCCGTCGGCACCGAACGGACCCGTCGGTTGATCGACAATCGTGAGAAGTTGCTTGCGCTGGGCCAGCTTTCGGCGGGGCTGACCCATCAGCTGAACAACCCGGCCGCCGCCATCGCGCGGGCGGCCCAGGAATTGCGTGGCCGGATCTCGAACATGCGCGGCAAACTGGCGATGCTGGCCGACGGCACCGTGAGCCCCGAGACGCTGAACGCCTTGGTGCGACTGCAAGATGCCGTCGCCGAGCAGGTCGCCAAGTCGGCTTCCCAACACCTGACTGCGATCGAGACAGCGGACCGGGAGGACGCCGTCGGTGACTGGCTGGACGATCACGACATCGACGACGGCTGGGAGATCGCGCCGACCTTCGTCGAGGGCGGCATCGACACCGACTGGCTGGAGCGCATCGCCGCCACCGCCGAGGAACTGGAAGCCTCGACGTCGTTGGGACAGGCGATCAAATGGATCAGCTACACCATCGAGAGCGAGCTGTTGATGAATCAGCTTCTCGAGGCCAGCCAACGCATTTCAGCGCTGGTCGCCGACGCCAAGCAGTATTCGCAAATGGATCGGGCGCCCTTCCAGGTGGCCGACGTGCACGATCTGTTGAAGAGCACGCTGACCATGTTCGCCGACCGGTTGGGCAAGGACAGCACCTGCCACATCAAGGTGGCCAAAGAATTCGATCACTCCCTGCCGCAAATCCCCTGCTTCCCGGGCGATCTCAACCAGGTCTGGACGAACATCATCGACAACGCGATCGCGGCGATGGGAAGTGCCGGCGGCACGTTGACGATCCGTACCTGCCGCGAGGCCAACGAGATGCTGCGGGTCGAGATCTGCGACACCGGCCCGGGAATTCCCGAAGACGTGCTCGAGCACATCTTCGAGCCGTTCTTCACCACCAAACCGGTGGGTGAAGGCACCGGCCTGGGCCTCGATCTGGCCTGGAAGATCATCGTCAACAAACACCACGGCGACCTACGGGTCGAGTCTGTGCCGGGCGACACGCGATTCATCGTGCTGCTGCCGCTGGAGATGCCGCCCGTCGTGGACGTGGCCCTGCCAGAGGACGGCGAGGCTGCCGAGGAAATTGCGCGGCCGTAATTCGCGGGCCCCGGAATAGCGTCGGTCGGGCGGTAGGTTGGAGCGACCATGACCGATTCAGTTGCGAGCAAACCCAACCTTGGCCGGTTCGGATCCTTCGGCCGCGGCGTCACGCCTGAGCAGGCCAAAGACATCGAAGCCCTCGGCTACGGGTCGGTCTGGGTCGGCGGCTCGCCGCCGGCCGAGCTGGCCTGGGTCGAACCCATCCTGGAAGCGACGACCACGCTGCAGGTGGCCACCGGCATCGTCAACATCTGGTCGGACGCGGCCAAACCGGTCGCCGAGTCCTTCCATCGCATCGACCGCGCCTACCCCGGTCGTTTTCTACTGGGCATCGGTGTCGGCCATCCCGAGGCGATCACCGAATACCGCAAGCCCTACGACGCGCTGGTGGAGTACCTGGACCAGCTCGACGAATTCGGCGTCCCCGCCAACCGTCGGGTGGTCGCGGCCCTGGGGCCGCAGGTGCTCAAGCTGTCGGCGCGGCGCAGCGCCGGCGCGCACCCGTACCTGACCACGCCGGAGCACACCGCGCAGGCGCGCGAACTGATGGGCCCGTCGGCATTCCTGGCCCCCGAGCACAAGGCGGTGCTGACCACCGATGCCGAGCAGGCCCGGGCAGTCGCCCGCAAGCTGCTCCCGGTGTATTTCAACCTGGCCAACTACCGCAACAACTGGAAGCGGCTGGGATTCTCCGAGGAAGAGACCACTTTTCCGGGCAGCGACCGCCTGATCGATGCGCTGGTGGCCTACGGCAGCCCAGAGGCCATCGCGGCGCGGCTGAAGGAGCACCTGGACGCCGGCGCCGACCACGTGCCTGTACAGGTCCTGACCAAAGATGAAAACCTGGTGTCGGCGTTGGCCGAACTCGCGGGGCCGCTGGGATTGACCCCGGCCTGACGAACCAGAGGGGGATCTCGATGACCGAGGGCGTTTCGCTCAAACCTGACTTGGGCCGATACGGCGTCTGGCTGCTCAATCGGTCCGTCAGCCCGGGCGTCGCCAAACAGATCGAATCGCTGGGCTACGGCGCCGTCTGGGTCGGTGGATCGCCGGATGCCGACCTCAGTTGGGTGGAACCGGCCCTGGCCGAGACGTCGACGCTGCAGTTGGCGACCGGGATCGTCAACGTCTGGGCATCGCCGGCGGCAGACGTGGCCAAGTCCTTCGAACGCATCGAAAGTGCTTACCCCGGAAGGTTTTTGCTGGGTGTCGGGGTAGGCCACCCCGAGCACACCGACGTGTACAAGAAGCCCTACGACGCGCTGGTCGACTACCTCGATGAGCTGGATGGCGCGGGCGTGCCGACCAGCCGTCGGGTGCTCGCGGCGCTGGGCCCGAAGGTGCTGGCTCTTGCGGCCGAACGCAGCGCCGGAGCCCATCCCTACCTGACCACGCCCGAACACACCGCGCAGGCCCGCGAACAGGTCGGCAACACGGTGTTCTTGGCGCCCGAACACAAGGTGGTGCTGACCGAGAACGTCAACGAGGCCCGCGAGATCGGGCGGCGGACCGCCGAGCACTACTTCGGCCTGCGCAACTACGTGAACAACTGGCGCCGGCTCGGGTTCACCGACGAGGATGTGCGTAAACCCGGTAGCGACAAGCTGATTGACGCCGTCGTCGCCCACGGCACGCCCGAGCAGGTCGCGGCGCGGCTCAACGAGCACCGTGAGGCAGGCGCCGATCACGTGGCGATCCAGGTGCTGGGCGGGCCCGACGGCAAACTCCTCGGCGCGCTCGAAGCACTCGCCGGACCGCTGGATCTGACACCTCCCGGCTGAGGGCCACGCTAGGGTTTCGCCATGCGGCTGCTGGTGACCGGTGGCGCCGGGTTCATCGGCGCGAACTTCGTGCATGCCACCGTGCGCGAGCATCCGGACGACGCGGTGACGGTGTTGGACGCGATGACCTATGCGAGTAACCGTGAATCACTGGCTCCCGTCGAGAACGACATCAGGCTGGTCGAGGGCGACGTCACCGACGCGGAGCTCGTTTCGCAACTGGTCGCCGAGTCGGATGCGGTGGTGCATTTCGCGGCCGAGACCCATGTGGACAATTCGCTCGCAGATCCGGCGTCGTTCGTGCACGCCAACGTGATCGGGACCTTCACCATTCTGGAAGCGGTGCGCCGGTTCGGGGTGCGGCTGCATCACGTCTCCACTGACGAGGTCTATGGCGACCTGGAGCTCGACGATCCGCAGCGGTTCACCGAATCCACGCCCTACAACCCGTCGAGCCCTTATTCGTCGACCAAAGCCGCGTCCGACTTGCTGGTGCGCGGTTGGGTGCGCTCCTACGGCGTGCGCGCGACAATCTCCAACTGCTCCAACAACTACGGGCCGTATCAGCACGTCGAGAAGTTCATCCCACGCCAAATCACCAACGTCCTCACCGGGCGGCGGCCGAAACTGTACGGCAAGGGCGCCAACGTCCGGGACTGGATCCACGTCGAGGACCACAACGACGCGGTCCGCCGCATCCTCGACAGCGGTCGGCCCGGGCAGACGTACCTGATCGGCGCCGACGGCGAACGCGACAACCTTTCGGTGCTGCGGACCCTGCTCGAGCTGATGGACCACGATCCCGACGACTTCGACCACGTCGTCGACCGGGTCGGGCACGACCTCCGGTATGCGATCGATCCGTCTCAGCTGAGCGACGAATTGGGCTGGGCGCCAAAACATACCGATTTCGCCGAGGGGTTGCGCGCCACCATCGACTGGTATCGCGACAACGAATCGTGGTGGCGGCCCCTCAAAGACGCCGCCGAGGCTCGCTACGAACGACAGGGTCAATGAGATGCAGGTCCGTGAACTCGACATTGCCGGAGCATGGGAAATCACGCCGGCGGTGCATCCCGATTCGCGCGGTCTGTTCTTCGAATGGCTCACCGACCGCGGTTTCACCGAGTTCGCCGGGCATCGCCTGGACGTCCGCCAGGCCAACTGCTCGGTGTCGGCCGCCGGTGTGCTGCGCGGTCTGCACTTCGCCCAACTGCCGCCGAGCCAAGCCAAATACGTGACCTGCGTGTCCGGCTCGGTGTTCGACGTCGTCGTCGATATTCGGGTGGGCTCGCCGACGTTCGGCCGGTGGGACGCCGTAACGCTGGACGACCGCAGCCACAAGTCGGTGTATATCTCCGAGGGCCTCGCACACGGCTTCCTTGCGCTGCAGGACAATTCGACGTTGATGTATTTGTGTTCGGCCGAGTACAGCCCGCAACGCGAACACACCATCTCCCCCACCGATCCCGCCGTGGCGATCGACTGGCCGGGCGGGCACGAGCTGCTGATTTCCGACCGGGACGCCGCCGCACCGAGTTTGGACGAAGTGCGCGCCGCCGGCCTGCTGCCGACATGGGACGAGGCCCGGGCATTCGTGGAGAGCCTGCATAACAGCTAGAACGTGGTTTGATTCACGCCGTTTGGGGTATTTCCTCCCGGGGTTTCAGACGGGTGACCCCAGTTGGCGTCGAGGAGGTCGTCATGCTTCACCAACTATTGCTGGCCGGCTACACCCAGCCGGAGGCCGCAGGCTTCATCCTGCGTGGCATCAAAGGCATTTTCGTCGCAATCGGCAGCATCATCGCAGCGATCGTCTGCGCACTCATCGCAGCGACCAAGGGCCGCAGCGCAATCGGTTGGGGCATCCTCGGATTGTTCTTCAGCATCCTGACGCTGATCGCGGTGATCATCGTCCCGTCGAAGAAGTAGCCTCGGCTGCGCCGGCAACTAGAAGGGCGGGGGCTGGTCGTCTTGGGCCGGGGGTGCGGGTCCGCATGAAACAGCTTGGTGCGCTTGATGATTGAG
>NZ_LZLV01000152.1 GCF_001673405.1 Mycobacterium sp. 1245111.1 | reverse complement strand
GCCGATCGCCGGCCTCCAGAGCGTCGGCCTCCGGGGCGTCGACGCGCAGCAGGTGGTCGTCGCGCACTACGCCCAGCACGATGTCGGGCAGATGCCGCGGTGAGCCGCCGAGCTCGGACTGCTCGACCTCGCGCTCGGCGATGGCGAATCCGTGCGAGGGCGTCAGCAGGTCGTCGATCATCTCGACGACGCTGGGCGTGGTGGTGGCGACGCCGAGCAGCCGCCCCGCTGTCTCGGAGGACACGACCACCGAGTCGGCCCCGGATTGCTTGAGTAGGTGCTGGTTTTCGGCCTCACGGATCGACGCAACGATCTTGGCGTTCGGCGCGACTTCGCGCGCGGTGAGGGTGACCAGCGTCGCGGTGTCGTCGCGACCGGTGGCGACGATGATCGACGACGCGTGCTGGGCCGAGGCGAGCCGCAGCACGTCGGATCGGGTGGCATCGCCGTGCACGGTGACGAGGCCGGCAGCGGCCGCATGCTCCAGGACCGCGGGGTCGACGTCGACGACGACGAAGTCCTTGCCGGCTGCCTCGTCGCCGCACATCGCGGCGACCGCGGTTTTGCCTTTGGTGCCGTAGCCGATGACGACCGTGTGGTTGCGCACTGTGCTCCTCCAACGCTCAATCTTCCAGGCTTGCCGGGACCGCTCGGTGAGCACCTGGAGGGTCGTACCGACCAACACCACGAGGAACAGGATGCGCAGCGGCGTCAGTACCACCACGCTGATCAGCCTGGCGAATTCGGTGTACGGGGTCAGGTCGCCGTAGCCGACGGTGGTCAGGGACACCGTCGCGAAGTAAACGCAATCCAGGAACGTCAGCGGTCCGCCGCGAACGTCGGTGTAGCCGTTGCGGCCGAGGTAGACGGTGAGCACGGCGGCGGCCAGTGCCAGCAGTGCGACGACGATTCGGCGCCAGATCGCCCGGATCGGACTGAGTTGAACCTCGGGGACCCGAACGACGCCGACCAGGGCGTAGCCGGGTTTCGCGGTCAGCGTCTCGTCGAGATCGCGTTGCCGACGACTAACTCTGACCACAGCTCATCGGCTCGCCCGGACGCACGACACAATGTAACCATGACCGCCACCACACACAGTGCTCAACAGGACGCCGGCCAAACGCTCGCCTACCGCATCGCGGCGCTGCTGCTCGGTGTCGGCACCCTTCACTTCGTCGCACCGAAGCCGTTCGACGGCATCATCCCGGTCGAACTGCCCGGCAGCCCGCGCTTCTACACCTACGCCTCCGGTGTCGCCGAGCTCGGCATCGGGGCCGCGCTGCTGGTGCCACGCTTGCGCCGGTCGGCCGCGTTGGCGGCTGCCGCACTGTTTGTCGCGGTCTTTCCCGGCAACGTCAACATGTGCCGGCTGTGGTGGGACAAACCGTGGCCGATGCGCATCGTCGCGCTGGCCCGGCTGCCGCTGCAAATCCCGATGGTGACCGCGGCCCTCAAGCTCGCGCGCAACTCCTAGCGGCGACGATGCGGCCCGCCATGCGGGCCGAGGAGGAGCCGCTACATCAGACTTAGCTCAGCATCGCAGCCAGCTCGTCGTGGCTCGGCAGCCGCTCGGGGATGACGGTGCGCCCGGTCCGCACGTAGTGAAAAGCGGTGCGCACCAACGACTCCGGACAACCGCTGAGCGCGGCCCACGCGATCCGGTAGACACCGAGCTGAATGGCGGCGTGCCGCGCGGCGTCTGAGCCGTGCGGCGGTTCGCCGGTCTTCCAGTCCACGACGGTCGCGCCGCCGTCGGGTTCGCCGAAGACCGCGTCGATGCGGCCGCGAACCACTTTGCCGCCGATGGCCATCTCGAACGGCACCTCCACGGCGATCGGCGTGCGTGCCGCCCACGGCGAGGCCAGGAACGCCTCCTGCAACGCGGCCAGCTCGTCGGCGTCGCGTTGGGCGATGTCGGTGTCGGCGGCACCGGGCAGATCGGCGAGGTCGAACAACCGCTCGGCGCCGTAGAATCGCTCGACCCAGTCGTGAAAGGCGTTGCCCAGCAGGGCATGCGGCTCCGGCCGCGCCGGCAGTCGACGGGCGAGCCGCTGGGCCGCCTGCTCGGGGTCGCGGGCCAGGTCGACCAGGCTGCTGACGGATAGTCCGCTGGGCAGCGGGTAAGCGGGCGGTTGTGCGGTCTGGGCACGCTCTTGCAGCAGCGCATCGACGTCGGCGGTCCAGCCTTCGGTGTCGTGCGTCGCGTCGGCTGAGCCCGCCGCCATTGCGGCGGCGACCAGCTCTGCGCCGCGCTGGACGTCGGCGCGCCGGCCACCGAGCGGGTCGACCGGCCAGTTCGCCTCGTGCACGGTGTCGCGCAGCGGGTTTCGCTCACCGCCGGCCGGAGCGGGCGCCCACTGCTCGACCACGCCGCACGGCTGCCCGGCCTCGGCTGACTGGTCGATGATGTCTTTGAGCTCGCAGAGGAAATCCGATGGCCCGCGCGGTTTGATACCGGTGGCCGCCCAGTGATGGCCGGACAGCAGCAGCGTGTCCTCGGATCGGGTGATGGCGACGTAGAGCAGCCGGCGTTCCTCGTCGATGCGACGCTGTTCCAGCTGAGCCCGGTGGGCAGAGATTTTGTCCGACAACTGCTTTCGATCGGTCACGTCGGAAGTGTCCAGGACAGGTACTCCGGGTGAGCCTTTGGTGGAACGGTCACCGCGCAACAGCGGCGGAAGGTCGGCGGCGTCGGTGAGCCAGGTGCGGGCCTGTGCGGTGGACGGGAACAGCCCGCCCGACAGGTGCGGCACCGCGACCACCTGCCATTCCAAACCCTTTGCGGCGTGGACGGTCAACACCTGCACCCGGTTCTGCGCGACCACCACCTGGGCCGGGGCCAGACCGTTCTCCACGACCGCGGCCGCGTCCAGGTAGGCCAGCAGCCCGACGACCGAGGCCAGCGAACCACCCGAGGCGGAGGTCCGCTCGGCGTAGCCGTTGACCACGTCGGCGAACGCGTCCAGCTGTTCAGTGCCGGCCCACCCGTTGCCGGGCGATGCCGCCCGCACCTCGCAGTCGACGCCGAGCAGGCGGCGGACCTCGGCGACCAGGTCGGGCAGCGGGTGAAACAGGTGGCCGCGCAGCATGCTCAATTCGTCGGCGAGCTCGACGATGCGCCGATAGCCTTCGGCCGAATAGCCTTGGGCCGGGCCGGGATCGGCGAGCGCGTCGGCCAGGCCCGCGGTATCGGTCTGCGGACCGGCCGCCTCGGCGATCCGCTCCGCCGTGTGGTCGGACCGCGACGCCTGCGCGCCGTCGAGCGCGACGGCCCGTCGCCACAGCGCCGCGACGTCGCGGGCTCCGAGCCGCCACCGCGGACCGGTCAGCACCCGCATCGCAGCGGCACCGGCGGTAGGGTCGGCGACCAGGCGCAGCATGGCTAAGACGTCGGCCACCTCGGGGACCGCAAGCAGGCCGGCCAGCCCCACCACCTCCACGGGGATACCGCGGGCGCGCAGCGCGGCGGCGATCGGCGCGGCATCGGCGTTGCGGCGCACCAGGACTGCGGCGGTCGGCGGCGCGACACGGTCGGCGACCGCCCGCTGGTAGCACCGCTGCAGATGGTCCGCGAGCCATTCGCGTTCGGCCGCTACGTCGGGCAACAGCGCACAACGCACGGTGCCGGGCACCGCGTCGGGGCGTGAGCGCAGCGCATGCACCGCCACCGAGCGTTGGCGCGCCTCGGCGGACACGGCGTTGGCGACGTGCAGGGTGGTCGGCGGGTTACGCCAACTGGTACTCAGCTCGAGCACCGCCGCCGGGCTGCCGTCGGCCATCGGGAAGTCGGTGGTGAAACGCGGCAGGTTGGTGGCCGAGGCGCCGCGCCAGCCGTAGATGGATTGGATCGGATCCCCGACGGCGGTCAACGCGAGCTGCTCGTCGACGCCGCCGCCGAACAGCGACGACAGCAGCAGGCGTTGCGCGTAACCGGTGTCCTGGTATTCGTCGAGCAGGACCACCCGGTAGCGGCCGCGTAGCTGCTCCCCAACCTGCGGAACAGCCAGCGCCAGCCTTGCGGCACAAGCCATTTGGCCGCCGAAGTCGATGACCTTCTCCGCCCGCATCCGTCGGTGCAGGGCGTCGATCAGGGGCACCAGCTCGGCGCGTTCGGACTGCGTGGCCAACATACGCAGCAGCCACTGGCTGGGACCGCGGTCGCGCTGATAGCGCCCAGCGGGCAGGGTGTGCACCAGCCGTTCGAGCTCGAGATGGGTGTCGCGGACCTGGTCGGTGTCGACCAGATGCTCGGCGAGCTGACCCGACAGCCGCAACACCATCGCGGTGACCGCGGCCGGATTTTTGTCCGTGTTCAATTCTCCGGGGTAAGTGTTGACGACGTCGAAAGCCAGCTGCCAGAGCTCGGTCTCGCTGAGCAGCCGGGTGTCGGGTTCGACCGGCTGCGCGTATGCCGGGGTCGAGAGCAGACCGTATTCGCCCAGCAGTTGGCCGGCGAAGGCGTGATAGGTGCTGACAACCGGCGTCCCGGCGGGAGCGTCGCCGGGTTGGGCGGGGATCAACCCGGCGCCGCTGAGCCGGGCCAGCCGCGAGCGGACCCGCCGCAACAGCTGGCCGGCCGCCTTGCGGGTGAACGTCAGGCCCAGCACCTGCCCAGGGTCGGCGTAGCCGTTGGCGACCAGCCAGACCACCCGCGCCGCCATCGTCTCGGTCTTGCCGGCGCCGGCCCCCGCGATGACCACCAGCGGTCCCGGCGGAGCCGCGATCACCGCTGCCTGCTCGTCTGTCGGCTCGAAAAGTCCTAGTGCGCTGGCCAATTCGGCCGGGCTGTAGCGTGCCGGACCCATCACGGTCATGCGGGTCCCATTCCGTCGACACCGGTGTGGGCCGGACAGCTCGGCCGCAGCGGACAGTGTGCGCAACCGTCGTTGACCCGGGCGATGAACTGCGGGCCCGCGGTGGCGCCGGCCGCGTCGCGGATCTTCATCCGCCACTGGTCGCGCGCTTCGGGGGTCAACGGGTCCTGTTCACGTTCCGTGGCGCCGTTCGACCCCGCCTTGCCGAGATAGACCAGCCGGCCGCCGCCAGGGTCGTCACCATGGTCGACCAGACCCTCGGCCACCGCGAGCTGGTAGGCGGCCAGCTGAGCGTGCCACTGCGCGTCGTCCTTGCTGACCGGCGTCTTGCCGGTCTTGACGTCGACGATCACCAACCGACCGGCCGCGTCGCGCTCGATACGGTCGACTCGCCCACGCAGCCGGACGTTGTCATCCAGCACGCCGTCGACCTCGACTTCGACGCCGACCTCGGTCAGCTCACCCCGGGTCTGCGCCCGCCACGCCAGAAACGTCTCGACCATGGCCCGGTGCCGGGCGAGCTCGTTGTCTGCGTACCAACGTGATTCGAACGGCAGATGCCGCCAGGCCCGCTCCAGCGCAGCGAGCAACTCGGTCTCACTGCTGCCCGGCTCGGCGATCAGCGCATGCAGCACCGAACCGACCGTCGAGCCGAGGTCGCGCGGATCGGTCCCGCCGTGCCGTTCGGCCATCCAGCGCAGCGGGCAGTCGGTCAGCGTCTGCAGGCTTGACGGCGTCAGCGTCACGACATGGTCGTCGCCACTCCACATCGGCTCTGTGGTGCTGACCGGCGACATGCCGTACCAGCCGGCCGGGTCGGCGCCCGGGACACCCGCCGCGGCCAGGCGAGCCAATTGCTCTGCGGCACAGGCGCGCATCGCGTCGCTCACCGCCGCCGCCGGCGCGCACACCACGCTGCGTAACCGGCCGACGACCGCATTGGCGGACAGCGCCCGCGGGGCAAAGACCGGCGCAACCGCCGCGTCGGCGTTTCCGGTGGACCACTGCGCGATTTCGGCGAAGAACGGCGACGGCATGCTCGCCTCGTCACCGCCGCCGGCTTCTCCGTCGACCGCGGTGACCAACAGCCGGGTGCGCGCGCGACCCATCGCGGCGACCAACAGACGCCGTTCCTCGGCCAACAACGGCGCCCGCATCGACGCGTTCTCCGCGACGCCGTCGAGCACGTCGAGCAGCCGCTGCGTGCCGAGCACACCGCCACGCGGAATCGTGTTGGGCCACAACCCTTCCTGCAGACCGGCGATGACGACCAGATCCCACTCGTGACCGAGCGCCGCGTGCGCGCTGAGCACCGCGACCTGGCCGTCCGCGGATTCGGGGGCGGCGGCCCGCAGTTGCTCGGTGGTCAGGTGATCGATCAGCCCACGCAGCGACGCGCCCGCGGTCCGCGACAGGTACTGCTCGCACGCGTCGAACAATGCCGTCACGGCGTCGAGGTCGCGGCCGGCCTGAACACCGGCGGGCCCACCCCGCTCGCACGCCGTCAACCAACGACGCTGCAAACCGGAACGCTGCCATGCCGCCCACAGGGTGTAGCGCGGGTCCTCCTCGCGTCGATGCGACTCGGCAGCCGCATCCAGCACCTTGCGCACCCGCTGCAGCGACCGGGCCTGCGCCGCCGGCAGTCGGACGGCCGGGCCGGCGCCGAGCGCGTCGACCAGCAGGTCGCCGAATTCCCTTGCCGGACAGTCGATGTCAGCATTCCGCAAGGTGCGTCGCAGTTGACGCAGCGAGACTGGGTCGACGCGACCGATCGGCCCGGTCAGCAGCGCCACCGCCTGCTCGCCGTCCAGGCCGTCGGCGGTCGCGGCGAGCACGGTCAGCAGCGCCTGCGCCGCGGGGTGCGCCGCCAGCGGCCCGCTCAGCGCCGGCGGGACTACCGGCACGCCGGCGCGTGCCAGCGCGTGCGGCAACCCGGCCGCCCGCGGTACCGACCTGACCACGACCGCCATTTGCGACCACGGCACCCCGTCTATCAGGTGGGCACGCCGCAGATAGTCGGCGACCATCGTCGCCTCCGCGCCGGTCGAGCCAGCCAGCTTGACCAGCACCGACCCGGGATCGTCTCCGCTGCCGGCCATTTCGCCGCCGCCGGCAAGCCGGCCGCCGATGCCCGAGACCGCCCGCGCCACGGCCGGGGCGCAGCGATACGACGTGGTAAGTGTGACCGACGGTGTCCCGTCGCCCAGCAACGCCGCGGGTTCGGCGCCGCGGAAGCCGAACACCGCCTGGTCCGGATCGCCGGCCAGCAGCGTCACGTCGGCACCGGCGGCCAGCACCCGGACCAGCAGGGCGGCCTGCGGATCGAGTTGCTGGGCGTCGTCGACGAGCAGCACGCCGATCCGCGCCCGCTCGCCGGCCAGCAGCTCGGCATCGACGGCGAACGCCTCGAGGGCGGCACCGACAAGTTCGGCCGCACCGACGGCCGGCGTGGTGGCCTGCGGGGCCGCCGTTCCCACCGCGGCGCGCAGCAGCATCACCTGTTCGTAGCCGCGCGCGAATCGGCCAGCGGCAGCCCATTCGGGACGGCCCGACAGCCGGCCGACCCGTTCCAGTTGTTGCGGGTCGACGCCACGCTCGGCGCACCGGGTGAGCAGCTCGCGTAGTTCGGCGGCGAAACCGGCAGTACCCAGGGCCGCCCGCAATTCGGCCGGCCACGCATCGGCGCCGTCGGCGATCTCGCCGGCCAGCAGCTCGGCGATGATCGCATCCTGCTCGGCGCTGGTGACAAGCCTGGGTGGCGGGCCGCCGGCCCGCTGGGCCGCCAGCCGCAGCACGGCGAAGGCGTAGCTGTGCACGCTGCGCACCAACGGTTCGCGGATGACCGCAGGGCGGCCGGAGCCCTGTTGAGCGCTCAGCAACCGCGATGTCAGCGCGCTGCGTGCCTGCGCCCCGATTCGGCCCGAACCCGTCAGCAGCAGAACCGATTCCGGGTCGGTGCCAGCCCCGATCCGGGTGGCCGCGGCGTCGACCAGCAGTGAACTCTTGCCGGTGCCCGGCCCACCGAGCACGCGCACCGTGCCGCGCAGTCCGGGATCGAGGACGGCGCGGGCCTCCGGGCCCCAGTGGTACGACATAGCGGGAATGACATCACGGGGGTCCGACAAGTTGCGCCGACCGCGGTACTGGCACGATCGATGTGTGACCCGTCTTCATGTGCATCGCTTCGGACCGCACGGTCCGGTGCGACTGCTGGCGCTGCACGGGCTCACCGGACACGGTCAGCGCTGGGGGCATCTCGCGACCCGCTACCTGCCTGAGATCGCCGTTGCCGCACCGGATCTGATCGGGCACGGTCACTCGTCGTGGGAGGCGCCGTGGACCATCGACGCCAACGTGGCAGCGCTGGATGACCTGCTCGCGCGGGAGTGCGACGCCCCGGTGGTGATCGTCGCGCATTCGTTCGGAAGCGCGATCGCCCTGCGACTGGCGGCCGCCCATCCCGACCGGGTCTCGGGCCTGGTGCTGCTCGACCCGGCCGTCGGACTGGACGGCGCATGGATGCTCGAGATCGCCGACGCGATGCTGGCTTCCCCCGACTACGCCGATGCCGCCGAGGCCCGCGCCGCGAAGACCAACGGCTCCTGGGGCGGAGTGGACCCGGCCGTGGTGGACGCGGAACTGGACCAGCACCTCGTGATGCTGCCCGGCGGCCGCTGTACCTGGCGGTTGAGCCTACCCGCGATGATGGCCTATTGGAGTGAGTTGGCCCGCGATATCGTGTTGCCGCCCAAGGGAATTGGAACGACTCTGGTGCGGGCCGCCTGGACCTCGCCACCGTATGTCACCGACCGCCTCGTCGCCGATCTGCGCGAGCGGTTGGGCGAAGACTTTCGCGACCTGACTTTCGAGTGCGATCACATGGTGGCCGAGACCAAGCCGGCCGAGGTGGCCGCGCTCATCCGCGAACGGATGGCCTGACCATGGCACCGGTTACGGAAGACCAGGTGGAGCGGGTGCGTGCGCTGGTCGCCTCGATTCCCGCGGGTCGGGTGTCGACGTATGGCGACATCGCCGCTGTTGCAAAGCTTTCCAGCCCGCGCATCGTCGGCTGGATCATGCGTACCGATTCGCGGGACCTGCCGTGGCATCGGGTGATCACCGCGTCGGGCCGCCCCGCCAAGCATCTGACCACCAAGCAGCTGGAACTCCTTCGGGCCGAAGGGGTGCTGGCGAACGACGGCAAGATTCCGCTTGACGAGCTGCGCTACGAGTTCCCCGACTAGAGGATCAGCCGCACCAGCGCGGCCGTGCGGGCCAGACCCGGGAAGGCGGCCGCCGTCGACCTCGGATGCAACGCGTGCACTGCGAGCCGGAACATCAACGCGCGCAACAACATCTGCGGCCATTCCGGCAGTGCGTTCCAACGGTCGATCAGACCCTCGTCAGCCTCGCCCCAAGACAACGCGTCGACCACCACAACGCCCGCCGCCCACGACGCCGGCCGCCAATATGGCGTGATGTCGGTGATTCCCGGGGGCGCGGCACCGGCGAACAGCACCGTGCCGTACAGGTCGCCGTCGACGAGTTGATTGGGGCTCTTGGTCGGACGACGCAGGCCGGCAAGCTGATTGATCAGCTCGACCGAGCGCTGCCCGTCGGCGGTCGGGGCCGCCGCGCGCGCCGACGCCGGCACCGACTGCAGCGGGCGTTCCTCCCACGCCGCCCGGTCGGCGGCGATGAACACGTCCACGTCGGCCCACGGGGCAGTCGGCCCCTGCGTCAGAAAGCGGGGCCGTTCGAGCTTGCCGGTGGCCTCGTGCAGTCGCACCGCGGCCGACACCACCTCGTCATGCCGCGGCTCGGGTTGGCCGGCCACGAAGGTGTCCGCTCGCCAGCCCGAGACCACGTAGCGTCCGTCCGTCGAGCGAACCGGCCGGGCCAGCCGCACCCCGTCGACGAACAGCGTCTCGCGCACCCGCGCCGACCACGCTGCCCGCGCGTTCTCCGCGACCATCGACAGCACCACTTCGCCACATCGCCAGCCGCCCTCCCAGGCGGCCCCCAGCGGTATCGGCCGAACACCAGTCAAACCGAACGCCGACATCACATGCTCCGGCGGCGGCTCGATACTCACCCGAACAGCCTAAACGTCGCTCAGCGAAGTCCCGGGACTAGACACGAACTCGCAGATCGGCACGAACCCGAATGGCTTCAGTCGCGTGCGATCAGTACATCACCATGTCGGGCTGCATCTGCTGTGCCCACGCCACGATGCCGCCGTGCAGATGGACGGCGTCGGCAAACCCCGCGTCGCGGAACGCCGTCAACGCCGCGGCCGAGCGCACTCCGGTCTTGCAATAGAGCACCGGCCGGCGATCGCGGGGCAGCCCGGCCAGTCCTTCGCCGGCTTCGATCGACGAACTCGGGATCAGCTGAGCGCCGTCGATGTGGTTGATGTCCCACTCGGCCGGCTCCCGCACGTCGATCAGCACGATCTTGTCGCCGGCAGCGAGCAGATCACGCAACTCCCCAGGGGTGATCGCATCGCCGTCCGCGGCGTCGCCGGCGACTCCGCAGAATTGGTCGTAGTCGACCAGCTCGGTGATCGGCGGCGCGGCCGGGTCCTTGCGGATCGCGATCGTCCGATAGGTCATGGCCAGCGCGTCGTACATCATCAGCCGGCCCAGCAGCGGCTCTCCGAGCCCGGTGATCAGCTTGATCGCCTCGGTGCTCATCACCGACGCAATCGAGGCGCACAGCACGCCCAACACTCCGCCTTCGGCGCACGACGGCACCAGGCCCGGCGGCGGGGCCTCCGGATACAGGTCGCGGTAGTTCAGGGCGCGGCCGTCGGGCGCGTCCTCCCAGAACACCGACACCTGGCCCTCGAACCGGTAGATCGATCCCCACACGTAGGGCTTGTGCGCCAGCACCGCGGCGTCGTTGACCAGGTAGCGGGTGGCGAAGTTGTCGGTGCCGTCGAGGATCAGGTCGTACTGCTCGAACAACTCGACGGCGTTGCCCCGGTCCAGCCGCACTTCGTGCAACCGCACCTGCACCAGCGGGTTGACCTCGGCGATCGAGTCGCGGGCGGACTGCGCCTTGGACCGACCGACATCGGCCACTCCGTGGATGATCTGGCGTTGCAGATTGGACTCCTCGACGATGTCGTCGTCGACGATGCCGAGGGTGCCGACGCCGGCCGCGGCCAGGTAGAGCAGCGTCGGCGCGCCGAGACCTCCCGCGCCGATCACCAGCACCCGCGCGTTCTTGAGCCGCCGCTGGCCGTCGACACCCAAATCGGGGATGACGAGATGCCGGCTGTAGCGGGCCACCTCGTCGGAAGTCAGCTCGGCGGCTGGCTCGACAAGCGGGGGAAGCACACCACCAAGGCTAGGCCTGCCCGGCTTAGGCGATCGGGTACGGCCAGGGATTGAACCGGCACGTCTTGCCATCGGGCCTGACGTACTCCGGGTCGAACTTCGAGTTGTCGTCATCGGACGTGGAGAAGGTCTGCTGCATCATGATCGGCGCCAGCCCGCCCTGCTTGTCGCACGGCTCGTGGCGCAGGTAGCCGATGGCGTGGCCGACCTCGTGGTTGATCAGGTACTGCCGATAGGAGCCGACGTCGCCCTGGAACGACAGCGCGCCGCGCACCCAGCGGGCCTCGTTGATGAAGACCCGTGGCTCGACGCCGGCCCCGTAAGACGGGTTGTAGCAAGAGGTTTCGAGCGGGAACTCGTAGCCGCAGCCCTCACGGACGGTCATCGGCGTACTGAGCGAGATCCGGATGTCGGGTTTGACGCGGCCGTTCGCGTCGACCCTCATGAACGCGAATTGCGCGTCGTGGGTCCAGCTCTTCGGGTTGCCGAGCGTCTGGTCGACCATCGAGGCGAACGCGTCGTCGCCGCCGAACGCGGTGGCGTCCATACCGTTTTCGACCTCGACCGTGTACTTGAAGACTTTGACGGCGCCCTGACCGACCTGCGGCGTGACTCCAGGGACGACGTGCCAGGACTTGGCGCCCGCGTCGGTGAAGGGCCCGCCGTTGGGCAGCATGCCGGTCGGCAGGCTGGCGTCGTACTGGGTCAGACCGCGGGGCGGAGCGTCGACGATCACCGTGCCGACGGCGCCGATTTTGGGCGGACCCTGCAGCGGATGACCGGACGCGGGCGCGGATGTGCCGGTTCCGCTGACGGTCTGGTAGAGCACCACTCCGGTGACGGCGACGAGTATCGGCAGCGCGTAGGCGCGCCAGCCGTAGGTGGACACGAAGCGGCCCAGCCAGCTTTGCTTGCGCCAACGACTGGGTTCGCGATTCGACCGGGCCCGCCCGGGGCCGGCACCCCATGCCAGCGGATCACGCTGGGCGCGCAGCGGCTCGCGCCAGTCGTCGCGAAGAACGGGCGTCCGGTTGCCCCCGCGCCACTCGGGGTCGAAGGTCACTTTCCCAGAATGGCACAACACCTGCTAGCGAGGACTCCCGGCGCGCCAAAAGCCGCCTATAACACGTCGTCAGGCAGACATACAGCCCTTGGGTCACAGTTGAACATGCGCGCGAGTAGTAGTGTCGTTCCGATTAACCGCGCTTACGCCACACCGGCGCGATGACAAGCAGATTGAGGAATGGATGAGCGATCTCGCCAACGCCGCCGGACGGAGCGGGGTGAAGCCCGGCAACTCTGCGCGGCGCGGAAACCGACTGCCTCGTGACGAGCGCCGTGGTCAGTTGCTCATCGCCGCCAGCGACATCTTCGTCGACCGTGGCTACCACGCCGCCGGTATGGACGAGATCGCCGAGCGCGCCGGGGTCAGCAAACCCGTTCTCTACCAACACTTTTCCAGCAAGCTGGAGTTGTATTTGGCGGTGCTGCAGCGGCACGTCGAGAACCTGGTGTCGGGTGTCCGCCAGGCGTTGCGCACCACCACCGACAACCGGCAGCGGCTGCGCTCCGCCGTGCAGGCGTTCTTCGACTTCATCGAACACGACAGCCAGGGCTACCGGCTGATCTTCGACAACGACTACACGACCGAACCTCAGGTCGCCGCGCAGGTCCGGGTGGCCACCGAGTCGTGCATCGACGCGGTGTTCGACTTGATCAGTGCCGACTCCGGTTTGGACCCGCACCGGGCCCGCATGATCGCGGTGGCCCTGGTCGCGCTCAGCGTCGACTGCGCTCGGTACTGGCTGGACTCCGATCGCCCGATCAGCAAGGACGACGCCGTCGACGGCACCGTGCTGTTCGCCTGGGGCGGTCTGTCACACGTGCCCCTTACCCGGTCGTAGGGGCCCCGCTCTTAGCGGCACCGCTTCCGATTCCGAAACCGACGCGACGCGAGTCTGCGGCGCCGATCTCGACGTAGGCGATCTTCGCGGAGTTGACGAGGAAGCGACGGCCCTTTTCGTCGGTCAGGCCCAGCACGTCCGCGTCTTTGGCCAGTGCGGCGGCGACCAGTGCCTCGACTTCGCTCGGCGTTTGCGCGCTGGTGAAGACCAACTCACGCGGGCTGTCCGTGATCCCGATCTTGACCTCCACGCCGGCCCCTTCCAATTCTTCAGTAGATGTGGCTTCGACCAGGCTAGTGGACGCCCCGCAGCGGCGCCGAAAGGCGGTCGGCAGCAAGGCTTCGCACGAGCCTGTCGTTGGCAAATCGTGACCTGACACGCCCGCTCTCGCGCAGCTCGCGGCTGGTCACATCACTAACATCGGCACCATCAGCACCATGGACTACCTGGACCACGAGCTCCAGGACTACTCAGACGACGACACCGTCGACGACATCTACGCCGACGGCGATTACCCGTCGGCCGAGGAACGCTGGCGTCCGATCGCGGCTATCGCCGGGATCGTGTTCGTGCTCGCCGTCATCGCCACCGTGGTCATCGTCAACGGCGGCGACAGCGCCTCGACCTCGGCCACCGTGGTGGTGCCGCCGAGCCACACCACGTCGCCGCGAATGGTGCCGGCGCTGCCGCCGGAGACGGTGACCACCGTGGCGCCGACGTCGCGGCCGCCCACCCCGACGGCGACCAGCACCGCGCCGACGGAAACCCCGACGCCGGAAGCCATCCCGCCGGTGGCGCCGGACGTGGCCGCCCGCACCTTCGTCTATCGCGTGACCGGCGTCAAGGGCCTGCTCGATCTGGTCACCGTCGTCTACACCGACGCCTCGGGAGCGCCGCAAACCGACTTCAACGTCTCACTGCCGTGGTCGCGAACCGTCGTGCTCAATCCAGGGGTGAGCACGCGATCGGTCGTGGCCACCAGCCTGACCGGCCGGCTGAACTGCTCGATCGCCGACGGCGTCGGTCAGAACATCGCGATCTCGACGAGCAGCACGATGATCGCGACCTGCACCCGCTAGGACAAGCCCAGCTCGCGCGTGCGCTCGTCGTGGGTGCGCTGCAGCCGGTTGAAGAAGTCGCTGACCTGTGCCAGCCCGCCGGTCCTCGACACCACCAGGTCGACCAGCTCGTCGTGTTCGGCCAGCACGTACTGCGCCTGCGTGATCGCTTCGCCCAGCAGGCGGCGGGACCACAACGCCAGCCGGCTGCGCTGTTTGTTGCTCTTGGCGATCGCGGCGCGCACCTCGGCGACCACGAACTGCGAGTGCCCGGTCTGAGACATCGTCGAGCGCACGACGTCGGCGACCTCGTCGGGCAACGAGTCGGCGATCTCGAGGTAGAAGTCGGCCGCCAGGGCGTCACCGATGTACGTCTTGACCAACGCCTCCAGCCACGTGCTCGGGGTGGTCAGCCGGTGGTAGCCCTCGAGCGCGGAGGCGTACTTCGAGATCGCCGGCAGCACGTCGACGCCACGCTTTTCCAGCGCGTCGACCAGCAACTCGTAGTGCGCCATCTCGGCTGCGGCCATGCTGGCCATCGAAATTCGGCCGCGCAGGTCCGGCGCCATCCGCGCTTCGTCGGTGAGCCGGTAGAACGCCGCGACCTCGCCGTAGGCCAGCAGCGCGAACAGTTCGTTGACTCCGGGATGGTCCGCGGGCAGCCGTGGCGGAGGCGGATCGGCCAGCTGGTCGCCCTGCGAAAGCGAAGTCATGCCACCACTGTAGGAGACGTGTTTGAGCGCCCGCTGTGCGCGCCAAGCCGGCGACCCGCCGCGCCTGTGAGCGTTCCGAATCGGAGCTGAGGCGACCCACCAGCTACAATCAATCCAGGTAACGGTGGTAGATCCGTACTACTTGTGCCTGTGCAATGTGCGTGCACGCAGTTGGCCCGCCTCTCATCAGTGCAGGGCCCGCGAATCGGCAACGTATTCGACAGTCAACTGGTGCGCGCGTGATCGCAGCGATTGACCAATCGAATACGAAACCGAAAGGCATACGTGCTTCACGCATGACTCCACTCATCACACCTAACCGAGCCGCATCCGAATCCACCTTCGCCGACCTCGGTGTCCGCGCTGAAATCGTGCAGGCCCTGCAAGAGCAAGGCATTGAGCATCCGTTCGCCATCCAAGAGCTCACGCTTCCGCTGGCACTGACCGGCGACGACCTGATCGGCCAAGCCCGCACCGGCATGGGCAAGACCTTCGCCTTCGGCGTTCCGCTGTTGCAGCGGATCACCACGCAAGGCGCCGAGCGACCCCTGTCCGGCATCCCCCGGGCCCTGATCGTGGTGCCCACCCGCGAACTGTGTCTGCAGGTCTACGGCGACCTGTCCACCGCGGCGAAGTACCTGAAGACCGACGACGGTGACCGCAAGCTCTCGGTCGTCTCCATCTACGGCGGCCGGCCCTACGAGCCGCAGATCGAGGCGCTGCGCGCGGGCGCCGACGTCGTTGTCGGCACGCCCGGCCGGCTGCTCGACCTGGCCCAGCAGGGCCACCTGCAACTCGGCGGCCTGTCGGTGCTGGTGCTCGACGAGGCCGACGAGATGCTCGACCTGGGGTTCCTGCCCGACATCGAGCGGATCCTGCGGCAGATCCCCGACGATCGGCAGTCGATGCTGTTCTCGGCGACCATGCCGGACCCGATCATCACGCTGGCCCGCACCTTCATGAACCAGCCCACCCACATCCGGGCCGAAGCGCCGCATTCGTCGGCGGTCCACGACCTGACCAAGCAGTATGTCTACCGGGCCCACGCCATGGACAAGGTGGAGCTGGTCAGCCGGGTATTGCAGGCCCGCGGCCGCGGCGCCACGATGATCTTCACCCGCACCAAGCGCACCGCGCAGAAAGTCGCCGACGAACTCGCCGAGCGCGGCTTCGCCGTCGGCGCGGTGCACGGCGACCTGGGACAGATCGCCCGCGAGAAGGCACTCAAGCAGTTCCGCAATCACGACATCGACGTGCTGGTCGCCACCGATGTCGCGGCTCGCGGCATCGACATCGACGACATCACCCACGTCATCAACTACCAGTGCCCCGACGACGAGAACACCTACGTGCACCGCATCGGCCGTACCGGCCGGGCCGGCAAGACCGGCATCGCGGTCACGCTGGTGGACTGGGACGAGCTGCCCCGCTGGACGCTGATCGACAAGGCCCTCGGATTGAACTGCCCCGACCCGGCCGAGACTTACTCCAACTCGCCGCACGTCTACGTCGAGCTGGACATCCCGACCGACGTCAGCGGCTCCGTCGGCGCACCGAAGAAGTCGCCGGTCAAGCGCGCCGCGTCCACCGGCGGTCGCAACAGCAGTGACGCCGGCGAGTCTGCGCCGCCGCGCAACAGCAATCGCCAGCGCCGCCGCACCCGCGGGGGCAAGGCCGCGACCGGCCACGCCATCGCCAACGGTAGCGGCGACACCGACCAATCAGCCACGGCCGCAGGCAGTTCGGACGCCACGTCCGGCGACGGCACGCGAGCCCGGCGTCGCCGTCGTCGCCCCCGCAAGTCAGCGGGCGCCGAAGCTCCCGTGGCCACCGCCAACTGATTCGCCGTCGCCGCCCGCGATGGTCAAGCCGGAACGCCGCACCAAGGCTGATCTGTTGGCCGCGGCCGCGATCCTCACCGCGGTCGCCGCGGCAGCGGCGTTGATCTGGTGGACCAGCGATGCCCGGGCCACCATCAGTCGCCCGGCGGCCGTGCCCGCGCCCAACCCCACGCCCGCGCATGCGGTGCCGGCGTCGCTGCGTGAGCTGTGGCACGCCAACAGCGCCGCCACCGCGCAACCGGTCGCGGTCGGCGGGCTTGTCGTCACCGGCGACGGACGCGTCGTCGAAGGCCACGACCCGGTCACCGGCGCCGTCCGATGGAGCTACTCGCGCGACGCCGACCTGTGCGGCGTCTCCTGGGTCTACCGCTACGCGGTCGCGGTGTACCGCGACGACCGCGGCTGCGGCCAGGTGAGCACCCTCGACGGATCCACCGGTCGACGTGGACCGGCTCGCAGCAGCTATAGCAACAAGCGGGTGCAGCTGTCGTCGGACGGCACCACGGTGTTGTCCGCCGGCGATACCCGGCTCGAGCTGTGGCGCTCGGACATGGTCCGAATGCTGTCCTATGGCGAGATCGACGCCCGGGTCAAGCCGACGTCGAAGGGGCTGCACACCGGCTGCCGCCTGACGTCGGCGGCGGCCAGCTCGTCGGCGGTCTCGGTGTTCGAGGCGTGCGGCCGGCAGGCCGATCTACGGCTCACGCTGCTGCGACCGGCCAAGGAGGAAGACGAGCCCGATCAGCACAATGTCGCGGAACCGGGCATCGGCCCCGATTCCAGCGCCAAAGTCCTGACGGTGTCCGAAACCCGGACCGCGATCTACCTGCCGGCACCTCAGCCCCGGGTCGACGTCATCGACGAAACCGGAAACACGATCGCGAGCACCCTGTTGCCGGAGTCGCCGTCGACGTCGAATGTGGTGACGCAGTCCAGCAATCTGATCACTTGGTGGACCGGCCACCGGGTGATGGTGTTCGACGCGGCGAACCTGACCTACCGCTATTCCGTTGGGCCGGCGGGCTCTTCGGCTCCGGTGGGTCCGGCCACGCTGATGGCCGGCAAGTTGGTCGTCCCGGTCACCGACGGCATCGCGCTCTGCGATCCGGTCACCGGGGTCGGCGAGGACTTCCTGCCCGTGCACCGCGAGCCGTCGGACTCGGCGGTGATCCCGCTCGCGACGGGTTCGCAGCTGCTCGAGCAGCGCGGCAAGACGCTCGTCGCGCTGGGTTAGACCTCGATCGCGAACGTGG
Source organism: Mycobacterium sp. 1245111.1 (assembly GCF_001673405.1). Taxonomy (GTDB): domain Bacteria; phylum Actinomycetota; class Actinomycetes; order Mycobacteriales; family Mycobacteriaceae; genus Mycobacterium. The sequence goes on along the minus strand of NZ_LZLV01000152.1, from coordinate 75,237 downwards.
GCAGTTCCTTGCCCGACTTCCAGTGTTTGAGCAGCGACTTGGCCAGCTCCTGGTAGGCCGATGCGCCCTTGTTCTTGCGCGCGGCCAGCACCGACGAGCCCGACGCGCTGGCTTCGGCGAAGCGCACCGTGCGCGGGATCGGCGGCGCCAGCACCGGCAGGTCGTAGCGGTCGGCGACGTCGAGCAGCACGTCACGGGTGTGCGTGGTACGCGGGTCGTACAACGTCGGCAGCGCGCCCAGCAGCTTCAGCTCCGGGTTGGTGATCTGCTGAACGTCGTGGACGGTTCGCAGGAACTGCCCGACCCCGCGATGCGCCAGCGTCTCGCACTGCAGCGGCACAATGACCTCGTCGGCCGCGGTGAGCCCGTTCAGCGTCAGCACGCCCAGCGACGGCGGGCAGTCGATCACGATCACGTCGAACGCGTCGCCGAGTTTGTCCAGCGCGCGTTTCAGGGCGTATTCGCGGCCGGCCCGCATCAACAGCATCGCCTCCGCCCCCGCCAGGTCGATATTCGCCGGCAGCAGCGTCATCCCCTCCGCCGTTTGCACCAGCGCGGCGTTGGGCTCGACGTCGCCGAGCAGCACCTCATGCACCGACACCGCCAGCTTGTCCGGATCCTGGCCCAGCGAAAACGTCAGACAGCCCTGCGGATCCAGATCGACCAGCAGCACCCGGCGGCCTGCATCCGCGATCGCCGCGCCCAATGAGGCGACCGTCGTCGTCTTGGCCACCCCACCCTTCTGGTTGGCTACCGCCAGCACTCGGGTCCCCTTCATCGCAACGACGCCCCTCCCTCGATCTGTTGCCGGCGGTTAACACCTGCCATCCTGGCATTAACAGCACGGTGCCCGCGCGCGGATGGCCATGTGTGTCAGGCACAATCGGTCAGCATGAGCGTCCTGAGCCATCGGCTGGTGTTGCTCCGCCACGGCGAAACTCCGTGGTCGAAATCCGGCCAGCACACCGGACGCACCGATATCGAGCTGACCGATACCGGCCGGGTGCAGGCCGAGCTTGCCGGCCGCGTCCTGCGTGAACTGAAACTCACCGACCCCCTGGTGATCAGCAGCCCGCGGATACGCGCGTTGACCACAGCCAAGCTGGCCGGACTCGCAGTGGACGAGGTATCCCCCTTGCTCGCCGAGTGGGATTACGGTTCCTACGAGGGGTTGACCACGACGCAGATACACGAATCGGTTCCCGATTGGCTGATCTGGACGCACGGCTGCCCGGACGGCGAGACGGTTGCGCAAGTCAGCGACCGCGCGGATCGGGCCGTCGCCTTGGCATTGGAGCACATGGCTTCCCGCGACGTGGTGTTCGTGGGGCACAGCCATTTTTCGCGATCGGTCATCACGCGCTGGGTGGAGTTGCCGCTCGTCGAAGGCAGTCGCTTCTGGATGCTCGCCGGCTCGATCGCGGTGTGCGGGTTCGAGCATGGCGTGCGACAGCTAGCGGCGCTCGGGTTGACCGGTCTACCTCAGGAGATCGCTCCGGGGTGAGCATCACTGAGCCACCGTTTGTGCTGTGCGGGCCGGCCGGAGCGGTGATCGCCGACGGTGTGCAGTGCTGCTATCGCGACGTCGCCAGCGCGCAGTCTGCGCTGCACTCAGGTGCGGTGTCAATAGTGTTGGGCGCGTTGCCATTTGACATCGACGCCCCGGCGGCGTTGACGGCACCGCGTTCGGTGCAGCACGTGAACACGTTGCCCGACTGGCCGACCGGGCCGATGCCGCGCGTCCGAGTGGTCGGTGCGTTTCCGCCGCCCGGGGAACACCGCGAGCGGGTTCGACGCGCATGCGAGGAGCTGACCGCCGCCGGTGGCACGCTGCAGAAGGTGGTGCTGGCCCGGGCCCTGCAGCTGGCGGCCGATGCTCCGCTGGACGCCCGAATCATCTTGCGGCGCTTGGTCGACGACGATCCGGCCGCCTACGGCTACCTGGTCGACCTGTCGGCGGCGGGCGGCATGCACACTGGCACGGCGCTGGTCGGCGCCAGCCCCGAATTGCTGGTGGCCCGCGACGGCGATCGGGTGAGCTGCCAGCCATTCGCCGGGTCGGCGCCGCGCGCCGCTGATCCCGAGGACGACGCCGCCGCCGGTGCTGCGCTTGCCGCCTCGGCGAAGGATCACCACGAGCATCAGTTGGTGATCGACACCATGGTCGAGGCGCTGCGACCGCTGTGCAGCGAATTGGATTTTCCGCCGCAACCGATCCTGAGTCGCACCACAGCGCTGTGGCATCTCAGTACCCCGATCACCGGCCGGCTGCGCGACATCTCAACCACTGCAATCGATTTGGCACTCGCACTACACCCCACTCCGGCGGTCGGCGGAGTGCCCACCGAGACCGCCGCGCGACTGATCAAAACGCTGGAGGGCGATCGCGGGTTTTACGCCGGGGCGGTGGGCTGGTGTGACGCAAGCGGGGACGGACGCTGGGTGGTCACTCTGCGCGGGGCGCAACTCTCCGCTGATCGCCTGTCCGCGCTCGCCCACGCCGGCGGTGGCATTGTCGCCGAATCCGATCCCGATGGCGAAGTCGCCGAGACGACAACCAAATTCATCACCATTCTGACCGCGCTGGGGGTTCAGCCATGAGCATCAGCATCCGTCGCGCCGAACCGGCTGACGCCGCGGCGATCACCGAGATGATCCACGGCCTGGCCCACTTCGAGAAGGCCCCCGATCAGTGCACCGTAGTCGAATCACAAATCAGCTCAGCGCTTTTCGATGAGTCACCGACACTGCGGGCACACGTCGCCGACGTGGACGGCGAGGTCGCGGCGATGGCGCTGTGGTTCCTGAACTTCTCGACCTGGGACGGCGTCGAGGGCATCTACTTGGAGGACCTGTTCGTGCGCCCGCAATTTCGCCGCCTCGGGCTGGCGCGGGGCCTGCTGACCGCGCTGGCGAAGGAATGCGTGGACCACGGGTACACACGACTGTCGTGGGCGGTGTTGAACTGGAACGCCGACGCGATCACGCTGTACGACGCCGCCGGCGGTCAGCCGCAGCGGGAGTGGACCACCTACCGGGTGTCGGGCCCGGAATTGGCCGCGCTGGCCGAATCCTGACCGTCGCCAGAGACCCAGCGCAGCGCGGCGGGGCTGAACAACAACGCCAACACCGTCACGCACAGCGCGGCCACCGGTAGCCCGATCAGCGGCCGGTGCGAGCCCGTCGTCAGGTAGTACGCGACGCCCAGCAGCAACAGCTCGGCGAACACCGCCAGCCCGCGGCCCCAGCGGCGGCCGACAAGCAGCGCCCACCCGGCCGCCAGTACCGCACCCCCGGCCAGCGCGAACCATGCGGACGTCCCGAACACATTGTTGCCGCGCTGGCTTGCGCCGCCGATCGCCCGGATCAGCAGGACAGCGGCGACCACCACGCCCGTCACGCCCTGAGCAGCGACGACGAGACCCGCGCCGCGCACGGCGGCCGGAGGACGGCTGATCACCAGCACAGCGTAGCCATAGCCCGGGGCCGTAGGCTTTGGCGTCATGCGCGCCGTGCTGATCGTCAACCCGACCGCGACCTCGACGACGACGGCCGGCCGCGATCTGCTGGCGCACGCGCTCAAAAGCCGTCTCGAGTTGACCGTCGAGCACACCCGCCACCGCGGCCATGGTGGCGAAATCGCCCGGGCCGCGGTGCGGGACGGGGTGGACCTGGTGGTCGTGCACGGTGGTGACGGCACGGTGAGCAACGTGGTCAACGGCCTGCTGGGTAAACCCCGCGACGGACTGCCCACCGGCCATGTGCCGGCGCTGGCGATCGTGCCGGGCGGATCGGCCAATGTCACGGCGCGCTCGCTGGGCATTCCGGCCGGCCCGATCGACGCCACCAACGAGCTGATCTGGCTGCTGGACAAGTACGGCCCGGAAAAGCAGTGGCGCCGGATCGGGCTGATCGACTGCGGCGAGCAGTGGGCGGTGCTGAACGCCGGGATGGGCGTCGACGCCGAAGCGGTTGCCAAGGTGGAAGCGCAGCGCGAAAAGGGCCGCAAGGTCACGCCGACCCGCTACATCCTGGCCGCCACGCGGGCCACCCTCGGCTACTCCCGCAAGCCTCCACGGCTGACCGTGGAGGTGTCCGGCCGCGCGCCAGTGACTGGCACGTACTTCGTCTTCGTGTCCAACTCGAGCCCGTGGACCTACGCCGACGCCCGCCCGATGTGCACCAATCCCACGACCAGTTTCGAGTCCGGGTTAGGGGTCTTCGGCGTCACCAAGCTGAAGGTGGTGCCGAGCCTGCGGCTGGTCGCGCAGATGTTCGCCAAGCAGCCGAAAATCGCGGGTGAGCAGGTAGTTCGCGACGACAACGCGGAGTGGGTGCGGGTCACGTGTGCCGATCCACCCATGGCGAGCCAAATCGACGGCGACTACCTCGGTCTGCGCGAGGTCATGACATTCCGGTCGGTTCCCGACGCCCTGGATGTCGTCGCTCCACCCGCGAAAAGGGCTTTGTGACCTGCGAAGAACCTGAGATGTGGGCAAAACCACTGGTCAGGCCGGAACGCAGTGTAGTACAAACGATTAAGGGATTTGGTAACGGATCTCTGAAGTGAGATAGCCCACGGACCAACGAGCTGCTATTGACATCTGTTGAGCCTGTGAAACGATCGAACAATCGCATGCAACGGTACGGAAACAATTCTTGTGCCTGCGTTAACAGCCGAAGAAAATCATTCGTGCGCATTGCTGCGCACACAGTGAGGAGTAACGACTAATGGATTGGCGCCACACAGCGGTCTGTCGCGACGAGGACCCGGAGCTGTTCTTCCCTGTCGGGAACAGCGGTCCGGCTCTCGCCCAGATCGCCGACGCAAAACTGGTCTGCAACCGCTGCCCGGTTACCACCGAGTGCCTGTCGTGGGCGCTCAACACCGGGCAGGACTCCGGCGTGTGGGGTGGAATGAGCGAAGACGAGCGCCGCGCACTGAAGCGTCGCAACGCTCGGACGAAGGCCCGTACCGGGGTCTGACCCAAGTCGCTTACCACGGTGCGGCCCTGACGGAAGTCGGGGCCGCACCGTTGTGTGCGGGGCTAGTGTGCGGCTCGCGCGCGACGTCCGATCGGGACCCGCAACAGCACGTCCGTTCCGCCTTCCGGGGCGTCCTGCATGCTCAGGGAGCCGTCGAGTTCGGCCGAGACCAGCGTCCGCACGATCTGGAGGCCGAGCCGATCGGACTTCTCGATACTGAAGCCCTCGGGCAGCCCCCGGCCGTTGTCGTGCACCACCACGTCGAGCCAGCGCGCGGAACGTTCGGCACGGATCGTCACCGACCCGCCGCCCGCGGCGGATTCGCAGGTCGCCGGATCGAAGGCGTGCTCGATGGCGTTCTGGACGAGCTCGGTGATCACCATGATCAGCGCGGTCGCGCGATCAGAGTCCAGGACGCCGAGTATGCCGGCCCGGTTGATCCGGATCGGGGTGTCGACGGTTGCCACGTCGTTCATGATCGGCAAGATGCGGTCGATCACCTCGTCGAGGTTGACCTCCTCGTCGACCGACATCGACAGCGCGTCGTGCACCAACGCGATCGACGACACCCGTCGCACCGATTCGAGCAGCGCTTCCCGGCCCTCGGCGTTGGTGGTCCGCCGGGCCTGGAGTCGCAGTAGCGCCGCGACAGTCTGCAGGTTGTTCTTCACCCGGTGGTGGATCTCCCGGATGGTGGCGTCCTTGGACATCAGCGCTCGGTCGCGGCGTTTGATCTCGGTGACGTCGCGGACCAGCACGGCCGCGCCGGCCGCCGACCCGTCGATGACCAGCGGCAGCGTCCGCAACAGCACCGCGGCACCCCCGGCGTCGACCTCGATGCGCATGCTGGCGCCGCCGCGCAGCGAGTTCAGCACGTGCTCGGCGAGTTCGTGAGCCTCGAACGGGTCGGAGATCAGCGGACGGGTGATCGCAATCAGGTTGTGCCCCTCCAACTCTGACGTGAGGCCCATCCGGTGGTACGCCGACAGCGCGTTCGGGCTGGCATAGGAGACCACGCCGCCGACGTCGAGGCGGATGAATCCGTCACCGACCCGCGGGCTCGACCGCGACATCGCCAGGTCGCCCACGTTGGGAAAGGTGCCCTGCGAGAGCATGTGGACCAGGTCCGCGGCGCAGTCGAGGTAGGCGGTCTCGAGCTGACTGGACTTCGGGGTGCCGGCGACCGCGGTCTGATGCGTCAGCACCGCTACCACCGCGTCGCCGTAGCGCACGGGAACCGCTTCGATGTTCACTCCGGTCTGCTGCCACGAATACTGTTGGCCCGCATCACTTTCCAGGCGAATCGCCCCCGACTCGAACGCCGCAGAGATCGGCGGCATGCGATCGGCGGCGACGACGGTTCCCACCGCGTCGCGCAGCAGAACCGTGGGCGCAGTGTTCGGCCGACACTGTGCAACGCAGACCAGCGAATCGTCTTCGCGGCGAACCCACATGAGGTAGTCGGCGAACGACAGGTCGGCCAGCAGCTGCCACTCACCCACCACGGCATGCAGGTGATCGACGGCGCTGCCCGGCAGGACGGTGTGTTCGGCGAGCAGGTCACCGAGAGTGGACATCGGCGATCTCCGTAGTGAAGCTCAAACGGCTAGCTGATCACAGCGATCAGGTCGCCGGCTTGGATGACGTCGCCGACGGCCACACTCACCTTGCTGACGGTGCCGGCGACCTCGGCCAGAACCGGGATTTCCATCTTCATCGATTCCAGCAGCACCAGGGTGTCACCCTCGCCGATCTGGTCGCCCTCGTGGACCACGACCTCGAGCACGCTGGCCACGATCTCTGCCCGCACGTCCTCGGCCATCATCACCCCGTTCGTCAGCCGGCCCCGTCTGCTCAGCCAGTCCTGTCGGCAATTGCGTGGCTTCATCGAACCACAACCGGTTTCACTCGTTGCACTCCGAGCGTCCGACGGCGGCGGCGCGGCGTCCTGGCGCTGGGTTTCTGCAGCTGAAAGGTCACGATTCGTGTCACGGAGGTATCGATAAGCAAACTCCAAGATCACTAAGAGAACCTATAGAGCCGCTTCTGTGACGGTGTCGTGTTCGAACTGTGACATTTGGCAAGCAGAGTGTCCAAAGTGATTGGAGTGCCTGAGGCTCTTGGAGTGAAACATCCGAATTTGAGGAGTATTCCGTTGTCCGACAACATGTTTGCGCGTACGACAGCTCGCGGACCACTGCGTCGAGTGGCCACCGGTTTCGGGATGGCCGTGGCGGCATACGCCTTGGTCGGGCTCGGTGCCGGCGCGGCCGCCGCCGCTCCCCAGCAACCATTCGCCGCCGATGACCCGATCCCCGGTATGCCCGGAGGCGCGGGCAGCGCGGTGAACATCGCCAACTCGCTGTTCGGCTCACTGAGCGGGCTGATGAACAACGTCATCCCCGGTGCCGGTGACCTGCTGATGCCGGCCACCAGCGCGCTCGGCGGCGGCGGTGCCGGCCTTCCGGGCGGCCTGCCCGGTGGTCTCGGCGTCCCAGGTGGGTTGCCCGGCGGCGTCCCAGGTGGGTTGCCGGGTGGCCTTCCGGGGCAGACCCTGCCGGGTCAGACCCCCGGGCTGGGTGGCCTTCCGGGGCAGACCCTGCCGGGTCAGACCCCCGGGCTGGGTGGACTGCCCGGCCAGGTTCCCGGTTACCCAGGCGGACTCACCAGTCAGCAGCTACCGGGCCAGACGCCCGGGCTGGGCGGATTGCCGGGCCAAAACCCTGGCGGCCCCGCTCCGCTGGCACCCGGCGTCGGTCAGGTCCCGCTGGCCGGACAGCAGGGCCCGGTCGCGTCGGCGAGCGCGAACGGCGGCACCCTGGTGCACGTTCCCGTCGTCTAGCAGTTGGCTTATACCGGCGGCGGCATGACAGACTGACCGGCAAGCAGAACTGCGAGGAGGATCAGTCATGGCCAAGCGAGGCCGGAAAAAGCGCGACCGCAAGCACAGCAAGGCCAACCACGGCAAGCGGCCCAACGCTTAACCAACCGCTCGAACCAACAAAGACGCGGACCGTCCGACAGGCGGCCCGCGTCTTTGTTTTTGTGGATTGCCCGACGGGCTTTAGCGCTCCTTGATGATGGTGGTCCGGCTGATTTCCACCCGCAGGCGCTGGCGCAGGCTCTCCGGAGCCCGCTCGCCTCGGCACTTGGTGGAGATCAGCATCTTCAACCGCTCCTCCAGCCCGTAGTACTGAAAACAGGGCGGGCAGTCCTCGAGATGCTGCCTGAGCTTGGCCTGTGTTTCGGGGCTGCACTCACCGTCGAGCAGGGCCCATACCTCGGCGAGCACCTCGGCGCATTCCGCCTTGATCGGCGGCTGTGACGAAAACTCGCTCATGACGACACCTCCTCCGGTGCCTGGTCCCCGCGAATGAACCCTCGGTCCTTGGCGACATCGGTCAGCAGTTCACGCAGCTGACGCCGGCCGCGGTGCAGCCGCGACATCACCGTCCCGATCGGAGTGTCCATGATTTCGGCGATCTCTTTGTAGGGAAAACCTTCGACGTCGGCGTAATACACCGCCATTCGAAACTCCTCGGGCAACGCCTGCAGGGCTTCTTTGATCTCGGTGTCGGGCAACGCCTCGAGCGCCTCGACCTCGGCGGAACGCAGCCCGGTCGACGTGTGCTCGGCCGTCGCCGCCAACTGCCAGTCGGTGATCTCGTCGGTCGGGTACTGCGCCGGCTGGCGCTGCTTCTTGCGGTAGCTGTTGATGTAGGTGTTGGTCAGGATGCGGTACAGCCACGCCTTGAGGTTGGTGCCCTCTTTGAACGACCGGAAGCCCGCGTAGGCCTTGACCATGGTCTCCTGGAGCAGGTCTTCGGCGTCGGCCGGATTGCGGGTCATCCGTAGGGCGCCGCCGTAGAGCTGGTCCAGCAGCGGGATCGCGTCACGCTCGAAGCGGGCGGTGAGTTCCGCGTCGGTTTCGTCGGCGCGGCTGCGACGTGATGTTTCAGCGCCGTCGTCGGTGTCAAGCGTGACTTCCGACTCGGTGGCGCTATCGGTATCAGCCATAGTGAGTAACGCAGTCCCTTCTGTCGCGATACCGGTGAACAGGTCCAATAACACCGGACCCGTCGGGCACCCGGCCAACCGCTGCTCGCCCATGAGGCTTGTCGCCGTTGACACGCGATTTCCCCTTTCTCAATCTAAAGGCTGGGACTGACACTGTCTGCTCCGCCTGGCTCAACAGCGGTAATCGCCGCGGTATTTCCGGACCATGGATCCACCGCGGTTGTGAGCAGCGTTACTGTGACGCTCATGTCGCTGAAAGCAAAGACCATGTTCATCTCGGGTGCCAGCCGCGGAATTGGCCTGGCCATCGCGAAGCGGGCCGCCCAGGACGGCGCCAATATCGCGCTGATCGCCAAGACGGCCGAGCCGCACCCGAAGCTGCCGGGCACGGTGTTCACGGCCGCCAAGGAACTCGAGGAAGCAGGCGGCCAGGCGCTGCCGATCGTCGGCGACGTTCGGGATCCGGATTCGGTGGAATCCGCGGTCGCCAAGACCGTCGAGCAGTTCGGCGGCATCGACATCGTGGTGAACAACGCCTCGGCGATCAACCTCGGCTCGATCAGCGAGGTGCCGATGAAGCGATTCGATCTGATGAACGGCATTCAGGTGCGCGGCACCTACGCGGTGTCGCAGGCGTGTATCCCGCACATGAAGGGCCGCGAGAACCCGCACATCCTGACGCTGTCACCTCCGGTTCTGCTCGGCAAAGAGTGGCTGAAGCCGACCGCATACATGATGGCGAAGTTTGGAATGACGTTGTGCGCGTTGGGTATTGCCGAGGAGATGCGCGAAGACGGGATCGCCTCGAACACACTGTGGCCGCGGACGCTGGTGGCCACCGCCGCGGTGCAGAACCTGCTCGGCGGCGACGAGGCGATGGGCCGGGCGCGCAAGCCGGAGATCTACTCCGATGCGGCCTACGTCATCCTCAACAAACCATCGCGGGAGTACACCGGCAACACCCTCCTGTGTGAGGACGTGCTGCTGGAGTCCGGCGTCAAGGACTTGTCGGTCTACAACTGCGTGCCTGGCGGCACCCTCGGCGTGGACTTCTGGGTGGACGGCGTCAACCCGCCGGGGTATTCGGGCCCCTAAATGGCGGCTGCGACACCGGCTCTTGCGGCTTTGACCGCTGCGGGTGTGCCGCACGAGGTGGTGACCTTCGACCACGACCCGCGGGTGCAGTATTTCGCCGACGAGGCCGTTGCCGAGTTGACCCGCGACGGCGATGTCGATCCCGGGCAGATCTTCAAGACACTGGTCATCGCCGTTCCCGACGGGCTGGCCGTCGCGGTCGTGCCGGCCTTGGCGAGGCTGTCGCTGAAGGCGGCCGCAGCGGTTCTGGGCGCGCGGAAGGTCAGCATGGGCGGCCAGCGCGCGGTCGAGCGGGCGACCGGCTACGTGTTCGGCGCGGTCTCGCCGTTGGGCCAGCGCAGCCGGTTGCCGACGGTCGTGGACGCCAGCGCGATGGCCTTCGAGCGGATGTACGTCAGCGCGGGCCGGCGCGGCTGGGAGGTCGCGCTGGCCCCCGCCGACCTGGTTCGGATGACCGGCGCGGTCACCGCGGAGATTCAGGCCTGAGGCTTGGCGAGCATCGCCTGCACGCTGTCGGCGAATGCGGCGGTGGTGAAGCAGGTCGGCTCGGCGAATTCCTCCATGGTCAGCGCCTCGTGCCAGCCGGCGTCGGCGGTCGCCCGCAGCAGCGGCTTGGTCATGGCGACCGCGTGACTCGGCATGGCCGCGATGCGCGAGCACCATTCGTCGGCGGCGTCGAGCAGGCGCTCATGCGCGACGACCTGCTGGACGAGCCCGAGGCGTTGCGCTTCGTAGGCGTCGATGTGCTCGCCGCGTAGGTAATAGGCAAGTGCGCCTTGGTATCCCAGTCGACGGGTCAGCGCCCAGCTGGTGCCGACCTCCGGTAGCAGGCCGAGCCGACCGAACGCCGGCACGATCACCGCGCGCTCGCTGGCGACGGCGAGGTCACAGGTCAGCGCCCAGGCCAGCCCGACTCCGGCGGCCGGGCCGTTGATGGCGGCGACGAAGATCGTGTCCGATCCGGCGATGAGGCGGGCGATGCCGCCGAATTCGCGGCGAATCCAGCGCCAGACGTCGGCGACACCTTGCGGGTTGCCGAGGTTTTCGGTGGCCGTGGTCATCATCTTCAGGTCACCGCCGGCGCTGAAGCCAGGGTCGCGACCGGTGAGCACCACACTGCGAACGTCGCTGTCGACGACGAGAGCCTCTAGCGCGCAACGCAATTGCCGCACCAGCGGCGCCGACAAGACGTTGAGCCGGTCGGGCTCGTCGAGGGTCACGATCGCCCGATCGCCGCGGCGTTCGACATGCACCCGCCGTGGTGCATCCGGGTCGTCGCCTTCGGCGACCAATCCGTTGTACAGCGACTCTGCTGTCATGATGTCTCCTCAATATTATTGGCCCGCAACGCCTTCCACGCCGCATCGGCGAATGTCGTGACCACGCCGCGCGGCATTCGCGATTCGGCGCCGGCTATCCAGTACCGGCTGAATTCCTGCGCCGGACCGAACCACAGTGCGGCGGTGACGCCGCCCTGCATCGGTCGCAGCACGCCGTAGCTGTGGTGCGGCCGCCACCAGTCGCCGACGGCGGCGAAGAACGCCCGATTGGCTTCTTGGAGCCGATCGCTGTCGAGCCGGTCCCCCAGCAGCAAGGCGGCCTCGCAGCGATTGGCGGCCACCCATCGCAGGTGGTGCGCGACGCCGCCGCGGATGCCGCCTTCGGCAGTCTCGTGGCGACGCAGCATCGCCACGAATCCGGCCTGGTACTCGGCCATCACCTGGGCGTAGACCGCCGCCGCCAGCGCCGCCTTGTCCGGGAAGTGGTGGTACAGCGCGCCGACGCTGACCTCGGCGTCTCGGCGGATGTCGTCGAGCGTCGCGGCCAGGGCGCCGTCGGCGGCAAACCGACGCCGCGCCGACTGCATCAGACGGTTTCGCGCGTCGGCACCTACTGGCACGAGGATTACTCTAGCTCAACAGAGGAATCCTCGGTATGGGGAGATTGGGCTCGGCACGACATAGGGTTTGCGTATGACGAGCACGGCAGTGGTGGTGGGAAGTGGGCCCAACGGGCTGGCAGCTGCCATCACTCTCGCTCAGCGCGGACTGGAGGTCACCGTGCTCGAGGCTGCCGAAGAAATCGGCGGCGGCACCCGCAGCAGCGAGGCCATCCTGCCCGGTCTGCTGCACGACCACTGCTCGGCGATTCACCCGATGGCCGTCGGCTCGCAGTTCCTGAGCGGCCTTGGCCTGGATCGCTACGGCCTGACCTGGCGCTGGCCGGAGATCGACTGCGTCCATCCGCTCGACGACGGCAGCGCCGGAGTGCTGCGCCGCTCGGTGGAGCAGACCGCGGCCGGCCTCGGTCGCGATGGAGCCCGGTGGCGGCGCGCCTTCGGCTACGCGGCATCCCGGTTCGACGCGCTCAGCGAAGACATCATGGGGCCGCTGCTTCGTATCCCGCACCACCCGCTGATGCTGGCCCGGTTCGGTGCGCCGACCGTGCTGCCGGCATCGACGTTCGCCCAGCTGTTCCGTACCCCGCAGGGCCGAGCCCTGTTCGGAGGTGTTGCCGCGCATGCCTTTCGGCCGTTGCATTACCCGATGACATCGGCGATCGGGATGGGCATCATCACCGCGGGTCACCGGCACGGCTGGCCGGTCGCCGAAGGCGGGTCGCAGTCGATCGCCAACGCGATGGTGGCGGTGCTGGGTGAGTTGGGCGGCAAGATCGAGACCGGCGTCCGGATTCAGACCGCGTCGCAGCTGCCGCCCGCCGACATCACGATGTTCGACCTCGCCCCCGAAACCGTTGCCCGCATCCTTGGCGATCGTCTACCACGCCGAGTTTCGCGCGCCTTCAGCACATTCCGTCGTGGGCCGGGCGCGTTCAAGGTCGACTTCGCCGTGCAGGGCGGCGTGCCGTGGACGAACCCGGACGCGCATCGCGCAGGCACTGTGCACGTGGCCGGCAGCTACCGCGAACTCGCCGCCACCGAGCGCGACGTCCACGCCGGGCGGATGCCCGAGCGGCCGTTCGTGCTGGTCGGGCAGCAATACCTGGCCGACCCGCAGCGATCGGTGGGTGATGTACACCCGGTGTGGACGTATGCCCATGTGCCCAACGGCTTCTCCGGTGACGCGACGCAGGCGATCACCGCCCAGATCGAGCGGTTCGCGCCGGGTTTCCGGGAGCGGATCGTCGGACACGCGGTGCGGACCCCCGAGCAATTCGCCTCGATGAACGCCAACTTCCTCGGCGGCGACATCATGACCGGCGCCAAGGACATTCGTCAGCTGGCCTTCGGACCGCGAATAACGTTGTCGCCGTACCGCATTGGAATCCCCGGCATGTACATCTGCTCGGCGGCGACTCCCCCGGGCCCCGGCGCCCACGGCATGTGCGGAGCGAATGCGGCCGGCCTCGCACTCACCGATCAGTAGCGGTAGAAGCCCTCGCCGGTCTTGATGCCGAGCTTGCCCGCGTCGACGTAGGTTTGCAGCAAGTCCCGCGGCCCTGTTGGCAGGTGCGGAAACTGCTCTACGTAATGGTTTTCGATGTCGAGGGCGACGTCGAGGCCGACCAGATCCATCAACTGGAACGGGCCGGCGGGCGCGCCCAGGTTGAGCTTGTACATCCCGTCGACGTCTTCGGGGCGAGCCACTCCCTCGGCGACCACCGCGAGCGACTCACGCTTGATCGCCGCCCACACCCGATTGAAGATGAACCCGGTGCACTCCTTGCGCGCCTCGAACGGGTAGACACCAAACTCCGGCAGCACCGCCAGCAGGGTGTCGAGCAGGCCGCGATCGGTCTGCCCGTCGGACATCAGGTCCAGGCCCGTGACCTCGGGTGGCATGTAGAAGTGGGTGTTGCACAAACGTGTTTTGTCGCTGACCTTTTCGGCCATCAGACGCGACGGGTATGACGACGAATTCGTGGCGAAGATGGCGCCCGGCGGGGCGAGTTCGTCGACCTCACCCCACAGCGGAATCTTGATCTCGAGTTTCTCCGGTGCCGACTCCACCACCAGCCACACCCCGTCCAGCGCCTCCGCCAGCGACGTCGTGGTAACGACGACGCCCGGCTCGCCGAATCCGCGGCTTTCAATCACGCTCGGAAGCGCTTGTGTTACAAACTGTTCCGCCTCAGCGAGTTGTTCGTCACGGCGTCCGTAGATACGCACGGTACCGCCACGGCTGGCGAACATCAACGCGATACGGCGTCCCAGCGTCCCGGCTCCGATCACCGCGACCGGACGATTCCGAATGTCATCAAAGGTGTACGTGTAGGCACTCACATACACATGCTAAGGCGGGCCGAGTCTTACTTAGGCACCCGTTTGGCTAGGTAGTATTCGTCGGTCCGGTTGTGGTCGACGGTGTAACTGACCGCAGCCGTAAAGTTTTCCGAGTCGTAGCCCAGCCAGCGCTCGGTGCGTTGACGCTCGAACTCGCTCCACGACGCCACGGTGAATCTTTCGAGAAAGACATCTGTCTGTCCGACACTGTGATACAGCCTCCAGCTGTGGCCGCCGGTTCTCAGCCGTGATCGCCGGACCTTGCTCATCGCCTTGATGAAGTCGTCCTGGTTGTGCTCCGCCACCTGGTAGCGGACCGCGACCAGGACCGGGCCGTCGTGCGGAGATGGCTCGAACATCAGCATCGGCTCGGGCCAGGCGGTGGACACGTCGACGTTCAATTTTCCGGTGTTCGGCCGCAGGGGCAGGCCGACAACGCTGAGCGCAGCGGCGCCCAGCGCCACCGCCGACCAGAGCAGCGCCGTGTCGCACCCCGCCTGAGACGCGACCGCACCCCAGACATAGGCACCGATTGCCTGGGCTCCGGTGGACACCAGGAGATACAACGACAACGCGCGGGCCCGCACCCATTGCGGCAATGCCAGCTGCGCCGCCCCGTTCAACGTTGCCAACGTGATCAGCCACGCCACCCCCGACAACATCAAGACGGGGATCGCCGCGGCAAACGGCAGCCAGATAACCGCAAGCGGCGCAACTCCATATACGGCGGCCGATAGGGCCAGCAGAACGTTGTCCGACATCCGCTGGTGCAACCGTGCGGCGACGACGGCACCGACCAGGGCGCCAAAGCCGATGACTCCCAACGCCACACCATAGCCATCGGCCCCCAGGTGCCATGTCCGGGCGGCCGCCACCGGCAGTAGCGCCAACAACGCCGACGCGGGAAACAGGAAAAGCGCAACAGGATTCGGCGGAAAATCGGGCCGTTGATCACATAGAGCAGCCCGCTGATGATGGCCTGGCCGAAGTGTTCTCGCTCGAGTGGCGCGAGTTGCTTGGGTCGTTTCCAGACCAGCAGCGCAACGATGATGCCCGCGAACGAGATCGCGTTGATCGCGAAAACCGCTGCGGGGCCGGCGAGCGCGACGATGCAGCCGCCGATCGCCGGTCCGATGGCTCGGGAAGCATTACCCGACACACTGCCCAACATCGCGACGGCCGGTATCTGCTCGCGCGGTACAACTTCGGGCTGAATCGCCTGCCAGTCGGGCCCGGCGAGCGCAGAAGCGCAACCAATGGCCACAGTGAACATCAACAGTGTCGTCGGGGTGAGCCGACCGAGGTACGTCAGCACCGCCAGGGCGAGTGCGACCACCACCGCGTATGACTGCAGGAATATCAGTAACCGCCGCCGGTCGAATAAATCGGCGAGCGCACCGGCGAACAGGCCGAAAAGCAGCGCCGGCCCGAGGCTCGCCGTCTGGACCAGTGCCACGATCACGTCAGGGCTGTGCTTTTCGACCAAAAACCATTGGGCCGCCACGCTTTGCATCCACGTTCCGATATTGGAGCCGAACGCGGCCAGGAATAGGTTGCGGTACACGCGATTGCGCAGCGGTGCCCACACGGACGACGTCTCACCGTCCGGATGCTCGGCAGGTTCAACCGCCACTGCCCCGACGTTCGACATACGGCAACGCCTTTCGCGCAGGATGGGGTTAGACAGTGTAGGGCCTGCGAGTTACAACAAGGTGGCCTGTTCAGGCTGGGGTTCGGCCGGCTCCAACAACTCCGGACCGTTGTTGCGAATGTTGTTGACCAGCGTCGAGACTTCGCGCATCTCGATGCCCTCGATGCTCGGCGGGGCGGCCAGGAAATCGAGGTCGGGCGGCGCGTCGGGATCCAGCCAACGATCCCATTCGCTCTCCGGCACGATCAGCGGCATCCGGTCGTGGATCTGGCCGAGCCGATCGACCGCGTCGGTGGTGATGATCGTGCAGCTCAGCAACGGTTCGCCGTCCTTGGCAGGTTTCCAGACCGACCACAGTCCTGCCATGAACAGCATCTCGCCGTCGGCGCGGTGCAGGAAGAACGGCGTCTTGCGGGCCTTCTTGCCGGCGTCGGTATCGGGGTTGGCCCGCCACTCGTAGTAACCATCCATCGGCACCAGGCAGCGCTTGGACTTGGCGCTGGAGCGAAATGCCGGCGAGGTGGTGACTTTGTCGGCGCGGGCGTTGATCAGCAACGGCCCTTTGGAGTCGGGGGCGCCGTCGGCGCCGGCCTTCACCCACGGCGGGATCAGCCCCCAGCGCATCGACCGGACCCGCCGGGTGGGCTCGTCGTCGGGCTCGTCGTGGCGGCGCACCACGGTGGTGATCGTCGTGGTCGGCGCCACGTTGTAGTTCGGACCGGTCGGAGATTGTCGCGCCGCCGTGTCCTCCAGGATCGCCTCGATCTTCTCGGCCAGCACCGCCGGGTCCGTCGTCACCGCGAATCGTCCGCACATGCCTTTCATGGTGCCAGCGGATCGGGCGGGCCTGGACCTCCGCGCAGCAATTCGTCGGGATGGTGAGCGTGGTTGATTTCTGGTGGACCGCAGCCGTCGGTCCAGCCCAGCCGACCGTCCTCGGTGATCACCGTGCGTGCTTGGCCGCGGCTGACCACGCCGTGATCGTGACCGCACAAGAAGTAGAGCTTGTCCGCGTCGGTCCTGCCACCGCGCCCCCAGTCATCGCCGTGGTGCACTTCGCAGTAATAACCCGGCACCAAGCAATGGGGTCGGGTGCAGCCGCGGTCACGCGCGTAACAGATGAGTCGCTGGTCGTGGGTCGCAATGCGTTTCTGGCGGCCCAGGTACAACGGACGTTCGATGTGATTGTCGAACACAGCAAGGTAATGAATTGCGTTGGCGGCCAGGCGAATCAGATCCCGCATCGGCAGGCGGGACCCACCGCCCGTGCGGGCAGGTGCCGGCATCGGGACGGAAGCGTCGACGGCGGCGTGTGCGGCCTGGTCGAGTTCGGCCAGGGTGGCGGTGATGACCACCGTGACCGGGTGACCGCGATGCACGCCGAGGTCACCGGAGGCGATCGCCGTCCGCAATCCGAGTCTGAGCGCGTCGTGGCAACGCTGCGCCGGGGTGCGGTCGTCGCGCTCTGCGGAGTCACGGGCGTCGGGTTGGTGTCGGCCCGGGCGCGCCGCCGCCTCGATTGCCTCGAAATACGCGCGCGTCTCCGGATCGAGCCAACCCGACAGCCGCGACATCCCGTCGGGCCCCTGAGTGCCGAGGTGCACCCCGCGACGGCGGGCACGATCCTCGTCGCTGAACAGGCCGTCGGGGTTGAGATAGTCGGCGATGCGCTGACCGAGTTTGACCACGATGCCCGCGTCGACGGTGCGCGCATGCTCGACCAGCGTGCGCTCGGCCGCTGCTACGTCGCTCGGCGATATGCCGGCCGGCAACACATCCACCGCGCGGCATACCGCTCTGATGTGGTCGTCACCGACAACCCCGGCCTCCACCGCGGCGGCCAACTCCGGCAATTCCGCGGCGATCGGCGGCCCGGTCAGCGACCGGCGGGGCCGGATGCGGGCGGCGAGCTTGCAGCGCCGGGTGATCTCTTGCGGAGTGATGCGCAATCGCTTCCACAGCGCAGATCGCATAGCGGCGATGGCCTCGCCTTCATCCGGCGGGTCGGCGATCTCGCCGAAATAGCGATACATCAGCCCACGGTTAATGCGCTCCTGGGTTTCCAGCCGCTCAGCCACATCGACGCGGAAAGCGTTGCCCACCAGGCTCGACGAGGTTTCGCGCAGCACCCCGTGGGCAGCATCGACAGCGTCCAAGGCAGCCAGGATCCGTTCCCGTGCCTGCTCGGCGCCGATCGAAAAACTCATACCTCGACGCTAAAAAGCAACCCGACAAAACTGTCTCCGCGCCGCAGTGCGACCACCGAGCTGTGGATCAACTCGCGACTGTGGATAACTCCGCATCGGCCGACCCGCTATGCCCGGTAGGCAACAATGGAGCACGTGAATGCCTGGCCCGCCCCCTACACGTCGCGGCCGGTACACGCGACGGTGACGGTGCCGGGCTCGAAATCACAGACCAACCGGGCGCTGGTGCTCGCGGCGCTGGCCGCGGTCAACGGCACCTCGACGATCAGCGGCGCGCTGCGCAGCCGCGACACCGACCTGATGATCGGCGCGCTGGAAGCCCTCGGTCTGCGGGTCGACGGGCCGGCCGACGAGCTGACGGTCAGCGGGACGATCACCCCCGCCGATGGCGCCCGCATCGACTGCGGCCTGGCCGGCACGGTGTTGCGGTTCGTCCCGCCGCTGGCGGCACTCGGGCGCTCGGCGGTGACGTTCGACGGCGACGAGCAGGCCCGGATCCGGCCGATCGCGCCGCTGCTGGACGGCCTGCGCGGCCTCGGGGTCGACATCGACGGCGGCGGCCTGCCGTTCCGGGTTCGCGGGGCCGGAAAGGTCGCGGGCGGCGCGGTGGACATCGACGCCTCGGCCTCGTCGCAGTTCGTGTCCGGCCTGCTACTGGCGGGCGCGTCGTTCAGCGACGGCCTGACCGTGCACCACGTCGGCTCGTCGCTGCCGTCGGCGCCGCACATCGCGATGACGGTGGCGATGCTGCGTCAGGCCGGCGTCGACGTCGACGACGCAACGCCCAACAGCTGGCAGGTGCGGCCGGGCCCGGTAGCTGCGCGGCATTGGCAGATCGAGCCGGACCTGTCTAACGCCGTCCCGTTCATCGCCGCGGCGGTGGTCAGCGCGGGCACCGTCCGCATCGCCGGTTGGCCGGCGACCAGCATCCAACCGGCCGACGCCATCCTGGGCATCCTCACGCAGCTGAATTGCGTTGTGAAGCACGGTGATTCGGATCTGGAAGTGCAGGGACCCCCGTCCTATCCGGGCTTCGACGTCGACCTGCGCGACGTCGGAGAGCTCACCCCGTCGGTGGCGGCGCTCGCGGCGCTGGCGGCGCCGGGTTCGGTGTCCCGGCTGTCCGGGATCGCCCACCTGCGCGGTCACGAAACCGACCGACTGGCCGCGCTGAGCACCGAGATCAACCGGCTGGGCGGCGCATGCCGCGAAACCGCCGACGGGCTCGAGATCACCGCGACACCGCTGCACGCGGGTACCTGGCAGTCCTATGCCGACCACCGAATGGCGACGGCCGGCGCGATCGTCGGCCTGCGGGTCGAGGGCGTGCGGGTCGACGACATCGAGACCACCGCCAAGACACTGCCGAATTTCCCGGCGATGTGGGCCGAGATGCTTAGGCAGCCAAGCGGTTGAAGCCGGACGACTACGACGAGTCCGACGTAAAGATCCGCTCCGGGAAAGGCTCCCGGCCGCGGACCAAAACCCGCCCCGAACACGCCGACGCGAAACCCGCGATGGTGATCAGTGTCGACCGCGGCCGTTGGGGTTGCGCCCTCGACGGCGACGCCGAGCGGCGTGTCACCGCGATGCGGGCCCGGGAATTAGGCCGCACGCCAATCGTGGTGGGTGACGAGGTCGACATTGTCGGCGACCTGTCCGGACGCCCGGACACGTTGGCCCGCATCGTCCGTCGCGGCCCGCGGCGAACCCTGTTGCGGCGCACCGCCGATGACACCGATACGACCGAACGGGTGGTGGTCGCCAACGCCGATCAGCTGCTGATCGTGGTGGCGTTGGCCGATCCCCCGCCGCGCACCGGGCTGGTCGACCGGACGCTGATCGCGGCCTACACCGGCGGCCTGGCCCCGATTCTGTGCCTCACCAAGACCGATCTCGCGCCCGCTGGGCCGTTCACCGAGCAGTTCGCCGACCTCGATCTGACGGTGATCACCGCCGGCCGCGACGACCCGCTGGACGCGGTGTCACACCTGCTGATCGGCAAAATCACTGTGCTGCTTGGCCATTCCGGCGTAGGCAAGTCGACCCTAGTGAATCGCCTTGTACCAGAAGCGCATCGAGCAGTCGGCGAGGTGACCGACATCGGCCGCGGGCGGCACACGTCGACCCAGTCGGTGGCGCTGCCGCTCGACCACGACAGCTGGGTGATCGACACCCCGGGCATTCGCTCCTTCGGCCTTGCCCACATCAAGCCCGACGACGTGGTGGTGGCGTTCTCCGACCTGGCCGAGGCGATCGAAGACTGTCCCCGCGGCTGTGGGCACCTGGGGCCGCCGGCCGATCCCGAATGCGCGTTGGACGCCGTCACCGGCCCGGCGGTGCGCCGAGTCGCCGCGGCCCGGCGACTGCTGGCCGCGCTGCGCGAGGGCTGAGCGTGCGTCTCAGCCGTCCTGGTAGCTCCATGCGCGTAGTTGCTCGGCGATCTTGTCAACATCGGGCAGTGCACCGGTGGCGACCTGAATCACGAATTCGAAGCGGTCGTCCTCAGGGGCGGTTATCCCGTGGCCATTGATCGCCAGGAACGTACGGCAGGCGGTCCAAGCCAATCGCTTGTTTCCATCTACCAGTGCGTGGTTCCGCGCAAGCGAGTGCAGCAGCGCGGCGGCCTTGAGGTGCACATCTGGATAGGCATCCCGGCCGAACACCGACGCGCGCGGGCGCGCCGATGCGGATTCCAGCAGCCCGTAATCCCCCACCATGGCGTCGGAGGCGACAGCGGCACGAGCAATGTTCACCAGGTCGTCGAGATCCAGGTACTCGGTCACGCGTCTTTAAGGCGCTCTAAGACCCCAGCCTCTTCGCGTACCACACGCTCCAGCGCGGTAGCGACCTTGGCCTTATGCGCGCGGCGCGCGATGTACTCGTCGATGGCCGAAAGCGCGACTGCCTGCATGGACCGCCCCTCGGCAGTGGCCTGCCTGCGTAGCGCTGCCGTCTGTTCGGCACTCGTGCGCAGAGTCATACCCATGACCGCATGATACCGGATTGATACCACCGTCGCAGCTACCGCCAACGGCGCTCAACCGAGGTTGATTCAGCCCTCCGCCTGCGAGCGGATCCACTCCAGGTTGGCTCGCATGTTCGTCTGCCACTCGGACAGCCGGTTGGCGACGATCCTGGCCTCCTTGTCCGGCATCGCCACGATCGCCGGCGTCAGGCCCGACGGCCCCGGACCCATCCGCCCCCACTGCCGGACGAGCACGCCGTCGCTGGTCGGTTCGACCTCGAACGCCCACCGCGCCCCGGGGCCGTCGGGCCCGACCACGTCGTACACCCACCGGCGCTGATCCTCGACCTCGATGACCTCGCACACCGTCGACCAGTCACCGAACGCCTCGTGCCGGCTGCGTCCCTGGAATCGCGCACCGACTTCGACGCCGGTGGCGCCGTCGAGCCATTCGACGCCCTGCAGCTCCGACGAGCAGTGCGTTGGCAAATTGATGTCGGTCACCAGGGCCCACGCCGTGGGCACGTCGCACCGAACCCGCTGGGTCACTTCGACAGTGGGTAGATCGCGGTAACGCATGCTGGTTAGCATGCCACCCATGAAGGTCGGCGCAATGATCGAACCTCGGCTGCCCGGCGCCGTCGAATTCGCACAGGCCGCCGAGCAGATCGGGGTCGCGTCGCTGTGGATCCCCGAAGTCTGGGGCTACGACGCGCTGACCGGACTGGCCTACCTGGCCGCCAAGACGTCGTCGATACGACTCGGAACCTTTGTCGTGCAACTGGGTTCGCGTAGTCCGGCGCTACTGGCGACGTCGGCGCTGAGCCTGCAGAAACTGTCGGGGGGCCGATTCATCCTGGGCGTCGGCACGTCGGGCCCGCGGGTGATGGAGGGCTGGCACGGCGTCCGCTTCCGCAAGCCGGTACAGACGACCCGGGAAACCATCGAGATCATCCGCACGGTCAGCCGCGGCGAGCGCCTCGAGCACGCCGGAGAGATCTACCCGTTGCCGTTGCCCGACAGCCGCGGTGCCGCGCTCAAGCCGATGGTGCGCCCCGATCACGTCCCGGTGTACATCGCGTCGATGGGCCCGCGGAACCTGGAGTTGACCGGTGAGACAGCCGACGGCTGGCTGGGCAACGCGTTCATCCCCGAAGCCGCCGACGTGTTCCTGGGCCCGTTGCGCGACGGCGCCCGGCGCGCCGGGCGGTCGCTCGACGACCTCGACCTGGTCGCGCCGGTCGCGCTCGAATTCCACGACGACCAGGAATCCAGCGACGCCGCCGCCCGCCGCCACGCCGAGGGGTATGCATTCACGATCGGCGCGATGGGGGTCGGCGGGCAGAACTTCTACAATCAAGCGTTCAGTCGACTTGGTTACTCCGACGAGGTCAACATCGTCGCCCAATTGTGGCAAGAAGGCCGCCGCGACGAGGCCCGCGCCGCCGTGCCGCTGAATCTTGGTAAATTGACGAATCTGCTTGGTAACGAGGACATTATCGCCGAGCGGGTAGAGCGCTATCGAGCGGCGGGCATCACGACGCTATTGGCCAAACTCGAGGGTGACCACGAGGAGCAGCTCGACGCGCTGCAGCGACTGGTCGCCATCGCCGAAGTGTGAGCCGGACGTTATCGTGGCGCGGTGAAGCGATGAACGCAGTGGCGTCACCTTTGAACTGTCCGCTGATGAGGCCTTGGTGCTATTCGACTGGCTTTCAAGGACATCGGACTACGAGCGCCCGTCGTGAAACGGCAGCCACGGCTGTGAATCTGCGCGGTTAGCGACCGTGGCGTCGTTTTCGCGGCGATTCACCAGCGCATCATCGGCAGCGGGCGCAGCGGATGCCGCACGGCATGGCCGGTCAAACCCCTGGCCAGGAACGCGTGAAAACCGTTGTACGGCAACGCCTCGACGGCCGCACGGATGGCCGCTCGCCCAATGCCCCGCCGCAGCACTCCGTGGCTGACGTCGATCAGGTCGGCCTGGCGGAACGTCTCGGTGACGCGGTCGCCGTCGAGAGGCCGCAGCCGATGATGCTCGGTGACCAGCGCGCGCAACTGATCGATGTCGGCGATGCCGAACTCGTCGGCATATGCCGCCGCCAGGTCGGCCGACGGCGTGAGGTAGTCGAAGGTGCCCGCCGTCCAGATGCCGAGGTCGTGGGTGGCCCACGCCAGCGCCGCGGCATCGGGAATCGAAAAGCCAAGCAGCAGTTGGTGATACGTCAGGCTTCGGTAGACATGGTTGCGATACGCCGACAAGTCGCCACCCAACGCGTCGCGATGCCGGTCGAGCACGGTGTCGACGATCGGGTGCACGGTGACGACTTCCACCGCGCCAGCTTAAGCGGCGAGGTCGTCCCGCCCTGGTGTTTGGTCCTCATCGGCGAAGGCCCGCCTGTTGCGCCGCCAGCCCCGCACCGTGGCGATCGCGGTCTTCAGCCCGCGACGGCGTCCGGTCGACGGGTCGGTACCGGCGAATCCCGGCTCCAGCGCGGCGAACATCGACTCGCTGCGTGTCTCCGGAGCGTTGTCGGCGGTGTCGCGCAGGTACTTGTCCGGCAGCGACAACTTGGCGATCGTCCGCCACGTCTTTCCGTACTGCACCAGGAAAGGGCCTGTGGTGTAAGGCAAGTCGTACTTCTCGCAGATCTGGCGCACCCGCACCGCGATCTCTTCGTACCGGTTGCTCGGCAGATCCGGGAACAGGTGGTGCTCGATCTGGTGCGACAGGCTCCCGCTCATGAAGCGCATCACCGGGCCCGCGTCGATGTTGGCGCTACCCAGCATCTGGCGCAGATACCAGTGGCCCTTGGTCTCGCCGACCATGTCGGTTTTGGTGAATTTCTCTGCGCCGTCCGGGAAGTGGCCGCAGAAGATGATGGCGTTGGCCCAGACGTTGCGGATGATGTTGGCCAAGATGTTGGCTTTCAACGTCGACTTGAACGAAGCCCACGGCGACGCCGACGTCAGCGCGGGGAACGCGACGTAGTCCTTGAACACCTGGCGGCCGGCCTTGGCCAGGAACTCGTCGACCCGTTCGCGGGCCTCGTCGTTGTCCATCCGCTTCTTGGCGATCTTGCCGACCTCGACGTGCTGGAGACCTACGCCCCACTCGAAGCCGAGCGCAAGCATCGCGTTGAAGAACACATTGAACACATTGAAGCGTTGCCACGGGTGGTCCCGCGTGACGCGCAGCAGGCCGTAGCCCACATCGTCGTCCATGCCGAGGATGTTGGTGTACTTGTGGTGGACGTAGTTGTGGGTGAATCGCCAATGCTTCGAGGACCCCATCATGTCCCACTCCCACGACGAGGAGTGGATCTCGGGATCGTTCATCCAGTCCCACTGGCCGTGCATGACGTTGTGACCGATCTCCATGTTCTCGACGATCTTGGCCACAGCGAGGGTCGTGGTGCCCGCCCACCAGGCGGAGCGTCGCTTGCTGAACGCGAGCATCAGCCGGCCGGCGACTTCCAGTGCGCGCTGAGCGGCGATGGTGCGGCGGATGTAGCGGGCATCGCGCTCGCCACGGGAGTCTTCAATGTCCTGGCGGATGGCATCGAGTTCGACGCCCAGGTTCTCGATGTCGGCGTCCGTCAGATGCGCAAAGACATCGAGGTCGGTGATCGCCATCGTGTGTGTTGCCTTCCTGCAGACTGCAGTTCCTGACCTACGCTATCGTAACCTACGAAAGCGTAGGTTACCAGCGGGTAGCTTCTAAACGTCCAGAGTACAGTCGCCAGACGCGGCGGAAACACAGGTCTGCACGCGTGTCCCCGGCTCGCGCTCCACGCCGGTTCGCAAGTCGCGGACGTGGCCTTCGGTCAGGGCTACCACGCAGGACTGGCAGATCCCCATCCGGCAGCCGAACGGCATCTGTACGCCCGACTGCTCACCGGCGTCCATCAGCGACGTCGCCGCGTCGGCGGTGACGCTTTTGCCGCTCTTGGCGAACGTGACCGTGCCGCCGGTTCCGGCCGGCGCTGCCTTCGACACCGCGAACCGTTCGAGGTGCAGGCGCGTCTTGATACCGGCCGCGGACCAGGCCTGCTCGGCCGAGTCGAGCATCGCTTCCGGCCCGCACGCCCAGGTCTGCCGTTCGCGCCAGTCCGGCACCTCGGCGTCGAGCTTGGACAGATCCAGCCGCCCCTCGCTGCGCGTCGCGCGCAGCTGCAGCTGGTAACCCGGATGTTCGGCTGCCAACCGCTCGAGTTCCCCGCCGAACATCACGTCGTCGGCGGTGGGCGCCGAATGCAGGTGGATCACATCCGTGATCTGGTCCCTACGGACCAGCGTGCGCAGCATCGACATCACCGGCGTGATGCCCGAGCCGGCGGTGAGGAACAGCACGGCGGGCGGCGCCGGGTCGGGCAGCACGAAATTGCCCTGGGGCGCGGCCAATCGGACGATCGTGCCGGGCTGCACGCCGTCCACCAGGTGGCTGGACAGGAAGCCTTCGGGCATCGCCTTCACCGTGATCGTCACCGTGCGCTCGCTGCGGTGCGCGCCGGAGGTCACGGGGCTCGACGTCAACGAGTAGGAACGCCAGCGCCAGCGGCCGTCGATCAGCAGCCCGATGCCCATGTACTGGCCCGGCTCGTAGTCGAAGCTGAACCCCCAGCCGGGCTTGATCACCAGCGTCGCGGAGTCCTTCGTCTCGCGCCGCACTTCCAGGATCCGGCCGCGCAGCTCGCGCGCCGACCACAGCGGGTTGGCGAGGCGCGTGTAGTCGTCGGGCAACAGGGGCGTCGTGATGCGGTGCGCGATCTTGCGCAACGCATGCCAGCCCGGGTGGGTCTCCACGCCGGCCAGCGTAATGGGAATCGTCTCGACGACGTCGGCGGCAGCTCGCGATACTTTTCTGTCCATTGAGGAAACTCCTGGTTCTCGCTCGGGGACAGAACCTACGGTACCGTAACCTACGGTTCCGTAGCTACACGTGCCGCCTGTGACTTACAGCAGCTCGAGCAGGAACGGCAGCTCCTGTGTCGCGTACCAGGCCAGGTCGTGATCCTGGGCATCCCCGACGGTCAGCTCGGCGTCCTCGTCGCCCAAATCCGCCGCGTCGATCACTTCCATCGCCGCTTTGACCTGCGCTTCCGCGGCCGCGTTGTCGACAAACGCGGCGACCACCTCATCAGTCGTCACCGGAGCACCGATCCGCACCACCGCGTCGTCGAGGTCGGGCCGCAACGTGACATCGCCGACATCAGCGACCAGCACCGCGCGCCGAGGCGGCAACCCGCCCTCCTGGTTGTCCTCTTCCGCCGCGACGGCCAGCAGCCGCAGCGATGCCAGCGCCGCCTCGCGCAGCGCGACTTCGCCGAGCTCGTCGTCGTCGCCTTCGGCATAGGCCTCGCGCAGCTTCGGCGTGACCGCGAAGGCGGTACCGCTGACCGGTTGCAGCGAACCGTCAGCGACGAGTCGCTGCAGCATGGCCAGCGTCACCGGGATGTAGATCCGCATCAGATTGCGTTCGTCCTCGTCATTCGGCGTCGCCGATCAGCGTCGCAACATGATCGTCGACGTAGGTCGACAGCTCTCGCGGTGGCCGCTGGTAGTTACCGGTCCTGATCGGGCGGGCGGGCAGTTTGACTTTCGGCAACATCACCGGCCGATAGTCGATGGTGGACAACAGATGCGAGATCATGTTGAGTCGTGCGTGCTTCTTGATGTCCGATTCCACCAAATACCATGGGCTGTAAGGCTTGTCGGTGTGCGCCATCATCTCGTCGCGGGCACGCGAATAATCTTCCCATTTGTACAACGATTCCAGATCCATTGGGCTGAGCTTCCATTGCCGTACCGGATCGTTGCGCCGCGCTTTGAATCGCCGCAACTGTTCGTCTTCGGACACCGAAAACCAGTACTTCCGCAACAGAATTCCGTCGTCGATGAGCATCTGCTCGAAAATCGGCGTCTGCTGCAGGAACAGCGCATGCTCCTGCGGCGTGCAGAATCCCATCACTTTCTCGACACCGGCCCGGTTGTACCAGGACCGGTCGAACAGCACGATCTCACCCTTGGTGGGCAGTTGCGCGACATAGCGCTGGTAGTACCACTGCCCACGCTCGCGATCGGTCGGCGCGGGCAGTGCGGCGATTCGGGCGAAGCGCGGGTTGAGGTATTCGGTGATCCGTTTGATGGTGCCGCCCTTGCCCGCCCCGTCACGGCCTTCGAAAATCACCACGACGCGAATGCCTTCGGCGCGCACCCATTCCTGGAGTTTCACCAATTCCGTTTGCAGCCGGAACAATTCGGCATCGTAGACCCTGTCCGGTAATTTGAGTGCCTTGGTCACCATCGAATCGTAGGGCTACTGCGCGGCTTCCAGCAGTTCATCGAGCGATTCGGCCAGCAATGACGGCAATACGTCGAGGTCGCTCATCGCATCGCGGTCGGCGTTGATGCCGAAATACAGCATGCCGTTGTACGAGGTCACACCGATCGCCAGCACCTGGTTGTTGAGCAGCGGCGGCACCGAGTAGGTCTCGAGCAACTTCGCGCCGGCGATGTACATCTGCGATTGGGCGCCCGGCGCGTTGGTGATCAACAGGTTGAACAAGCGTGGCGACAGGCTGGTTGCGACCCGAATCCCCATGGCGTGCAGGGTCGGTGGCGCAAACCCGGACAGCGTGGCGATGGTGCGAGCGTCGACCAGGCTGGCCGCCGTCGGGTTGGTCTCGGTGGCGTGCGCGATCTGCGACAGTCGCACCACCGCGTTGCCCTCGCCGACCGGCAGGTCGACCAGAAACGGCGCCACCTGGCTGATGGCCTGGCCGCGGTTCGAGGAGTCGAAGGCTTCGTACACCGGCAGCGGCGCCATCGCCCGCACGGTCGCCGTCTGCGCCGGCGGCTCACCGCGCGACAGCAGCCAGTTCCGCAGCGCGCCGGTGATCACCGCCAGAATCACGTCGTTGACGTCGCAGTTATAGCGCGACCGGATCACCCGGTAGTCGTCGAGTCGTCCGACGGCAACCGTGTAGCGCCGGTTGCGCGACACCGTGGTGTTCAGCGGGCTACGCGGAGCGGAGCCCCGGGCCAGCGTTCGTACGACATCGATCATCCGCCGCCCCGCGTCGACGAGCTGGCCGGAGTTGGTCGCGAGGTCGAAGAGCCCACTGCTGACGGCCTTCATCTGCGCCTGGGGGCGGGTGGCCCAGTCGCCGATCGCGCCGAGCATCAGCCGCGCCCTGCCGGGTTCGCGGGCCGGCAGCCAGATGTCCTCGACGAACGGCGGCGGACGACGACTCCGGTCGGCGATGACGTGGCTGATCTCCACCGCACCCATGCCGTTGACCAGCGCCTGGTGCGACTTGGTGTAGAGCGCCAGTCGATTCTTGGCGAGCCCCTCCACCAGGTACATCTCCCACAGCGGCCGCGAGCGGTCCAGCGGCCGGGCGGCCAGCCGGCCGATCAGCTCATGCAGTTGCTCGTCGCTGCCCGGCGAGGGCAGCGCGGAGCGCCGGACGTGATAGGTGATGTCGAAGTCGCGGTCGTCCACCCAGACCGGGCGGGCCAGGCGCATCGTCACTTCGCGGACCTTCTGCCGGTACCTCGGCACCTTCGGCAGCTGCCGCTCGACCGCGGCCAGCAGAGCCTCGTAGCTCAACCCGGCACGCGGCTGACGCAGGATCGACAGCGAGCCGACGTACAGCGGAGTCGCGGAATTCTCCAGCTGGTAGAACGAGGCGTCCGATGCCGATAACCGGGTCACGTCGCCTCTCCCCTTTACGTCCCTTGCGAATTGGTTCACCGACCAATATGCCGCAACGCTATCGGGCCGTCGGGCGCCGGACTGCGCGAGTACGAGGATGCGGCAGTTGTGCGATGATCCTCACACGTGGTGATCGCGGCGCGGCGCAAGCCGGGCGAAACCGGTCGCCGCAACACCCAACGTCTGCCACTCTCCAGCAGGCCAGCTCGGATAGCCCTTCGAAAATGCGCGGGAGAGTGCAGTGTTGACCGGTTCTCATCCATCGGACTCAAGCTCAGTTGCTGGGCGGTCGTGCGCCGTTACCCCCGTCGTCGACTGCGAACCACCGCCCCGCGACGTCCGGCAGTGCCGCCCCTCGCCGAGCGTCCTGCGGAAGCGCAATACCCATGCGCCACAACGACATCCCCCGTCGATCGCGATGCCGTTGCCGATGCGACAAGCGGCGGCCTTCGCCGACGCCGCGCTGCGCCGAGTCCTGGAGGTGATCGACCGCCGTCGCCCGATCGCCCAGCTGCACGGGCTGCTGGCCGCCGCGCTGGTCGACTCGGTGCTGTCGGCCAATCGACACGTCCGCGGCGCGGACGGGGTGGCGGTGCTACGCCGGGTGCGCCTGCAACCGGTCAGCGGCCTGGCCGCCGCCGAGGTATTCGGCAGCTACAGCCGCGGGCCCCGCACGCACGCCATCGCTTGCCGCATCGAAAAGTGCGCCGGACGCTGGCAGGTGGTCGCGCTGCACATCGGCTAGGGCGCACCCATGGTCGCCGGTCGTGGGGCGCCGCCGAATCGGGCTAGCACCGGACCGACGACCGCCACGACGAACACATACGACATGGCGACTGGCGCCAGCCCGTGGATCGAGGTGCCGACCAGGCCGATGATGATCAACGAGAATTCGGCGCGCGCGATCAATGCGAGGCCGGCCCGCAACTGCCCGCGCCGGGCCACCCCGTCGCGTCGGGCGGCGTACATGCCGGTCACCACCTTCGCGGCGCTGGTCGTCACGGCCATCGTGACGGCGGCCGGAAGGACGGGCACGAGCGCTCGCGGATCGATGCCAATCCCCACCCCGAGAAAGAACACCGCGGCGAACAGATCGCGCAGCGGCCCCAACACAATCCGCGCCCGGTGTGCGGTGTCGCCGGTGAGCGTCAGGCCGACCAGGAAAGCGCCGACGGCCGCCGATGCGTGCACCTCTTCGGCCAGCGCGGCGACGATCAACGTCACCCCCAGCACCCGCAACAGCAACTGCTCGGAATCCCGGGTTCCCACCAGCCGGCCGAAGTAGTGGCCCCACCGGCGTGACACCGCGAACGCGACCCAGAACGCCCCGACCCCGACCACCATGCCGAGCAGAGCCTTGGGCCAAGTGCCTCCGCTGGCCAACACCGCGAACACCGGCAGGTAGGCCGCCATCGCGAAGTCCTCGAGCACCAATACCGCCAGGATCGCCGGTGTTTCGCGGTTACCCACCCGGTTGAGGTCCTCGAGCAGGCGGGCGATCAGGCCGGACGACGACACGTAAGTCACCCCGGCCAGCGCCAGGATGCCGATACCGGGAAAGCCCATCAACCAGCCCGCGATGGCGCCGGGCGTCGCATTGAGGACGACGTCGACCAGCGCGGAGGGAACGTGTTGCTTCATGCTGCTGGCGAATTCGGCGCTGGAGAACTCCAGACCGAGCGTCAGCAACAGCAGCACGACGCCGATCGGTGCCCCGGTTTTGATGAACACGCTGGCCTCGGTCACCGGCTGGATGCCACCCTTGCCCAGCCACAGTCCGGCCAGCAGGTAGAGCGGTATCGGAGACAGGGCGAGGCGGCGGGCCAGCGCGCCCAGCAGCGCAAGCGCAGTCAGGACCGCGCCGAGTTGCAGCAGCAGCGGCGCGGAAATCTGCACGCGCTCAGCCCTTTTGGACGAGCTGCTGCACGCCCCTGATTCCGGCCTCGGTGCCCACGACGATCAATACGTCCTCGGCGCGCAGCAGTTCGGAAGGCCCAGGCGAAGCGAGCACCTGGTCGTTGCGCACGATCGCGACGATCGATGCGCCGGTCCTGGTTCGGGCCCGGGTGTCCCCAAGCGGCCGGTCGACGAAGATGCCGCCCGGCAGGATGTGGACTTGGCCGGCCTCCAGCCCCGGTATCTCCTTGGTCAACTCGGTGAAGCGTTCGGCGATGCGCGGGGCGCCCAGGATCTGTGCGACCGCATCGGCTTCCTCGTCGGTGAGCCGAAAGACCGGGTGGGCTTCGTCGGGGTCGTCGGCGCCGTAGAGCACCACGTCGAAGTAGCCGCCCCGCCGCGCCACGATCCCAATCCGCTCACCGTGGGTGCTGGTGAACTCGTAACGTACGCCCATGCTGGGCAGCAGGACTTCCTTGACGTCCATCGGACTAGCGTCGCTTGGGCTTGGCGTGCCTACCCTGCCGCCGCGCGGCCTCGCGTCGCTCGCGTCGCGTGCCGCCCCCCGCGGTCGCCGGCGACTTGCCGCCGTTGCCGTGCACTTGCGCCGAGCCGTCCTCGGCCGGCCCGGTGTAGGTCAGCGCGGGCGCCTCGTTGTCAATTCCCTTGGCGCGCAACGCTGCCGCCGGCTCACGAGGTGCACCGGCCTGCTGCTGCGCCCCGGCCGCGGCCGCGGTGACGAACTCCGCCAGGCCCTCGGGTTCGTCGACCGGCCCGACCTGTTGCGCCGGTACTGCCTCGACCGCGACGTTGAACAGGAACCCGACCGACTCTTCCTTGAGGCCGTCGAGCATCCCGGTGAACATGTCGAAACCCTCGCGCTGGTACTCGACGAGCGGGTCGCGTTGCGCCATCGCCCGCAGCCCGATGCCCTCTTTGAGATAGTCCATCTCGTAGAGGTGCTCGCGCCACTTGCGGTCGATCACGTTGAGCAACACGTTGCGTTCCAACTGGCGCATCGCGCCCTCACCGGCCAGCTCCTCGAGTTCGGCTTCCCGTTTGGCGTAGGCCCGCTCGGCGTCTTCGATCAACGCATCGAGCAGCTCTTCGCGGGTCAGCTCGCCGGGTTCGCCGACCGCGTCGTCGTCGATCAGGGTGTGGTGGTCGATGCCGACCGGATACAACGTCTTGAGGGCTTCCCAGAGCTTCTCCAGATCCCAGTCCTCCGCATAGCCCGTCGCGGTCGCACCGTCGACGTAGGCGGTGATCACGGCGACGAGCATGTCGTGCGCCTGCTGCTGCAGGTTCTCGCCTTCCAGAATGCGGCGGCGCTCGGCGTAGATGACCTTGCGCTGCTGGTTCATCACCTCGTCGTACTTGAGGACGTTCTTGCGGACCTCGAAGTTCTGCTGCTCGACCTGGGTTTGGGCGCTCTTGATCGCCCGGGTCACCATCTTGGCCTCGATTGGGACGTCGTCGGGCAGGTTGAGCCGGGTCAGCAGCGACTCCAGCGCCGCGCCGTTGAAGCGCCGCATCAACTCGTCGCCCAGCGACAGATAGAAGCGGGATTCGCCCGGGTCACCTTGACGGCCCGAGCGGCCGCGTAGCTGGTTGTCGATGCGGCGCGACTCGTGCCGCTCGGTGCCCAGCACATAGAGCCCGCCCGCCTCGATGACCTCTTTGGCCTCGGCGGCGGCCTCGGCCTTGACGATCGGCAGCTCTTCGTGCCACGCCGCCTCGTACTCGTCGGCGGTCTCGACGGGGTCCAGGCCGCGCGCCCGCAGCCGCAGGTCGGTGAGGAAGTCGACGTTGCCGCCCAACACGATGTCGGTACCGCGGCCGGCCATGTTGGTGGCGACCGTGATGGCCTTGCGGCGGCCGGCCTCGGCGATGATGCCGGCTTCCTGCTCGTGATACTTCGCATTGAGGACGTTGTGCGGGATGCGCCGCTTCTGGAACTGGCGCGATAAGTACTCCGAGCGCTCCACGCTGGTGGTACCGATCAGCACCGGCTGGCCTTTTTCGTAGCGCTCGCTGACGTCGTCGACGACCGCGATGTACTTGGCTTCCTCGGTCTTGTAGATCAGGTCGGTCTGGTCGACGCGGATCATTTCCTTGTTGGTCGGGATCGGCACGACGCCCAGCTTGTAGATCTCGTGCAGCTCGGCGGCCTCGGTCTCGGCGGTACCGGTCATGCCGGAGAGCTTGTCGTAGAGCCGGAAGTAGTTCTGCAGCGTGATGGTGGCCAGCGTCTGGTTCTCGGCTTTGATCTCGACGCGCTCCTTGGCCTCGATGGCCTGGTGCATGCCCTCGTTGTAGCGGCGCCCGACCAGCGTGCGCCCGGTGAACTCGTCGACGATGATCACCTCGCCGTCGCGCACGATGTAGTCCTTGTCGCGGGCGAACAGCTCCTTGGCTTTCAGCGCGTTGTTGAGATAGCTGACCAGCGGCGAGTTCGCCGCCTCGTAGAGGTTGTCGATGCCGAGCTGATCCTCGACGAACTCCACGCCCAGCTCGTGCACGCCGATGGTGCGCTTGCGGATATCGACCTCGTAGTGGACGTCCTTCTCCATCAGCGGGGCGATGCGGGCGAACTCGGTGTACCAGTTCGACGCGCCGTCGGCCGGTCCGGAGATGATCAGCGGCGTGCGGGCCTCGTCGATCAGGATGGAGTCCACCTCGTCGACGATCGCGAAGTTGTGGCCGCGCTGGACGCAGTCGTCGAGGGTGTGGGCCATGTTGTCGCGCAGGTAGTCGAAGCCGAACTCGTTGTTGGTGCCGTAGGTGATGTCGGCGGCGTAGGCGATGCGGCGCTCGTCGGGGGTCATGGGGGCGAGGATCACGCCGACGTCGAGACCCAGGAAGCGGTGCACGCGGCCCATCCACTCGCTGTCACGTTTGGCCAGGTAGTCGTTGACCGTGACGATGTGCACGCCCTTGCCGGCGAGGGCGTTGAGGTAGGCCGGCAACACCGAGGTGAGGGTCTTGCCCTCACCGGTCTTCATCTCGGCGACGTTGCCGAAGTGCAGCGCTGCGCCACCCATCACCTGCACATCGAAGTGCCGCTGGTCGAGCACCCGCCACGCGGCCTCGCGGGCCACCGCGAACGCCTCGGGCAGCAGGTCGTCGAGGCTTTCGCCGTCGGCGTGCCGTTTCTTGAATTCTGCGGTCCTGGCCCGCAGTTCGTCGTCGGTCAGCTTCTCGATGTCGTCGGACAAGGTGTTGACATACTCGGCCACCCGCTTGAGGCGCTTGACCATGCGACCTTCACCAACGCGCAGCAACCTACTCAGCACAGCTTTGTCCCCTAGGGCAAATTGCCCGGCTCCTTCTCATCGCGCTACGCACTCTGCATCGTCACCGGGCGGGATCGAAGTCTTCAGCGTCCCCCATCCTAGGTGACGAGCCCGATCGGACTGTTTACCTCGGGCGTCAGGCCAGGCGAATCAGTCCGTAGTCATAGGCGTGCCGGCGGTAGACCACGCTGGGCCGTTCGGTCTGGCTGTCGTAGAAGAGGAAAAAGTCGTGGCCGAGGAGTTCCATCTCGTACAGCGCGTCATCGACCGACATCGGCTTGGCCTCGTGCTCCTTGGTGCGCACGACGCGCCCGGGCAGGTGATGACCATTGGTGCCCTCGGGGTCCCCGAAGTGCGGGGTCTCGATGTCGTCGAACGCCGGCTCGGGTTGCGGCACGACGGCGGTGGCGGCGGCCAGGGACACCGGGGTCTTGTCGCCGTAGTGGACCTTGCGGCGATCCTTCACGCGGCGCAGTCGGCCCTCCAGTTTGGCGACCGCGGCCTCGAGCGCGGCATAGAAGCTGTCGGCGCACGCTTCGCCCCGGACCACGGGGCCGCGACCGCGAGCGGTGATCTCGACATGCTGACAGGACTTGCGCTGGCGACGATTGCGTTCGTGGTCGAGTTCGACGTCGAACAGGTAGACGGTTCGATCGAATCGCTCCAGGCGGGCGAGTTTCTGCGAGACGTAGACGCGGAAGTGGTCAGGGATCTCGACGTTGCGCCCTTTCACCACGACCTCGGCGTGCGGGGTCGGTTCGTGCTCGTCGATGTCGACCGGAGGTTCTGCCAGCAGCTGTCCGGAATCCACGGTTTGCCTTGACATGCTTGACAACTCGCCTTCTCTCGCATTGCACGCAGCTAAGCGCGCCCGGTTATGGGTGCACGCGCCGACGGGGTTGTCAGAACAGGATTGGCCGCCCGCCGATGCAAGGTGTCGAAAACTCACCCCCTACCGTTGACGGTGGCGCCTCAAGCTGCGATTTGCGCTGCGTTAAGGCGTTGTTGGTGCTTGCGATCGACGGTAGACCGTGGACGGGCAGCAGTGCCACCATTTTGGGCGACCTGTTGCGAGTTCTTCACAAACGCTCACGCCGCAGCTAACGCCAGCACAGCCGACACCCGCGTGCCGGCGGCCTGCAGCACGCGGACCGACTCACGCGCGGTCGCCCCGGTCGTGACGATGTCGTCGACCAACAGCACCTCACCACAGGCCGGCAGGCGGCGTCGCGTCAGCAACACCCGGCCGGCGATATTACGTTCGCGTGTGGCGCTGTCCAGCCCAGCCGAGTCGCGTGCCCAAGGTTTCATCCGCAGCGCGCGGGCGATCGTGATACCGGGATGACCGGCCGTCGCCAGTGCGGCGATCCGGGTGACCGGATCTCCCCCGCGCTGCCGGGCCGACCAGCTGCGGGTCGGGGCCGCGACGACGGTCAACGGCACCGTGAGCAGACCCCATCCCAGCAGCCGGTCCAAGCCCAGGGCCAGCGAACGGGACAGCGGCGTGGCCAGGTCCGCGCGGCCGCGGTCCTTTACCCCGACGATCGCGCGCCGGCGCGCACCGGCGTAGCGGCCCAGCGCGAACACCGGTACCTGGGGATCGATGCGCGGGGTGACGACTCGTGGCGCGTCGGGACCCAAGGCCAACTCGGCGGCGCAGACTGCACACCACCGGGTCGACGGCGTCCCGCAGCCGCCGCATTCCAGCGGTAGGACCAGATCCAGCACGGCGCAATTCTGCCGCCAGGCACCGACACTTCTGTCCGGCGACTCAGCCGGGCATCACCGGCATCGCTCCGCCGACCATGAACGCTGGGACGTCGATCCAACCCTGCACGCCTTCGGCGCCGGAGATCGACAGCTGCATCACGCCGCGCGGATCGGCGACGTACACCGTCGACGGGTTGGCCGCGATCACCCCGACCGGTTGCTGCAGATGGCCGGTCGGCGCATCGGAGTTCACCCCGTCGATGTTGACGTAGGACACCGGGTGCTCGGCGTCGTTGCGGCTCACCGCGATGTCCTCGTCGGTGCGCCAGGCCAGCGACACGACCGAGGAGCCCAGCCCGAAGCCGAGCCGCCGCGGATAGGTCAGCGCGAACTGGCCGGCCTGAGTCTGCTCGACGCTGGCGCAGATCACCTGCCCGTTGATCACCATCGCCGCGCGCGTGCCGTCACGGGACAGCTGCAACTCGGCGATGACGCCGGGGAAGTGACTGGACACCGCGGCCGAGTCGACTGGCAGGCGCGCGGGTTGCCCGGAGGCGGTTTCCTGGATGGCGCGCAGCACTGTGTTGCCGTCGGCCACCACCCATACCGCGTCGTCCAGCGACCAGGTCGGTCGCGAAAGGGTATGTCCGTCAGCGGCTTCTGCTGCCTCGCCACCGAGGTCGCCGATCCACAGCGACGACGCCATGTCGGGGGCGCCGGGCCGTTGCACCACCACCGAGGCCGCCCGGTGCCCGTTACGCGACAGCGCGGCGGCGGCCTGGTCGGTGGCCCGGCCAAAGGCGCCCGGCACCGGGTCGGAGCGCTGGCCGTCGAGTGCCACGATGCGTCCGCCGATCAGCGCGTGCACCCCGGCGGCCGCGCCTTCGGCCACCCCCGGGTCGGTGGCTGCGACGTCGGTGGTGTTCCAGCCGTCGGCGAAGCGCTCGTCGAGCGAGGCCCCGTCGGCCTTGATCACGTACGGCCCCTTGATGTCGGCGCGAGCCAGTGTCCAGATGATCTGTGCCGCAACGAGTTGCCTGCTGCGCGGGTCGGCGACGGTCAGCAATTCCAAGTCGATGCGGGCGCCGCCGTAGCCGCGACCGATGCCGCCCTTGCCGCCGTCGGCGCGGGTCACCGGGCCCCGCAGTCGCACCGGCGAGGTCAGCATGTTGTGCACGCTTTTCGACATCTCGGGGCGCGGTCCGGCGATCAGCTTGGACACCAGCTCGGTGGCCAGCTGGTCGCGATCGGACACGGCGACGTAGCGCGGGTCCGGCACCATCGTCTTGCCGGTCGGGTCGGAGAAATACAGCGTGTTGCGCTTGTAGGTGGCCTGAAATTGCTGCCAGTCCAGGAACACACCGTCGGGTAGCTTGTCGATACGCCAACCGCCCGGCGTCTTGACCAGTTCGATCGGCCCGGGGTCGGGCAGCTGGCCCTCGGCGGTCTCGAAAACACCAATGTCCGACAGCGAACCGAGGACCTCGGCCCGCATGGCCACGGAAACCCTTTCGGCGCTGTGGGTTTCGACGAATACCACGTGGTCGATGAGCAGCGCGCTACCGGCGTCGTCCCACTTGTTGGACGCCGTCTGGGTGAGGAACTGCCGGGCCGCGAGGTGCCGGTTGGCCGGATCGGCGGTGGCCTTGAGGAATTCGCGCAACAGCACGTCGGGTTCCATGCCGGGCGTCGGCTTGGGCAGGTTCGCCGGCGCCGGCCGGTCGACGGTGCCGATGGCCTGTGGCGCCGATCCATTCGGCACCCCCGCGCAGGCGGCCAGGACGAGGGTCGACGCTGCCAGGAGCGCGATTACCCGACGCATCACACGCCCCGCTCGGCGTGCTCGCGTTGCCGGGGTGGGCGCTCGTTCCGTTCTGGGGCAACAGGTTTCATCGGCAGCGGGCTGGTTGTCACCTTGTGTCCGCGAACCAGCGGAAGGGTGAGCCGGAAGCAGGCGCCGTTACCCGGCTCCCCCCAGGCTTCCAGTCGTCCCTGGTGCAGCCGGGCGTCCTCGACGCTGATCGCCAGGCCTAGACCGGTCCCCCCGGATCGCCGCACCCGCGACGGGTCGGAGCGCCAGAACCGGCTGAACACCAACTTCTCCTCGCCGGGCCGAAGGCCGACGCCGTAATCACGCACGGTCACCGCGACGGTGTCTTCGTCGTAGCCCATCCGGATGCGGACCGGTTTGTGCTCCGCATGGTCGATCGCATTCGCGATCAGGTTGCGCAGAATGCGCTCGACCCGGCGTGGATCGACCTCGGCGATGACGTCCTCTTCCGGCATGTCGACGATCATCTGTACGCCGGCGTCTTCGGCCAGGTGCCCGACATTGCTCAGCGCGTTGTTGACGGTTGTCCGCAGATCCACTGCCTCAACCGACAATTCGGCGACACCGGCGTCGTGACGCGAGATTTCCAGCAGATCGCTGAGCAGCGACTCGAACCGGTCCAGCTCGTTGACCATCAACTCGGTGGACCGCTGCAGCGCGGGCTCGAGGTCTTCCATGTGGTCGTGGATCAGGTCGGCGGCCATCCGGACGGTGGTCAGCGGGGTGCGCAGTTCGTGGCTGACGTCGGAGGTGAATCGGCGCTGCAGGTTTCCGAACTCCTCGAGCTGTGCGATCTGGCGCGACAGGCTCTCGGCCATGTCGTTGAACGACACCGCCAGCCGGGCCATGTCGTCTTCGCCGCGGATCGGAATCCGTTCGGACAGATGGCCGTCGGCGAATCGTTCGGCCGTCCGCGCGGCGGCCCGGACCGGGACCACCACCTGGCGGGTGACCAGCCATGCGATGCCGGCCAGCAGCACCATCAGCACTAGACCGCCCGTGGCCATGGTTCCGCGGACCAGCGCGATCGTGCTCTGCTCGTTGCCCAGCGGGAACACCAGGTACAGCTCGAGGTTGTTCACCCGCGAGGTCGTCGGGGTGCCGATCACCAGCGCCGGGCCCGAGAAGCCTTCGGTGTGCACGGTCGCGTACTGGTAGGCCACCTGCCCGGCCTTGACGAATTCCCTTAGCGAATCCGGCAATTGGTCGACCGGCCCGGCCGACGCCGCCGGGCGCGGGCCCTGACCGGGCACCACCAGCACCGCGTCGAACGCGCCGGCCAAGCCCGCCCCGGACGTGGGGTCGGTCTTGGACGTCAACGTGTTGCGGGCCAGCTGCAAGCTGCTGTCCAGCGAGCGGGCCTCTTCACCGCTGACGATCCCGCTGACCGTGCTGCGGGCGCGCTCGATCTGCTCGGTGGCGGCGCGAAGCTTGACGTCCAGCACGCGGTTGGTGACCTGGCTGGTCAGCACGAAGCCCAGCGCCAGGATCACGGTCAGCGACATGCCGAGAGTCAGGGCGAGCACCCGAAGCTGCAAGGAGCGGCGCCACGCCACGCCCAGCGCGCGGCTCAGTGTGCCCATGCCCCGCATGACAGGGCCGGACCGGCCAAAACGACCACGAAAACGTGGTCTCGACCCCCAGATCACCCGCGCCGCTCCAACTTATTGCGACGCTTCAGGATCACGGAGGTCCGGCCTTGTAACCCACTCCTCGAACGGTCAGTACAACGGTCGGGTTTTCCGGGTCTTTTTCGACCTTGGCCCGCAGACGCTGGACGTGCACGTTCACCAAACGGGTGTCCGCGGGGTGGCGGTAGCCCCACACCTGTTCGAGCAGCACATCACGAGTAAACACCTGGCGCGGTTTGCGCGCCAACGCCACGAGCAGGTCGAACTCCAGCGGCGTCAACGAGATCTGCTCGCCGTTGCGGGTGACCTTGTGGGCGGGCACGTCGATGTCGACATCGGCGATCGAGAGCATCTCGGCCGGCTCGTCTTCATTGCGCCGCAACCGCGCCCGCACGCGGGCGACCAGCTCCTTCGGCTTGAACGGCTTCATGATGTAGTCGTCGGCGCCCGACTCCAGCCCGAGCACCACGTCGACCGTGTCGGTCTTGGCCGTGAGCATCACGATCGGGACCCCGGAGTCGGCGCGCAGCACCCGGCATACGTCGATGCCGTTCATGCCCGGCAGCATCAAGTCCAGCAACACCAGGTCGGGCCGCAGTTCACGTACCGCGGTCAGCGCCTGGGTGCCATCACCAATGACGGCGGTGTCGAAACCTTCTCCCCGCAGCACAATGGTCAGCATCTCGGCCAGCGACGCGTCGTCGTCAACCACGAGAATCCTTTGCCTCATGGTCTCCATGGTGTCACCAGAACGGGCCAAAAGGGGGCTACCACACGCGTGTTTCGTGCACCTATTACCACAGCTGACTCACAACGGGGCGGCAACTAGGCCATTAACTGAGCCGCGAGCCCGCCCGGATCGACCGTCTCGTCGACCACCAGCCACCGTCCAACCCAGTTCGCCGCCGCCAATTCGGCGTAGACCGCGGCGGTGCGCTGCTGCAGTCCGATGTCGCGTTCGTAGGCGTCGCGTTCCCGGCCGCGGTCCACGCTGGCCCGGTGGCGGGCGCGCTGATCAGCGAGTTCAGCCGAAACCCCGAGCAGCACCTGCCAGTCCGGCGTCGGCAACCCCAGCCGGCCGTATTCCAGCTCGTGCACCCAGCCGACCGCCTCGCCGTCGGCCCGCTGGTGCAGGCGCGCGGCGCTGTACGCGGCATTGGACGCGACGTAGCGATCCAGGATCACCAGGTCGTGGTCGCGGCGCAGGTCGCGAATCTGATCCGCGCCGCCCGCGCGGTCGAGTGCGAACAGCATCGCCATCGCATACACCGAGGAAGCCAGGTCACCGTGCCGGCCGTGCAGCGCCTCGGCCGCCACGTCGGCGGTCACCGACTGCCCGTAGCGCGGAAAGGCCAGCGTCGCCACGGATTTCCCGGCGGCCTGGAACGTCGCGCGTAGGCCATCGGTGAGCGTCCGCTTGCCGGCGCCGTCGACGCCCTCGATAGCAATCAGCACGGCGCGAGCCTAGTCGCGCCGTGCTGATTGTGATGATGCAGTCACGCTTGGCGCCGAGTGTGACTGTGCTGTCACGCTCGGCGACCGACGCGATAACTCAGTAGCGGTAGTGGTCGGGCTTGTACGGGCCGTCGACGTCGACACCGATGTACTCGGCCTGCTCCTTGGTGAGCTTGGTCAGCTCGCCGCCGAGGGCTTCGACGTGGATGCGAGCCACCTTCTCGTCCAGGTGCTTGGGCAGCCGGTAGACCTCGTTGTCGTATTCGTCGTTTTTGGTCCACAGCTCGATCTGCGCGATGACCTGGTTGGAGAAGCTGTTGCTCATCACGAACGACGGGTGGCCGGTCGCGTTGCCGAGGTTCAGCAGGCGACCCTCGGACAGCAGGATGATCGACTTGCCGGTGTCCGGGAAGGTCCACAGGTCGACCTGTGGGCGGATGTTGGTCTTGATCGCTCCCGACTTCTCCAGCCGCGCCACCTGGATCTCGTTGTCGAAGTGGCCGATGTTGCCCAGGATCGCCTTGTCCTTCATCGCCTTCATGTGCTCGAGGGTGATGATGTCTTTGTTACCGGTGGTGGTGATGACGATGTCGGCCTCGCCGATGACGTCTTCGACCCGCTTGACGTCGTAGCCCTCCATCAGCGCCTGCAGGGCGTTGATCGGGTCGATCTCGGTGACGGTCACCCGCGCACCCTGGCCGGCCAGCGAGTCCACCGAGCCCTTGCCGACGTCGCCGTAGCCGCAGATCAGCACCTTCTTGCCACCGATCAGCACGTCGGTGCCGCGGTTGATGCCGTCGATCAGCGAGTGGCGGCAGCCGTACTTGTTGTCGAACTTGGACTTGGTCACCGAGTCGTTGACGTTGATTGCCGGGAACGCCAGCTCCCCGGCGGCGGCGAACTGGTAGAGCCGCAGCACACCGGTGGTGGTCTCCTCCGACACACCCTTGATCGACGCGGCGATCTTGGTCCACTTGTCCTTGTCGGTCTCGAAGCGCTTGCGCAGCAGGTTCAAAAACACCCGGTGCTCGGCCGAGTCGTCTTCCTCGTCGGGCGGAACCACGCCGGCCTTCTCATACTGCGCGCCGCGCAGCACCAGCATGGTGGCGTCACCACCGTCGTCCAGGATCATGTTGGCCGGCTCGTCGGGCCAGGTCAGAATCTGCTCGGCGGCCCACCAGTACTCCTCGAGGGTCTCGCCCTTCCACGCGAACACCGGCACACCCTGCGGCTTCTCCGGGGTCCCGTGCGGGCCGACGACCACCGCGGCGGCGGCGTGGTCCTGGGTGGAGAAGATGTTGCAGCTCGCCCATCGAACTTCAGCACCGAGGCTCGTCAGGGTCTCGATCAGCACCGCGGTCTGCACGGTCATGTGCAGCGAACCCGAGATGCGGGCGCCCTTGAGCGGCTGGACGTCGTGGTACTCACGACGCAGCGACATCAGGCCCGGCATTTCCT
Organism: Mycobacterium sp. 1245111.1; assembly: GCF_001673405.1. Taxonomy (GTDB): domain Bacteria; phylum Actinomycetota; class Actinomycetes; order Mycobacteriales; family Mycobacteriaceae; genus Mycobacterium. Next base: position 33,073 of record NZ_LZLV01000152.1, on the reverse strand, counting down.
GCTCGGAAAGCTCGATGTCGCGGCGGCCGTAGTCGGCCAGCGACAGGTCGGCCACCTTGAAGTCGATCCCGTTCACCACGTCAGCGGTCAGCTGCTGTTCGGTCGTCGTCATCTACTACCCATTCCTCCGGTCAACTAATTAGCTTGGTTATATATTAATCGCGACGCGTTGCCCGCCACGATCTGAGGTCAGTCGGCGACGACAAGCCTATTCGCTGGGTTTCGCGCCCTCACCGGTGGTACCCGGCTCGAAGTCATCCCGAAGTTCACCGTAGCGCTCGGCGGCCGGCGTCATGAGTCGTGCCAGGTCAGCGGCCACGTCATGATCCGCCTCTGGCGGCATCGACACGTAGCTCATCGCCAACCGGACGATCGCGCGCGCGATCATCCCGGAATCCTCCTCGCTGGCGCGCATCCAGCTGTGCACGAACGACGACGTCAGGCGCGCCGAGCAGTGCGTGATGATCGGCCCACTGTCGGTGGTGATGATCTGCAGCAGATCGGGTTTGGCCACGCCGGTCTGCAACGAGATCACCAGCGGATCGGCCGCGGAGTCGGCGAAGAACGCCCGAAACCCTTGCAGGAACGCGGCGTAGACGTCGCCGACGTTGGCGTAGATCGCGTCCTCGACGGCGCTCGCCAGCCGGTCGGCCAGCCGCAGCGCGTAGCCCTGGGCCAGGCCGTGGCGCGACCCGAATTCGTTGTAGATGGTCTGGCGACTGATCCCCGCGGCGCGGGCCACGTCGGCCAGGGTGATCGCCGACCAGTCGCGGCTGAGCAACAGCTCCCGCATCGCGTCGAGCACCGAATCACGCAACAGGGCCCGTGACGCCTCGGCGTACGGGACCCGTTGCTTCACATGCGTGAGGGTAGACGTCACGTGCGCGCGACTTCCACCATCTCGAAGTCCGACTTCGCGGCGCCGCAGTCCGGGCAGCTCCAATCCTCGGGGATGTCATCCCAGCGGGTGCCGGGGGCGATGCCGTCCTCCGGCCAGCCCTTGGCTTCGTCGTACTCGAAGCCGCACTGCACGCAGATGAAGAGTTTGTAGTCGTTCATGTCGATACCTCCATTGAAAGTGAACGACACGACGCTTTTCCGGCGTGTCGCGTCGCCGAATTCACGTCGGCGACAACTGGTTCGGGGCAGCGGCAGCTGACCATCAGGCCGCCGCTTCGTAGCGGGCAAGGATCTTCTCGCGCAGGCGGGGCTGCACGTTGACCCGGGTGATGTCGCCGCCGTAGTGCGCGAGCACCCGGTGGTCCATCAGCCGACGCCACAGCGGCGGGAAGTAGGTCAACCCGATCAGCGCCGCGTAGCCGCTGGGCAGGTTCGGTGCCCCGTCCATGCTGCGCAACGTCTGGTAGCGCCGGGTCGGGTTGGCGTGATGGTCGCTGTGCCGTTGCAGGTGATACAGGAACAGGTTGGTCACGATGTGGTCGGAGTTCCAGCTGTGCTCGGGCGTGCACCGCTCGTAGCGGCCGTTCTCACCTCTGCGCCGCAACAGCCCGTAGTGCTCGAGGTAGTTGACCGACTCGAGCAGGCTGAAGCCAAAGACCGCCTGGATGAGCAGGAACGGGATCAGCGCCAGGCCGAACACCGCGATCAGAGCGCCCCACAGCACCACGGTCATCAGCCACGCGTTGATCACGTCGTTGGACAGGTAGGTCTTGGGATTCCACGGGTTGCCGCCCTGCCGGCGAATCCGCTGAGCCTCCAGCCGCCAGGCCGACTTGGCGCTACCAAACACGCTGCGCGGCAAGAACTCCCAGAACGTCTCGCCGAAGCGTGCCGACGCGGGGTCTTCGGGCGTCGCCACCCGGACGTGGTGGCCGCGGTTGTGCTCGATGTAGAAGTGGCCGTAGCCGGTCTGCGCGAGGGTGATCTTGGACAGCCACCGTTCCAGCGAATCCTTCTTGTGCCCCATCTCGTGCGCGGTGTTGATGCCGACGCCGCCCAGGGCGCCTACCGACAGCGCGAGACCGATCTTGGCCGGCCAGCTCAGCGGCCCGTCGTAGCCCAGCCAGCCGAGGTTCGACGCGGTGAACAGGTACGCGCCGAGAACCAGGCTGACGAACTGGAACGGGATGAAGGCATAGGTGCAGTAGCGGTAGTACTTGTCGTTCTCCAGCCACTCCATCACCTCGTCGGGCGGATTCTGGCCGTCGGCGCCGAACCGCAGGTCAAGCGCCGGAAGCAGGATGTAGAGCAGGATCGGACCGATCCAGAACAGCACCTGGGAAGCGGTCTGCCAGCCGGCCTGATTCATCGCCCAGACGATCGGCAGGATCGCCAGCAGCAGCGTCGGGACGATCAGTCCCATCAGCCACAGATAACGCTTCTTGTCCTGCCACATCCGCGCGTTCGGTAGCGCCGCTGCCGCTGACGTCATATCGCCAACCTCCTTGTGAGCCATCACACCTTGAGACTGGACATTAGTGCACTCTGCGTCGCTTGTCTAGACATATCGTGATGATTTGTAAAAACCGCAGGACATTAAGGGTCCTCGCACGTGCACTCAGTGCGAAAAATCGGCCGGCGAAAAGGTCGCCGTCACTACGGGCGCAGCGCGGCGGTCAGGCCGCAGACCCGTAGCGGGCCAGCATCTTCTCCCGCAGGCGGGGCTGCACGTTGATCTGCGTGACGTCGCCGCCGTAATGCGCGAGCACCCGGTGATCCATCAGCCGGCGCCACAGCGGCGGGAAGTAGGTCAACCCGATCAGCGTCCCGTAGCCGCACGGCAGGCTCGGCGCCCCCTCCATGCTGCGCAAGGTCTGGTAGCGCCTCGTTGGGTTGGCGTGGTGATCGCTGTGCCGTTGCAGGTGATACAGCAACAGGTTGGTGACGAGGTGATCGGAGTTCCAGCTGTGCTCGGGCGTGCAGCGCTCATAGCGGCCACTGGCTTTCTTCTGCCTGAGGAGTCCGTAGTGCTCGAGATAATTGACCGCCTCCAGCAGGCTGATGCCGAACGCCGCCTGGATGAGCAGGAAGGGGATCACCGCGGGGCCACAAACCGCCACCAGCGCGGCCCACAGCGCCACGGTCATCAGCCACGCGTTGAGGGCGTCGTTGGTCTTCGGATTCCACGGATTGCCGCCCTGCCGCCGGACCCGCTGTGCCTCCAGCCGCAACGCCGAGCGAAGGCTGCCGAAAACGCTGCGTGGCAAGAACTCCCAGAACGTCTCGCCGAAGCGCGCCGACGACGGGTCTTCCGGTGTCGCGACCCGGACATGATGACCACGGTTGTGCTCGATGAAGAAATGGCCGTAGCCGGTCTGCGCCAGCGAGATCTTCGACAGCCAGCGCTCCAGCGAATCCTTCTTGTGCCCCAACTCGTGCGCGGTATTGATGCCGACGCCACCCAGGGCGCCTATCGACAGCGCCAGGCCGATCTTGGCCGGCCAACTCAGCGGACCTTCCTGACCCAACCAGCTGAGGTTCGGCGCGACGAACGTCAGCGCGGCGGCGACGAAGCTCAGGTATTGCAACGGGATGAAGGCAAAGGTACAGAAGCGGTAGTACTTATCGTCTTCCAGCCACTGGGTCACTTCGTCGGGCGGATTCTGTCCGTCTGCCCCGAATCCGAGGTCGAGCGCGGGCATCAGGACGTACAGCAGGATCGGGCCGATCCAGAGCAGCACCTGGGAAGCGGGATACCAGCCCGCCTGATTCATCAGCCAAATAAACGGCGTCACGGTGATCACCAGCGTCGGGAAGATCAATCCCATCAGCCACAGATGGCGCTTCTTGTCCTGCCACGGCACCGTGGTGTCGGCAGATCCTCCTGGCATACCGGCAGCCTCCGGCGAGTCGTGGGACCTCGAGACGCGACGAAACGATGTGGCGCCTCGAGTGATCTTGATTCTCCGATACTAAGTCGAACGCCCACCGCTTTCAAACGGAGCGATTACTCAGTTGCACACCATGTTTGGCATCGGCGTCACGCCTGGCCAGCACCGAATTCCGGTGGCCAAAGCCAAGGTAGATCCCCACCCCGATGACCATCCACACAACAAAGCGCACCCAGGTGATCACGCTGAGGTTGACCATCAGCCAGACGCAGGCGCACGCCGACGCGATGGGCAGCACCGGCACCCACGGCGCGCGGAACCCGCGCGGCAGATCCGGGCGGGTGCGGCGCAGCACGATGACGCCGGCCGACACCAGCAGGAACGCGAACAGGGTGCCGACGTTGACCATCTCCTCGAGTTTGTCGGCGGGAAACACGGAGGCGGTCGCGCCGACCATCACCGCGACCAGCACGGTGATCCGCACCGGGGTGCCGTGCGAACCGGTCTTGGCCAGCCGGCGCGGCAACAACCCGTCGCGTGCCATCGCGAACAGCACCCGGCAGCCGCCGAGCAGGAGCACCATCACCACGGTGGTCAGCCCCGCGAGCGCGCCGATCGAGATGATCCCGGAAGCCCAATGCACGCCGTTCGCGGCGAAGGCGGTGGCGAGGTTGGCGTGCTGACCGTCGGGGGCGGTCTTGAGTTGCGTGTAGGACACCATCCCCGACAGCACGACCGACACCCCCACGTAGAGCACGGTGACGATGCCGAGCGTGGCCATAATGCCGACGGGGACGTCGCGCTGCGGGTTCTTGGTCTCCTCGGCCATGGTGGCGACGATGTCGAATCCGATGAACGCGAAGAACACGATCGAGGCGCCGGCCAGCACCCCGTACCAGCCGTAGTGGCTGCTGTGCGCACCGGTGAACAGCGACAGTAGCGACTGGTTGATGCCGCTGCCGGAGCGGTCATCCTCTGGCGGCGGGATGAACGGCGAGTAGTTCGCTCGTTTGACGTAGAACGCTCCCACGACGATCACCAGCAGCACCACGGTGACCTTGACCGCGGTCACCACCGTCGAGAAATGCGACGACAACCGGGTGCCCAGGGCCAGCAACGTGGCCACCAGCGCGACGATCAACAGCGCTCCCCAGTCCAGCTTCGTGGACCCGAACCGGATTGTTTTGCTTGTCAATCCGAATACCGTCTGCAGATAGCTCGACCAGCCTTTGGCGACCACCGCGCCACCGATCGCCAGCTCCAGGACCAGGTTCCAGCCGATGGTCCAGGCCACGAATTCGCCGAACGTGGCATAGGAGAACGTGTAGGCGCTGCCGGCCACCGGCAGCATCGAGGCGAACTCCGCGTAGCACAGCGCCGCCAGGCCGCAGGTGAGCGCCGCGATCAGAAACGAGATCCAGATCGCGGGCCCGGTGATATCACCCGCGGTGGACGCGGTGACGGTGAAGATACCCGCGCCGATTACCACCGACACGCCGAACACACACAGGTGCCACCAGCTCAGGTCCTTGCGGAGTCGGGTCTCCGGATCGTCGGTGTCGGCAATCGATTGCTCAATCGATTTGGTGCGCCAGCGATTAGCCATGTCCTAAGGACAGTACCGAGTACGGTGGCGAGATGGGTGGGGAGAACATCCGGGGACACGCCGTCGTGATCGGCGCCAGCATCGGCGGGCTGTCCGCGGCGCGGGTGGCCTCGGAGTTCTTCGACCGGGTGACGGTCTTCGAACGCGACGAACTGCCGAGCACACCCAGTAACCGCGCCGCCGTCCCGCAGGGCCGCCACGTGCACCTACTGATGGCCCGTGGCGCACTGGAATTCGACGAGTTGTTCCCCGGTCTGCTCGACGACATGGTGGCCGCCGGCGTACCCATCCTGGAGAACCGGCCGGACTGCATCCACTTCGGCGCCGCCGGACATGTGCTGGGCACCGGGCATACCCTGCGGGACCGGTTCACCGCCTACGTGCCGAGCCGACCGCAACTGGAATGGCAGATCCGCCGCAAGGTCCACGACATTGCCAATGTCGAGATTCAGCATCGGTCGGTGGCTCAGCCACGCTTCGATTTCGACGTCCAACGGGTCACGGGCGTGCTGCTCGACAGCGACACCGACGAATCCGACTTCGTGCCCGCCGACCTCGTCATCGACGCGGCCGGACGCGGTACCCGGCTGCCGGTCTGGCTGGAGCAGTGGGGTTTTCAGCGTCCGCCGGAAAAGACCATCGATGTGGGCATCGGCTATGCGTCACAACAGTTTCGGCTGCCCGAGGGCGCGATCCGGGAGCGGGTGATCGTCGCCGGCGCATCGCGGGACCAGCCGCGCGGGCTGGGCCTACTGGGCTACGAGGACGGCACCTGGACGCTGACGACTTTCGGTGTCGCCAAAGTCGAACCGCCGCAGACCTTTCCGGAGATGGTCACGCTGGCCGACACATTGCTGCCGGAGCGCATCGCCGGAGCGCTGCGGCGGGCCGAACCCGTCGGCGAGGTGGCTTTCCACCGCTTCCCCGCCAGCCGGTGGCGGCGATACCACGAGTTGGACCGCTTCCCGGCCGGGATCGTGCCGCTCGGCGACGCGGTAGTCAGCTTCGACCCGACCTACGGCCAGGGCATGACGATGACGTCGCTGCAGGCGGGTCATCTTCGTCGCGCCCTGGCCGAGGGTGGCGATGTGGTGCGCGCGGTGAATCGGGCCACCGCCAAAACCACCTTTCCGGTCTGGACGATGACGGCGATCGGAGACCTGACGTTCCATCACGCGGCCGGCGACAAGCCGTGGTGGTTCGGTCCGGTCGGCGGCCTGTTCGACCAATTCCTCGGCGCGGCCGAGACCGATCCCGTTCTCGCCGAATGGTTCCTGCGACGGTTCTCGTTGCTGGACAGCCTCTACATGGTCCCGTCGGCGAAGCTTGTCGGTCGCACTATCGCGCACAACATGCGGCTGTGGCTGGCCGAGCAACGGGCCGGCCGACGAGAACACGCGCGGGCCTAAAGGCCGACGGTGGCCCGGAAGATCTTGGTCGGCTCCTGAGCGACCAGCCGGATCGGGCCGTCGTCGGCGGCCACCCACGCGGCGGCGCCACGGGTCAGCACCAGCGCCCCGGACTTTCCGTGTACGGCCGTCGTACCCTCGATGCAGAGCAGGATCTGCGGTCCGTCGTGGCGCGACGGCGCGTCGACCTCGTGCCCGACCAGGTCGTCACCCAGCAAGAGCATCGACGCCGCGAACTCCGCGGTGGGCGTGTCGTAGAACGACGCCAGCCCATCCCGATGGGTGTCGGCGCGCAACTGCGATTCGGTCGTCGGGTTGAAGTTCAGCACTCGCAGCAACTCCGGAACGTCGACGTGTTTGGGGGTCAGGCCACCGCGTAACACGTTGTCGGAGTTAGCCATGACCTCAAGGCCGACACCGCGAAGATAGGCGTGCAGGTTGCCGGCCGATAAGTAGATCCCCTCGCCGGGGCCCAGCGTGATGCGGTTGAGCAACAGCGCGGCCAGCACCCCGGCGTCACCGGGATAGCGCTCCCCCAGCTCGAGCACGGTCTTGGCCTCGGCGGCGAATTCCGTGGCGCCGGAACTCACGTAGTTGATCGCGCCGTCGAGCACCGCGGCAACCAGAACGTCGATGTCGGGTTGTGGCGCGGTAATCCAGGTGGTGAACAACGCCCGCAGACCGTCGGCGTCGGACTGGTCGTTGAGCAAATCGATGAACGGGTCCAGATCCGATACCGCCAACGCGCGCAACAGCTCGATGGTCTTGGCCGCGGGGCGAAAGCCCGCCAGCGCCTCGAATTGCTGCAGCGCCACCAACAGTTCGGGCTTGTGACTGGCATCGCGATAGTTGCGCACCGCCGAGTTCACCGGGATGCCCAGCTGCTCCTCACGCCGAAACCCTTCGGCCGCCTGCTCGGCGCTGGGGTGCGCCTGCAGCGACAGCGGTTCGTCGGCCGCCAGCACCTTGAGCAGAAACGGCAGTACATCGCCGAATTGGGCGCGAGTCGCCGCGCCCAGCTGGCCTTCGGGATCGTCGAGCACCGCCTGGAGCAACGACACTTCGCCGCCGGGCTCTTCCAGCCACGACGGATCGCCGGGGTTAGCGCCCAGCCACAGTTCGGCTTCGGGATGCGCGGCCGGTACCGGACGACCGGTGAATTCCGCGATGGCGGTCCGCGACCCCCACGCGTATGTCCGTATCGCTCCGCGTAGCAACTGCACTTGCCATTACCTCAGAACCAGTTATCCCCGTACCAACCGCAAATAAACCGCCGCCATCTCCAGTCGGACAGCCAATATAGCCAGCTGCTGCTCCGCTCGTTGGGCTCCAGGCGGCGTGGGACGCCCGGCCAGGTCCGGCACATCCTCGGCGCCGACCAGGTCGACGTCGTGCAGCCCGGCCACCCGAGACGTCACCACGGCGCGCTCGGCTGCGAGCGTCAGCACCAGCAATCTGAGCCGGTCCGCGATCGGCCCGTCGATCTGGTCGTCGTGAAACAGCGACTCCGTGAGATCGACGAAGGCGGGACCCGGACCGGCCCGCAACGCCGTCAGTGCGTCGGCCATACCGCTGGCGGCCGCCACCTCGTTCGCGACACGAAGCAGCACACCCGAGCCATGCCGGGCCAGCGCCAGGGTGGCGGCGCAATCGCCCGCGAACACCACGCGTCGCCTCGACATCCGCTCGACAAGTGCCTTGGCGGGATTGGTGAAGAGTTCACGGGTGGCGCTGTTGCGCAACGCTTCCGCGTCCAGCTCGTCGGCCAGTGCGGCGAGATCCACCCGCAGCGGGGGGTCGACGGCTCCCAGGACCGCCAGGCCCACGGCCAGGTATCGGCACAGGCCGAACTCACCGGCGACCGGCAGCCGCGGCTCCAGCACTGCCACCCGCCCGGCGGTGCTGTCGCGTAGCGGGCCCTCGTAGGGGGCGGCGACCACGACCCGCGCGCCGCGGCGCACCCCGCTGCCGGCGGCCCCGACCAGCGCAGGATCGCCGGGATCGTCGCCCGCCACGATCAGCACGTCCAACGGCCCGATCCACGGCGGCGCCTCCGCGGCGATCACGATCGGCGCGGCCGCCGAACCACCGGACGTCGCGGCAAGGATTGCACCCGCTGTCTCGGCGACGCCGCGTCCGGGCACCCAGATGATCGTGCGCGGACGGGCATCCTGGTCGACCACCGAATCCAGCGCGCCCTCGTCGACCGCGGCGGCGACCGACCGGACATGCGCGCCGGCCGTCGACGCCGCGCGCAGCAGTCCGTCGCGATCAGCGCCGAGCAGGCCGTCGGTGTCGTCGAGGTCGATCGCGGCCTGGGCCGCGTTCACGTGACGGCCTCCGGCTCGCCGACCTGGCTGTTCTGTCGCTGGATCTCCGCGCCGACCTGCTCGACGACCACGTCGACGTCTTCGGTGCAACGCCCTTCCACGTTCAGCCGCAACAGGGGCTCGGTGTTGGAGGTGCGCAGGTTGAACCAGCTGCCCTCGCCGAGGTCGACCGTCACCCCGTCGAGGTGATCGATGGAGTGGATCCGGCTGCCGAAAACCTTGAGCACCGCCTCCACGCAGGCGGCGGAATCTGCGACGGTGAAGTTGATTTCGCCGGACGACTCGTAGCGCTGATAGTCCGCGGTCAGATCGGACAGCGGACGGTCGGAGTTGCCCAGAGCGGCCAGCACGTAGAGCGCGGCCAGCATGCCCGAGTCGGCGCCCCAGAAGTCGCGGAAGTAGTAGTGCGCCGAGTGTTCGCCGCCGAAGATCGCGCCGGTCTCGGCCATCAGCGCCTTGATATAGGAATGCCCGACGCGCGAGCGGACCGGCGTGCCGCCTCGCTCGATCACCAGCTCGGGCACCGCGCGCGACGTGATCAGGTTGTGGATCACGGTCGCGCCGATCTCGCGGCCCAACTCACGGGCGGCAACCAGCGCGGTCACCGTCGACGGCGAGACTGGCAGGCCGCGCTCGTCGATCACGAAGCAGCGGTCGGCATCGCCGTCGAAGGCCAGCCCGATGTCGGCGTTGTTCTCGCGGACAAAGGCCTGCAGGTCGGCCAGGTTCGCCGGGTCGAGCGGGTTGGCCTCGTGGTTGGGGAACGAGCCGTCGAGTTCGAAGTACAAGGGCAGCAGCGTCAGCGAGTCGATCGCGGCGAGCACCGCGGGTGCGGTGTGGCCCGCCATCCCGTTGCCCGCGTCGACGGCCACCCGCAGCGGACGCAGCCCGTCGGTGTCGACCAGCGAACGCAGGAACTCGCCGTACTCGGCCAGCACATCCTTGTCGGAGACGATTCCGCGGCTGCCGTCGTGGGGTTGGATGCCGGCGATCACGTCGTCGCTGATCGCACTCAGCCCGGTGTCGGCGCCGACCGGCTTGGCGCCCGCCCGGCACAGCTTGATGCCGTTGTAGGCGGCCGGGTTGTGGCTCGCGGTGAACATCGCGCCCGGGCAGTCGAGCAGTCCGGAAGCGAAGTACAGCTGATCGGTCGACGCCAGCCCGATCCGCACCACGTCCAGGCCCTGACCGTTGACGCCGTCGCCGAAGGCGGCCGCCAGCGACGGCGAGCTGTCCCGCATGTCATGGCCGATCACGACCTGGCGGGCCCCTTCGCCGCGCATCAGCCGGGCGAAGGCGGCGCCGACGTCGGTGACAAACGACTCGTCGATTTCCGTACCGACCAGGCCTCGCACGTCATACGCCTTGATCACACGGTGAACAGCCGCGGCGGGCCGAGACATCGAGAGGGCTCCTGACGACAAACAACGAGCGGGGGTGCGTCAAGCCTAGCCGGGCGGCGGAGCCGACCCGCACGCTCGGTTGACCGCGCGACCGCTACTCGGAGGGATCCGGCAGTACCCGAAGGTGCCCGCGGCGACGACCGTTGCCGGCCGGTCGCGCAGCGGTCGACGTCAGTACGCCGGTGGCCGGCGCCTCGACCGGCGCGGCGCCGAACTGTCCGGCGGGCTCGTGGAATCCGCTGACCGTAACACCGCCGGCGGCCACGTCGCGGCCTTCGCGGACGGCTTCGGCCAGCGCGATCAGGTCGTCCTCGTCGGGGTTGGTGGCCAGCGGCCCGGCATGCCGGACCAGCTCCCAGCCGCGCGGCGCCGTGATGCGGCCGGCGTGGCTCACGCAGAGGTCCCAGGAATGCGGCTCGCTGGCGACGGCCAACGGGCCGACCACAGCCGTCGAGTCCGAGTAGACGAAGGTCAGCGTCGCGACCGCGTAGTGCGGACACCCTGGCCGGCAGCAGCGACGCGGAACGTTCACGATCGAGAGGTTATCGTGCGAAAACGTCCACACCGCGGCGGACACGCGCATTCAATCGGGCCAGGATGCCCAACCGTTACCATCGGCAGGTGAGCGATTCGCGCAGCTCCCCGCGCGGTCGGCGCTCGCCGGGTAAACGGGTCTCGCGCCGCGGCCGCGACATGCGCGGTCCGCTGCTGCCACCGACTGTTCCCGGATGGCGCAGTCGCGCCGAGCGCTTCGACATGGCGGTGCTGGAGGCCTACGAACCGATCGAGCGCCGTTGGCAGGAGCGACTGACTGGGCTCGACGTCGCCGTCGATGAAATCCCCCGGATCTCGGCGAGGGATCCGGAGAACGTGCAGTGGCCGCCGGAGGTGGTCGCCGACGGACCGATCGCGCTGGCCCGGTTGATCGCCGCCGGCGTCGACGTCCGCGGCAGTGCTACCCGCGCGCGAGTTGTGCTGTTCCGCAAGCCAATCGAACGACGGGCCAAAGACACTGTCGAACTGGCCGAATTGCTGCATGAGATTCTGGTGGCCCAGGTGGCCACCTACCTGGACGTCGAACCGTCGGTCATCGACCCGACCATAGAAGACGAATAGCGGGCGACCGCGAGCGCGGCTGCCGCGCGCTCAGCGGGTCACCCGCTATTCGATAACCCCTCTAGGTCAGATGATTCCGCGCTTGAGGCGACGACGTTCGCGCTCGGAAAGCCCACCCCAGATACCGAAACGCTCGTCATGAGCCAGTGCGTACTCGAGGCATTCGCTACGCACCTCGCAGCCAAGGCAGATCTTCTTGGCCTCGCGGGTGGAGCCGCCCTTCTCGGGGAAGAACGCCTCTGGATCCGTTTGAGCACACAACGCCCGGTCTTGCCACTGGTCGGTCGCTTCCTCGTTGCCCTCGAATTCGTCTTCGATGGCCTCGGGAACCAAACTCAAATGGGGCCTTGGGGATACCCCTGTCGACGGCAGACCGGGAGCGGTGTGCGGTGTTCCTCCCATTAGTCCCCGAAGGTGTTCATAGGACATGCTCCGCCTCCTCACCTGGTTTCGTAGATCGCGAATGTCACCACTGTTCTGATGTCGGCCATCTGCGATTCGAACATTTGATCGAATCTCGGTCTGCGACACCGAATCCGGCCGGCCAACCGAAATGACACTGCTGTGATTACACACGGGTAAGAGTCGATTCGCAAGCGATTCGGCAGATTTCCATATCATCTCGTGACCAATTTTTTGCGGTACCGAGGCCGAATCGGGTGTGGCGTGTCGGTCACACCTGTCACACAAGGCAATCCGGCACCAGCCCGCCGATTCGATCACCCTACTCACCTCGGGGTCTGTGCCGCCGCCGCGCGTACTGTCGTGCGGTGTGAAGGTGACGGTTCTGGTCGGCGGAGTGGGCGGCGCGCGTTTCCTGCTCGGCGTGCAGCAGCTACTCGGTCTCGGCCAATTCGCCTCCGACGCTGAGCCTGCCGGTGACCACGAGCTGACTGCGGTCGTCAACATCGGCGACGACGCCTGGATGCACGGAGTCCGCATCTGTCCCGATCTGGACACCTGCATGTACACCCTGGGTGGCGGCGTCGACCCAGAACGCGGGTGGGGGCATCGCAACGAAACCTGGCATGCCAAAGAGGAACTCGTCGCCTACGGGGTGCAGCCGGACTGGTTCCAACTCGGCGACCGCGACCTGGCCACCCATCTGGTGCGCAGCCAGATGCTGCGGGCCGGCTATCCACTGTCGCAAGTGACCGCCGCGCTGTGTGACCGCTGGCAGCCCGGCGCGCGACTGCTACCCGCCAGCGACGACCGTTGCGAGACACACGTTGTCATCACCGATCCCGGCGACGGGAGCCAACGGGCGATCCACTTCCAGGAGTGGTGGGTGCGTTACCGCGCACAGCTGCCGACCCACAGTTTCGCCTTCGTCGGAGCCGAAAAGGCCAACGCCACAACTGAAGTCACCGACGCCATCGCCGACGCCGATGTGGTCCTGATCGCGCCGTCGAATCCGGTGGTGAGCGTCGGAGCGATCCTGGCGGTGCCCGGGATCAGGTCGGCGCTGCGGTCCACCGGCGCTCCCGTCGTCGGCTACTCCCCGATCATCTACGGAAAGCCGTTGCGCGGGATGGCCGATGAGTGCCTGAGCGTCATCGGCGTCGACTCCACCGCCGAGGCGGTCGGGCGGTACCACGGCGCGCGGTCCGGAACCGGCATCTTGGACTGTTGGCTGATCCACGAGGGCGACCACGCCGACATCGACGGCATCGCCGTGAAGGCGGTCCCACTGCTGATGACCGATCCGAAGGCAACGGCCGAAATGGTCGGCGCGGGCCTCGAACTCGCAGGCGTGGCGGTATGACTGACCTTTCGCCAGCCGAGCACGGTACGGCCTCACCGATTGAAATCCTGCCGGTGACCGGACTTCCCGAGTTCCGGCCCGGCGACGACCTCACGGCCGCGCTCACGATCGCGGCGCCGTGGCTACGGGACGGCGATGTCTTGGTGGTGACCAGCAAGGTGCTCTCCAAGTGCGAGGGCCGCCTGGTGCCCGCGCCCGAAGATCCCGAAGCGCGAGACACGTTGCGCCGCAAGCTCGTCGACGCAGAATCCGTACGGGTGTTGGCCCGCAAGGGTAAAACGCTGATCACCGAGAACAAGCTGGGCGTGGTGCAGGCCGCGTCCGGCGTGGACGGGTCCAACATCGGCGCCGACGAATTGGCTTTACTACCCGTCGATCCCGACGGCAGCGCCGCGGTGCTGCGGGCCGGACTGCGCGAAAGCCTGGGCGTCATCGTCGGCGTGGTCATCACCGACACGATGGGCCGAGCCTGGCGCAACGGCCAGACCGACGCCGCCGTCGGCGCGGCCGGGGTATCGGTGCTGCACGCTTACGCGGGCGCGGTCGACCGGCACGGCAACGAGTTGGTAGTTACCGAGGTCGCGGTCGCCGATGAGATCGCCGCCGCGGCCGACCTGGTCAAGGGCAAGCTGACCGCGATTCCAGTGGCGGTGGTGCGCGGGCTGCCCGCCGGCGTGGTGACCGAGACCGACGCCACCGCACGCCATCTCGTGCGCTCCGGCACCGACGACCTGTTCTGGCTGGGCACCGCCGAAGCCCTCGACTTGGGCCGCCGGCAGGCCCAGCTGTTCCGCCGCTCCGTGCGCCAGTTCGCCGACGAACCGGTTCCACCGCAGCTGATCGAGGACGCGGTGGCCGAGGCGCTCACCGCTCCCGCGCCGCACCACACCCGGCCGGTCCGCTTCGTGTGGCTGCAGACCCGAGCCGTCCGCGACCGGCTGCTCGAGCGAATGCGGGACAAGTGGCGGGCCGACCTGACCGGCGACGGCAAGTCCGCCGACGCGGTCGAGCGCCGGACAGCGCGCGGCCAGATCCTCTACGACGCACCCGAGGTCGTGATCCCGTTCTTGGTGCCCGACGGCGCACACAGCTATCCCGACGCCGCCCGGACCGACGCCGAACACACGATGTTCACGGTCGCGGTCGGGGCCGCGGTGCAGGCGCTGCTGGTGGCACTGGCGGTGCGCGAGGTGGGTAGCTGCTGGATCGGTTCGACGATCTTCACGCCGGATCTGGTCCGGGCCGAACTGGGTCTGCCCGACGATTGGGAACCATTGGGCGCCATTGCGATCGGCTATCCCGAGCAGCCGGTCACCGAGCCGCGCGAACCGGTCGCGGTCAGCGATCTGCTGGTGCGCAAATGAGCGTTCGTTCCTCGGCCATCGCGCTGCTGACCGACTGGCGGGCGCCGGATCGCTCGCAGGACTCGATTCGTAACGCCGTGCTGGCATTTCTGGATGCCCGCGAGGATGCCTGCCGTCGAGAATGCGCACCGGGGCACATCACCGCCTCGGCGTTGGTACTCGACCACACCGGCAGCCAGGTCTTGCTGACGTTGCATCCGCGGCTGGGCCGGTGGGTCCAACTAGGCGGGCACTGTGAGGATTCCGACGCCGACATCCTCGGGGCGGCACTGCGCGAGGCCACCGAGGAGTCCGGCGTCGACGGCCTGCGCCTGCACCCCGAGCTGGCCGCGATCAATGTCCATGCGCTGACCTGCTCTCTGGGCGTGCCGACCCGCCATCTCGATCTGCAGTTCCTGGCGCACGCCCCGGCGGGGGCACAGATCGTGGTCAGCGATGAATCGGACGACCTGCGCTGGTGGCCGATCGACGCGCTGCCCGACGGCACCGACGACGCCCTGGCCTATCTGGTCGAGCGGGCGGCACGAGTGTGCGGCTAGACGCACTGTCGAACCCGAGAGTGCGGCTGGTCGCACACTCGGGGCCGGATGTCGCTGGAATAACCCATGCACCCCGCTGGCTTGACTAAAGCATACTTAGCCGACCCAGAGGGACCGACATGACACCACCGACGACATATCTAGTGACCGGCGCGGGCGGTGGAGTCGGTGGCGTCGGCGCCATGGTCGCCGACAGCCTGCTGGCGGCCGGCAGCACCGTGCGGGCCATGGTGCATCGCGAGGATTCCCGTGCAGAAGCCTTGCGCGAGAAGGGCGCTCACGTCGTCGTCGGCGACCTGACCAACCCCGTCGACGTTGCCGCGGCACTCAAGGGCGTGAACCGGATGTTCTTCAGCATGAGCGTGTCCGCCTCCTACCTGGAAGCCGCGACCGTGGTCTGCTCGCTGGCCGCACTCAGCGAACTCGATGTGCTGGTGAACATGTCGCAGATGACGGTGTCGCAGATGACACCGACGAGCACCACAGAATCGCATCATCAACGCCTGCACTGGCTTGCCGAACGCGTCATCGACTGGTCACCGATACCAGCGGTGCACGTCAGGCCGACAGCATTTTTGGAGAACCCGCTATTCACGGCCCTCGCCGCTCACTCCATCCGCGAGAAGTCGGTGCTTGCACTACCATTCGGCGCCGGGCGAACGTCGCCGATCGCAGCCCGCGATGTTGCGGACACGGTGAGCGCGATCCTGCAGAATCCCGCCGGCCACATCGGCGCCGTCTACGAGCTGACCGGGCCTGCCGCTCTTGACATCGACGGCCTTGCTGCGCAGTACAGCACCGCCCTGGGCAAGACGATCACCGGTCACCGGCTCGACTTCGACGATTGGAAGCGCGAACTCGCGAGCAGCGGGGCCGACCCCCATTTACAGGACCACATCACGACGATGGCCCGTCTGCACCGTGAGGACCGCTACAACCGCTCCACTGGACAGGTTCAGGACCTCACCGGTCATCCACCGCAAAGCGTGGCCGACTACGTCCGCGCCCACCGCGAGCTGTTCGACTAGACGTCGCTGGAGTACCGGATCCCGCCGTCGGGAATGCTGACGCCGGGCCACACCCGCGCGCCGCGCAACAGCTCGCAGCGGGCGCCGATGTCGGCGCCGTCGCCGATCACGCCGTCGCGGACCAGCGCCCGCGGCCCGATCCGCGCGCCGAAACCGATGATCGAGCGTTCGATCACGCTGCCCGCCTCGATCCGGACGCCGTCGAAGATGACCGCGCCGTCCAGCCGTGCGCCAGGCCCGATTTCGGCGCCGCGCCCGACGACCGTGCCGCCGATCAGCAGCGCGCCGGGCGACACCGCCGCGCCGTCGTGCACCAGCGACTCACCACGGTGACCACCCAGCGCCGGCGACGGTGCGATACCGCGGACCAGATCGGCCGATCCGCGGACGAAATCCTCGGGGGTCCCCATGTCGCGCCAATAGCTGGCATCGACATAGCCGCACATCTTGACGCCGTCGGCCAGGAACGCCGGAAACACCTCACGTTCGACCGAGACCTCGCGACCGCGCGGGATGCGGTCGATGGTCTCGCGGGAGAACACGTAACACCCGGCGTTGATCTGGTCGGTGGGCGGGTCTTCGGTCTTCTCCAAAAATGCTGTGACGCGGCCGTTTTCGGTCGGCACGCAGCCGAAGGCACGGGGGTCGCCGACCCGGACCAGGTGCAGCGTCAGGTCGGCCTGCTGCTCGTGGTGATAGTCGAGCAGTTGGCCGAGATCCGCCCCGGAGAGCACGTCGCCGTTGAACACCAGCGCCGTGTCATAGCGCAGACGGCTTGCGACGTTGGCGATCCCGCCGCCGGTGCCCAGCGGCGTCTGCTCGGTCACGTACTCGATCTGCAGACCCAACTTGGACCCGTCCCCGAACTCGGCCTCGAAAACCGTTGGCTGGTAAGATGTTCCGAGGATCACGTGCTCGATCCCGGCCGCCGCGATGCGCGACAGCAGATGGGTCAGGAATGGCAACCCGGCCGTCGGCAACATCGGTTTGGGGGCCGAAAGCGTCAACGGCCGCAGCCGGGTGCCCTTGCCGCCGACCAGCACGACGGCATCAACCTGTTTGCTCATCGGCGCCGCCCTTCGTCGGAGTTACGCACCATCAGGCGCGACCGCACCGCCAGACCGGCCCGAAAGCCCCAGCGCAGCGGAGCGCGCCAAGGTCCAGAATGCCGGTCGGCAAGGTAGCGGTAAGTGCTTTTGTGATGCGCGACCAAATTGCGCGACGATTCGCGGGCGGTCGCGTGCCCCTTGTGGTGCAGCACTTCCGCCGTGGGCACATAGACGTTCAACCAGCCGGCCCGCCCCAGCCGGTCGCCGAGGTCGACGTCCTCCATGTACATGAAGTAGCGCTCGTCGAACCCGCCGACCTGCTCGAAGGCCGAGCGACGCACCAACAGGCACGACCCGGACAGCCAGCCGACCGGCCGCTCACTGGGCTCCAGCCGCTCCTGGCGGTAGGCCGCCGACCAGGGATTGTTCTTCCACAGTGGACCGAGCATCGCGTGCATGCCGCCCCGGATCAGGCTCGGCAATTCGCGAGCCGACGGATACACCGACCCGTCGGGATCGTGGATCAGCGGACCGAGGGTCGCCGCGCGGGGCCAGCGCGCTGCGGCGTCCAACAGCGCGTCGATGCTGCCCGGGCCCCACTGCACGTCCGGGTTGGCCACGATGATCCATTCGTCGACGTCTCCCAGTTCGGCGACGGCGCGGTTCACCGCGCTGCCGTAGCCGAGGTTGGAGCCCGTCGAGAACAGCCGAACGCCCGGGTACCGCTCGACCGCGGCCTGCGGCGTGCCATCGGTGGAGCCGTTGTCGGCCAGCAGGACGGTGACGGGCCGCTCGGTCGCGTGCGACAGCGAGGCCAGAAAACGATCCAGGTGTACGCCCGGCGAATAAGTCACCGTGACCACGGGCAGGACGTCACTCACGGGTTGAGGGTAACGGTCGACGCGGCGCGGACACCTCAGCAGGGAACGGCAAGCGCCGCCACGAGCGCATCGCGCCACGGTCGCAGCGGCGTCAGGCCGGCCTCTTGCGACTGGCGAGCCGATAGCGCCGAATACGCCGGCCGCGCGGCCGGCCTCGGGTTGTGGCTACTGCTCACCGGGCGCACCCGCTCCGGATCGGCGCCGAGGATCTCGAACACCGCGCGGGTCTGCCCGAAGCGGGTGACCTCGCCTCCGTTGGCGGCATGGACGATGCCGTTCGGAGCACGCACTTTGCCGTCGGCCACCTCGAGCAGCGCGGCGACCAGGTCGCCGGTGTAGGTGGGCGAGCCGGTCTGGTCGTCGACCATGTCGACGGTTCCGTCGCCGGCGGCCAGCCTGCGCATGGCGGCGACGAAGTCCTTGCCGTTGCCGCCGGTGTAGACCCAGGCGGTGCGGACCACGACGGCCCCCGGCAATGCGTCGAGCACGGCCCGCTCGCCGTCCAGCTTGGTCTGCCCGTAGACGCTGAGCGGTCGGGTGTCGTCGGTGGGCTCGTAGGGCCGCGACGCCGCGCCGTCGAAGACGTAGTCGGTGGAGATCTGCACCATCTGCGCGCCGACCCGCGCGCAGGCCTGAGCGATATATCCCGGGCCGGCGGCGTTGATGGCGTGGGCCAGGTCGCGGTCGCGTTCCGCGTCGTCGACGGCGGTGTATGCGGCGCAGTTGATCACCACGTCGCCGGCCTGCAGGATCTCGCCGGCGCGCTGCGGATCGGCGATGTCCCATTGCGACGACGTCAGCGCCAGCACTTCGCGTCCCTGCCTGGTCGCCTCCGCCGTGAGGAAACTGCCGACCTGTCCGCCTGCCCCCGCGATCACGAGTCTGTGCACCACGAGTTGCAAGTCTGGCACGCCGAGACTTGGCTACCCCCGTTACCGGTGTTACGCAAGTAATCTGTTGTGATGCCTGAGCAACGGGTGACTCGTGTGATCGCGACCGTGACGGCCGCGTTGGTCGTGCTGGTGACGGGGGTGGCGTGGAGCAAGGTCCGCTCCTTCGAGGACGGGATCTTCCACGTCTTCGCGCCGTCGCTGGGTCACGGTGCCGACGACGGCGCGATCGACATCCTGCTGGTCGGCATGGACAGTCGCACCGACGCCCACGGCAACCCGCTGAGCCAGCAGGAACTCGCGTCGCTGAAGGCCGGCGACGAGGTGGCCAGCAACACCGACACGATCATCCTGGTGCGCATTCCCGACAACGGGAAGTCGGCCACCGCGATCTCCATTCCCCGCGACACCTACGTGTCGGCTCCCGGACTCGGCAAGACCAAGATCAACGGCGTCTACGGCCAGACCAAAGAAGAGAAGCGGGTCAGCCTGGTCGAGTCGGGCGCCGCGCCCGACGAGGCCGAGCGCGAGGGCACCGAGGCCGGCCGCGAAGCGCTGATCAAGACCGTCGCCGACCTCACCGGCGTCACCGTCGACCACTACGCTGAAATCGGCCTGCTGGGCTTCTCGCTGATCACCGACGCCCTGGGTGGAGTCAACGTCTGCCTCAAAGAGCCTGTCTACGAACCACTTTCGGGCGCCGACTTTCCGGCCGGTCCGCAGAAGCTGAACGGCCCGCAGGCGCTGAGCTTCGTCCGGCAGCGTCACGAGCTTCCCCGCGGCGACCTCGACCGCGTGGTGCGTCAGCAGGTGGTGATGTCGTCGCTGGCCCACCAGGTGATCTCGGGCAAGACCCTGTCGAGTCCGGCCACGATGAACCGCCTGCAGTCCGCCATCCAGCGCTCGGTGGTGCTGTCATCCGGTTGGGACATCATGGATTTCGTCGACCAGCTGCAGAAGCTGGCCGCCGGCCGGGTCGCCTTCGCCACCATCCCGGTGCTCGACGAGTCAGGCTGGAGCGACGACGGCATGCACAGCGTGGTGCGCGTCGATCCGCATCAAGTGCAGGGGTGGGTGGCCGGTCTGCTGGACGGGCAGGCCAAGGGCAAGACCGACGAGCTCAGCTACGCACCGGACAAGACCAGCGCCAGCGTGCTCAACGACACCGACATCAACGGCCTCGCCTCGTCGGTGTCACAAGTATTGAGCGCCAAGGGTTTCGGAGCCGGTAAGGTCGGCAACAACGACGCTGCCCACGTGAAGAACAGCCAGGTGCAGGCTGCCAAGGCCGACGACGTCGGCGCCCAGGCCGTCGCCAAGGAACTCGGCGGGCTGCCCGTCGTCGCCAACTCCTCGGTGCCGCAGGGTTCGGTCCGGGTGGTGCTCAGCAACGACTACACCGGCCCGGGTTCGGGGCTCAGCGACGGCGGCCCCCGGCTCGCGGCCGCCTCGCATCCGGGGTCGTCCGACGCTCCCCCGCCGTCGCCGATCCTGACCGCCGGCTCCGATCACCCGGAGTGCGTCAACTGATTGACTGATGCGGTGACGACACTCAGCGCCGCGATTCTGGATCCGATGCTGCGCGCCGACCCGGTCGGCCCGCGGATCACCTACTACGACGATGCTTGTGGGCCTACCGGTTTACGCATCGAGTTGTCGGCGGTCACGCTGGCCAACTGGGCCGCCAAGACCGGCAACCTGCTGCGCGACGAGCTGGGCGCCGGATCTTCGAGCCGCGTGGCGGTGCTGCTGCCGGCACATTGGCAGACCGCGGCGGTGCTGTTCGGGGCGTGGTGGATCGGCGCAGAGGTGGTTTTCGGCTCGGACGCCGACATCGCCTTCTGCACGCTCGACCGACTGGACGACGCCGACGCCACTGGCGCGACCGAGGTGGCGGTGCTGTCTCTGGATGCCTTCGGCCGGCCGGTGCCCGATCTGCCGATCGGGGTCACCGACTACGCGACCGCGGTGCGGGTGCACGGGGACCAGATCGCCGGTGAGCAGCGGCCAGGTCCGGCGTTCGATGGCAGGTCTGTCGAGCAGGTGCGGGATGCCTGCCAAAAGGCCGCGGCCGCACAGGGTTTGGCGGACGGCGACCGGGTGCTCTCGACCGCGCCGTGGGACAGCGCCGATGACATGATCGACGGCCTGCTGAGCGTGCTGTCGGTCGGCGGGTCACTGGTCTACGTCGCCAACCCCGACCCGGCCGCGTTGGCCCGCAAGATCGAGACCGAGAAGGTCACTCGGACTCTCTGACCACTCCCACCCCACCAGCCTCGGGGCGGAAGGGGTGTACTTCTGCCCACCTTCGAGCGAATCCGGTGAGACGAGGCTCGTGTGGGACTCGTGTGACACCTGAGGCTCCACCGAGGTGAGGCCTATTCATGTTGATATCGCTATATATGGATGTTACGGTCGTCGGGAAGCATAAGCTCGTGCCGTAGAACACGACGGGAGGACGTTCGCGATGGTGTTGTCAGGCCTACTCGGTAAGGCGGCTGGGACGGTGGTAACCGGCCTGGTTGGCGTCAGCGCCTACGAACTCGTGCGCAAGGGCCTGGCCAAGGCTCCGATCCACGAGGCCGCGGTGTCCGCGACCGAATGGAGCCTGCGCGGCACCCGGCGGGCGGAGGAGGCGGCAGAATCCGCCCGGTTGAAGCTGGCCGACGTGGTGGCCGAGGCCCGCGAGCGCATCGGTGAGGAGGCGCAGCCTCCCGCCATCGGCGACCACGATCACGACCACGACCACTGAGCGGCAAGAGATGACGACCGATCTACAGGTCGTGTCCGACGCCGCTGGGCGCATGCGGGTGAAAGTCCCCTGGGTGCGCGCGAATTCGCGGCGCGCGGTCGCGGTGGAAGAGGCGGTGGACCGCCAACACGGGGTGCGCGCCGTGCACGCCTACCCCCACACCGGCTGCGTCGTGGTCTGGTATTCGCCCAAGCGCTGCGACCGCGCCGAAGTACTCACGGCCATCGCCGAGGCCGAGCATGTCGCCGCCGAACTCATTCCGGCCCGCACGCCGCGATCATCGGACATCCGCAACACCGAAGTCCTGCGCATGGTGATCGGCGGCGCGGCCCTGGCCCTGCTCGGCATCCGCCGCTACGGGTTCAACCGTCCCCCGCTGCTCGGCCCGTCCGGCCAGGTGGTCGCCACCGGCGCAACGATTTTCATGGGCTACCCGTTCCTGCGCGGCGCGCTGCGCGGGCTTCGATCCGGCCGCGCCGGCACCGATGCGCTGGTGACGGCGGCAACCGTCGCCAGCCTGGTGTTGCGCGAGAACGTCGTCGCGCTCACCGTGCTGTGGCTGCTGAATATCGGTGAGTACCTTCAAGATCTGACGCTGCGCCGCACCCGACGCGCAATCTCGGACCTACTGCGCGGTACCGCAGACACCGCATGGCTCCGCCTCGACGACGGAAACGAGGTCCAGGTGCCGATCGACACCGTGCAGATCGGCGACGACGTGGTGGTCCACGACCACGTGGCGATACCCGTCGACGGCGAGGTGGTCGACGGCGAGGCCGTGGTCGACCAGTCCGCAATCACCGGCGAGACGCTGCCGGTCAGCATCGTCGCCGGGTCGACCGTGCACGCCGGATCGGTGGTGCTGCGCGGCCGACTGGTGATCCGCGCGCGGGCGGTCGGCAACCAGACCACGATCGGGCGCATCATCTCCCGCGTCGAAGAGGCCCAGCACGACCGGGCACCGATTCAGACCGTCGGAGAGAACTTCTCGCGTCGATTCGTACCGATTTCGTTCGTCGTCTCCGCGGTCACGCTCGCGCTGACCGGCGACGTCCGTCGCGCGATGACGATGCTGCTGATCGCCTGCCCGTGCGCGGTGGGCCTGTCGACCCCGACGGCGATCAGCGCGGCGATCGGCAACGGCGCGCGGCGCGGCATCCTGATCAAGGGCGGCTCGCACCTCGAGCAGGCCGGCCGGGTCGATGCGATCGTCTTCGACAAGACCGGAACCCTGACCGTCGGCCGCCCCGTCGTCACGAACATCATTGCGCTGCACGATGATTGGCAGCCCGAGCAGGTGCTGGCGTATGCGGCCAGCTCCGAGCTGCACTCGCGGCATCCGCTGGCCGAGGCGGTGATCCGCTCCACCGAAGAACGTCGTATCACCATCCCGCCGCACGAGGAATGCGAGGTGCTGGTCGGCCTCGGCATGCGGACCTGGGCCGACGGCCGGACCCTGCTGCTGGGCAGCCCGTCGCTGCTGCGCGCCGAGAACGTCGCTGTCTCCCAGGAAGCTTCGGACTGGGTGGACAAGCTGCGCCAGCAGGCGGAGACCCCGCTGCTGCTCGCCGTCGACGACACGCTGGTCGGGCTGATCAGCCTGCGCGACGAGGTCCGCACCGAGGCGCCCGAGGTGTTGAAGCAGCTGCGCGCCAACGGAATTCGCCGCATCGTGATGCTCACCGGCGATCACCCCGATATCGCGACAGTTGTTGCGGCCGAACTCGGCATCGACGAGTGGCGCGCCGAGGTGATGCCCGAGGACAAGCTCGAAGTCGTGCGGCAACTCCAGGAAGAGGGCTATGTCGTCGGAATGGTCGGCGACGGCATCAACGACGCGCCGGCACTGGCCGCGGCCAACATCGGCATCGCGATGGGCTTGGCCGGCACCGACGTCGCGGTCGAGACCGCCGACGTCGCGCTTGCCAACGACGACCTGCGGCGCCTGCTCGACGTCGGCGATCTGGGCACGCGCGCGGTCGAGGTCATTCGGCAGAACTACGGCATGTCGATCGCGGTCAACGCCGCCGGGTTGCTGATCGGCGCCGGCGGCGCCCTGTCCCCCGTGCTCGCGGCGATCCTGCACAACGCCTCGTCGGTCGCCGTCGTCGCGAACAGTTCACGGTTGATTCGGTACCGCCTCGACTGAACGTCGGCCGGTTCGGCGTCGGTCTCGTACGATGTGCGCATGTCATCGACCCCCCTCGACCCGGTTGCCAGCGAACGGCTCTCGCACGCCGACAAGGTCTTCACCTCCGACCTGTCCATCAACGAATTCGCTCTGCTGCACGGGGCGGGCTTCGAGCCGCTCGACCTCGTGATGGGCGTGTCGGTGTACCACGTCGGCTACCAATTCACCGGTATCAGACAACAATCCGAGCTGCCGGTGCTCACCGAGGCCACGTATCGGGCCCGCTGGAACGCGATGGCCCGCATGCAAGCCGAGGCCGACGCGCTCGGCGCCGACGGCGTCGTCGGCGTCCGGCTGGAATGGCGTCAGCACGGCGCCGAGGCAGAGCACCTGGAGTTCATCGCGGTCGGCACCGCGGTGCGCTACAGCCCGAAGCCAGGCGCATTCAGACGCAACAACGGGCAGGCGTTCTCCAGCCACCTGTCGGGACAGGATCTGGCCACCCTGCTGCGATCGGGATGGGCGCCGGTGGCATTCGTCATGGGCAACTGCGTGTTTCACATTGCCGCGCAAGGCTTTATGCAGACCCTGCGGCAGATGGGCCGCAACACCGAGATGCCGCAGTGGACGCAGGGCAACTACGAAGCCCGCGAGTTGGCCATGTCGCGCATGCAGAGTGAAGCCGAGCGCGACGGCGCAAACGGCGTCGTCGGCGTGCACTTCAACATCCAGAACTACGCCTGGGGTTACCACACCGTCGAGTTTTACGCCGCGGGAACCGCGGTGCGTCGCAGCGGCACACCCGAAACCATCGCGCCGCAATTCGTCCTCGCCATGAACGACTGATGGCCCTGAATACCTGATGGCACAGTTCGATGCCGAACGGGTGAGCCGCACGGTCGGCCACGCACTGGCAGGTCCGGGCGGAATCGGCTTGGTAATCACCGTCTTTGCCGGATTGCCGGGCGTGACGCACACCGCCGCCAAACGGGGAGTGTTCACGTCGCAACCCGCACGGCTCCAGATCGGCGACTGGCGTTACGAGGTGACGTCCGACCACCGGCTTCTGGCGGCGCACATCGTCGGCGGCGTCGTGATCGGCGAAGAGGTGTTGCTGGCCGACGCCATCGGCCCGCACCTGGCCCGCTCTCTCGGGCAATTGGTCGCGCGTCACGGTCCAGCGGTCGTCCCCAACATCGACGCTGCGGTGGACGCGCTGAGCGCCGGGGCGGGCTGAATTCCCGACGTGCGATACTGCCCCGGTAAGGCGATGACGACAGAGGAAGCCGGTGCGAATCCGGCGCGGTCCCGCCACTGTCATCGGGGAGCGACCCTCACCAGCCACGGCCGCCAGGTCGGAAGGCGAGGCCAGCAGCGATCCGAGAGCCAGGAGACTCACGTCATCGCGTCCTGCGAGCCGGGGCGGTCGACCCCGAAAGCGAGCGTCGATGTCACACCGATCCTGGGTTGCGCTGCTGGTGAGCGCCTGGCTGCCGGTCGCATGCGCCACGCACCCGGTCGTCAGCGCCCCGCTGAAGCGTGACTGCATCACCGACTTCCGGCCCGGCACCGACTATTTCCCTGACAAATCCACGATCCTCGACGCCACCAACTTCACCCTCAGCTATCACGGCAGCTTCCAGGTGCTAACCGTCACGCAGCCCTATCCGCACGGCCGTCCGGAGTCCTATGTGTTGGTGCGCTGCGGCGCGCCGGCCCCGAAGCTACCCAGCGAGTTGACTGGCGCACAACGGATTACGGTTCCGGTCGCCGGCATGTACTCAGCCTCGATCACTCAGCTGGGCATGATCACCGAATTGGACCTGGCGAACGTTCTCACCGGTGTGGCCGACACCAGTGCCGTCGTCAATCCGCAACTACGACAACGCATCAGCAGCGGCAGAACGGTCGGTTATGCACCTGGCAATCAGGTCAACGTCGAGCGCGTGCTGGCCGCCCATCCCGATGTGCTGGTGACTGCGGGCACCGACGATCCGGCCTACGCGAAGCTGCGTGAGGGTGGGGTCAACACGGTCGCCGACGCCGAATGGCTCGAAGCCACCCCGCTGGGCCGGGCCGAATGGATCAAGGTGCTGGCCGCCCTGACCGCAACCGAGAAAAAGGCCGCCGAGGTGTACGACCGGCTGCGCGGCGACTACGCCGCGGTCGCGCGGCAGTCCGCCGGCGTGCGCCGCGTCGACGTGCTGCCCGGAACCATGTACCAGGGCACCTGGCTGATGCCCGCCGGCGGCGCCTACGTCGGGCACCTGATTCGCGACGCGGGCGGCAGCTATCCCTGGGCCAGTGAAACTAGCACTGGCACATTGGAATTGAACTTCGAGTCGGTCTACGCGAAAGCCGGCCAGTCACAGCTGTGGCTCGTCGACAACGACTGGAAGACCACTGCGAACGCAATGGCCGAGGACAGCCGGTACGGCGAACTCGCGGCCGTGCGTACCGGCCAGGTCTGGTCGGCCACCAAAGCCATCGGTCCCGGCGGAGGAAACGACTACTGGGAGCGCGGCGCGGCTCGGCCCGATCTGATCCTGGGCGATCTGCTGGCGATTCTGCATCCCGAATTGGCGCCGCAGCACGAGTTCGCCTTCTATCGGCAGGTCATCCGCGCATGACGACGACTGCTGTCACCTCAATCACGTTGCGGCTCAACCGAACCGTAGTGGTCATGCTGGCCCTGTCGACATCCGTCGCGCTGTTGACCCTGCTGGGCCTGGCGCTGGGTCCGGTACGGGTGCCGTTGCTCGACACCGCCCGCGTCCTGATGGGGGTCCAACCGTCGGACCCGCGCTGGCAGGTGATCGTGCATAGCATGCGGCTGCCCCGCGTGCTGACCGCGATCGCCGCGGGCGCCGGCCTCGGTGTCGCGGGGCTGCAGATGCAGACACTGTTCCGCAACACCCTCGCCGACCCCTACGTGTTGGGTGTCAGCTCGGGCGCCGGGCTGGGTGTCGCGGTCGTCGTGATGGCGACCGGATCGGGATTTACCGCGGGACTGGCCGCCGGCGGTCGAGTCGGCGCTGCCATCGCTGCCGCGGCCGGCGCGGGCGCCGTGCTAGCGATGGTGCTGGTCCTGGCCCGCTGGGTGCGCTCGGCTGCGACGCTGCTGCTGATCGGCGTGATGGTGGGCGCGGCCACGACCGCGGTGGTGAGCGTGTTGCTGGTCTACGCCGACCCGCAGCGCGTACAGCAGTACCTGCTGTGGGGACTCGGCAGCTTCGCCGGCACCACCTGGCAGGACCTACAGCTGTTGCTGCCCATCGTCGCGCTCGGGTTGGCCGCGGCCGCGCTGACGGTTCGCGCGCTCAACGCGCTGCTTCTCGGTGAAAGTTACGCCCGCACAATGGGTATCGACGTGCGGCGGGCGCGGCTGATCACGGTCGTATCGGCGTCGTCGGTAGCCGGCGCCACGACGGCGTTCTGCGGCCCGATCGCGTTTCTCGGCCTTGCCGTGCCGCACCTGACACGGCTGGCCCTGGGCACGTCCGATCATCGCGCGGTGCTCCCCGCCACCGTGCTGATGGGCTCGGCCGTTGCGCTGTTGTGCGGCATCGCCAGTCAGCTGCCTGGCAGCGACGCGGTGCTCCCGATCAATTCGGTCACCGCGCTGATCGGGGCACCGATCGTCGTCCTGGTGCTGATGCGCAATCGCCACGGCGTGGGAATGCAGCGATGAGCCTGCACCTCTGCGACCTCGCGATCGGCTACCGCAGCCGGCGAAAGGTCACCGCTGTCGCAGCCGGTCTATTCGCGGTCGCCCGTCGCGGCGAACTCACGGTGTTGCTGGGCCCCAACGGTTGCGGTAAGTCGACACTGATCCGCACCCTCTGCGGACTGCAGCCGGCGCTAAGCGGCGAGGTGCTCGTCGACGGAACGGCTCTGGCCGGCATCGCGGCCGACCGACTGGCCCGGCGCGTGGCGGTGGTGCTCACCGATCCGGTCGACCCGGGCCTGCTGTCGGCGCGTGATCTGGTCGCGCTGGGCCGCATCCCGTACCTGGGCATCACCGGTCGGTTGAGCCGCGACGATCACCACATCGTCGAGCAGGCACTGGCCGCGGTCGAGGCCGGGCATCTGGCCGACCGCCCCGTCGCGGACCTTTCCGACGGCGAGCGGCAACGGGTATTGACCGCCCGCGCGCTGGCTCAGCAGCCGCAGGTGCTGGTGCTCGACGAACCGACCGCCTTCCTCGACGTGCCGTCCCGTAACGGGCTGGTGAACATGTTGCGATGCCTGGCCCACGAGCAGGACCTGACTATCGTCATGTCCACCCACGACCTCGAACTGGCGCTGCAGCAAGCCGATCGGGCCTGGCTGCTGGGCCGCGACGGCACACTCGTCGACGGAACCCCGGGCGAGCTCGTCGGTAGCGGACGGGTGAACTCTGTATTCGGTTGCGAGATAACACCCTCCAGCGATCCGCGGGCAGTCGCGGCGCTCGCCGAACTCCGCTGTGTCAGCCCGTATTTCGCGCTGGGCACCGGACCGCAACACGGCGGTTGGCGTCCCGTCAAGCAGCTCTACGACGACACCACGGTGCTGGCCGAGATCGTCGACCGCGTCCAGGCCCGCATGGACGTCACCGAGCGGCGCGTCGCAGCCTCGACGTTCTTCCTGGGCTTCGCTGCACGACTCTGGTCGATCGGAGTGGGCAGCGTCGCCGGTTACGGACTGCTGGTCGACCTGCCGCCCGAGCGGTTGCTGTTTCGCGAGAGCGACGGCCAGATCGCGTTGCACCTCGAGCATCCCGCAACCCGTCCGCGCGAGGAGCTGGCCGGCATGGTGCTCGACCGGCATCTCGATCCGCTGGCGGTAGCGTTGCGCCGTCTGGGCCCGATCTCGCAGCGGATGCTGACCGGCAATACCGCGTCGGCCCTGCTCGGCGCGGCGCGGGTGTTCGATCACGACCGGGCCACGACGGCAGGATGGGAGCTGGCCCGTAGCCTGTGCGCCGACCCACGACTAAGTGGGGCAGTCCATTTCGGCGATAACGACTACCGCCGGACCAGTTGCTGTTTGTATTACCGCACGCCTGATGGCGGGCTCTGCGGAGATTGCGCCCTTGACCGGGTGCCGGAAAGGTGTCGCGATGATCGACTTTAGCCCTGCGGTACAGACCACCGAAGACAATGGCCGCGAACAGGTTTGGCCGCTGCCGACCGATGAGGACAGCCTGCTCAGCCTGCTCAAGCTGTGCTTCGAGGAGTACTGGGACGAAATATGGTTCGGCGTTCTGGTCGAGGGCGCGGCGTGGGAGGTCGCCGCTCCCAATCCCCCCAAACGGATCTCGATGTACGACGGCTACGCCACAGTCGACTTCGGCCGCTGGCATTTTCACCTGTGCATCGGCGAGCACAAGGACAGTGGTCCCGAACTCGGCCGCATCCGCCGCTGTGCCCGCGCCGAGCTGTATCGCCGGATCGGCAAAGACGGCTCACCCACGTCGTGGGGAGTGCGCCTGTTCAACGGCCGCGATGACCAGTTGATGACGCTGATGCTGCCCAGCCCGTTCATGACCAACGTTCAGCAGGCGCGCGACGAGCCGGCTTTCTCACAGCTGGAACTGTGGGACCGGCTGCGGGCCAAGTTCCTGGGACTGGACCCCGATCCACTTGACCGGTCCGGCAAGGCCTTTCGGCACGGCTGAGTCGGCACGGCTGATCGTCAGCAGCAGTCGTCCCCGCGCCAGGACTTGACGCCCTGCCAGATCGCCGTGGCGGCGATGCCCAGCCCGATCGCCGGGTCGAACCACCAGATGCTCGGCCAGATCGCCGCGACTCCCAGACCGAACAGGACGGCCGCGGCCTGCGCGCCGCACAGGTAGTTCTGGGTGCCCTCGCCCGCGGTGGCCGCCGAGTGGAGACGCTCGGCCAGCGAATGCTTGACGCGGCCCAGGATCGGCATCAGCACCAGCGAGGCGGCCGTCAACGTCATGCCGATCATCGAGGTCTGGGCGTCGTGCGGGTCGAGGACGTGGTGGATGGACTCCGCGGCGATATAGGGAGCCGTCAGCCAGAACGACCACGCGACCCCGATCTGCGCGCGCCGCTCAGCGGTCGGGGACGCGGTGCGCCAGCCGGAAAACCGCCAGGCCACCATCGCGCTGGCCAGCGCCTCGGGCAGGCTGCCCAACGCCCACCCGGTCAGCGCGATCGAGCCGACCGCGAGCCCCTGCCACAGCCCGACCACGCCCTCGGTGAGCATCGCCGCCATGCTGACCCAGGCCAGCCGATATGCCCATGTCGCGCGGTGCTGCCACCGGTTGTCGTGTGCGACGGGGCTCCCGTGGTCGTGTTCGCAGCAGGCATCGGCGACAAGCCCGGCCTGATCGCCCATCGAACGGGATTCGGTCACCCAGAGATGTTAGGTCACCGCGCAACGCGGGCGTGCCCGCCTCGCTGTTAAGCAGGCGTCAAGGGCCGCTTCATGGTGCAGACGATGCTCCACTCGAAATAGAACTCGCCGCCCTTGTCGTAGCCCGCGAAGTGGTGGGACACCTGGACGCGTTGCACCGAGGAGTTCACCACCTCCCAGCCCTCCGCGCCGTGGGTATTGAGGGCTTTGTTCGCCTCGTCGATGACAACCTGCAGGGACTCATTCGTCACACTGATAAAGGTGGTCTCCCACCTTCGCGGAGACCAGTTGCCGTCGGACACCCCTGACGTCGGAGCAGGCGAAGGTGCACTCATAAGGCGGTACCTTATGCGGCCACGCCCCCGCAGAAGTGAATGGAACTTGACCGATGCGTTAAGTGATGTCGCCGAATTTCGGTGACGGCCCGGGATGGTGGCCCGTTGTGCCGCAACGTCACAAGGTAATTCCCAGCCTCGGATGACTACCCTGGCCGGCATGGCGCGCACTGAGAACGACACGTGGGATCTGGCGACGAGCGTGGGGGCCACTGCCACCATGGTGGCGGCGGGCAGGGGCCGAGCCACCCAAGCGGGCCTCATCGACGACCCGTTCGCCGCACCGCTGGTGCGGGCGGTCGGGGTCGACTTCTTCACCCGCTGGGCGAACGGCCAGCTCAGCGCGGACGAAGTCGACATCCCCGGTCACCCGTGGGGCATGCAGCCGATGACCGACCTGCTTGCGGTGCGCACCCGGCTGATCGACCAATTCCTCTCCGACGCAACCGAATCCGGCATCCGCCAGGTGGTGGTCCTGGCCTCCGGCCTCGACGCCCGCGGTTACCGTCTGCCCTGGCCCGCCGAGACGGTGGTGTTCGAGATCGACCAACAGCAGGTGACGGACTTCAAGACCGCGACGCTGGCCGCCGCGGGCGCCGAACCGACCGTCGAGCTCGTCGCGGTCCCGATCGACCTGCGCGACGACTGGCCGGCGGCACTGAGGCAGGCCGGCTTCGACCCCGCCCGGCCTACGGTGTGGGTGGCCGAGGGTCTGCTGGCGTTCCTGCCGCCGGAGGCTCAGGATCGGTTGCTGGACAACATCACCGAGCTCAGCGCGCGGGGCAGCCGACTGGTCGTCGAGATCTTCCTGAGCACACCGGAGTCGCTGGAGGTCATGCAGGCGGCGGCGCAGAAGTGGTACCAGCACGGCCTCGACGCCCGCATCGACGACCTCTGGTACAGCGGCGAGCGTCACCACGTGGCGCCGTACCTGGACGCTCGTGGCTGGCAGACCACACGGCACCGGTCTGCCGAATTGCTGGCCGAGGCCGGCCTCCCGGTTCCCGAGCGCAATGACGGCCAGACCGAAAACTACTACTGCACAGCACAACTCGGCTAGCTGTTAGCCAAGCTGCACTGCCAGAAGCCGACGTCGTGCCAGGCGTCGTTTTTGTAGCCGGCCTCGCGAAGGCGGCCGACCCGCTCGAATCCGTGTCGCTCGTGCAGTCTTACGCTCGGCTCGTTGGGCAGCGCGATCACTGCGATCGCGCTGTGAAATCCCTTGCGGCGCAGGAGATCTAGCAGATCCGTATAGAGCGCATCGCCGACGCCGCGACGGTGTGCCGACGGGTCGACGTAGATGGTGGATTCGACGGTCCACTGGTAGGCGGCGCGTTCGTTCCAGGGACCCGCGTAGGCCGCGCCGACCACGTCGTCGTCGATGACGGCCACCAGCCATGGAAACCGCCGGCGCCGTTGCTCCCACAGCGCGCGTACCTCGTCGAGGCTCTGCGGCTCGGTCCGGAAATTGAACACCGAATGCTCGATGTAGTGGTTGATGATGTCGCGGACCCGCACCAGATCGTCGGCGGTGGCGGATCGCACCTGCGGCGGGCTGCTGATCATTTCGGTCACCGTACATATCGAACTCATGCGTCGCAGGCGACCCGGTGTGGCAAGATCTCACCGTTAGGCGATGACGACAGAGGAAGCCGGTGCGAATCCGGCGCGGTCCCGCCACTGTCATCGGGGAGCGACCCTCACCAGCCACGGCCGTCAGGTCGGAAGGCGAGGCTAGCAGCGATCCGAGAGCCAGGAGACTCACGTCATCGCGTCCTGCGAGCCGGGGCGGTCGACCCCGAAAGCGAGAGTCTGCTATGACGCTGAGCGCGTTGTTCTCCGCAATTTCCGACTACCGTGCGTGACCGCCCCGGTCTGGATGGCCGCACCTCCGGAGGTGCATTCGGCGCTGTTGAGCAGCGGGCCCGGGCCAGGGTCGTTGCTGGCCTCGGCGGACGCGTGGACCGGTCTGAGCACCGAGTACGCGGCGGCCGCCGATGAACTGACCGCCGTGCTCGGAGCGGTGCAGGGCGCAGCGTGGCAGGGCCCGAGCGCCGAGTCCTATGCCGCCGCGCATGCCCCCTACCTGACGTGGCTGCTCAAGGAAAGCGCGAACAGCGCCGCGATGGCCGTCCAGCAGCAGACCGCGGCGGCCGCCTACACCACCGCGTTGGCCGCGATGCCCACCCTGGGTGAGTTGGCCGCCAACCACGCCACCCACGCGGTGTTGTCGGCGACGAATTTCTTTGGCATCAACACGATCCCGATCGCGCTCAACGAGGCCGACTACGTCCGGATGTGGGTTCAGGCCGCCA
>NZ_LZLV01000151.1 GCF_001673405.1 Mycobacterium sp. 1245111.1 | reverse complement strand
ATGCCGGCGAGGGCGTTGAAGATCGACCGCACCGACCAGCACAGCGGGATGTCGAAGCAGTGCTTCTCCCAGTAGAAGTAGCTGCGGATCGGCCGCCAGGTGTCCTCGAAGTTGGCGACGTCGTCGCGCAATTCTTCGGTGACGGCCTGCATTTCGCGTGTCTCACCGATCATCTTGTGCGTGATGCCGGTGAGCTGCTGCATGAGGCCGTACATGTGCCTCATCCGGTTCATGGTGTCTTCGAGTTCGTCGGCCTGCTTGAGCATGTCGTCCATGCGGGCCTTCTGGAACTTCATCGTCTGCACCTGCCCGGCGTTCTGCATGCTGAGCTGGAACGGGATCGAGGTGTGCTCCATCGCCGTGCCCTCCGGGCGCGTAATCGATTGCACGCGTGAGACTCCGGGGACGCGGAAGATGCCCTTGGCCAGTTTGTCGAGTACCAGGAAGTCAGCGGGATCGCGCAAATCGTGGTCGGCCTCGACCATCATGACTTCCGGCATCAGCCGGGCCTGCGAGAAGTGGCGCTCCGCGGCGTCGTATCCCTTGTTCGCGGCGATGTTGTGCGGGATGTACAACCGGTCGTTGTAGCTGGTCTGGTAACCCGGCAGGGTCAGCAGACCAACCAGCGCGATCG
>NZ_LZLV01000150.1 GCF_001673405.1 Mycobacterium sp. 1245111.1 | reverse complement strand
GGTGGTTTTGACCCCTCGACGCCCACCGCATGGTCGGCCGAGGGCCTGCTGCCCTATCTACCGCCAGCCGCCCAGGACCAGTTGTTCGAGCGGATTCTCGAGCTCAGTGCCGCCGGCAGCCGGATCGCGGCGGAAACGTTGAGCCCGAGTGCATTCGATCCGGACTATCTCGAGCGGGGTCGCCAATTCCTGGGCGGCTGGCGGTAGATAGGGCAGCAGGCCCTCGGCCGACCATGCGGTGGGCGTCGAGGGGTCAAAACCGGCTTCCTGCAATGCCTTCGGCCAATCGGCTCGCAGATCGATCGGCACGGCCCGGTACCGGCTTGCCGGTTGCGCGTCGTGGGCTTTCAGCGTGTCCGCTTTGAACGCGAGCACTTGCGGCTGGTCGATTTCGTAGACGACGGTGCCGCTGACCCAGGGCAGCCGCCAGGCGCGGGCGTCTAGACCAGCCGCGAGGATCACGATCTGGTCGATGCCGTTGGCGCCGGCGGCGATGAAGTACTCGTCGAACCATTTGGTGCGCGCCGCCGCATAACCTCCGACGAGCGGCAGATGCTTGGCGATTTGCGTGGGATCCCAGCCGCGCGCCACGGCGGCGTCGACGAAAAGTTGCGCGTACCGATCGATGAACAGCGGGCAACCGCAATCGGATTCGGCGGCCCGCGCCAAGGCCACACCCAGCGCGGTCGCGCCGACGCTTTCGGTGACGCTCCAGCTGTCGTCGTCGGTCCGTGCCATGAGACCAGATTAGTGAAATTCGAAACCGGTCGCTGGGGCAGCGGGCCACGTGGTGTACTTCGACGCAATGAGCAGCGACGTGGCAGTCGACGTCGACACAGGCGTAGCCGTGCTCACGCTCAACCGGCCCAAGCACCTCAACGCCCACACCGGAGCTGCGTGCGCCGCGGTTCGGCGCGCGGCTGTCGGCCGAGTGGAAGCCGCTCTAAACCGCAACGCGGGCAGTGTGTTTCGCCAGTTGCGGTGCTATCACCCGATGCAACGGACCTACTGCGAGCCAGACCGCCCGGGCAGCCAAGCGGCGCCGATAGTGCAGGCGGGTGGTCAGTACGGCACGGCGTCCGTCCTGGCGTCGCAGGTCCATCTCGCCGTGCATGAGAGGCCCGTTGGCGGCCAGCACGACTTCGTCGGCGTCGGATCGCATGATCGACCAACCGATGAGGTGCTCGGGTGACGAAGCGGGGCCGAGCCGAAATCCGAGTACGTGGCGATGGATCCACAGCACCACGGCGCCGAGGGCGCGGGGATTCTGCCCGAGCGCATCGCGCAGTGCCTGCTCGGCGGTGCGCGAGTCCGCCGGTCGGGTCGGGACCTCGAAGACATCCACGTAGTCGGCGGCGTCGTCGCCGATGTCGGTCCGGCCGGCGAGTGCCCGCGCGGCAATGCGTTTCAGCGTCAACCGCACGACCACCCGATGGCCGCCGGTGCCGATCACCAGCGCGCGGTAAATCTTGCCGTGCAGACCGGGAAAATTCGCCCACGTCGCCGAACGCACGCGGGTGCATTGCGGTCCGTCGGCGTCCAACTCGAACACCCATCGGTACCTGGCGAACAGGTGTCGGCCTTTGAGCGCCAGTCGTTCGGGTGGCCGGGCTTCGTCCAGGACGAAACCGGTGGGGACCGACGAGGGATCGTGCGGGTCGCGGCAGATGATTCGCAGCAGCGCGGACCATGTCTCGGCACGGTTGGCTGCCACCGATATGGCATGCTCATCGATATAGGATAATCGTTCCATATAGAAGGACCGTACTAGATCATGGCCCCTCCGCGGAAGCACCAAACCGATGTGATCCTGGACGCAGCGCGCGCGCTGGTGCTCGCCGACGGGCCGCGTGCCGCCAGCGTGGGGGCAATTGCCAAGGCCAGCGGGGCGCCGGCGGGGACGCTGTACCACCGATTCGCCAACCGCGACGGGATATTGGCGGCCGCCTGGTTGCGGGCGCTCGGCAGATTTCAGAGCCGGGCGCTGGCCGCGACCGGCGACACTGTCCTGGAGTCCGCGGTCGCGACTGCCGTTGCGGCGATCGAATTCCTGCGTGCGGTGCCCGACGATGCCCGGCTACTGGTGGCGCTGCGCCCGAGCGACCTGCTCGACGGCGAACCCGACGATGACCTGCAGCAGACGTTGGCCGCGCAGAACGCCCCGCTGATCGACCGGCTCAACTCCTTCGCGCGCGAGTTGTACGGCAGCGAAGATCCGCGCGGCGTCGATGCCGTGGCGCGAGCGATCGTCGACCTGCCCTACGCCGTTGTGCGGCGACACGCCAACTCCACACCGATCCCGGATTGGCTGGAGGTCGACGTCGCAGCGGCCTCGCGCGCCTTGCTGACGAGCTTCCGGTCAGAACACGTTTAGCTTGCGGACGACCTCGAGGCTCGCCGGATCGCCCTGCGCGTCGACGCCCAAGGATTCCCAGCCGCCGCGTTGAGTCACCCAGCGCACGAACGCCGCTGCGTCACAGTCGATCTGGCCGGCCAGCTCGCCGTCGCCGATCTTCACGCTACGCGTGTCGACACCGGACAGACGTACCTCGACCGCGTTGGCCAAGCCCTCCAGAAGCGTGCTGTTCTGCTGCGGCAGCGCCGCCTCGATCCAGTCCAGCGTGGGGGCCAGCCGCAGTTCGTCGGACGCCGGTGGTTCTCCGGCGAACGGTCCGTCAGGTGGAAACAGGTCATACCTGATGTGCACGTAGTGCTCGAAGGCGTAGGCAGTCGGCACAAGTGCGGCCGGGTAGGTCCCGACGTCGCCGAGTGGCACCTCGACGTCCTGGGTCTCCACCGCCGCGAGTAGCTCCAGCCCTCTGGCGCTGGCGGTCTCGTAGTCGGCCAGAATCTCGGCGGCGGTCATGGACCGGCGCGAGTCGACGTACAAGTCGGCGGCTCGCTCGGCCGGAAGTCCGGCTGAGTCAGGCAGTTTCGACATGTCCACGGCCAGCCAGAAGCTGCAGGCCATATGCGACACGACGTCTCGAACGGACCAACCCGGACACCCGGTGTCCTGCGACCAGACGGAATCGTCGAGACCCCGGCAGAGCGTCAACAGCGCGTCGCGGTCGGCTTCAATGGCCTTCAGTGCTGAACTTGGCATTGTGGTGCACCTCTCCGGTCGACGATTAAGAAATCTACATACCGTATGTATGAAGATACATACGGTATGTATGAAAGGCAACGCTTGATGGGCGCTACCCGCCGAACGCAGGCCGAGCGGGCCGCCGGGACCCGCGAGGCGCTCACCGCGGCCGCGCGTTCGCTGTTCGCCGCGCACGGTTTCGCCGACGTCTCGCTCGAGACGATCGTGCGGTCCGCGGGGGTGACCCGCGGCGCCCTGTATCACCACTTCGCGGACAAAACCGAGCTGTTCGCCGCGGTGTTCGAGCAGGTCGAGGGCGAGCTGGCGGCGCGGATGGGCGAGTCCATCGCCGCGTCGAATCAGACCGATCCCGTCACGATCATGCGGCTCGGTGTCGACTTCTGGCTGGATGCCAGCTCCGATCCGGAAGTGCAGCGCATCGTGCTCGTCGACGCCCCGGCGGTGCTGGGCTGGGCGCGGTGGACCGAGATCGGCAACCGCTACAACATCGGCTTCGTGCGTGACCTGCTGGCCGGTGCCATCGAGATCGGTCGCATCCCGCCGCAGCCGGTCGAGGCGACGGCGCTGACGATGCTCGGCGCGATGCGCGAGGCCACGCTCTACGTGGCACGGGCGGACGACCACGATCAGGCGCGCCGAGAAGCCGGCGCCGTGATGAACCGACTCATGCAGGCGCTCAGCGCCGGGTGATAGCTAACGCGCGGCGTTTTTCGGCCATCGCTACCGGGTATCTGGTCACGACATGGTTGACCAGCTATGCCCCAAACGCATGCAGTATGGACCGTGCGGGGGCGTGAAGCACGATGGCCAGTGCGAAATGCGCTCTGGCCCTTGCGCCTTCGCTGACGTAGTGCCATGGCAAGGTGCGGCCGTCGCGATGTCACCGGTGGCCGCCCCGCTCATCCTGACCGATTTCAGCTGCACGCCTTTCGATGCCGCGGACATCGCCGCCACCGCGGTCACGCTCGCGTCGAGTTGTGACGCGGTGTTGGTCGGCGAACACCAGAACCGGCCCGACTTTCCACCGACACTGATGAGCCAACTGATCCTCGATGAAGGTGTGACGCCGTGGATCACGCTGTCCTGCCGCGACCGCAATCGCGTTGTGCTGGAGCAGGAGCTGCGCGGCCTGCGCTTTACCGGGGCGACGACGGTGTTCTGCGTGACCGGGGACGGTCGTGGCTACGACGTGCGTCCCGACGTCACGCAGACCTTCGACCTCGACGGACCGCGGCTGGTGGCATTGGCCGCATCGCTCGACATGGTTGCCGCCGTTCCGGAAACGCCTACTGCGCCGCCGACCCACGCGCGGGCGGCCCGATTGATCGAGAAGCAGCGAGCCGGAGCGAGCCTGGCGGTTCTCAACCACGTGTCGTCGGCGTCGGCGTTGTCGGCGTTCATGCATGACGCACGTTCGGCGGGACTGCGCATGCCGGTGCTGGCCGCGGTCGCGGTGTTCACCGATGTGGTGTCGGCCGCGGTGTTGCAAGGCCTGCCTGGGCTGGAACTGGAACCGGAAGTGGTCGAGAGTGTGGTCAACGCGGCCGATCCGGTCGAGGCCGGCATCATGGCAGCCGTCGCCGAGGCGCGAGCGTTGCTGGCTATCAACGGTATTGACGGGGTCAATCTGTCGGGCTTGGCGTCTGCGGCGGGCACCAGGCGCGGCGCGGAGATCAAAGCCGAGGTGGGTGCGCGAATCCGAGCGGAGCTGACATGACCGATCCGGCTGAGGCTGAATTCGACTCGCTTGCCGAGTGGACCGCGCAGGTCGCGACCCACCTCGGTGAGGAGTTCTATATCCCGGCGGGCTGCCGCGGTAGTGGAAGTCCGGCTGTACTCGACTGGTTGATCGCCGAGTTGGATCTCAAAGCCGATGAGACGCTGCTTGATTGCGGCGCCGGTGTCGGCGGCCCGGCCGCCTATGCCACGCAGCAGCGCGGTGTCCAGCCGATACTCGTCGAACCGCAGGCCGGTGGCTGCAGCGCATCGCGCAGGCTCTTCGGCTTCCCCGCGATCCAGGCCGATGCGTCAGACCTGCCGTTCCCCGACGAGGCGTTCGATGCGGCGTGGGCGCTGGGCGTGCTCTGCACCACCGAGTCCCAGGTGGAATTGCTGCGTGAACTTCGGCGGGTGGTGCGGCCGCCGGGTCGTATTGGGCTACTGGTCCTGGTGACCCGGGAGCTGTCACCGCCCGGGGAACCGGAGGACAGCTTCTTCCCGACCCGAGAGTTGTTGGACTCGCTCGTGCGTCGAGCGGGCCTGCGCGTCGAGGCGTGGCGCGGCGTGGGCGACATCTGGGAACCGCCAAAGGACTGGCAGCAACGGGTCACGGCTGTCGAGGCCGAGTTGGAGCGCAGGTACGGCGACGAGCGCGAGTGGCAGGTGGCCGAGCGGCAGTCCGATCGGATCGCTCGGCTGCTGAGGGACTCCGTCATCGAGCCTCAGGCGTTCCGACTGCTGCGAGCCGACTAGCGTTCCGCGGCGAACGCCCGCAAATTGGCCAGTTGCGCGGAATCCAGTGAGGGATGGACATTTTCGCGCGCAGCCGCAACGTCGGCCGCGGTGATCTCGGCGGCGTCGACCGAGCGACGCATCGCGGTGAGCGCGGCCTCGCGTAGCAGCGCCACGCAGTCGGCGGCGCTGTAGCCGTCCAGGTCGGCCGCCAAGGCATCGAGATCCACGTCGTGCAGCGGAATCGACTTGCCGGCGGCTCGCAGAATGTCGGCTCGCGCATGAGCATCGGGCGGCTCGACGAACACCAGCTTCTCCAGCCGACCGGGCCGCAGGAGACCCGGATCGATCAGATCCGGCCGGTTGGTGGCCCCGACCACTACGACGTCGCGCATCGGCTCGATGCCGTCGAGCTCGGTGAGCAGCGCCGCCACCACCCGGTCGGTGACACCGGAGTCGAAGCTCTGGCCACGCCGCGGCGCCAGCGCGTCGACCTCGTCGAGGAAGACCAGCGACGGCGCGGAATCGCGTGCCCGGCCGAACAACTCGCGGACCGCCTTCTCCGATGAGCCAACCCACTTGTCCATCAGCTCAGAGCCTTTGACGGCGTGCACGGATAACCGCCCGGTGCTCGCCAGTGCGCGGACCACGAACGTCTTGCCGCAGCCCGGTGGCCCGTAGAGCAACACGCCGCGGGGCGGCTGGACACCGAGCCGGGCGAAGGTGTCGGGATGCTGCAGCGGCCACAGCACCGCCTCGGTCAACGCTTGCTTGGTTTCCGCCATGTCGCCGACGTCGTCGAGGGTGATCGAGCCGACCGACACCTCCATTGCGGCCGAGCGTGACAGCGGCCGGATCACGCTCAACGCGCCGAGTAGGTCGGCCTGGGTGAGCGTCGGCTCGTTGCCTTCCGAACTGGCCCGCGCCGCCGCGCGCAACGCCGCCTCGCGTACCAGCGCGGCCAAGTCGGCAACCACGAAACCGGGTGTGCGGTCGGCGATCTCGCCGAGGTCGAGGTCGACGGTGGGGACCCGGTCCAGCAGGCCCTGCAGCAGCGCCGCGCGGGTCGCCCCGTCGGGCAGGCTGAGCACCAGTTCCCGGTCGCACAGGTCGGGGGCGCGAAGCCGCGGGTCGAGGTTCTCCGGTACCGACGACGTGACGATCACCGCCACTCGGGGTGCGGCGACCGCTTTGCGAAGCTCCGAGAGAATCAGCGCCGCAACGGGTTCGGCGGTGGCCGGTAGCAGCGCGTCGACGTCGGCGACCAACAGGACGCCGCCGCCGTCACATACTTTCGTTA
Source organism: Mycobacterium sp. 1245111.1 (assembly GCF_001673405.1). Classification (GTDB taxonomy): domain Bacteria; phylum Actinomycetota; class Actinomycetes; order Mycobacteriales; family Mycobacteriaceae; genus Mycobacterium. The sequence continues at coordinate 4,157 of NZ_LZLV01000150.1, read as the reverse complement.
CCGACGCGGCGACCCGCCGTAGGCGGTCGTCGGCGGCCAGCGCGCCGACCTCGGGGCTGTCGAGTTCGACCAGTCGTCGGTCGGCGCAGACCGCGCGCACCAACGCCGTCTTGCCGACACCGGCGGGGCCGGATACCAAAACACCCAAATTGGTTGTGGCGCCCAGTGTTTGCAGAAGGTGTGGCTCGTCCAGCGCAAGCTTGAGCCATTCGGTCAACTTCGCCGCCTGCGCGCTGACACCCTTGAGATCGTTCACGGTGAGCTGCGGCGCCTTGACGGTGGCCGGTGCCTCGACGGCCCCGGCCGCGACGCCATTACCCCAGGTGACCAACGAATTCGGTTGCACACTCACCGGTCCGGTGGGATCCACGCCGGTGACCGTCAACAGCTCCGACGTCCAGCTGATACCCACCGCGGACGCCAGCGCGCGCGTCGCCGCCGATGTCGAAGTGCCAGGGCCTAGATCCCGCGGCAACAGCGACACCGCATCGCCGACGGTTAACACCTTGCCCAGCAGGGCTTGTCGCAACGTGGTCGGAGCCACCGACTGGGAGGCCAGCGTCGAGCCGCTCAGCGTCACCGACCTGGCGCCGTACACCGTGGCGGCGACGACGATCACCGCCGCATCTTCGATCAATCCCGCGTTGGACAGCGTCACGTCGTCGAGCAGGACGGTGCCGACCGGAACCTGCGGGCCCGCCATGCCGGCCACCGCCGTCGTGGTTCGCGACCCGGTGAGCGACACCGCGTCCCACTCCCGAATGCCCAGCGCGGCAATCGCATTGGGGTGCAAGCGAATAACCCCCCGACGCGAGTCGACCGCCGAGGTGTTCAGTCGAGCGGTCAAGGTGAGCTGAGCCGGAGCGGTCATGTCCGCCCGGTCGGCCGGCGCAGGCCGAGTCGCGCCATCGACCGGCGGTTCGGCTGGGCACGACGGATCGCGCGTCGCGTGGCACGTCGCTGCTTGGGTTTCTCACCCCACGCCTCGGGATGCGCGGCCAGCCAATGGTGGGTGCGGACCGAGAACGGGATGTAGCAGAGGTAGGCCGCGATCACCACCATGATCAGGATGTACGGGAACAGGAATGCGGCTGCGGCGACGATGGTCAGGCCCGCCAGCAGGAGGGCGGCCAGGTTCGGCGGCACCGAGACGGCATGCATCTTGCGCATCGGGATGCGGCTGACCAGCAGCATCGAGCAGGCCACCATCCACGCGCAGACAAACCACTGCGACGTCCACCAGCCGGGGCCGAACTGCAACTTGGCGGCCAGCGGTCCGAGCGCGCAGATCGCCCCCGCCGGTGCCGGCACGCCGACGAAAAACTCCCGCGCGAACGGCGGCTGGCTCACGTCGTCGAGCAGCGCGTTAAACCTGGCCAGCCGCAACACAATTGATACCGCGTACAGCATGACCACGACCCAACCGGCCGGCTTACCGGGCAGCATCGACACGTACATCACCACCGCCGGCGCCACCCCGAAATTCACCGCGTCGGCCAGCGAGTCGATCTCCTCGCCCATCCGCGACTCGGCGTCCAGCGCGCGGGCCACCCGACCGTCGAGCCCGTCGAGGATTGCCGCGGCGGCGATCAGCGCGATCGCCACGTATGCCTGGCCCTCCAGCGCGAAGCGGATCGAGGTGAGCCCGGCGCAGATCGCCAGCACGCTCATCGAGCTGGGCAGGATGCGCAGGGGGACGACCCGCCTGCCGCGCGGCTTGTTCGTGATCACGGCAACTCGGCCAGCACCGTCTCGCCGGCCACCGCCCGCTGGCCGAGTCCGACCAACACCTCGGCGCCGGCGGGCAGGTAGGTGTCCAGCCGCGAGCCGAATCGGATCAGCCCGTAGGTATCGCCGATCGAGAGCTTGTCGCCGGCATGGACGTTGCAGACGATGCGGCGGGCCACCAGACCGGCGATCTGCACCGCCACGATCTCGGCGCCGTCGGCGGTGCGGATCCGCACGCTGTTGCGTTCGTTGCTGTCGCTGGCCACCGGGAGGTCGGCCGAGCCGAACAGACCGGGCCGGTGCTGCACGGCGATCACCTCGCCGCTGACCGGGGCCCGCTGCACGTGGGCGTCGAACACCGACAGGAAGATGCCGACCCGCGTCAGCTCCGCGTCACCCATCCCCAGCTCGGGCGGCGGGGCGGCCGACTCGATCAGACACACCTGGCCGTCGGCCGGCGCCACCACGACCCCCGACCGGGTCGGTGGAACTCGCGGCGGGTGCCGGAAGAAGCCGGCACAGGCGCCGGCGGCCAGCAGCCCGGTCCGGCGCAGCCAGCGGGAGCGTCGGCCGACGACAGCCAGACCCAGTCCGGCGGAGATGAACGGCAGTCCGGCCGGATGCACGGGCGGGACAGTCTGCCGCAGCAGAGACAGCACGTGCTGCGGGCTGATCGTCGGGTTCTCGGCGGTCGCGCGGGGACGTCGTGCCACGCGGTTATCTTACGGAGCCGCCGCGGCTGTCAGACCGGATACGTGACGCCGGTCAGTTCCTCGGAGACCGTCCACAACCGGCGCTGCAGGTCCTCGTCGTGCGACTGGGCGCTGGATGAGACGAGCTTGGGGTGGCCACGCTGCTCGCCGAGGCCGTCGGGCCCGAAGTACTGACCACCCTCGACCTCAGGGTCGGTGGCGGCCCGCAGCGTCGGCAGTGCGCCCATCCCCGCGTTCTGGAACAGGAACGTGTCGGCCAGCGCGAACAGCGGCTTGACCAGCCTCGGTGCGCTGCGGCCCAACTCCGTGCTGGACGCACCGGGGTGCGCCGCGACCGCGATGGTGTTCGCGTGCTGCTCGGCCAGGCGACGCTGCAGCGCATAGGTGAACAGCAGGTTGGCCAGTTTCGACTGGCCGTAGGCCGCATAGCGGTCGTAGCTGCGTTCCCACTGCAGGTCGTCGAAATGGATCGCGGCGCGTAGCCGGTGGCCCGTGCTGCTGACCGTCACCACCCGCGAGCCCCGCACCGGCAGCAGGTTGTCCAGCAGGAGCCCGGTCAGCGCGAAGTGGCCCAGATGGTTGGTGCCGAACTGCATTTCGAAGCCGTCGGCGGTGACCTGCTTAGGGGTCCACATCACCCCGGCGTTGTTGATCAGCAGATCGATCCGCGGGTAGGCCTTGCGCAGTGCTGCCGCGGCGGCGCGCACCGAGGCCAGTGAGCCGAGGTCGAGCTCCTGCAGCGTCACGTCGGCGTCCGGGTGGGCGGCGACGATGCGCGCCAGCGCGAGGTTGCCCTTCTCCAGGTTGCGCACCGCGAGGACGACGTGGGCTCCGGTCTGGGCCAGCGCCGCGGCGGTGTGATACCCGAGGCCGGTGTTTGCGCCGGTCACGACGGCGATTCGGCCGTTTTGGTCGGGGATGTCCCCGGTGGTCCATTTGCCCTCGGAACTCATCGCAGAGAACCATACCCACCATCATTTGGCGTCGCCGTGTCGGTGCAATCCGGGCAGGCGTCGGTGGCATCCTCAAGGCGTGGACATGGTTGATCCCGCACATCCGCCGAGTCGGCGCGCGCCGCTGCGGTGGGCGGTCGGCGGCATTATGCCGTGGCTGCTGCTGGCCGTTGGGCAAGTCGTCTGGCTGGGTTTCGACAAGCGAATGCCCTGGCTGCACCTCTTGATCGGCGTCGCGACCGTGCTCGGCGTGGTGGTCTCGACGGCCGTGGTGCCGGTGTGGCGCTATCGGGTGCACCGCTGGGAGCTCGGGCCGCAGGCCGTGTTCACCCGCACCGGCTGGCTGGTCCAGGAACGGCGTATCGCACCGATCTCGCGGGTGCAGACCGTCGACACCTATCGCGGGCCGATCGACAGATTGTTCGGCTTGGCCAACGTCACCGTCACCACGGCCTCGTCGGCCGGCGCGGTGCACATCGTCGCACTCGACGTCGATGTCGCCGATCATCTGGTCGCGCAGCTGACCGACATCGCGGCGATCGGCGCCGAGGACGCGACGTGAGCGCCGAAGACCCGGCCGTGCGCCGCATGAGCGGCGCCAGTGCTGAGGAGCGGCGCCAAGTCATCGAAACCGCTTGGCAGCGGTTGAGTCCCAGGATGTTGTTGGTCCACCCGGTACACGAGCTGCTGCGCGAACTGCCGTTTCTGATCGGCGCCATCGTGCTGGGTACCACAACAGGTAACCAGTCGTGGACCGTGGCCG
>NZ_LZLV01000149.1 GCF_001673405.1 Mycobacterium sp. 1245111.1 | reverse complement strand
CACGGAACCTGATCTACGCCTTTACCGCCACGGCCATCGCCTCAAGCGCCGCCCTGGCGATGTCCCCCAACGCCGGAGCCGACCCCGCGCCGCCCGCGCCGATCCCCGCCCAGCAGCTGCCCGGTCTGCCCGCGCTGCCGGCTCTGACCGAGTTGAGCCCGATCATCCAGCAGGCCGCCGGCAACCCCGAGCAGGCGACCCAGTTGCTGATGGCCGCCGCGCAGGCGTTCAGCAAGAACCCCTCGGCACCCGAGGAATCGAAAAACGTTGCGGCGTCGGTGAACCAGTTCGTCCAGGCGCCGGACGCGGCCTCGACCGCGCACGTCGTCCCGCCCGGTGTGGAACCGGGCGCCCAGGCACACCTGCCGATCGGGATCGACCCGGTCCACGCGGCAGGGCCTGCGCCCGCCGCCGCGCCCGCGCCCGTCCCGGCGAACGCCGTTCCGGTGGCCGCGACACCCGCTCCGGCCGCAGCTCCCGCGCCGGCGCCTGAGGCCGCCGGGCCCCAGGCTGCGGCTCCGGGGTTCAGCCCGGACGCGCCGCCCACCCAGGACTTCATGTATCCGTCGATCAGCAACAACTGCGGCGGCGACGGCGGCACGGTGATGGCTCCCGTGCTGTCGGTGGCGGGTCCGGCGTTGGGGGACATCGCCAGGGCGGCGCTTGAGGCGATGGCCGTGGCGGTAAAGGCGTAGATCAGGTTCCGTGCGATGTTCATGGTGTCCTCCCAGTCGTCGAAGTTGGTGGTGGCCGGCTAGCGCGGGGAGCGCTAGCCGGCCGGTCGCGCATCAGGGCAGGGCGGAAACCGGGAACAGCGACGCGCCGGCCGCCGCGGGCAGGACCGGTGCGGTCGCCAACGGTGCCGCGGTCAGCGGCAGGGTCGCCGCCGGTGCCGCGGCGGCCGGAATGCCGGCGGCCGATGCCAGCCCGCTGCTGAGCGGTGATCCGCCGGTGAACAGCGAGGTCAGGTCACCCGGCAGCGACACTTGCTGCGGCAGCGGGAACGGCATCCCCGGGATCTGCGGCAGGTTCAGCTGAGCCTGGGGCAGCATCCCCGCGGGATTCGCCGCCGGCGCGGGCGCGGCCGGTGCGGTCAGACCCGGAAGGCTGAGTCCCGGCGTCGACGTCGCGGCCGGAGCCGGCGAGGTCAGGCCCGGAATGCCAAGTCCCGGTGTGGAACTCGCGGCCGGGGCCGGCGAGGCCAAGCCCGGGAGCAGAGATGCGCCGGGGGTGGCGGCAGCGGGCGTCTGCGGCATCTTGATCGCAGCGCTGGCCAGCGGCGGCGGCGTGGCCGGCTGGCCGCCGAGCGCGCCCGCGACGTTCTGCAGCAGCTGCGGCGCCTGAGCCGCGGTACCGACCAGCTGCTGGCTGATGTCGGGGGCGGGCACCGGCGCCGGGTCGGCGTGGGCTGTGCCCATCACGCCGCCGAAGAGCAACGCTGCCGACGAGCCCGCCACGACGGCGGTGGCGCGTACGAAGGTCCGAACAGTTGACATGATTCTCCCTGAAACTCGATGACAGGTCCTCGCCGCAGACGATCCGTCAGATGCCAGAGTGACTCAAGTGACACGTGTGGCATTTATGCGACCGTTACGGAACCGAGTGACGCCGGTGACCGTCGGGGCCGGCGATAGAGTCGTGCAGATAGACACCACCTCGGCCGCTCCGGCGGCAATCACCACCCGCCGGCGCGCGATCTCTGTAGACACGATCGGGCCGGTGCTCCTGGCCGTGAGCGTGTTAGCGCGCCTGGCCTGGACCTATCTGGCACCCAACGGGGCCAATTTCGTCGACTTGCACGTCTACGTCGGCGGGTCGGCGATGATCGACCACCCCGGCAGCCTCTATCGCTACGTCTACGCCGACCAGACGCCGGATTTCCCACTGCCCTTCACCTATCCGCCGTTCGCCGCGGTCGTGTTCTATCCGCTGCACTTCCTGCCGTTCGGCCTTGTCGCGTTCTGCTGGACGATCGGGACGATGGCCGCGCTCTACGGCGTGGTTCGGCTCAGCCAGCGACTGCTGGGTGTCGCCGCCGGCGAGGGCCACCGGTTGGCGATGCTCTGGACGGGGATCGCGATCTGGCTTGAACCGATGCGCAGCACGTTCGACTACGGGCAGATCAACGTCGTGCTGGCGCTGGCCACTTTGGGCGCGGTGTTCAGCGCTCGATGGTGGCTCTCCGGCTTCTTATTGGGGACGGCGGCCGGAGTTAAGCTCACTCCTGCAATCGGCGGCCTGTATTTCGTCGGCGTGCGCCGGTGGGGCACGGCGGTGTTTTCCGGGGTCGTGTTCCTCGCGACGATCGCGCTGTCGGTGTGGGTCGTCGGCGATCAAACTCGTTACTACTTCACCGATTTGATCTTCAAAACCGACCGGGTTGGGCCGATTTGCACGATCTTCAACCAGTCGTGGCGTGGGGCGATCTGCCGGATCAACGGCCACGACTCCGGCTACAACCCCGCGGTGCTGATCGGAATCGCCGTTACCGCAATACTTTCCGTGCTCGCCTGGCGGGCGATCAATGATCGACTGGGCCGACTTTTGGTGGTCGAGTTGTTCGGACTACTGCTTTCGCCGATTTCCTGGACTCATCACTGGGTGTGGTTGGTGCCGTTGATGATCTGGCTGTTTCACGGCCCGCTGTCGGACCGTCGCGGCGCGCGGATTCTCGGTTGGATCTGGTTGGTGCTGCTCGTCGTCGGCGTGCCCTGGCTGCTGAGTTTCGCGCAGCCGAGCATCTGGCAGAGCGGCCGTCCCTGGTACCAGGCGTGGGGCGGGCTGATCTACATCGTGACGACGTTGGCGACGCTGGCGTGGGTCGCCGCCAGCAGACGACGCGAGCTATGACCCGATAATCGAGTCGATGTCGTGCGCCATTGCCACGTCCTTGTCGGTGATGCCGCCCTCGGAATGCGTCACGAGAGCGAAAGTCACTGTCCGCCAACGGATATCGATGTCTGGGTGATGATCCTTGGCTTCGGCGTGCTCGCCGACCCGGCGAACCGCGTCGATGCCGGCGAGGAACTCCGGAAACTTCACCGACCGGCGCAGGGCGCCGTCTTTGCGTTCCCACCCGTTGAGGTCAGGCAGTGCGGCGTCTACTTGTTCATCCGGTAACACAGCCATACTTCGACCGTATACCGTCAGCCGCGATGGTCAACCTGATCGTGGTCGCCGGCGCGATCGTCGCCGAGTCGAAGGTGCTGATCGCGCAACGCACCCGACCGCCCGAGCTCGCCGGTCGCTGGGAGTTACCTGGCGGCAAGGTCGCCGCGGGGGAGGCCGACCCCGAGGCGCTGGCCCGGGAACTCGCCGAGGAGCTCGGCGTCGACGTCGCCATCGGCGAGCATCTCGGCGACGTGCAACTAACTCCGACCACGACGCTGCGGGCGTATGCGGCCACGCTGATCCGCGGCGAGCCCACGCCGCACGACCACGCGGCGCTGCGCTGGATCTCCCGGGCGGAACTCGACGCCGTCGACTGGGTGCCCGCCGACCGCGGCTTCCTGCCGGCGCTGCGTCGGCTGCTGTGACGGGGCCCACGCCGCAGCGCCTCAGTTTCGCAATACACGACCTGCACTGAAACAATCACCGACGTGGATTTCCGGAACGTAGCCATCGTCGCGCATGTCGATCACGGCAAGACGACCTTGGTCGATGCCATGTTGCGGCAATCCGGCGCGTTGACCCATCGCGGCGACGACGCCATCGAGCGCCTAATGGACTCCGGTGACCTGGAGAAGGAAAAGGGCATCACGATCCTGGCCAAGAACACCGCCGTGCACCGCCAGCACGCGGACGGCTCTATGACCGTCATCAACGTCATCGACACCCCGGGCCACGCCGACTTCGGCGGCGAGGTCGAGCGCGGCCTGTCGATGGTCGACGGCGTGCTGTTGCTGGTCGACGCCTCCGAGGGCCCGCTGCCGCAGACCCGCTTCGTGCTGCGCAAAGCGCTGGCCGCGCATCTACCGGTGATCCTCGTCGTCAACAAGACCGACCGGCCCGACGCCCGCATCGCGGAGGTCGTCGAGGAAAGCCACGACCTACTCCTCGACGTCGCCTCCGACCTCGACGAGGAAGCCCAGGCCGCCGCCGAGAAGGCGCTCGACCTGCCGACGCTCTACGCCTCCGGACGGGCCGGCATCGCCAGCACCACCCAACCAGCCAACGGCGAGAATCCCGACGGCGACAACCTCGACCCGCTGTTCGACGTTCTGCTGCAACACATTCCGCCGCCGCAGGGCGACCCCGAAGCGCCGCTGCAGGCCCTGGTCACCAACCTCGACGCCTCGGCGTTCCTCGGTCGACTCGCGCTGATCCGGATCTACAAGGGCCGCATCAAGAAGGGCCAGCAGGTCGCCTGGATGCGCGAAGTGGACGGGCACCCCGTGATCACGAACGCCAAGATCACCGAGCTACTGGTCACCGAGGGGGTCGAGCGCTCGCCGACCGAAGAGGCCATCGCCGGTGACATCGTCGCCGTCGCGGGCATTCCGGAGATCATGATCGGCGACACGCTCGCCGACGTCGACCACGCCCACGCTCTGCCGCGCATCACGGTCGACGAGCCGGCGATCTCGGTGACCATCGGCACCAACACCTCGCCGTTGGCCGGCAAGGTCTCGGGCCACAAGCTCACCGCGCGAATGGTCAAGTCCCGCTTGGATTCCGAACTCGTCGGCAACGTGTCGATCAAGGTCGTCGACATCGACCGCCCGGACGCCTGGGAGGTCCAAGGCCGTGGCGAGCTGGCGCTGGCCGTGCTCGTCGAGCAGATGCGCCGCGAGGGTTTCGAGCTGACGGTCGGCAAGCCGCAGGTGGTCACCCAGACCGTCGACGGCAAGCTGCACGAGCCGTTCGAAGCGATGACCATCGACTGTCCCGAGGAATTCGTCGGCGCGATCACTCAGCTGATGGCGGCCCGCAAGGGCCGCATGGAGGAGATGACCAACCACGCCGCCGGGTGGGTGCGGATGGACTTCATCGTGCCCAGCCGCGGCCTGATCGGGTTCCGCACCGACTTCCTCACGCTGACCCGCGGCACCGGGATCGCCAACGCCGTCTTCGACGGCTACCGGCCGTGGGCGGGTGAGATCAAGGCGCGCCACACCGGCTCACTGGTGTCGGACCGCAGCGGGACGATCACTCCGTTCGCGATGATCCAGCTCGCCGACCGGGGGCAGTTCTTCGTCGAGCCGGGCGAGGACACCTACGAGGGCCAGGTCGTCGGAATCAACCCGCGCGCAGAGGATCTCGACGTCAACGTGACGCGCGAGAAGAAGCTGACGAACATGCGCTCGTCGACGGCCGACGTGATGGAGACGCTGGCCCGGCCGCTGGAGCTCGGCCTCGAGCAGGCGATGGAGTTCTGCGCCGAGGACGAATGCGTGGAGGTGACGCCCGAGGTGGTCCGGGTACGCAAGGTGGAGCTCGACGCCACCATGCGCGCGCGGGCGAAGGCGCGGGCCAAGGCGCGCGGCTGACGACGCGGATGCGCGGCGCCACCCAGACGGGCACCGATACCCTGTTGGGCGTGCCGAAACCAGCTCGCCGCGTGTATGCGACCGCCGGGTTGCTGGTTTCCCTGCTGATGTTCGCCGGCTGCACGGTCAGCCCGCCGCCGGCGCCGCAGAGCACCGAGACCAAGCGCAGCACGGCCCCGCCGCCGCAGCGCAAGACGCAGATCATCATGGGCATCGACTCGATCGGCGCCGGGTTCAACCCACACCTGTTGTCGGATCTGTCCGCCGTCAACGCCGCGGTCAGCGCGCTGGTCCTGCCCAGTGCGTTTCGTCCGGTGGTCGATCCGAGCACCCCGACGGGATCGCGTTGGGAGATGGACCCCACGCTGCTCGATTCCGCCGAGGTGACGAGCGAAGAACCGTTCACGGTGACCTACAAGATCCGGCCCGAAGCGCAGTGGACCGATAACGCCCCGATCGCCGCGGACGACTTCTGGTATCTGTGGCGACAGATGGTCAGCCAGCCCGGCGTGGTCGACCCGGCCGGCTACGACCTGATCACCGGCGTGCAGTCGATCGACGGCGGCAAGCAGGCGGTGGTCACTTTCGCGCGGCCCTATCCGGCCTGGCGCGAATTGTTCGCCAACATCCTGCCGGCGCACATCGTCAAAGACGTTCCCGGCGGCTTCCCTGCGGGGCTGGCCCGCGCCTTGCCGGTCACCGGCGGGCAGTTCCGGGTGGAGTCCATCGACCCGCAGCGCGACGAAATCCTGCTCGCCCGCAACGACCGATACTGGGGCCCACCGGCCAAGCCCGATCTGGTGCTCTTCCGTCGCGCCGGGGCACCCGCGGCGCTGGCCGACTCGGTGCGCAATGGCGACACCCAGGTGGCCCAAGTACACGGCGGCTCAGCGGCTTTCGCGCAGCTGTCGGCCATCCCGGCCGTGCGGACCGCCCGCATCATGACGCCGCGTGTCATGCAGTTGACGTTGCGGGCGGGACAACCGAAACTTGCCGAAAGCCAAGTCCGCAAAGCGATCCTGGGCCTGCTCGACGTGGACCTACTCGCCGCGGTGGGCGCGGGCAGCGACAACACGGTGAGCCTGGACCAGGCGCAGATCCGCTCGCCCAGCGATCCGGGCTACGTGCCGACCGCGCCGCCCGCGATGACCCGGACCGCGGCGTTGGGGCTGCTGGAGGCAGCGGGCTACCAGATCGACAACGACACCTCCACCCCGGAGAGTCCCCGCGGCCACGTCACCAAGGACGGCAAGGACCTGTCGCTGGTCCTCGGGGTCGCGGCCAACGATCCGACCTCGGTGGCCGTCGCCAACACCGCGGCCGACCAGTTGCGCAACGTCGGTATCGACGCGACCGTGCTCGCGCTCGACCCGGTTGCCCTGTATCGCGATGCGCTGCTGAACAACCGGGTGGACGCGTTGGTGGGGTGGAGTCAGGCCGGCGGAAACCTGGCGACGCTGTTGGCGTCTCGCTACAGCTGCCCGGCGTTGGAGGCGACGGCGGTATCGACGGCCGCGGCGCCGGCGTCGGGTCCGACGGCCAAGCAGACCCCCGCGACTACGCCGACCGCCGCCACGTCGACGGCCCCGGCCAAGACGCAGGAACCCGGCGCGCTGGTGCAGGCGCCGTCGAACCTGACCGGCATCTGTGACCACAGCATTCAGGCCGACATCGACGCGGCGCTGGGCGGCACCAAGGACATCAACGACGTGATCAACTCAGTCGAACCCCGGCTGTGGGACATGGCCACGGTGTTGCCGATTCTGCAGGACACCACGATCGTCGGAGCGGGGCCGAGCGTGCAGAATGTCAGCCTCTCCGGCGCGGTCCCGGTCGGCATCGTCGGCGACGCCGGACAATGGATGAAGACCGCGCAGTAGGCGCGCATCGCGCAGGTCAGGTAACGATTCGGTCTCTGTTGGACAAAAGTTAGTAAACCGCGGCCCCTCAGGTTGCCCCCAGGTAATGTCCGACCTACCGGTTGAGCCAGCAACCCGGGGGTGCGCCAGCTACGCGAGACCCCCGCCGACGAGAGTCCCGCTTCCACTACCGACATGCCAGGGGCGGACCGGCCAGGGGGCGGCCCGTCCCTGGCCATATCTCCCGGTGATGACCGGTCTAAGCCATTGCGCGACAACGGTATTGCAGGTGCGTCAACTCAAATGCGGAAGCACCGTGTCGACGATCTGCGCGAGTTGACGCTTGTTGGGCGGAGCGCCGGTCAGCAGCATCTGCTGGTTGACCAAAGCGGTGCCGACCCGTGCGGTGTACGGCGTCAGGGTGGACGCGTCGATCTCGTCGTTGTCGGCACCCGCCTGCAGGATCGATTCGGTGATCCCCAATCGCGGCGCGACGACGGCGTCGGCGAAGATCGCCCGCAACTCGGGCTCGTGGAGCAACTGCTGCATGATCTCCAGTCCGGGGAAGGCGGTCTTGCCCGCGACCAGGTCGCAGTGGGCGCTCAGCGCGGCCAGCAGATTCTCCCGAGCCGATCGGTCCGGACGCGGCTCGGGCAACGGGGGCAGCGCGTACAGTAGCGCCGCCTGAACCAGGTCGTGCTTGCAGGACCACCGTCGATACAACGCGGCCTTGCCCGTTCGCGCCCGCGCGGCGATGCCTTCCATCGTCAGCCCGCCGTAGCCGACGGCGGCCAGTTCGGCCAGGGTCGCGTCATAGAGGGCATCCTCGAGTTGTTTGCCCCGGCGGCGGGTGCGGACTGTCGCCGTCTGCTGTCCCATCCGTTGATAGTAGCCAGCAACGTGCATTTCCGAAGAACAGGGCTTTGCCAATCCGGCCGATTATCTTTGCAGCTCAGGGGTTTAGGCCGCGAAATCCTTTGCCGCGCACCGCGCTAGTAGGGTGCGTTCCATGCAGGAGACTCCGCGGCTGTTGTTCGTGCACGCCCATCCCGACGACGAGAGCATCACCAACGGCGCCACCATCGCCCACTATGTCGCGCGCGGGGCGCAGGTCCGAGTGGTCACCTGCACGCTCGGCGAGGAGGGCGAGGTCATCGGCGAGCAGTGGGCGCAGCTGGCCGTCGACCATGCCGACCAACTCGGCGGCTACCGCATCGCGGAGTTGACCGCGGCGCTGCACGCGCTGGGCGTCGACGGCCCGGTCTACCTCGGCGGCCCCGGTCGCTGGCGGGACTCCGGGATGGTCGGCTCGCAAGCCCGCGACCGGCAACGGTTCAGCGACGCCGATCAGCGCGAAGCCGTCGGCGCGCTCGTCGCGATCATTCGCGAGATGCGGCCGCACGTCGTGGTGACCTACGACCCCAATGGTGGCTACGGGCATCCCGACCACATCCAGACCCACGTCGTCACCACCGCCGCGGTCACCGCAGCCGCGACCGCCGACGACTATCCGGGCGAGCCGTGGTCGGTCCCGAAGTTCTACTGGACGGTGATCTCCCGCAGCGCCTTCATCGCGGGGTGGGAAGCGCTCGGCCCCGGCGATCTACGCGACGAGTGGATCGTCCCGCCGCCGGACGGCGACTTCGCCGGGCTCGGCTACCCCGACGACGAGATCGACGCCGTCATCGACGATCCGGATGCCTTGCCGGCGAAGATCGCGGCGCTGCGGGCGCACGACACCCAGCTGACCGTGGGACCCACCGGCCGAGCCATGGCGCTGTCGAACAACATTGCGCTGCCGATCGTGGCGCAGGAGCACTACGTCCTGGCCGCCGGCGTCGCCGGTGACCGCGACGAGCGCGGCTGGGAGACCGACCTGCTGGCCGGAGTCGACCTCGGCGAGCGCGTCTCGCGGTAGGCTGCCGGAATGGATCCGGATCTGGACTACAACCAGCAGCACTGGCAGGACCGACTGGACAACTTCCAGTGGACGATCATGTCCATCGTCTCGCAGTTGGACAGCGTCCCCACCTGACCATCCTTCGGGTCGCGATCCTGGCGCTGTTGGCTGTCGACGGTGTGTTGTCGGCAATCGGTGGCGCCCTCTTTTTGCCGTCCTACGTGGGCTCGGTCCCATTCCCGATCAGCGCGCTGGCCAGTGGCCTGGTCAACGCTGCCCTGGTCTGGGCTGCCACCCACTGGACGAGCCACAATGCCGTGGCGGCACTCCCGGTGTGGACCTGGCTGTTGACCGTTTTCGTGATGGCCCGGCCGGGTCCGGGCGGGGACGTCGTCTTCGCAGGGCGAGGAATCACCCAATACAGCCCGTTCCTGCTGCTGGTAGCGGGTACGTTGGTGCCCTTTTGGGTGCTGTTGCGACGCCGGCACGCCCCCTGAGGGCAGGGGCCACCAAGTCCTCGGCTGGAGGCTACTGTTGTCGCTCATGGCACGCGTCGGGTCGCGGATAGTTGGGACGTGCGGATGGACGTACGGATGAAATGTGGATGGCCGGAAGTTACACCAACGTGCCGTTGACTCCGGGTGAAGAGCCGACCCTGCTGCCCAGCCCGTCGGTCCCTCAGCGACATCGCAGGGCTGGCGATCCTGCGATGCGCCGGGTGTTGCGGCGGGCCCGCGACGGGGTGGCGCTGAACGTCGACGAGGCGGCGATTGCGTTGGCCGCGCGGGGCGAGGATCTGGCGGATCTGTGTCACAGCGCGGCGCGGGTTCGCGACGCCGGGCTGGAGTCGGCCGGCCGACGGGGCGCTACCGGACGGCTGCCGGTCAGCTACTCCCGCAAGGTGTTCATCCCGGTGACCCATCTGTGCCGGGACTCCTGCCACTACTGCACGTTCGTCACAGCGCCCGGCAAGTTGCGGGCCCAGGGTGCGGGCATGTATCTGGAACCCGACGAGATCCTCGATATCGCCCGTCGCGGAGCTGAACTCGGTTGCAAGGAAGCACTGTTCACCCTCGGTGACCGGCCGGAGGACCGGTGGCCGGAAGCGCGCGAGTGGCTGGAGGCGCGCGGTTATGACTCCACGCTGTCATATCTGCGGGCGATGGCGATCCGCGTGCTCGAGGAGACCGGGCTGCTGCCACACCTCAATCCCGGTGTGATGAGCTGGTCGGAGCTGTCGAGGCTCAAGCCGGTGGCGCCGTCGATGGGCATGATGTTGGAGACGACGTCGCGGCGGCTGTTCGAGACGAAAGGCCTTGCGCATTACGGTAGTCCGGACAAAGACCCCGAGGTGCGGCTGCGCACGCTGACCGACGCGGGCCGGCTATCCATTCCGTTCACCACCGGCCTGCTGGTCGGCATCGGAGAGACGTTGACCGAGCGCGCCGAGACACTGCATGCAATTCGCAAGTCGCACAAGGAGTTCGGTCACGTGCAGGAAGTGATCGTGCAGAACTTCCGGGCCAAGGAGCACACCGCGATGGCGTCGACGCCCGACGCCGGAATCGACGACTTCCTGGCCACCATCGCGGTGGCGCGGCTGGTCCTGGGCCCGGCGATGCGCATTCAGGCGCCGCCGAACCTGGTGTCCGAGCAGGAGTGCCTGGCACTGATCGCCGCCGGCGTCGACGACTGGGGTGGTGTATCGCCGCTGACCCCCGACCACGTCAACCCCGAGCGGCCGTGGCCGGCGCTCGACACGCTGGCCGAGGTAACCGCCGCGGCGGGCTACGACTTGGTGGAGCGGTTGACCGCGCAGCCCAAGTACGTTCAGGCCGGCGCGGCGTGGATCGACCCGCGGGTGCGCGGGCACGTGACGGCGTTGGCCGATCCGGACACCGGGCTGGCCCGCGACGTCAACCCGGTGGGGATGCCATGGCAGGAACCCGACGACATCGCCGTGTCGTCCGGCCGGGTCGACTTGAATGCCGCGATCGACACCGAAGGCCGCCGGACCGAGACCCGAAGCGACCTGGACAGCGCCTTCGGCGACTGGGAGTCGATCCGGGCCAAGGTGCACGACCTGGCCGCCCGGGCACCCGAACGCATCAACACCGACGTGCTGGCCGCCCTGCGCTCCGCCGAGCGCGACCCGGCGTCGTGCACCGACGCCGAATACCTGGCGCTGGCGACCGCCGACGGACCCGCGCTGGATGCCGTTGCCGCACTGGCTGATTCGCTGCGCCGTGACGTGGTCGGCGAAGACGTCACGTTCGTGGTGAACCGCAACATCAACTTCACCAACATCTGCTACACCGGCTGCCGGTTCTGCGCGTTCGCTCAGCGCAAGGATGACGCCGACGCGTTCTCATTGTCCGCGGACGAGGTCGCCCAGCGCGCTTGGGAGGCCCACGTGGCCGGCGCTACCGAGGTCTGCATGCAGGGCGGCATCGACCCCGAATTGCCGGTCACCGGCTACGCCGACCTGGTCCGCGCGGTCAAGGCGCGAGTGCCGTCGATGCACGTGCACGCGTTCTCCCCGATGGAGGTCGCCAACGGAGTGACCAAGAGCGGCTTGAGTATTCGTGAATGGTTGACCAGCCTGCGCGAGGCGGGCCTGGACTCGATTCCGGGCACCGCGGCGGAAATCCTGGACGACGAGATCCGCTGGGTGCTCACCAAGGGCAAGCTGCCCACCTCGATGTGGATCGAGGTGGTGACCACCGCGCACGAGGTGGGCCTGCGGTCGTCGTCGACGATGATGTACGGCCACGTCGACGACCCGCGGCACTGGGTCGGGCACCTCAACGTGCTGCGCGACATCCAGGACCGCACCGGCGGGTTCACCGAGTTCGTGCCGCTGCCGTTCGTACACCAGAACTCGCCGCTGTATCTGGCCGGCGCGGCGCGACCGGGCCCCACCCACCGCGACAACCGGGCTGTGCACGCGTTGGCGCGAATCATGTTGCACGGACGCATCTCTCAGATCCAGACCAGCTGGGTCAAGCTCGGTGTCGAGCGCACCCAGGTGATGCTCAACGGTGGCGCCAACGACCTCGGTGGCACGTTGATGGAGGAGACCATCTCGCGGATGGCCGGCTCCGAGTTCGGGTCGTCCAAGACCGTCGCCGAGCTGACCGCGATCGCCGAGGGCATCGGCCGTCCGGCCCGCCAGCGCACCACCGACTACAGCTCGCTGGCGGCGTAGCGCTGGAGAATTTCGCTCAGCGAAACCGACACCGGTGTCGCAACTCCGGGCGCACACTAGGTCGAATGAATCGTCGGATTCCGCTTGTCGCAGGGGTGGTGTTCGCTGCGCTGTTCATCATTGCCCTGCTGATGGTTCCACCGCTGCCGGGCATCGACCAGCCGGCCAGTGCGGTCGTTGCCTATTTTCGTGAGCACTCCAGTGCCGTACGGCTGCAAGCTCTTTTGCTGACACTGGGCTTCCTGGCGCTGGTCGTCGTCCTCGTCCATGCCCGCACACGGCTACAGGGGCCGGCCGGATACGCGTTCACCATCGGCTCCGCGCTGATCATTGCGGAGTTCAGTGGCGAGCTGTGGTTCGTCAGCGGCCTGGCCCTGCACGCTCATGCCCTCGATCCCACGGTGGCCCGCACCGTGGCAGACGTCGCGTTGATGTTCGGTCCGATCCTGACCGTGGCCGACGTGATCGTCGCCGTTCCGATAGCACTTGCTGCCAAGGCTGGTGTGTTCCCGCCCTGGCTCGGCGTCCTCGCCGCGGTCTTCGCGGTCGAGCAATTCGTCGAGACGGTGACGATCATCGGCGGCCCCGGCTCGTTCATCTCGCCCGGCGGGCCGATGAACATGCTTGTCGGCGGCGCGCTGTTCATCCTCTTCTTCTTGGCCCTCGGCGTGAGTACCGCTTTGCTGCCGGACGCGACGACCAGTCGATCCGAGTAGCTGTCAGAGGCCACGGGTATACCCGGTGCCATGGCGCAGGAGATAGACGACGACCGATTCCCCGAGTGGCGGCCGTTCCTCGACGCGGTGCAGCAGCGTGGCCCGGACACCGGCACCTGGTGTGAGGCGTGGACGGTGCGCGACATCGTGATCCACCAGGCCGGCAACGCCGAGGAGTTGGCCCGCGTGCTGGGCGGTCATCTCGCGGGTGAGCCGGTGGCGACACGGCGATTCGAAGAACGCGAGGCGCCGCTGCGCGCGATGAACGACGCCGACCTGTGGGCAGCGTTGCACCGAAACATGGCCCACCTCAACGAAGTTGCCGAGGCTGCCGACGCCGTGCCGGCCGACACCGACGTGGCCTGGACCGGCCGCACGATGAAGGTGCCGTGGTTCGCCGAGCACATGCGCGAGGAGTTGGTGCTACACACCTGGGACATCACCGGTGACAGCGCCGCGGCGCAGGCGCAGTTGGCGCAGCCCTGGATGACCGCGCACAGCGTCTGGGCGGTGGGTAAGCCGCTGCTGGTCAAGGGCGCCCACAAACTCCAGGGTGCCCAGCAGTTGCGGCCCGGCGAGCGCATCGAGGCGCGGTTGCGGGTCGAGGGCGTCGACGATGTGGTGGTGCGGGCGGACGCCGACAGCACCACGATCGAGCTGGCCGATATCGACGGCCCGCCGACATTGGAAACCGATTCCGCCGCAAGGGTTTTGCTGCTGTGGGGCCGCCGCCCGGCCGACCCGTCGCGCATTGTCAGTGGCGCGGGCCCCGAAGAACTGGGACGGGCGCGGACGCTGCTGTCCGGTTACTAGAGCTGGGCCGCCAGTTCGGTGCCCTGCCTGATCGCGCGCTTGGCGTCCAGCTCCGCGGCGACCGACGCGCCGCCGATCACATGCGGATCGATCCCCCTGCGGCGCAGCTCGTCTTCGAGGTCGCGCACCGGTTCCTGACCGGCACAAACGACGATGTTGTCGACTTCGAGCAACTGCGGGCGCTCCCGCTTGGAGCCGAAGCTGATGTGCAGACCGGCGTCGCTCACCCGCTCGTAGTTGACGCCGGAAAGCTGTTGCACACCTTTGGCTTTCAGGGCAGCCCGGTGCACCCATCCGCTGGTCTTGCCGAGTCGTTTGCCCTGCGCCCCGCTCGAACGTTGCAGCAGATACACCTTGCGCGCCGGGGGTGCGGGGATCGGGGGGATCAGCGCACCCGGCGCCTCCCACGGGTCGCCGGCGCCCCACTCGGACTTCCACTCTTTGAGGTTCAGCGTCGGCGAGGAGTCGGTGACCAGGAACTCGCTGACATCGAAACCGATTCCGCCGGCGCCGATCACCGCGACGCGCTTGCCCAGCGGCTTCGCGCCGGTGATGGCCTGGGCGTAGGTCAGCACCATCGGATGGTCGATGCCCGGGATGTCGGGAATCCGCGGCGCGACACCGGTGGCCAGCACGACGTGGTCGAAGCCGACAAGGTCGGCGGCCGACGCCCGTGTGCCGAGCCGCACCGCCACGCCGTTGGTCCGCAGCATCGCCGTGAAATACCGGATGGTTTCGTTGAATTCCTCTTTGCCGGGTATGCGGCGAGCCATGTCGAACTGGCCGCCGATGAAGTCGTGGGCCTCGAACAGCGTCACCTGATGGCCGCGGCCGGCGGCGTTGACCGCGGCCGCCAGCCCCGCCGGCCCGGCCCCGACGACCGCGATCGACCGCGTGCGCCGGGTGGGGGACAACACCAGTTGCGTCTCCCGGCCGGCGCGCGGGTTGAGCAGACACGACACCGGCTTGTGCACGAAGGCGTGATCCAGGCAGGCCTGATTGCACGCGATGCAGGTATTGATCTCGTCGTCGCGGGCGGCTTGCGCCTTGAGCACCCACTCCGGGTCGGCCAGCAGGGGCCGGGCCATCGAGATCAGCTGTACGTGGGTGTCGGCCAGGATCTGCTCGGCCGCCTGCGGCATGTTGATTCGG
>NZ_LZLV01000148.1 GCF_001673405.1 Mycobacterium sp. 1245111.1 | reverse complement strand
CGGCGGCCGCAAGGAGGCGGTGCGATTGGCACGCTCGACCGGAACGATCACCGAGGAGGTCGTGTATCCGGCGGGCCACCGGCCATCCCATTCGGAACCGTGGCGGCTGCTGACGGTTCCGCTGGTGCGCGACGGCGAAGTGGTGGCGGACACTGCGCTGGGCGTGGCACGCGACTTGGTGGCATCGGGCTTGCGAAGCTTGCCGTGGGAAGGTCTGATGTTGTCGCACGGCGACCCGGCGATCCCCACCACGCAGATCCAGGCCCGACGTCCACCGCCCGACACCCAGGAGTAGCCACGCCCGACGATGTGCCGATGCCGGTGACGCAGCTGCTGGCCACTGCGGTGGCGGCGCTGGGCGGCAAGGAACGCAGCGGCCAGCTGGAGATGGCCAACGCGGTCGCGCATGCCTTCGAATCCGAAGAACACCTGGCCGTACAGGCGGGCACCGGCACCGGAAAGTCGTTGGCATACCTCGTTCCGGCGATCGAGCGGGCGGTGGCCGACAACACGCCGGTGGTGGTGTCGACGGCGACCATCGCCCTGCAGCGACAACTGGTCAACCGGGATCTCCCCCAGCTCGTCGATGCTCTCGCCGACGCGCTGCCGCGCAAGCCGAGTTTCGCGTTGCTCAAAGGCCGGCAGAACTACCTGTGCCTGAACAAGATTCACAACGGCTCCGCCGCCGACGCCGCCGAGGAGCCGCAGGAGCTGTTTCGGCCGCAGGCGGCCTCGGCAATGGGTCGCGAGGTGCAACGGCTCACCGAGTGGGCGTCGGAGACCGACACCGGCGACCGCGACGACCTCAAACCCGGTGTCGCCGACCGGTCGTGGGGGCAGGTCAGCGTCTCCGCCCGCGAATGCCTCGGGATGGCCCGCTGCCCGTTCGGCACCGACTGCTTCTCCGAGAAGGCGCGGGCCAAGGCGGGCCTCGCCGATGTCGTCGTCACCAATCACGCACTGTTGGCCATCGATGCCGTCGCCGACTCCGCCGTGCTGCCCGAACATCGGCTGCTGGTAGTCGACGAGGCCCACGACCTGGTCGACCGGGTCACCGCGGTCGCCACCGGCGAGCTGACCGCCACTGCGCTCGGCATCGCGTCGCGACGCATCGCCCAACTGGTTGAACCCGAGCTCATGCAGCGCTGGGAACGCACGTCGGGCAGCTTCATCACGCTCATCCAGAATGCATCGGCCGGTCGCATGGACCACCTCGACGACGAGCTCGCCACCCACCTGACCGCGCTGCGTGATGCGGCCACCGCGGCGCGCTCGACCATCGACACCGCACCCACCGATCCCAAGGCCGCGGCGGCCCGCAACGAAGCGGTGGCCAGCCTCGCCGAAATCGCCGACACCGCAACGCGAATCCTATCGGCCTTCGGGCCGGCGATCCCTGATCGCACCGACGTCGTCTGGCTCGATCACGAAGAAAGCCGCGGCTCGACGCGGACCTTTCTGCGGGTCGCGCCGCTGTCGGTGGCCGGTTTGCTGCGCACCCGGCTCTTCGCCGACGCGACCGCGGTGCTCACCTCGGCGACGCTGACCGTCGGCGGCTCGTTCGACGCGATGGCC
This sequence comes from Mycobacterium sp. 1245111.1, assembly GCF_001673405.1. Taxonomy (GTDB): domain Bacteria; phylum Actinomycetota; class Actinomycetes; order Mycobacteriales; family Mycobacteriaceae; genus Mycobacterium. The sequence goes on along the minus strand of NZ_LZLV01000148.1, from coordinate 193 downwards.
AAGGCGTGGGGCCTGGCCGACAGCGAAACGCCTTGGCGCGGGCTCGATGTGGGCTCGCCGTTCGAGCACGCCAAGTCCGGGATCCTCTACGTCGCGGCCCACCTGCCGCCGCCCGGCCGGGACGGCACTGGCACAGCCGAACAGCTGACCGAAATCGCCGAACTGATCACCGCGGCGGGCGGCCGGACGCTCG
>NZ_LZLV01000147.1 GCF_001673405.1 Mycobacterium sp. 1245111.1 | reverse complement strand
AATCGAGTACGAAAAGATCGCTGCCATCCAGTCGGAGGCAGCATAAAGAATGCCTCCACGATTTCGGGGGAAGCCCACGTCGGCTGGCGCGCCAGTCTGGTTGCTAGTCTTTCGCGATGACCCCGCCGGCACTGCTGCGGATCAGCATCGCTGCGCTTGTTGCCTTCTCCATCAGCGTCCCGAGCGCGTCTGCGGCCCCGAACATCGCGGGGACGACCGTGTTCATCGACCCGGGCCACAACGGAGCGCAGGACGCCTCGATCAGCCGCCAGGTTCCGAATGGCCGCGGTGCGACGAAGGACTGCGACACGGGCGGCACGGCGACTGCCGGCGGCTACCCCGAGCATGCGTTCGACTGGGACGTCGCCCTGCGCGTGCAGGCAGCGCTCAACCAAACGGGTGTCCGAACTGAGATGTCGCGCGGCAACGACAGTTCCGTGGGACCGTGCGTCGATCAGCGGGCCGCGCTGGCAAATGCCATGCACCGCGACGTCGTCGTCAGCATCCACGCGGACGGCGGCCCCACAACCGGCCGTGGGTTCCACGTCAATTACTCCAGCCCACCGCTCAACGAGGTGCAGTCCGGACCCGCCGTCCAATTGGCCCAAACGATGCGGGATACGCTCGCCGGTGCCGGCATGCAGCCATCGACCTACATGGGATCGAATGGTTTGTACGGGCGCGCCGACCTGGCCGGGCTCAATCTGGCCCAAAACCCCGCTGTCCTAGTCGAATTGGGCAACATGAAAAACAGCACCGAGGCCGCTCAGATGGAGAGCCCTGACGGCCGCGCGGCCTACGCCGCGGCGGTCACGCAGGGCATCGTGGCCTACCTCAGCCACCAGGCCGCATCCAGTTAATACAATACTTTACAGATCGGCCGCTTTTTGTAACGCTGCTCGGGTGAACAACGTCGTGCCCGCCCTCGGGTTGGCCGCGCATCTGGGCCGCGGACTGCAGCGGGTGGCCACCGACGCAGCGCTCGGTCGCTTGCGCTCGCTGCCGCGATCGGTCAACGAGCTTGACGCCCAAGCACTCTCGAAGATTATCGGCCGCCAGGTCACCTCGGTCTCGATTATCGGCGGAGACGCCGGAACCTCCTCACGCGCCCGGCTGGCCCTGACCGGCGACGGCGTACCCGCCTCGGTCTTCGTCAAGATGCCCGCCGAGACCGCCGCCACCCGAATGATGGGCGAACTGGGCCGGCTCGCCCACACCGAGGTGATGTTCTATCGCCAGCTAGCCCCAGAGCTCACCGGGCTACCCGAGTGCTATGGATCGGCGTTCGACTCGCTGACCGGCCGCTTCGTCCTGGTCCTCGAAGACCTGGCGGTCGACCCCTGCGTATTCCCAGACACGCTGCATCCCCTCGACCATGATCAGGCGGCCAAGCTCGTCGAACTGCTTGCCGAATTGCACGCAGCGTTCTGGGAACGACTGCCCGCCAACGCAAGTCGATGGGTGTACTCGGCCTCCGGCGATCACACCTCCTTGCTGACCGGACCGCTGCTCAACACGTCGGCCCGGCGCCTCGCCGAGAGAACTGATATCCCCGTCGAAGACGGTCGCTTCATCATCGACAACTACCGCGCGGTCGCGAAACTGATTGACGAGCAACCGAACACGGTCACACACGGCGATGCACATCCGGGCAACGTCTACTTCCGCAACGGCCAAGCCGGCTTGCTCGACTGGCAGGCGGTGCGTCGCGGGCACCCCGGCCGCGAACTGTCCTACACACTGGTCACCGGAATGACCACCGCCGATCGCCAGGCCTGCCAGCGTGATCTGCTGGCCGTCTACCGTCGTGCACTGGCCGCCGCGGGCGGCCCAGACTTGGACGCCGACGAGCTGTGGCTGCGCTACCGGCAAGGCGCGCTGTACGCGTATGTGGCGCCGCTGATCACCGCCGGGATGGGCGGCATGCAGGACGAAAGCATTGCGCTGGAAGGTGTTCGACGCGGTGTGGCCGCGCTGACCGATCTGGAGACCGCCGCCGCGCTGCGGCTATCGTTGGCGTCATAAACGCTCTATCCATGCGGTTGACGGTTCTCGGGAGCGGTGGATGGATACCCACCAGCTCCCGCCAGACCAGCTGCTATCTGATCACCTCGGGCACCGAGGCGTTAATACTCGACGCCGGAACCGGTTTCGGCACCCTACACATCAACCCCTCGCTGCTCGACGGCGTCGAAAAGGTGACCGTCGCGCTCAGCCACTTCCACCTCGATCATGTGGCCGGCCTCGGCTTCGTCAGCGCACGCGCGCTGGGCGGCCGCGACCTCACGATCGCCGGGCCGGGCTCGATGGCGTATGGCCATCCCACCCGCGCGATCGTCGAGGAGCAGCTCCTGGCGTCCCCGTTGCAGACCACGTCGCCGTTGGCATCGGCGCGCTGGGCGGAATTGGGTTGGGACACGTTGGGGTTTGCCGGACACGAGATCCAGACCTGGGAGCAGACTCGCCACCCGCTGCCATCGGCGGGCTTTCGCGTCGGGGACCGCTTCGCCTACTGCACCGACACCGAGTTCGATCCGGAGACCATCCGGCATGTGGCAGGTGTGGCCACATTGCTGCATGAGGCGTGGGAGCCCAACAGCGCCGAACGCGGGCACACGTCGGGCGAGCAGGCCGGCACGATCGCCGCGGAGGCCGGGGTGTCACGCCTGCTGATCACCCACAACCATCCCCTGCCCGGTGTGGCCGAACGCACCGCCGAGGCAGCCCAGGCCCATTTCGACGCCGCGCTGTCGGCCCTCGACAGGGCCATTTTGGACCTCTAGCGGCACGATTTGGCCACAATTGGTACGCAACTGCAGAAACCCTGTGAGCGCACATCACCGCAGCTCAACCCGCTTTTGACCTAGTCGTCAAATTGAGAAGTTAGCTGGCTCACAGAACGCTGCTCAGCAAACTGCCGCATACTAGACGGCAAGTACCAATCAGCGCACATACATTTCATCCAGGGTCAGGCGCGGACCCCTACTACAGCCGAGATTGTCATGGGAGACGTGCAGCGACCCAGCTCCAAGCATCGCCACCGTGCGACGACGCCCACCAAGGGGCGCCACTCGCTGGCGCATGCCATCGGGGCGATCGTCGCGACGGGCGCGCTGCTGATGACCGCGTCGGGCTACTGGATGGCGCACGGCATGCTGAGCGGGATCACCGTCTCGCAAGCCCTGAGCCCCGAGGACCCGAAGTCCAACGGCAACGGGATGAACATCCTGCTGATCGGGCTGGACTCGCGCAAAGACCAGAACGGCGACGACCTACCGTGGAGCCTGCTGAAGCATCTGCACGCCGGCGACTCCGATGACGGTGGCTACAACACCAACACGTTGATACTTGCCCACATCGGCCCCGACGACAAAGTGTCCGCGTTCTCCATCCCCCGCGACGACTGGGTCGCGTGGAACGGCGTCCCGGGCTACAACCACATCAAGATCAAAGAGGCGTACGGCCTGACCAAGCAGTACGTCGAGCAGAAAATGATCAACCAGGGTGTCAGCAACCAGAAAGAGTTGGAGACCAAAGGCCGCGAGGCCGCCCGCGCGGCGACCCTGAAAGCCGTCCGCAAACTCACCGGGGCACCGATTGACTACTTCGCCGAGGTCAACCTGGCCGGCTTCTACGACCTGGCCAGCAGCCTGGGCGGTGTGGACGTCTGCCTCAAGCATTCCGTGTACGACGAGTACTCCGGCGCCGACTTCCCGGCCGGGCGCCAAAGACTCGATGCCGCACAGGCTTTGGCATTCGTCCGACAGCGCCACGGCCTGGAGAACGGGGACCTGGACCGGACGCACCGTCAGCAGGCCTTCCTGTCATCGGTCATGCATCAACTGCAAGACGCGGGCACGTTCACCAACATCGGGAAGCTGAAAGACCTGATGGCGGTAGCGCGCAAGGACGTTGTGCTGTCGGCGGGCTGGGATGAGGACATGTTCCGCAAGATGGGCGAGTTGGCCGGCGGTTCCATCGAATACCGGACCCTGCCGGTGGTGCGCTACGACAACATCAACGGCCAAGACGTCAACATCGTCGATCCGGCGGCGATCAAAGCCGAAGTAGCCGCGGCGTTCGGGACGTCCTCGGCGTCGACGCCATCGACCACTGCCGATGCACCCAGCCCATCGACCGTCGTCGATGTCGTGAACGCCAGCAGCACCGGCGGCCTGGCCAGCAAGGTGGCCCGCACGCTGAAGCACGACGGGTACACGACCGGCTCAGTGCGTGACCGGGTCAAGGGCGAACCCACCTCCACCACAATCGAATACGGGCCCGGCGCCGACGCTGATGCACGGGAAGTGGCAAGCCTGCTGGGCATCGACGCGCCCGACAAGGCCAACCACGAGCTGCAGTACGGCCACGTCCAGGTGGTCGTCGACGACAGCTTCTCCGTCCCCACCCAAGACGAATCTCTGGCGGAATCCACCACCGAATCCACCACGCCGTCAACGCTTTACGGCAGCTACGGGTGGAAGTCGAACATGACCACCACCACTGATCCTTCGCCCGATCAGGGTGCGCCGATCGATGGCGGCGGCGTCCCCTGCGTCAACTGACCTCTTTACGCAGCAAGAACGCCAACACCGCACTCTCGAAGGCCTCTTTCGCCTCGATCATCGCCCAGTGACCGCAGTTCGGGAACACATGCAATTCGGCGTTCGGAATGGTCCGCATCGGGAGCAGCGCCATATCCAGCGGGCTGACCCGGTCGTCGCGACCCCAGGTGATCAGCGTCGGCGCCTGCACCCGGTGCATGACCGCCCACGGTTGCGGGCCTTTGGACGACTCGAGAGCCTTCATCATCTGCGTGAACGCTTCTTTGCCGTACATCCGTCGGGCGCCGGCCAGTGTCGCCGGATCGGTGGCGTGCGTCCAGCGCTCCTCGATCAGCTCCTCCGTCACCGTGGCCGGGTCGTAGACCATGGACAGCAGCCAACGAACCAGTCCCTCCCGGGTCGGCTCATCGGTGAACTCCTGCAACAACCGGATACCTTCAGCGGGTGCGGGAGTCAGAATATTGCGGCCGATCCCGCCGATCGTCACCAACCGGCGCACGCGCTCCGGATGGGCGATCGCATAGTTGATCCCAACCCCGCCGCCCATCGAATTACCCAGGATGTCAACAGTTTCCAGGCGCAGCGCGTCGACGAATTGCACAACCGCGTCCAGCGCCGTGACCATCGGGTGGCCGCCGAAATCGTCGCTGACTCCGAATCCGGGGAACTCCAGGACCAGACAGCGGAAAAAGTCGGCGAACGCGCCCAGCACGCCGCGAAAATTACGCCAGCCCGTTACGCCCGGACCGGAGCCGTGGAGTAGCAGCAGCACTGGGCCGTCGGCCGCGCCGGCTTCGTGATAACGCAGAACGCCTGTGTCGGTGGCGATTTCACGAAGGGTGCTTTCATAGGTGAAATCTGTCGTCACGCGTGCGTACCGCCGTCGATCCGGATTTCGGTTCCGGTGATGAACGCGCCGTCGTCGGACACCAGCATCGCGATGACGCCGGCAACCGCGTCCGGACTGGCCATCCCGGCCCCACTGGATTCCTCGGTCGTGGGCAGGATCGGCATCAGCCTGGTGAACAGACCCCAATCCGCGTCCTGCGGAATGTATCCGCCTGTGGCATCGGTGATTCCGGACTTGATGCTGCCCGGCGCCACACAGACTGCTCGAAGACCCTGGCTGGCGTACTCCAGTGCCAAAGCGTGCGTGAAGGATTGAACCCCGCCCTTGCTCGCCGCGTACGCGGCCATGTACGGGTGCGCGAATGCCGCAGAGGTGGAACTGAAGTTGACGATCGCGCTGCGCGGGTTCTCCAGCAGGCTCGGCAGCGCCTCGCGGACCACCAGGAACGTTCCCGTCAGGTTGACCGCAATGATCTGATTCCACAGCTCCAAGGCCATCTGCTCGGTATGAACCGCCCGCAGAATTCCGGCGGCGTTGACCACGGAATCCAAACCGTGTAGGGAGTCGACCGCCGATTTCACCCCATCGACGACCGAGCGCTCGTCGCCGATGTTCATCTCCAGCGTGGTCAGACGATCACCATCGCCGGCTTCTGCGGCCTTCGCGCGGGTCTTCTCCAGTCCATCCGCGGCGACGTCGGCGGCAACCACCTTGGCCCCTTCGCTGAGCAGGCGCAGCGCGGTCGCCTGCCCGATGCCCGAGGCCGCCCCGGTCACCAGAATCCGGTTGTCTGCTAGTCGATTCATCTGCGCACTCCTGTCTAATGTCACTGGCCCATTGCATATTTCAACGTCGGCCCGGCGGTCCATCCCCCGTCGACGGCAATCTCCGCGCCGTTCACGTAGGCAGCGTCATCGGATAGCAGATAGCCGACCGCCCCGGCGATCTCCTCCGGCACCGCGATGCGGCCCATCGGGACGTCGGGGTAGTTGCCCTCACCGACCTGGACACCGACATGGGCGGTCATCGGGGTGGCGGTCATGCCGGGATGTACCGAGTTCACCCGGATCCGCTCGGGGCCCAGCTCGACGGCGGCGATCTTCGACAGACCGCGCACACCCCACTTCGAGGCCCCGTAACCCGCGGTGAACGCCAGGCCGAACAGGCCGGCGGCCGACGAGATGTTGACGATCGACCCACCGCCCACTGCACGCATCGGCTTGATCACCGCCTGTATCCCGTTGAACACACCAACCAGGTTGATGTCCAAGACCTTTCGGAAATGTGCAAGTGGCTCGTGCTCGAGAAACTGTCCGGTCGAGATGCCGGCGTTGTTCACCAAACCGGTGAGCGAGCCGAACTCCTCGACCGTGAGCTGCACGGCCGCCGCCCACTGGTCCGGGTCGGTGACGTCGAGGTGGGTGTAGCGCGCCTGAGCGCCGAGTTCACCGACCAGCGTGCCGCCCTCGTCGTCGAGCAGATCAGCGAGCACGACGCTGCCCCCGCGGGCCAGGATGTGACGCGCAAACGCCGCACCGAGGCCACCTGCCCCGCCGCTGATCAGCACCACCTTGTCCGCGAGCTGGCCGGAATCACTCTGCATAGCAACGGAATCCCTTGTATCCGGCGTCGGCCACCCCGGCGCAGATTTCGTTATAGACGGCGAAGCCGCCAACGAACAACATGAAGACACGCGGCTTGCCGGGGACGTTGGCACCCATGTACCAGGAGTTGGCTTTGGTGAAGAGCGTCGAGTCAGCGCGGCGGGCGCATTCGGAAACCCATTCGTCCACCGCGTCAGTGCTGGCTTCGATGCCGATATAGCCGCGGGCGTCGAGGTAGCTGATGCAATCGGCAATCCAGTTCACGTGTGCCTCGGCATGCAGAACCATGTTGGCCAGCACCGCCGGTGCACCGGGACCCGACACGATGAACAGGTTGGGAAACCCGTCAACACCCAGTCCCAGGTACGTTCGCGGTCCATCTCGCCAATTGTCGCGCAGCACCTCGCCATTTCGGCCGACAATGTCGATCTTTGCCAGCGCTCCCGTCATCGCATCGAAGCCCGTGGCGAAGATGATCGCATCCACGGCGTAATGGGCTTCACTGGTGTTGATGCCGGTGGCATCGATCGACGTGATCGGCGTCTCGCGCACACTGATCAGGCTCACGTGTGGCTCGTTGAACGTCTCAAAGTAGTTGCTGTCGGTGCAGATTCGCTTAGTTCCAATTGGGTGATCGGATGGAATCAGAAGATCTGCCACCTGCGGGTCATTAATGACCGCCCGGACCTTCTCCTCGTAAAACCTCCGGGCCTCTTCGTTGGCCTCGGGGTCGATCATCTGGTCCGGGAAAGTCTTGCTGAACAGCACACCACCTAGCTGCCAACGCTTTTCGAACGCGGCACGCCGCTCCTCGGGTGAAACCTCCATCGCCATTCTGTTGGTGCCGAGATACGGCGAACCCCCACCGCTGCGCCAGGACAGCCGCCGGCGCTCGTCGTAGCACGCTTTGATCTCGTCGACTTGCGCGGGAGTTAGTGGCTGGTTGCGAGCCGGGACGCTGTAGTTGGGAGTGCGTTGAAAGACGAAGAGCTGGTCGGCCTGCTCTGCGATCACGGGCACCGTCTGGATGCCGGATGATCCGGTCCCGATCACCGCGACACGCTTACCGGTGAAGTCGACAGCCTCGTGTGGCCAGTGAGCGGTGTGGTAGACGTCGCCGCCAAAGGTGCTCAAGCCGTCGAAGTCCGGTGTCATCGCGGCCGATAGCGCACCGGTGGCCATCAGGCAGAACCGGGCGGTGACGACGTCGCCGCTGTCGGTCGTGACGGTCCAGCGGAGCGTCTGCTCGTCGAGGACGGCGGAGGTCACTCGGGTGCTCAGCCGGATATCACGACGCAGGTCGAACCGGTCGGCGACGTGGTTGATGTACCGCAGTATCTCGGCCTGCGTCGCGTATTTCTCGCTCCATGTCCACTCCTGCTGGAGTTCTTCGGAGAACGAGTAGCAGTAGTCGACACTTTCCACGTCGCACCGCGCGCCGGGATATCGGTTGTGGTACCAGGTACCGCCAACGTCGGGCGCCGCTTCAAACACCCGGACCGTAAGCCCCTTGGAACGCAGTTTGTGCAGCGCGTACAAGCCCGAGAAACCAGCTCCGACGACCACGGCGTCGACGGTGGCTGTCGTCGGGTCAAGACTGTCGGTCACAACTTCGCAAGTTACGCGCTACTCCCACGACCCCGGCGAGCTATCCCAGTCAATGGACCCTCACCGGAGCGTTTTTGTCCGCTCACCGGGATCGCCCTCGAATTGGGCACGGCTGCGGTAGACCATTACTTAGCTCCCAAACTTAAGGACCAACAACATGACCGAGCGGGTAATCGACCGGGTGATGGCCATGGCCGATCAATTGCGTGACCAGGCCGCGGAAGCCGAGAACATCGGCCGGCTCACGGACGACAGCGTCAAGCTGATGAAGGGCGCCGGACTGATCCGGCTGCTGCAGACCAAGCAATACCAAGGCTTCGAGGTACACCCCCGCGAGTTCGCCGAGACGACGATGGCGACTGCGGCGCTGGATCCGGCCGCCGGCTGGATCGTTGGCGTAGTAGGCGTACACCCGTACCAATTGGCCTACGCCGACCCGAAGGTCGCGGCCGAAATTTGGGCCGACGACGTCGACACCTGGATGGCCTCTCCGTATGCGCCGCAAGGTGTGGCGAAACCTGTTGACGGTGGCTACATCTTCAACGGCCGATGGCAGTTCAGCTCGGGCACCGACCATTGCGACTGGATCATCCTGGGCGCGATGCTCGGCGACGACAAAGGCATCCCATTGATGCCGCCCCAGATGCTGCACATGATCCTGCCACGCAAGGATTACGAGATCGTCGAGGACTCGTGGAATGTGGTGGGGCTGCGGGGAACCGGCTCCAAGGACGTCATCGTCAAGGATGCGTTCGTCCCGAGCTACCGGACGATGGACGCGACAAAGGTCATGGATGGCACCGCCCAGCGCGAGGCCGGCATGACCGAGCCGCTGTACCTGATGCCGTGGTCGACGATGTTCCCGCTGGGCATATCCGCGGCCACCATCGGCATCGCCGAAGGCGCACTCGCCGCGCACCTGGACTACCAACGAGCGCGCGTCGGCGCCACCGGGACCGCGATCAAGGACGACCCCTACGTCATGCACGCGATCGGCGAGGCGGCCGCCGACATCAACGCCGCCCGCCAGGAGCTGCTGGCCAACGCCGACCGCATCTACGACATGGTCGCGGCCGGCAAGGAGGTGTCGTTCGCCGATCGGGCGGCCGGTCGGCGCACACAGGTGCGCGCGGTCTGGCGCGCGGTGTCGGCGGTCGACGAGATCTTCGCCCGCTCGGGCGGCAACGCGGCGCGGATGGACAAGCCTCTACAGCGGTACTGGCGCGACGTCCATGTCGGGCAGATGCATGCCATCCATGTCCCCGGAACCACCTATCACGCGGCGGCGCTGAGTTCGTTGGGCGTCGAGCCGCCGGATGGTCCACTACGGGCCCTGATCTAGAGAGCTTTAGGAAAGCATGCCGATGAGTGACTTGAAAAGCCTTGGCTACATTACGATTTCAACTAATGATGTCGAGCGCTGGCGGCATTTTGCGTTCGGCGTCTTGGGTTTCGCCGAGGGCAAGGGGCCGGACGCTTCGGCCCTGTACCTGCGGATGGACGAGCGTGCCGCCCGGCTGATCGTGGTGCCCGGTGAGACCGACCGGGTGCTCACCGTGGGCTGGGAAGTGCGTGACCATCCGGCACTGCAGCGGGTCAAAGCCGCACTCGACGGCGCCGGAATTGCGTTCAAGCAGCTGTCCACCGACGACGCCGGGGCCCGTCGTGTGGAGGAAGTGATCGCCTTCGAGGATCCTGCCGGCACCACATTGGAGGTGTTCCATGGCGCGGTGCTCGACCACAGCCCGGTGATAACGCCGTTCGGCGCGAAGTTTGTCACCGGCGATCAGGGACTGGGCCACGTCGTGGTGCCCGCGACCGATCCCAACGGGCTGTTCGATTTCTACACCGAGGTATTGGGATTTCGTTCCCGAGGGGCGTTCCGGGTGCCATTGCCGAAAGAGTTTGGCCCAGTGCGGGTTCGCTTCCTGGGGATCAACGAACGCCACCACAGCCTGGCGATTGTGCCGGCCGCGCACCAGCGTGACCCACGCCTGGTGCACATCATGGTCGAAGTCGACACGCTCGACGCGGTGGGTCAGGCATTGGACCGTGTCAACGCCGAGGGCTTCCAGTTGTCCTCCACGCTCGGGCGTCACACCAACGACAAGATGGTGTCCTTCTATGTCCGCGCACCCGGTGACTGGGACATCGAATTCGGCACCGATGGCATGCGGGTGGATGAAAACTATTACACCGCTGAGGAAATCACCGCCGACAGCTATTGGGGCCACCAATGGGTCGGCGAGATGCCCGCGGCCATGAGGCTATGACGCCAGACTTGGACGTCACACCGGTCCCGGGCGCGTCGATCACCTCCTGGGACGACGAGGCCGACGTTGTGATCGCCGGCTACGGGATCGCCGGCGCCGCCGCAGCGGTCGAAGCGGCCCGCGCGGGCGCCGACGTCCTGGTCCTCGAGCGAACCGGTTCATGGGGTGGAGCCGCCTCGATGGCCGGGGGCTTCATTTATCTCGGCGGCGGCACGCCGATCCAAAAAGCCTGCGGTTTCGAGGATTCCGTCGAAAATATGGCCGCGTTCCTGAACGCGGCGATGGGACCCGGCGCCGACGAGAACCGCATCGCCGACTACTGCGAGGGCAGCCTTGCCCACTTCGATTGGCTGGTCGACTGCGGTGTCGTGTTCAAACCCGAGTTCTTCGCCGAGCCCGGCTGGGAACCGATGGGCGATCAAGGCCTGATGTACAGCGGCGGCGAAAACGCGTACCCGTTCAACACGATCGCCACCCCCGCGCCGCGAGGACACGTCCCGCAGATGCAGAACAAGAAGCAAGGCGAAGCCAGCGCCGGCTTCATGCTGATGAAGCCGTTGGTCGATACCGCGACAGCGGCCGGCGCCCGGGGTCTCTACGACGTGCGGGCGCAGTGCCTGATCGTCGAATCGGACGGCAGGGTCGTCGGTGTGCGCGCCCGCCGGTACGGCACCGAGATGACGATTCGGGCACGCCGCGGCGTGGTGTTGGCGACCGGCAGCTTCGCCTACAACGACGCGATGGTGGCCCGATTCGCACCCCGGATCGCCGGTCGTCCGGCCGCGTCGATCGAGCAGCACGACGGTCAGGCGATCCGGATGGCCCAGGCGCTCGGCGCCGATCTGGCCCACATGGACGCCACCGAGGTCGCGATCTTCATCGACCCCCAACAGCTGGTGCGCGGCATCTTGGTCAACGGCCGCGGACAGCGATACGTCGCCGAGGACACCTATCCCGGCCGCGTCGGCCAGCTGACGCTCTACCAACAGGACAACACCGCTTACCTGATCATCGACAGCGACGCCCAGGACAACGCGATGAATTCGTGGTCGCCCAAGATGATGTTGCGACAGCCGACCTGGGTCGCCGACACCGTCACCGACCTGGAACGCGACATCGGTCTGCCGCCGGGATCGCTGCAGGCGACCGTTGCCGCCTATAACGAGGGCGCCGTCCGCGGTGAAGATCCGCTGCTGCACAAGAAGCCGCAGTGGATCAAGCCGATCGGGTCCCCGGTCGGCGCGATCGATCTCCGGGAGAGCACCGGCGGCTTCACGTTGGGCGGACTCGCTACGACGCTGCAGGCTGAGGTGCTGCATGTCAGCGGTGAGCCCATCCCCGGGCTCTTCGCCGCCGGCCGTTCGACCGCCGGGCTGGCCGCGTGGGGTTATGCCAGCGGTGTCTCGCTCGGCGACGGCAGCTTCTACGGCCGCCGCGCGGGCTGGTCGGCCGCTAGGGCCTGACCTGCGCTGATTCACCTCTCGCCGTCGAACACCGATTGTGTCCGAGGGCAAATGTGCGCGCCTAGTGACAACGACCACATTCCCGGTGTATTACTAATAGTCATATACCACTCAGGAATAGAGCAGTCGGGAGAACGCGATGTCCGGGACCGTAGAAGCCGTCTCTGTCGAACCAGCCACCCCCACCGCCGTCATCGACCGAATCTCACTGGTTCTCGATGCATTCGAAGGACCGGGACGGCTGACGCTCGCGCAGATCGTGCGTCGCACCGGTCTGCCCCGCTCGTCGGCGCACCGGATGCTCGAGCGCCTGGTGCAGCTGCGGTGGCTGCGCCGCAGCGGTCGCGATTACGAGCTCGGGATGCGGCTGGTGGAGTTGGGCTCGCTGGCGGTGCATCAGGATCGTCTGGTGCGAGCCGCCGGCCCGCTGTTGTCCGAATTGCACCGTGCCACAGGCCTGGTCGTGCACCTCGCAGTCCTCGACGGACCCGACGTCGTCTACCTCGACAAGGTGGGCGACCGGATGGTCGGCGCACTGCCGACCCGCGTCGGCGCCCGCCAGCCCGCCCACTGTACGGCCGTGGGCAAAGCGATCCTCGCCTACCGCAACGAGGAGGCGGCCGTGGATCTGCAGGCGCGGAACACCAAGTACTCGATTGCGAGCAGCTCGCAACTGGCCGCCGAGTTGGCCAAGGTGCGGGCGCACGGCATCGCGTTCGAGCGCGAGGAGTCGCTACTCGGATTCGGTTGCGTCGCAGCGCCTATCGGAAGTCCGGGTGAGGCCGTCGCCGCCGTCTCGGTGTGCGGCCCGATGAACCGGATGGTGTTCGACCAGCGTTTGGCGGCCCCGGTGCGCGTGACGGCGATGGGCGTCTGGCGCAACGTCGAAGACGGCCCGCAACGGGTGGCACCGACCCTGCAGCCGCTGCGGCCTCTGCGTCCTGCGCGGCCCGCAGTGCAATACGCGTGAGGCTCGATCCACAAATCGCCCCGCTGATCGAGGCGCTGGACGCGGGTTTCCCGCCGGTCCACACCATGACCGGGGCGCAGGCAAGGGCGACCATCCGCTCCCGCTTCGTGCCACCGCCCGAGCCGGAACCGGTGGCACAGATCGTCGACGACACCGTCCCCGGGCCCGATGGCAATATCCCGGTACGGATGTATCGGCCGGTCGGCGAGGAGCTGCCGATCGCGGTCTATGCCCACGGCGGCGGTTTCGTATTTTGCGACCTCGATAGCCACGACGGCCTGTGCCGCAATATCGCCAATCGTATTCCCGCCATTGTTATTTCGGTCGACTACCGGCGGGCGCCCGAGAATCGGTGGCCGGACGCGGCCGAGGACGTCTACGCGGTCACCCAATGGGCGGCGCAAAACGCGCACGCCATCGGCGGCGACGCACGGCGAGTCGTGGTGGGTGGGGACAGCGCAGGAGGCAACCTCGCCGCCGTCACTGCGGTGATGGCGCGCGACCGCGGCGGACCTTCGATCGCGGCGCAGCTGCTGATCTACCCGGTGATCGCCGCCGACTTCGACAACGAGTCATATCGGTTGTTCGGCACAGGTTTCTACAATCCGAAGCCGGCGCTGCAGTGGTATTGGGATCAGTATGTCCCGGCGCATGCCGATCGGGAACATCCGTATGCCTCGCCGCTTCACGCCAACCTGGCCGGACTGCCGCCCGCAGTCATCGTCACCGCCGGACACGATCCCCTTCGCGACGAGGGCCACGCCTACGCCGACGCCCTCGAGGCCGCGGGTGTGGTTACGGTGCGCTGCCCGTTCCAGGGTGGCATCCACGGATTTATGACGATGCCCATGCTCGACATCGCACACGAAGCCCGTCGCCAGGCGTGTTCGGGACTGTCCCGAGTGCTGACCCATGGCTGAGGGCCGGGTGTTCGTGATCGACCGGGTGGTGACCAAGCCCGGCTCCGCGAAAACATTCGTCGACACCTACCTTGCCGAGTATGGACCCGGTGCCCGCTCCCGCGGCATGACATTGTGCAACGTCCTCGTCAGTCCGCCGATCTGGTCCGATGATCTCGCCAACGTCGTCACCATCACCTGGACGCTGCCCAACGTCCACGCATGGTGGGAGATGACATGGAAGGGTCGCTCGGATTCGGCGCTGAGCGAATGGTGGTCGCAGATCAGCGAACTGGTCACGGAGCGGTCCCGGTCTTTCGCCGCCGCCGCCGATGACGTCGAAGGCCTCTGCGATGTATAGCGTCACCAGGCTCATCGACGTGGCCGAGGAAGATCGCGGCCCCGTACTGGCGGGCCTATGTTTAGCGGCCGAAGCCAGCGGTGCGCACCACCATCTCGTCGAGCCAACATTGCCGGGCTCACGCAACGGCGGTGACATCCTGGTCCACTTGAGTTTCGAGTCCCGATCCCAATGGCTGTCGGCGGCAGATGATTTCGCTGCTGCGCTTGGGGACCTCGGAATCACCAGAGTTAACGGCGCCACTTACCCAGGTACTCCGACGCGCAACGACGACGAGCCGGGCAGCGTCTATCGTGCCTTGTTGTTGCGGGTATCGCCGGCGACCGACGCAGCCACGCTCGCACGTTTTGAAGCCGAGCTGTCCTCGATGCCCCACTACATACCGGCCATCAGAGCGTGGCAACTGAGCCGGGTCGACGATGCGATAGGAACATCGCCGTGGACGCACGTATTCGAGCAGGAGTTCATCGATCTCGACGGGCTGATGGGCCCGTACCTGATGCATCCCATCCACTGGGCCGTAGTGGACCGGTGGTTCGATCCGGAATGTCCTGAGGTAATCGTGCGGGATCGCGTGTGCCACAGCTTCTGTCGATGCGACGCAGTCTCGCGCAAGTAGCTGCGGGCTATCGCCCGGCGGCGAGGACATTGGGGTTGGCGGACGCCGGCGGTTCCAGTGGCGGCAGCTCGGACTTCCCGTCGAGGCTATGCACCGGTAGTTGTTGCGACCACGGGTAGTGCAGGCTGAAGGCCACCAGGCCGGTGCGGTCCGCGGCGGGCAGATGACACATCGCGAGCACGGTCTCGGCCAGATACTCCACCGGTTCGGTGAAGAATTTCTCCGGAATCAACTGTGCTGCACCAGGTGTGCGAATGGCTGTCGACGGACCGACACAGTTGACGGCGATGTTGGCGTCCAGCAACTCGGCGGCCACACCCTGGGTGAAGCGGTGCAGAGCGGCTTTACACGACGCGTAGACGACGTCGCCGGAGGCCTTGTTGTACTCCCGGTATGGCCGCACCGGGGCCACACCGGTGATCGAGCCGATGTTGACGATCCAACCGCCGCACTGTTGGCGCATGTGCGGCACAACGGCTTTGGTCAATACAAACGGCGTCCGTAGATAGTGCTCGACGGTGCGGTCGAAGGTCTCCAGCGACATGTCCTCGACCAACGAGTAGTCGGCGAAACCGGCGTTGTTGACCAGGATGTCTATCCGGCCGGTGCGGTCGAGCACCGCGTCGATCAGCCCGTCGCGCGCGGTGCTGTTCTCGAGGTCGGCGGTCAGCCCGAATGCAGATCCGCCGCCATCCTGGATCAGGGCAACGGTTTCGTCGATGGTTCCCGGTATCGCCGACGTGATCCCACCCCGGGTTGACTGGGACGGTTGGTAGGCGCGCGCCGTAACCGCGACGGTGGCACCCTCCGAGGCAAGCCGCTGGGCGATCGCGCGTCCAATCCCTCGGCTGCTGCCGGTGACCAAAGCCGTTTTACCGGAGAGTAATTGGCTCATCGCAACGTGAAATCCTCTTCGATCGGCGCGCGATGCTGATGCCAGATGTCGACCAGTCGATACGGGTTCGCCACCACCACGCGGCCGGAGCCCGAGCGGTAGTAGGTATGCGCATTCGGGGTGTGGCACCATACGGTGCCGCTCATCGTCTCGTCGATCGCCTCGACGTAGTCCTCGTAGGCCCGCTGCGTGACCTCCATCGTGCTGGCGCCGCGCAGCGCCATCAACTGCAGGCATTCGATGATGTAGTGTGCGAGCACCTCCATCGAGAAATTCGCGCCTGCACCGTGACCGGGACTGTAGTTCGGCGCCGACATGGTGAACAGGTTGGGGAAGCCGGGCACAGTGCCGCCGCGGTAAGCGCGCGGGCTGTCGCCCCATTCGTCGGTAAGCTTCATGCCGTCGCGCCCGCGGATGTCGATTGTGGACAGGAAGTCCAGGTGGTAGCCGGTGGCATAGATGATCACATCGAGATCGATCTGCCGACCGTCCTGTGTGACAATGCCTTTCGCGTTAATCTCGGCGGGTTCGCTGGCCTCGACGTCGACATGATCGCGCGTCAACGCCGCGTAATACCCGCCCGGATCGCGGATGATCCGCTTGCCGTACGGCGCGAAATCCGGCGTGACCTTCTTGGCCAGCTCGGTGTCATTGCCGAAAGTCTGCTCTATGTACTCCAGACACATCTGCAGCAGCACATCGTTGGCCGCCGATATCGACAGGTGATCCTTGGCCCACTCAGGATCCTGCAGAATCACCGGATAGTTGTTATCCGCGGTGCCCCAATACGATTTCAGCCGATTCCAATTCGCGTAATACGGCAGGTAGCGGCCAAGGTACCGTCGATGCGCCGGAACTTCGTCGGTGGGACGTCTACGGGGTGCCACCCAGTGCGGCTGGCGCTGGAACACCGTCAAGTGGTCCACCTGGTCCACACAAGCGTCGACGATCTGCACCGCTGTGCAACCCGCCCCGATGATCGCCACTTTCTTGTCCGTGAGATCCAGCGACGAATCCCATCGCGCCGAGTGAATACTGATGCCCGCGAACGTGTCCCGGCCCTTAACCTCTGGCCAGCGCGGGCGGTTGAGGTAACCGGCCGCGGTGACCACGACGCTGGCGTAGCTCACGTCGCGACGGCCATCAGCATCCACGGAATGGATCTGCCACTGGTTGCGATCGGAGTCCCACCGCAACGCATCGACCTCGGTGCGGAACCGGGTCCGCTCGCGCAGCTTGTACTTGTCGGCCAGCGCCACCAGATAGCGTTGATACTCCGCGCCTTGCGGATAGTAGTTGCTCCAGTCGGGGTTGACTTCACACGACAGCGAGTAGTACGCGGACGGTGTGTCGACGCCGATGCCCGGATACGTTGTGGTCAGCCACGTTCCGCCGACTTCGTCGTTGCGGTCGAAGACCTCATAAGACACGCCCTCGGCTGCGGCCGCCAGCGCGACGCTCATCCCCGCGATGCCCGCGCCGACAATCGCGATGCTGACGGTATCCGGGATCGGTACCGTGCGCGGCAATGTCGGCTGTGAACGGTGAAAGCCGCCCTGCTCGAGCAGCAGGTCCACCTGTTCGTCGTCGACGGGCGAACCCAATGCCATCGGAAGCAGTCGGGCGAACATGTCCCGATCGGTGGCTTGCACCTCCTTAGCATGAGGCTGCTCCAGCGCGTCGACGACAGCGTTCACCAGCGCCTCGGCGGTATCGGGATCGGTGACGCCGGCCCGTTCGGGCGGGTCGGGAACGTGTGAGATTTTGGGCGCGTACGTATCGATCACCGATGCGTCGCCGCTGAGCTGAGCCAGCACCGCCACCAGCACACCCGGATCAGCCTGACGCAGGTTGTCCCGCAACTCGACAGGGTCGGGACGGGCGGGGCCAGTGGGCGACATCGATTCCGTGGCGGCCGTCATGCCGTCGAGTATCGAGGCGAACTGCCGCGTCGGGCAGCCGGCTGTCTACTCAGCGGGAGGCAGACGCCACATGATGTTCCACTGACCGGGCATTCGCGGTGTTATCGGGGCCTGGCCAGGGTTGACTCGGCGACATGAGCTACGACGTCACGGTGCCGGAACTGCAGGAGTTCATCGGCACCTTCTGGTACCACTACGACGAAGCGCACTACGACGAGCTCGCGGCGAGCTACGCCGACGACATCCACTACATCACCCGCAGCGATTCGGGTGCCAGCCCCTTCGAAGACCTGATGTCACCCGAACTGCACGGACGCGATGCGGTGATGGAATGGTTGGCCGACCATCGCAAGCAGAGCCCATACCCGTTGCGCCACCACGCGACCAACGTGCACCGCACTGGAACCGACGGTGACGTCACCCGCGCGCGCTTCTATATCCTCGTCAACCAAATCGCCAACTTCGTACCGTTCGCGGTGTCCAGTGGAGTGGTCAACGTCGTTGTCCGGCGCGCGGCGAGCGGACTGGTGTTCAGCGAAATGGAAGTTGTTCTGGACACGCAGAACTCCGTCCTGCTGTCGGAGCTGGCCGCCAACGGCGCCACTGGTTCGTGAGCGCGCACGAGACATTCTCTGGCGGCGTCGCCGTCATCACCGGCGCCGGTGCCGGGATCGGTGCCGGACTGGCCAGGCACGCAACCCAATTGGGCATGACCGTGGTCCTGGCCGACATCGACGCTGGTGCCGTCGCCGCGTTGCGCGCCGAACTCAGCGCAGCGGGCGGCACGGCGATCGACATCCAGTGCGACGTCACCGACCCGGACGCCGTGCAGGAACTCGCCGACCGCGTCTACCGTGACGTCGGTCCGGTGCGGCTGTTGGTGAACAACGCCGGCATCGAACAGTTCGGCTACCTCTGGGACACACCGCTGCCGAACTGGCGGCGCATCGTCGACATCAACATCAGCGGAGTCTTTTTCGGCGTCCGGGCGTTTCTGCCGAAGATCATGGCCACCGCCGAGCAGGCCTGGGTGTGGAACCTGTCATCGGTCGGCGGTGTGGTGGCAATTCCGTTGCAGGCGCCCTACATCATGAGCAAGCACGCCGTGCTCGCATTGACCGAATGTCTGCGTCTGGATGTTCAATCGGCTGGGCACGACGACCACATCCACATCCAGGCCGTGTTGCCTGGCGCGGTGGTATCCAACATCTTTGAGGCTGCGGGCGGAGTCGACCCTGACGCCGGCGATATCGCTGCCGCCGAGGCACAGCGCTCCGCGATGCTCGACATCAAAGCGGCGGCGATGGATCCGCTGGCTGCCGCCGAGAAGGTGTTCGAGCAGGCCGCGGAGGGCCGCTTCTACTTGCTCACCCAGCAATCCGTCGCATCAGCCATGACAGAGCGCGCCAACGTACTTGCCGCGCAACGACCGCCGGCACTGAGATGACACCGGCACTTGATCCCGACGCCGCTGCGCGGGTCGCGGCGTTCGGGCCGATTCCGCCGATGCGCCAACGTGGCCTGGCCGCGGTGCGCGCCGAGATCGAAGCCGCGCCGATGCCCGACAAGATGCCCGTGATGGCGGACATCGCCGATGCGGCCATTCCCGGACCCGATGGATCGATCCCCGTCCGGATCTACCGTCCCACAAACGATTCCGTTCAACCAGTGCTGGTCTACTTTCATGGCGGCGGCCTCGTCATGGGCTCCAACCACTCGTTCGAACCGCTGGCCCGCCAGCTCGCGTCGGCGTCGGGCGCCGCCGTCGTCGCCGTCGACTATCGATTGGCTCCGGAATCGCCGCCGCCGGCGCAATTCGACGACGCCTACACCGCGACCGAGTGGGTATCCCGGAACGCCGGCGACCTCGATGTCGACCCCGGCCGCGTTGCGGTAGTCGGCGACAGCGCGGGCGGATCGCTGGCGGCCGCAGTCGCGTTGGCCGCACGCGACCGCGGCGGGCTCGCGATCTGTGCGCAGGTGCTGCTGTATCCGGGCCTGGACCGCGACATGGCGGCTCCGTCAATCACCGCACTTTCCGATGCTCCGATGCTCACCCGCGACGACATCGACTACATGCACGCCCTTGTCGACGGGACCGCGGGCGCGCCTCGCGACCCGTACCTGGTTCCTGCCTACGCGTCAGACCTGTCGGACCTGCCGCCGGCGATCGTGGTGACCGCGGGCTGCGATCCGATCCACGACTGGGGGGAGCGGTATGCGGCCCGGCTCCAGGAAGCCGGCGTGCAGACCACCAGCACCCGTTATCCCGGTATGTACCACGGTTTTCTCATGCGCGCAGACGCTACCGCCCGCGGACGATTGGCCATCGCCGAGATCGGCGCACTGCTGCGGGCGAAATTCGCGCACCCGGTCCGTTTCGGCCTCCCGATCACCGGACATGACACCGCCGCAGCGCAATAACGCGGCGCAGAATCGCACCAATCGCAGACCTGCCTGAAGGAGACAGCTGATGCTCACCGACGAGCGACGGATGGAGCTTTCCGACGTGCTGCGGCCGGCGGCACCGCCGCACGAGATCGACAACGTCTACACCGACGACCAACGCGAGCGCCTGCTCGACGTCGTCCGTACCGAGGGCCCGTGGAAGTTGATCATCGCGCAACACTTCGCGTCGCCGGAAGAACTGATCGCGACCATGAGCGGTGTCTTCCCTGAGGGTTTTCAACCGTCGTTGGATCTGTTCTTGACCCCGACCTTCCGTGGCTACCTGGCGAACTACGGCGCCGTCTTGTACCCGGAACTGCACGACTGCTTCTATAACGCTCACTTCCTGGAGATGGCCAAGGCGTACTGGAAGGCGGAATACGCCAAGCCGCAGCTGATGCTGTTCAACATCAACGGCCCATGTGCCAATCGTGATCCGGGGCACCTGGATTCGCCGAGCTTCCGCGGCGTGCGATACGAGAACGCGCCGACCTGGCTCACCAGCGTGATGGGTAAGTCGGGCCTGTTCCAGGACTACCTGATCAAGATGGCGCAGGTGATCACCTGGTTCTCGCTGGACGGCGGCAGCGGATTCACCTACTGGCCCAACGGACCGCTACAAGCGCCTGAGCGAGTCCTGCCGCCCATCAACAACCGCGGCGTGGTGGTGCAGAACGAGATGATGGTGCACCGCGGCGAGGCGAACGGCCCACTCGAGCAACAGATTCCGGCTGGCCTGGCGTTCGACACCGTGTTCACTGGCGACCCCGATGACCGCGACCACTGGTTACTGAAGAACGGTGACGAGCCGATCGCGCGGCACCACACCGACGAGTTGCGATTCCTAGTGCATTGGTCGGCGGAGGTGTTCTCCGACTTCGACGAGCTGAAGAAGAACATGGAAGGATCCCACGACCTGACCATCGAGCAAGCGATCGGCACCATGGTCAAGGACGTCAACGCGCAGGGCATAAAACTCGCCATGCCGGACGATCCGCTGCACGACCCGGAGTTCATCCGCACCCTCAATGCGGCCTACGACCTCGGTGGCCCGTCGGTTTATCCGCCAGAGGCGCCGATCAGCGCCTTCCAGCTGGCGTGATGCCGCTCAGATCAGACTGCTGCACTTGCCGTCTCGTCGACGATCGGCAAGTCGCCATGTCGGACTGCGGCGACGATCGAATCATTGAGCGCCGTGCACGCGAGGAATAGCTCTCGGCCGTACAGGCTGCGCTCAGCACATCGCGACGATGCGTCGGCATTCCACTGCACGCTGGTCTGATTCCAACTGCTCTTGCGTACCAGTACCCGCGCGCCGCAGTTTCGACACGTCACTGGCGCCATCGGCATCGTGGCGAGCCTGTTATCGAGCACCACTACCGTGAACTTGCTGTCTTGGCAACCATATTCGACTCGACCTCGGCCATCCACGCCTCGTAGGGACGTGTGGTGTCCAGCTCGAACTCGAACCGGTCGACCATGTCGGGTTGCACGTCGGCGATGTCGACGTAGAACTGCTGATACCAACGACGCAGCTGGTAGACCGGCCCGTCTTCCTCGACCAGCAGTGGATTGTCGATGCGGGCCTTGCTTTTCCAGATCGCGACATCCTGCTCGAAGCCCAGCTTGACGAAATCGCCGAGACTGATCGCAGTCTGCATCGCGAGGTCGCTGGGCACCGAGTGCGATTTTTTCACGATGATCCCATATTGCAGCACAAAGGAATTCGCGTCGATCGGATAGTGACAATTGATCAGTACCGTCTGGTGGTCGGCATCCTGATAGTGATACGTCAGATCGTCGATCATGAAGGACGGGCCGTAGTAAGACGCGACCGATGTCGTGCCGAGCATCCGTGCACCCTCGGTGTCGCCGAGGTCGGGACGCCCCGCGCTGTTCATGTACTGCGTCGCGATGTGACCCTCGAAGATGTTCTTGAATTGTGTCGGCAACGAGCCGTGGATGTAGAAGAAGTGCGCCATGTCGACGACATTGTCGATGATCTCACGACAGTTGGTGTTGACAATTGTTGTATACCAATGCCATTCGGTCCACTCGTCGCTCAGGGCGCCTTCGATACGCGGGACCGTCACCTCTGGTGGCGGCGGATTACCTTCGGGATCGTTCCACACGAACAACATTCCGTCTTGCTCGAGCGTCGTCCACTTCGTGGTGCGGGCCAACTTCGGTACCCGCTTGCTGTAGGGCACACGCTTGCAACGGCCGTCTCCGCCCCAGCGCCAGTCGTGGAAGGGGCATGCGATCTCGTTCCCTTTGACCTGGCCCTCGGTGAGGTCACCGCCCATATGACGGCAGTACCCGTCCAGGGCATTGATTTTGCCGTCGCCGCTTTGGAACACCACCAGTTTCTGCCCGAACGCGTGGACGGCGTGCGGCTCGCCGTCGCCGAAGTCTTTGAGCAGGCCCAAGCAATGCCAGCCGCGCGCGAATCGGGACGGGGTGGCCGCGGCTTCGATCTGCCGAACCTCCTCGGTATTGTGCTGCAACGTCATGTCGGTGTTGTACAACCGTTCGCCGACGCGTGACACCGACCGTCCCGCTGGCAGGGAGAAAGCGGTCACGGCGGCGATTCCGCGGCTTAATGTCATGTCCGTGACGACAGCTCCATCAGCCACGATCCCCGCCGGTCTGCCGGTGCGCGACAGCGTGGTCGACCTCCTCGTGGTGGGGACGGGCACAGGTATGGCGGCAGCATTGGCGGCCCACGAACGCGGAATGAGCGTGTTGATCGTGGAGAAGTCGTCGTACGTCGGCGGCTCGACGGCGCGCTCCGGTGGTGCGCTGTGGCTGCCGGCGAGCCCGATCCTCGCGGATAGGGGCGGCGCCGAAGACACCATGCAGCGTGCCGAAAACTACCTGCATTCGGTGGTGGCCGGAACGGCGCCGGCCGAACGATCCGCCGGCTACCTGCGGAACGTGACGCCGACGGTCAACTTGCTGTTGCGCACCACCCCGATTCGGCTGAGTTGGGCCAAGGACTATTCCGACTACCACCCGGAGGAGCCGGGTGGAACCGCCGCCGGCCGCACATGTGAGTGCCGGCCGTTGAACTCCGCAATACTCGGGGAGTACCGAACCCGACTGCGACCCGGTGTCATGGAAGCCAACGTCCCGATGCCGACCACCACCGCCGACTATCGCTGGATGAACCTGGTGGCCCGCGTGCCGCGCAAGGGCATACCGACCATCGCCAAGCGGCTGATCCAAGGACTGAGTGGACTGCTGATCGGGCGCCGCTATGTCGCGGGCGGTCAGGCCCTGTCCGCAGGACTGTTCGCCGGTGTTGTGCGCGCGGGGATTCCGATCTGGACCAGCACCGAGCTGCACCGGCTGACGACAGATGACGGACGGGTCACCGGCGCAGTCTTAGCCCACGACGGGCACGAAGTTGCCGTCACCGCTCGGCGCGGTGTGGTGTTGGCCGCCGGCGGGTTCGACCACAGCATGGCGATGCGGTGGAAGTTCCAGTCCGAGTCGCTTGGCGAACACCTCAGCCTGGGCGCCGAGACCAACACCGGTGACGCGATCCACGCCGCTCAAGACGTCGGTGCCGCAACCGATCTGATGGACCAAGCGTGGTGGTTTCCGGCAGTGTCGCCGCTGCCGGGAGGTGCCCCGTCGGTGATGTTGGCCGAGCGCTCATTACCAGGTTCGCTGATCGTCGACCAGAACGGCAACCGATTTATCAACGAAGCAACCGATTACATGTCGTTCGGTCAGTGCCTGCTAGAGCGGGAACGCTCGGGCCACCCGGTGGAATCGATGTGGATCGTCTTCGACCAGAAGTACCGCAACAGCTACGTTTTCGGTGGTGCGCTGTTTCCGCGTATGCCGATTCCATCATCGTGGTACGACGCGGGGATCGCGCATCGATCGAACGACCTAAACGATCTTGCCGAGATGATCGGTGTTCCCCGAACGCATTTCAGCGCGACCATGACGCGATTCAACGACATGTCGCGGGCCGGACACGATGCCGACTTCCACCGCGGCGACAGTGCCTACGACCGCTACTACGGCGACCCCACCATCGCCCCCAATCCCAACCTCCGCGCACTCGACCACGGGCCGTTTTACGCCGTGAAGATGGCGTTGAGCGATCTGGGCACGTGCGGCGGTCTTCGGGCCGATGAGCGGGCGCGAGTGCTGCGCGAAAACGGCACCGTCATCAGCGGTCTGTACGCGATCGGGAATACCGCCGCCAACGCGTTCGGGACCACTTATCCAGGCGCGGGTGCGACGATCGCCCAGGGACTGGTGTACGGCTACATTGCCGCGCACGACGCCGCGGGCGACTGATCAATCGGGTTCTTCGGCGTCGGCCTTCTTCTCGATTTCGTACCAGAATTCCGGTGGGGGCCAAGGAATCCTCCTCGGTCCGCCGTCTCGGGCCTGCGGGAAGGTAGCCTCCGCCTCGTCGAGTTCTTTGATCATCGTCAGGGCAAGTTCCCGCTCGTTGGCGTAATACCGCTCGGCCCAGTGCAACGCCACGCGGGCGTATGCCCAGGACGGGTCCGCGCCGGCCCACCGGGCGTCCTTGGCGGCCCTGCGATGCATCTCGTCGGCGAAAGCGACGTGTTCCTGCAGCACCTCCTTCAGCCTTTCCGGGCTGGTGAGATGTCCCAACGTCACTCGCAATAACGGGCCGTGCTTGAGCGTCGGCGGATCGACCGGCGCCTCGTTCGCCCACTGAATCGCCGCGTCGAGGCCGGCTTCGGTGATCTTGTACAGCCTGCGATTACGTGTGGCGCCGGTGTTCTCCACGCGCGATGTCACCAAGCCGAGTCGCTCGAGCTTCTTGAGCTCGGAGTAGATCTGGCTGTAGGCCGGGCTGCCGAAGTAAAAGCGCATGCTCCAGTTGATCCACTTGCGGATGTCATAGCCGGAGAGCTCGTGTTCGTAGGACAGCATGCCGAGCAGCGCCCAGCTGGTCGCCGCAAGGTTCGACTTGCCGGGCGGATCGCTGCCTTCCATTTGCCCAGGCTAACAACCTGGGCGCGGGGACTTTCGAAAACTGACCACTGGCCGGGAGACTGCGGCCGCGGGCGACGTGCGGTGACGCACGCTTTGGCGGTGGTATCAGACGGCGAGTTGGCCGATTCGGTGCGGCGCCTCATCGATGCCACCATCAGAACGCAAGCCGATGCAGCGACGCTTGCCGCCGTCAAGCAGAAGATCGATTCCGCGACGGCTGAGTTGAGCGCTGCATTAATGCCCGGCTCTTTTGGTGTTCGACAGTCAGATGACGGTCAGCCGATGGCATGGGGCAACGTGATGATCGGTCTCCGCAATCCGGTAGCTCCCCCGCTGGTGATCGAATGCGGTGCCGACGGGCTTGCCTCGGCCGACTTCACGCTCGGCGCTGCCTACGAAGGCCCCCCTGGCCACGTGCATGGGGGCGTGTGCGCGATGGTCCTCGATCATGTCCTGGGTGCAACGGCACACAAGCCGGGAAGGCCCGCGTATACCGGCACTCTCAGCATCCGCTACCTACGCGGGACACCGCTCGGCCCGCTGCACGCAGAGGCCCGCGTCGACCGGGTGGACGGCGCCAAAACTTTTGCCGTCGGCCATCTTTCCGATGCACAGGGCATCACTGTGCGGGCTGAAGGCGTGTTCTTCCACCGACAGGAGGTCCCGGGCTAGCTGCGTGCCGGAGCCAGCCGCTTGAGCGCCAGCCCCCCTTCGAAAGGCCGGTAGCCGAAGGCCGCCGGCGCTCGATAGCCGGTGTCCTCCAGCGGTGTGTGCACCTCGTCGACGGTGGGCCCGATCTTGGCGGCAATCGGCGCGAGTGCTTCAAGGTCGAACCGGTACAGTCGGCCGGCGTTGCCGCCCAAGATCTTTCGGCAGTCGTCCTGTGATCGGTTGTGAAGGGCCCAGCGGATGGCCAGCTTGGAGTGCGGTGTGAAGCCCTCTTCGTGCGGATAGTCGCTGCCCCACATGATGTGCTCGGGGCCCATGAAATCGATCATGCCCGCGTCGAACGGCGCGAGTTCGCTTGCCAGATAACAGTTGCGCTGCGCGTATTCGCTCGGCGTGAGCGTCAGAGCGTCGACCGACGACCCGCCGAACATCCCGTAGGTACGGTTGCCGGCCTCGGATTTCATGGTGGGCACCATCGCGTCGAGCATGCCGAGTTGAGCCGGCACCCACAGCGTGCCTTGCTCTGTCGGCGCGAAACGCAGCGTCGGGTGCCGCTCGAATACCCCGGCCAGGATCAGATGCCCGAGTGTGCGGTTGGCCCACATCGCCATCTCGGTGATCAGCACCGCGTTGGACGCCGGCTGGTCCATCGGCATCTCGGGGCTGCCGGCGCCCGCGTGCTGCACCACGGTCAGGTCCAGCTCCTCGCACAGCGCCCAAAGCGGTTCGTAGCGGGTGTGGAAGAGAGGCGCGACGTTGGGGTCACCGGGCGAGACCGGCGGGACGAGCACGCCGCCGAAGCAGTCTCGCTCTGCGCCCCAACGGATCTCGTTCAACGCCAGATCGATGTCGTTGGGGAAGATCTGGATCAACCCGCGGCGACGGGTCGGTGCCAGCGAACAGAAGTCGATCTGCCAGCGGTTGTGCGCCTGCACGCCCGCCCAGCGCTGCTCGAACTCGTCGCGGGTGCGCGGCAGGCTGATGGTGATGTTCGGGGTGGTCGGAAAGAACGGCGGAACGGTGTTGGGCAGCAGCACTTCCGCGGCCACCCCGTCGGCGTCCATGTCGGCGATCCGAAGCTCGCTGTCCCAGTTTCGCGCCGCGGTGGCGATGATCAGGTCGTCGAATGGGCTGACGTAGGTCTTGGCCCACGCGTCGAACTCGTCGTGCAGGGTTGCGGGCAGATACGGCTTGTAGTCACCGATATCGGCTCCGGCATGGGTGTCCGTCGAGATGACGACGTATCGATCGATCGTGTCCCAGGTAGCCATCGTGTCCTCCGACGTCGTTGGGTTTTCAGGCTAGCGTTCCGGACGGTTCGGTGACCGCGAGATCACCATCTCATTGAGCGGACCGTCAATCAGACGACTCCGCGCAGGCCGTCGGCACCGAAGACCGGTTCGAGCATCGCACTGAAGTCCGGGCCGCGTCGCAACATGAGTCCACCGTCGACGTTGATAACCTGCCCCGTCACGTAACTGGCCGCATCGCTGAGCAAAAACATGGCGAGGTTGGCGACATCGTCGACCTCGCCGGGCCTCGGCAGTGGGGTGCAGAGCCGGTAATCGTCGCTCAATTCCGGCGATTCCAGGACAGGCGCGACCAGTTCCGTGCGGATGAGGCCCGGGCGGACACTGTTCACCCGGACCCACGACGCTCCGAGTTCGTCGGCGGCCAACTGCATCAAGTGGTCGAGCGCCGACTTGCTCACGCCATAAGCGCCGAACCAGCGATGGGTGTTGCTGGCCGCGATCGAGGAGATGCCGACGAACGATCCG
The DNA here is from genome assembly GCF_001673405.1 of Mycobacterium sp. 1245111.1. Lineage (GTDB taxonomy): Bacteria > Actinomycetota > Actinomycetes > Mycobacteriales > Mycobacteriaceae > Mycobacterium. The sequence goes on along the minus strand of NZ_LZLV01000147.1, from coordinate 19,954 downwards.
CCTCCACCACGCACCATCTCGCGCGCGGAATGCTTGAGCACGTACATGGTGCCGTTGACGTTGAGGTCGACGGCACGACGCCACAGCTGCGAGTCGATCTGAGTGATCGGCCCGATGGTCTCCGATCCGCCCGCGCAGTGCACCACGCCGTCCAACCGGCCGTGCCACGCCGTCACGGCCTCGACGGCGCGGGTTACCTCGTCCTCGTTGGTGACGTCGGCGGGCTCGTAGCGGATCCCGCCACCGTTGGGTTTGACCGCACCGATTTCCTCGACGGCCGTGGCGAGTCGGTCGGCGTTGCGGCCGACGATCATGACCGAGGCCCCGGCGGCGACCAAGCCGGCGGCAACTCCCTTGCCGATCCCGCTGCCACCACCGGTGACCAGGTACGTCCGGTCTTCGAACGAAAGCTGCATACCGACCCCTTCGCCCCGAAACTGAAACAGGTTCTAGCTATCGAACCATGCGCGCATCGGCGGGTCGGCTGCGGCTAGGGAGTGTCCTTGCGGGCGATCTTGGTCGGCTTCGCGTCGCGCCAATCCTCGACGTCGGGCGGTAGGCCGACCGGGTAGCGGTTCTCGTTGTGCGCCGCCCAGTGCGCGTGGCCCAGCTCGTGGATGTGGAACGCGTGCCGCAACGCCTCGGTGAAGCCCATGGCATCGGATGCGGCGTTCACCGAGTCCTTGATCAAAAGAGCCGCCATCGTTGGCCGTTCGGCGATCCGGCGAGCGAACTCCAGCGTCTTGTCGGCCAATTCGTCGGCCGCAAAGACCTTGGACACCATGCCGAGCCGGTAGGCTTCGTCGGCGTCCAGCGAATCACCGGTCAGCAGAAGCTCTTTGGCCTTACGCGGGCCGAATTCCCAAGGATGCGCGTAGTATTCGACGCCGGGCATGCCCATCCGGACGGCCACCACGTCGCTGAATTTCGCGTTGTCGGCCGCGACGATCAGGTCACACGCCCAGATCAGCATCAGGCCGGCCGAAATCGCGTTGCCCTGCACCTGGGCGATCGTGATCTTGCGTAGATCGCGCCAGCGGCAGGTGTTCTGGAAGAAGTAGTGCCACTCCTGCAGGTAGGTCTTCTCCGCGACCGCGTCGCGGGTGGCGCCGTTGATCCGGAAGCTCGGCAGCTGTTTGTCTCCGGGCGCGCGTTCGGCGAGTGCCAGCTCCGAGCCGAGGTCGTGGCCGGCGGAGAAGTTCTTCCCGCGTGCGGCCAGTATCACCACCCGCACGGCGTCGTCAGCCTCGGCACGCAGGAACGCCTCGTCGAGCTGGACCAGCAAACCGCGGCTCTGCGCATTGTGCGCCTCGGGTCGGTTCAACCAGATCCGCGCGATGCGGCCCTCGTCGAGCGTTTCGTACGCCACCAACTCGCTGGAGTCTGACATCGGCCACCTCATTCGGACACTGTCGGGAAGTTACACATTACGGCCAGGCCGTAACGCTCTAACCAGGGGGTTGCGCCACGCTATGCGCCTGATTACGCACTTCGCCTACAGTTATGTCATGCCCGCCAAATCTGACACCCATGAAATCGACGACGTGGAACCCTTGGCCGACGACACCGCCAGCCAGGCCCGGCGCGTGGTAGCGGCCTACGCGACCGACGCCGAGGAGTGCCGCACGTTCCTGTCGATGCTTGGTATTGGGCCCGCGAAGATCGAGGTGTAAGTGCCCCCCGCAGGAGACAAGGCTACGAAGAGCCCTGTTTCCGGCGCGTCCGACTTCGTCGTGGTCGCCAACCGGCTACCGATCGACATGGAACGGCTGCCCGACGGCACCACGAGCTGGAAACGCAGTCCGGGCGGTTTGGTCACCGCGTTGGAGCCATTGCTACGACGACGTCGCGGCGCCTGGATCGGCTGGCCGGGAGTGGTCGACGACGACGTGGACGTCATCGACGATCCGATCGTCGAGGAAGACCTCCAACTGCACCCGGTGCGACTGTCGGCCGAGGATGTCGAGGAGTACTACGAAGGCTTCTCCAACGCGTCGCTGTGGCCGCTGTACCACGACGTCATCGTCAAGCCGATTTACCACCGGGAATGGTGGGACCGCTACGTCGACGTCAATCGCCGATTCGCCGAGGCGACGGCGCGCGCGGCCGCCACGGGCGCGATCGTGTGGGTGCAGGACTACCAGCTGCAGCTGGTACCCAAGATGCTGCGCGAATTGCGACCCGATCTGACGATCGGGTTCTTCCTGCACATTCCCTTCCCGCCGGTCGAGCTGTTCATGCAGATGCCCTGGCGGACCGAGATCGTCGAAGGTCTGCTTGGCGCCGACCTGGTGGGTTTCCATCTCGCGGGCGGCGCGCAGAATTTCCTTTTCCTGGCCCGACGATTGCTTGGCGCGAGCACCTCGCGAGGTTCGGTCGGCGTGCGCTCACGATTCGGTGAGGTGCAGCTGGAGGACCGCATCGTTCGGGTGGGCGCATTCCCGATCTCGATCGACTCCGCCGAACTCGACCGCAAAGGCCGCGACCGCAATATCCGCCGGCGCGCCAAGGAGATCCGTGCCGAGATCGGTAACCCTCGCAAGATCCTGCTCGGCGTCGACCGCCTGGACTACACCAAGGGCATCGACGTACGGCTCAAGGCCCTTGGCGAACTGCTCGCCGAGGGACGCGTCAAAGGTGACGACACCGTGCTGATTCAGCTCGCCACGCCCAGCCGCGAACGGGTCGAGAGCTACCAGAAGCTGCGTGAGGACATCGAGCGCCAGGTCGGCCACATCAACGGTGAATACGGCGAGGTCGGCAGCGCGGTGGTGCACTACATCCATCGCCCGGTCCCCCGTGACGAGCTCATCGCGTTCTTTGTCGCCAGCGACGTCATGCTGGTCACCCCGTTGCGGGATGGGATGAACCTGGTGGCCAAGGAGTACGTGGCGTGCCGCAGCGACCTCGGCGGTGCGCTAGTACTCAGCGAATTCACCGGCGCCGCAGCCGAACTCACGCAGGCCTACCTGGTCAATCCGCACGACCTCGAGGGTGTCAAGGACGCGATCGAGGCGGCGATCAACCAGCCCGCCGAGGACGGACGGCGTCGGATGCGGGCGTTGCGTCGGCAGGTGCTGGCCCACGACGTCGACCGGTGGGCGCGGGCATTTCTCGACGTTCTGGCCGCTGGTCATCCGTCAAACGCCTGATTCCGTGATGCAGCCAGTTGGCGTGCTGCGATACTCGACCAATGGCGATCATCTCCCGCGGCCTGACCGCCGCCGCAGCCATGGCGCTCATCGCGGTGGGAACATCGGTTCCCGCACAAGCCCTCGGCCCGCCGCCGGACGGCATCTACACCTTTACCGAAGATGGTGTGCCTCCGACCACGTGGAAGATTGTCGCGCTGTGCGATGCACCGTCGAGGCAGCGGGCGATCCCCGATTTCACCGACCCCGTCATCGCCGCCGACCTCTGCGCACTGAACGTAGCCAGCGCGACACCGCGAGCAGCGGTTAGCCGAGCCGAAAAGATGGCGAATTACGTTGGCCGGGCGCGTTTGACCAGCGATCGGTGGACCTTCGAGGTGGGCAAGCCGAATGGCGTCACGTGCCCGGACGGCAGCACCGCGGCGACGTCGGACACCTACGCCTTCGACGATGTGTCCCTCACCGGCACACACACCAGCATTCACAGCGACGTCTGCGGCCTTCAGCCCGGGATGACGAAGACCCCGTTCAGGTTGGCGTTCCAGGGGCCGCTGCCCAACCCGGTCGAGCGCTACCCGTTGGACTGCAACGAGATCGGTCAGTGCCGCTGAGCGACGCGTTACGCCGCTAAATCGGCTGAATGTAGTTGATCAGCCACTTGCCGTCGAGGCGCTGGTAATCCACCCGCAGTCGGCTGCCTTCGTAAATCGGTTGCTTCGACTTGTCGGTCACCGTGCGATTCATGAAGACCATCACCGATCCGGAGTTTCGCTTGGCAACCATGATTCCCGTGCCGGCGATGCTGACCTGGCTGACGACCTCCCGCTTACGCGCCTCCGGGATGATCGCTGCGTTGGCCTGCTTCTTGAATTCCTCGCGGTACGCCGGGGTGAGCAAGGGATACACGTCGGTCAGGCTGCGCTCGACGGTTTGATAGTCGTAGCCGAGCACCTGCGGAATCTCCTTGGCGGCCAACGGCGGAAGCGTCGCCCGGGCAGATGCCTCGCCCCGCGTTTCCACCCGGTCCCAATAAAACCAGCCGGCCACCGCTGATAATCCGACGAAGGCGGTCGTCAGTAGGCTGACAGCGGCGGCGATCAGCCATCGCATCAATTGCCTCCGTCGGGGTACTTCAGGTCGTCGCCAGTCATTCGACCGTTCTCGTCCTCGTGCACGATGACACGCATGCGATAAGCGGCAGAAGGCTTGTTGACGCCTTCGCGGTCAGTCACCGTAACCCGGATCGACACCAGCACCGACGCGTTGTCGCTGACGTTGTCGATACTTTCCAGGGCCGCACCGTTGACGGCGGCCTCCGAGGTCGAATCGGTGTGACGGTACAGCGCCTTGATGTTTTCGACGTTGTTGTTGGAGCTGAGCATGCCGCGCAGCGGTCCGCTGGTTTTGTCGACGAACCTGGCTACGCTCTGGTCGATGTTGTCCTGGTTGTAGCTGAACATGTTGACGACCAACTGCGTAGCGGTGTCGACGAAGCGCTGCGCCCGAAGCTCCTTGGCATCGGCACTGCGCTGGTCGTGCACCTCGAAACCAACGCCGACACCGAGCACCGTGAGTCCGATCAGACTGGCTGCCAACGCAATCCATGCGACCAGCCTCCCGTTCGCGGGGCGGCGCGGCGGGGGACCGAGCGGGGCGTTCGGGCGCTTTACCGGCTTGGTCTCCGTCTCGACCCGAACCGTGGTGGAGGCCGCTTCGCCCGCGTGCGGTCCGGCCGGCCGCGAAGCCCGTCGCCGCGGGGGTCGTGTCGCCGTTTCGGCTTCGGTCACGTCTTCCTCGGATCACTCATCAGGTCCACCCAGTTCTCGGCACTCGATGTCTTGCCAGCCGCGAAGATACCCGTGGCTCCTGAGGGGTCCACAAACTCCCCGGTGCTCTCGTCGTACGTGGTATAGGCCGCGCCGTTGGCCTGCGGGGCCGGGCCGGGCGGCGGACCCCACGGCTTCTCGGGTGGCGGGTATTGGGCCCCCGGCAGTCCCACCGGCGGTGGCGGCGCGGGAACGGCCTTGGGGAACGGTATCTGAGGGTTCTGGGGTGGGTACGGCGCAGGCGGAATCCACGCCTGCCGTCCATCCGTCGCACCGGTGTTGGGCGGCGGCTGGGTCGGGAACGGCTGGTGCGGCGCCGGTCCGGGTCCTTCCGCTGCTCCAGGCGGCACAAACCCTGGGGCATACGGTGTGCCCGGGTCCGGATCGTTGCCCGGCGGGATGTACGGAAACTTGTTGGGCGGCAGGATGTTCAGCCCGTTCGTCATCGGGGTGCCGTACGGGATCGGCGGGCCGCGCCATGGGTTGGTGCCGATCGGCACATACCCCTTGGGGTCACGGCACAGCGCGACGGTCGGGGCTCGCTTGCCCGGGAATTCCTGGCACGGGTAGTTGCGGGCGCCGCGCACGGTCGACGGATCGTTCTGGGCCGTCTTGCAGTACAGGTCGGTCGGCATTTCCCGCAGCGTCTCATCAGCCGGAGTGCGGATCAACGGCGGTGGAATAAACCCGGTGTTGCACGGCGGATCTATGTTGATCTTGAAGTCGAGCTTGGCGCCCTCGTCCTGGGGTTCGCCGTTGGCCGACGTGATGATCGCCGCGAACAGCGCCGGCAGCACCACCAACAGCTGCTCGATCGACTTGTGATAGATCACGCCGACCCGGCCCAGGTTGGCCAGATTTGCTGCCAACATCGGGAACGACGGACGGATACCGGAGAACGCCGTGTTGGCCTGATCGACCGCCGGCGGCACGATGGTCAGCAGCGTATGCAACTGTGGATCAGCCTGTCGCACCTCGGAAGTGAATCGCGCCAGCCCATCGGACAACGCCCGGATGTCCTTGCCGGAGTGGATTTGTGATTGCAGGAACGGTCCGACCTGATCGATTAGCCGGGATGTCTGCGGAAACTCCGTATTGGCCTGATCGACTAGCAACCGGGACGATTCGAGCAGCCTGGCCACTTCCGGGCCGGATCCGTTGAAGGCCTTGAAAGTCTCGTGCAATAACTCACGCAGCCGGGTGTCGGCGACGCTGTTGACCAGCGTCTCGGACTGGTGCAGTAGTGTCGCGACGTCCACGCTGATCGCGGTGTTGGTCCGGTCGATGCGAGATCCGTTGTGCAGCTTGGTCGTAGCCGCATGCACGGGAGGAACTAGGTCGATATACTGCTCACCGATCGCCGACACACTCTTCACCGCGGCGGTGGCGTTCGACGGGACGACGGTGCCACTGTTCAGTCGCATCACCGCATCGACACCATCGGAAGTGAGGCCGACCGAGTCGACCCGGCCCACCGCGACCCCGCGGTAGGTGACGTTGGCGTTCTTGTAGAGCCCACCACCGGCGACGAAGTTCGCCGTCACCCGGTAGGTGCCGATGCCCATCGTGGCCGGCAATCGTAGGTAGAAGATCGCCATGATCGCGACGGTGATCACCGTGACCACCGCAAAGATGGCCAGTTGAACGCGAGTCAGTCGATCCAGCATCAGTTGTTCCCTGCTGGTGTGCCCGGCGGGATCTTGAACGGATCAGCGGCCTGTCCGGAGAGGTTCGCCATTTCCCCGAGCAGGTAATCCGGCGGATTGACGATGTCCTTCATGTGCAGCATGTTCGGGTCCAGCGGCCAGGACGTCGTGAAGAACGTCTCGCCCAGTCGACGCACAGTCAGATCATACGTGGTGAACACGTTCATGTAGTCGCCGCGGATCACTTGCTTGATTCCGAAGTTCGGAAAGGGGAACGTGAGCAGAAGCTGCATCGACGTAATGAAGTTTCTGCGATTATCGGCCAGCGCCTTCACATTTGCGTAGATGTCTTTCAGGTCAGCGGCGAAATCCACCTTTGTTTGCGAAAGCACATGCGCCGCAACGGTGGCGACTTTGCCAAGGGCACCGAACGCCTCGACGATCTTGTCTCGGTTCTTGTTGAGCACACGTAGGGCTTCGGGAAGCGTCTCCAGTGTCCGGCCCAGGTTGTCCTTGTTGTTGGCCAGGATCGCCGAAAACCGGTCCAACCCGTCGATGGCAGCAACGATGTCGTTGACCTGGTTGTTCAATCCCGCAGTCACTTCGGCCAGCCGGGGCACGAGGTTGGTGAACTGACCTTCGCGGCCCGCGACGGCCTGATATGTCTCGTCGGTAATCTCCTGCAGCGCACCAAGATTGCCCTTGTTGACCACGACACCGAGCGCGGAGAACACTTCCTCGGTGGTCGGGAAACGACTGGTCCGTGCCTCTTGGATGGCCGAGCCGTCGACCAGCCTGCCCACTGGCGGCTGATTAGGCGGCGCCGCCAACTCGACGTGCTGGGAACCCAACAGGGATGTCTGCGCCACGCGGGCAATCGAATTGGCCGGCAACACCACGTTTTTGTCGAGTGCCAGTTTGACTGCGGCGTAGAAGCTTCCATCGCGGCGCTGCATCGCATCGATGCCCGAGACACTGCCAACCGTGACGTCGTCGACCATGACGGGCGAGTTCTGCGGCAGGGTCGCCACGTCGGCCAGGTCGACGGTGATCGAATACGAGCCCGCGCCATGGCCAGCGGTGCCGGGCAACGCGATCGAATTCAATCCGCCGAACTGGCAGCCCGCCAGCAGCGCGCTTCCGGCCATTAATGCGCTGCCGCGCAACATGATACGCCTCATCGGCCCGCCCCGTGCTCGGCCGGCAAAGGTCCGGCCGGGGCCGCGGGAGCCGGCCGCGGACCGAAGGGCGTATTCGCCGGGGCGGGAGCGCCGGGTGTCACGCCGTTGGGCGCTGCCTGCGGAACCATCAGTGCCTGAAGGTCCGCCGGGCTCGGCGGATGCACACCGGGTGCCGGCACCCAGTGCAGATCCGGAATGGGCGTCTGCGCCTTGGCCTGGGTCGCCGGGGTGTCGTAAATGATTTGGCCCTTATACGCGGTGATCGAGTTGAGCGGGTGGAACATGATCGGCGGGTAATTGAATGTCAATCGGCGCAGGGGCGGCCCTAACCGTTCCCGACAGATTTCGGCACGCTTGTAATAGTCCGGTGCGGATATGCCGGCCGTGGTGTCGAACGATCCGCCGCAGATGAACTGGATGGGGTTGGCGAATTCGGGGATCGAGATCAGGCCGTTCAGTGTTCCCTGCGCTGGATCATAGATGTTGTAGAAGTTGGCGATACCGGGTCCGGCGACGTGGAGCACCTGCTCGATGTCTTCGCTCTGGTCGCTGAGCACCTTGGTCAGATCGTTGAGCTTGTCAACTGTTCCGATCAGCGTCGAGTTGTTCTGCTGCAGAAAGCCTTTGACGTCAATCAGCGCCTTATTCAGGGTGCCGAGGGTGTTGTCGAGGTGGTTCGAGCTCTTGGCGAGCACCTGTGATACCGAGGCCACGTGCCCGGCGAACGACACGATCTGCTCGTTACTCCCTGACAAAGCGTCGACCAGCACTCGCACGTTCTTGATCGTTCCGAAGATGTCGGTACGCGAATCTCCCAACCTCCCGGCCGCTTGCGAGAGCTCACGTAGCGAGGATCGGAACGAATCGCCGTTGCCGTTGAAGGTATCCGCGGCTTGATTGATCGCCTTGCCCAACGGGCCCTGCAACTGCCCGGCAGCGGGACTGAGTTGCTTGGCCAAATCGGTCAGCGACTCTTTGACCTCGTCCCACTCCACCGGGACCGCGGTTTTGGCCAGCGGGATGGTCGCCCCGTCGGGCAACGCCGGACCACTGGTATAGGCCGGGGCCAGCTGAATAAACCGTGCCGCAACCAAATTCGGCGACATGATGACCGCTCGAGCGTCTGCGGGGACCTTCACACCGCTATCCACCGACATCGTGATTTTCACGTCTTCGGCGCGCGGTTCGATCGACGTGATGGTGCCGACTGGCACGCCCACGATGCGGATCTGGTCGCCCGGGTAGAGGCCGACAGCGGAGGTGAAGTAGGCGACGACCTTGTTGCCGCTACGGCCCGGCCACACCACATAGACGCCGGCCGCGACCAACACGGCCAGCAGCACCACCAACGCCTGCCGCAGGCCGCGGCGACGTTCCCGTAAAGCGGAAGAAATTGTCATGGTGACTGCGGCCGTAACTTCCAGCGGTCCTGGACCATGCCACGCAGGTAGTCGGCAAAACTGGCAGGAAGCTTGCCAGGCTGAAATACCGCGTCGAACATCATGCCGACGATGGGCGCCGGCACCAGACCGTACACGTTGACGTTGAAGCCGGGCCCCGAGCCCACCACCTCACCGAGCGTGGTCGCGTAAGGGGGAAGGCGTTTCAGCGCTTCGCTGATGTAGTCACGGCGTTCGTTGAGATCGTCCAGCACGGTGTTGAGTTTGCTCAGCGCGGGACCGAACTCCTTGCGGTTGTCGGCGACGAAGCCGGACAGTTGCGCGGAGACGCCATCGATACCGGAGATCAGCTCTGCCAGCGCGGCCCGACGCGCATCGAGAGCCGCGAACAACTGATTACCGTCGACGATCAGCTTGTTCACCTGCGCGGCACGCTCAGCCAACACGCCGGTCACTGATTTGGCATGCGCCAGAAGCTGTTCGAGCGCCTCGTCGCGGTTGTTCAAGGTGCGCGACAACGACGTGATGCCGTCCAGGGCCCCACGCAGCTGTGGAGTGGCGTCGTGCAAGGCGTCGGTGAGGACCTTCAGCGACTTCTCGAACTGCGCCTTGTCCAGGTCGCCGGCATTGTGGCCGAGCTCTTCCAGAGCGGAACCCAGCGAGTACGGTGTGGTTGTCCGGCTCAGCGGGATCGTGGTGGCGATCCCCGTCCCGGCCGGGGTGATCGCAACCGCGCGCTGGCCGAGAATGGTCTCGGTGCGGATCGCTGCCAAGGACGCGTTGCCGACGTTGACGTGGCGGTCAACGGTAAATGCGACCTTGGCGGTGTCGTTCGCGAGCGTAACCGCTTGCACCTGGCCGACTTTGATCCCGGAGACGTAGACGTCGTTGCCGGGATTGATGCCGCCGGCGTCGGCGAAGTAGGCGGTGTAAGGCCGGCCCTGCGGCCAGAACGGCAGTGCGGTGTAGCCGAACGCGACCAGGACAATGCACACCACGAGAACCACCCCGAAGATGCCCGTGCGAAGCGGATCCCGGTCTTGCCTGCGGGCTGACTTATTTGGCAAAAGCGCACCTCCCTTTACTAGGATCCACCTGGCCGCCGAAGGGAATGATGATGTCGCTGCCCGCGGGCCCGTTGATCTTCAGGCTCACTGTGCAGAAGTAGATGTTGAAGTAAGCGCCGTAGGCACCAAGAGCAGACAGGCGAAGGTAGTCCTCGCCGAGTTGTTCGATGTCGTTGTTGACCTCAGGCAGCCGATCCGTGATCTCGGTGGCGAGCGGTCGAGTGTTCTCCAGGACGCCTTGCAGCGGACGGCGGGAGTTCTTGAGCAAGTCGGTCAGGTCCGACGTCGTGGTAGCCAGCGGTTGGATCGCGCCGGCTATCGCATCGCGCCCTTCGGCCAGGCCGGTGATCAGCTTCTGCAACTGGTCGACGGCATCCGAGAACTGCGCCCCCTTGGCATCCACGGTGCTCAGCACGGCGTTGAGATTGGTGATCACGTCGCCGATGGCCCGGTCTCGCGAGCCAAGCGTCGACCCGAACGCGTTGGTGTTGGCCAGCAAATTGGACAGCGCACCGCCCTGCCCCTGTAGCAGATCGATCACGTAGCCACTGATGGTATTGATCTTGTCGGCATCCAGGCCCTTGAGTACCGGGCGAAGTCCACCGAGCAGCGCGTCGAGGTCCAGCGCCGGCTGGGTGTGCCGCTCATCGATGGTCGCGCCCGGCGAAAGCTTGCGCAATTCCCCAGGGCCCGAGGTGATTTCCAGGAATCGATCGCCGACCAGGTTGTCGTAGCGGATCAGCGCGCGCGTCGACGAATACAGGGTGTAACGCTTGTCCACGGTGAAGGCCACGTCGACGGTGTTGTTCGGGTTGAGCTTGACGTCCTTCACCGAACCGACTGGCACTCCGGCGATGCGAACCTTCTGGTTGCCCTTGAGTCGGGTCGCGTCGATGAAGGTGGCGTGGTAGGTGTTCGACGGCCCGAAGCGGAATTCGCCGAAGGTCACCACCAGACCGACTGCTACCAACAGCATGGTCACCGTGAAGATGCCGACCTTGATCATCATCGAGCGCTGGGATTCGAAGCCGTCCATCAGAAGTCGTCCCGCTCGGCGAACGCACCGTGGAACAGCCATTGCAGCGTTGACGGAGCGTCTACCTGCATTTCGGTGAAGGGCTCGTAAGGGATGTTGGCGTTGTCGGTTACCAGGAACGGGGCTCGGTACCAGGAGCCTCCGGTCTGCTTGGTGGGTAGGTTCGGAAGCCCGCGGCAGTTGGGTCCACCGGAGGCGTTGACGATCGGCAGGCTCTCCGGATAGGTGTACGAGGGTGCGCCCAGGATAAAACTCGACGAGGTGAACAGACCCGCCTTCTTGACACCCAGGATAGGCGCGAATTCTTTGATACCCCGGTCGATTGCACCGAACAGGCAACCGAATTCCGGTGAGTAGTCGGCGGCGACCTTCAGTGGAGCGCGGAGGCGTTTGATCGCGTCGATCAAATTCTGCTCTGCCGGCGCCAGCGTGTCATAAGCGTTGTTGGACAAGCCGATTGCCGACAACAGGCTGGTGTTCAGGTTGGTCTGCTGGTCCACCACGGTTTTAGCGATGGTGGGGGTGTTGTTGAACACGGTGACGAGGTCCGGTGCGGCATCGGCGTAGATGTCGGCCACGGCGGCGGTCTTGCGGAAGTCCTGCTGCAGCGTGGGCAGTTTCGGATTGAGTTGCTGCGTCAAGGTATTCAGGCCTGAGAGCACTCCGCCTAGATCCTTGCCGTGTCCCCGTAGTCCTTCGGCCAATGCGCTCATGGTGCCGTTCAGCTCGACCGGATCGATCTTTTGCAGCAGGCCGATCAGCGACTGAAACAGCGTATTGACTTCGAGCGAGACCGCCGAGACCGCTAGGTGCGCACCGGGTTTCAATGCGGCGGGCGACGGGTCCTTGGGCGGGATGAACTCGACCGACTTGGCGCCGAAGACGGTGCTGCTGGCGATGTGGACGCCGGCGTTGGACGGGATGTAGTGCAACTCACCGCCATCGATGGCCAGCCGCAGTTGAGCCGCGTCTCCCGAATAGCTGACGTCGTCGACCTTGCCGATCTGGATGCCCCGGTATTTGACCTTGTTGCCGCGGTCCATCTCGAGGCCGGCGCGTGGCGCGGTGAGCGTGACGGTGTCCGTTGGCGTGAAAGCCGCTGTGTACGAGAGATAGGTCAGCACCACAAACGCCAGCAACAGAGAGGCCAGCAGCGCCGCTGCCAGCCTGACGTGAGTGCGTTGCGCACCGGTGCTTGCCACTGTCCCCCTTATCCGGAGAGGTTGAAATTACCGGACGCGCCATAGACGGCCAGTGAGATGAACAGAGTAATCACGACGACAACGATCAGGGAGGTGCGCACCGCCTGACCGACCGCTAGACCGACGCCCACCGGACCGCCAGAAGCGTTGTAGCCGTAGTACGTATGGATCAGCATCACTCCGATCGACATCACGATGGCTTGCAGGAACGACCACAGCAGGTCGGTGGGGATCAAGAAGGTGTTGAAGTAGTGGTCGTACAGGCCCGCCGACTGGCCGTTGATGAAAACCGTGGTGAACCGCGCGGCGAAGAACGAGGCCAGCACCGCGAGCGAGTACAGCGGGACGATCGCGATCAAACCCGCGATCAACCGCGTCGAGACCAGGTACGACACCGAATGCACGGCCATCGACTCGATCGCGTCGATCTCCTCGGCGACCCGCATGGCGCCCAGTTGCGCGGTGGTACCCGCGCCGATCGTCGCTGCCAACGCAATTCCGGCAACGACGGGAGCCACGATGCGGACATTCAGAAACGCCGACAGAAACCCGGTCAACGCCTCAATACCGATGTTGCCCAACGACTCATAGCCTTGGACCGCGATCACACCGCCTGATGCCAGCGTCAAAAACGCTGCGACGCCGACGGTTCCGCCGATGAGCACCAATGCTCCGGTGCCCATGGTCATTTCGGCGATCAGCCGGATGGTCTCTTTGCGATAGCGGGTGAGCGCGTTGGGTATGTAGCGCATCGACTCGCCGTAGAACAGCGCCTGCTCACCGAAGTTGTCCACCGGCCCGGCGAAGCGGTGGAAGAAGCGGCGGAAGCGCAGCGTGGCGTCGTAACTCATGGGCGTTACCGGGCCAGCACTCGAACGCCGATAGCCGTCATGATCACGTTGATCACGAACAGGCAGATGAACGCATAGACCACGGTCTCGTTGACGGCGACCCCGACGCCTTTCGGACCGCCCTTGACCGTCAGCCCGCGGTAGCAGCCGACCAGCCCGGCGACGACGCCAAACAGCAAGGCTTTGATTTCGGAGAGGATCAGCTCGCCGAGGTGGGTGAGCACGGTCAGGCCGTTGACGAACGCGCCGGGGTTGACGCCCTGTAGCAGCACCGAGAAGACGTAGCCACCGGCGATACCGATGGCCGAGACGAGGCCGTTGAGAAGCAGCGCGACGAACGTGGACGCCAGCACCCTGGGCACCACCAGACGCTGGACGGGGTCGATGCCGAGGACCCGCATCGCGTCGATTTCCTCGCGGATGGTGCGCGCGCCCAGATCGGCGCAGATTGCGGTGGCGCCGGCGCCGGCCACCACCAACACCGTCACGACGGGCCCGAGTTGGGTGATAGTTCCGAATGCGGTGCCGGCACCGGACAGGTCGGCTGCGCCGATCTCGCGAAGAAGGATGTTGAGCGTGAACGCCACCAGAACCGTGAACGGGATGGCCACCAGCAGCGTCGGGATCAGGGAGACCCGGGCGATCATCCAGGTCTGGTCGAGGAACTCACGAAACTGAAAGGGGCGCTGAAACGTCTTGCGAAAGGTGTCCAGCGACATCTCGACGAACCCGCCCACGGCCCGAGCCGGAACCGCAAGCTGTTCGATCAACCTGGTTCCCTTCTCGCGCGGGGTGTCTCCCACCTTCGACAGCGATGCTGTTGTCTTCCCCGGTTGCGCCGCCTTAGCTTCGTTCAGAGCGGCGGCGTCCGCGTGAGCGCGCCAATCGTAACTAGAACAAGTTCGGAGTGTCAAAAAACCGCAGAATTGGACAAAAGTCAGTAATTCAGCAGGTCAGAGCATTTGTGACCCAGATCATCCTGAAACGTGTTCTACTCGACTTCAGATCGATACCGAGGGTCTCGTGGGCCTCGGGCCGTCATTCCATCAATGCGGTGGCCGCGAAATTGCGCTCTGGGTCGCGACCCGCGAAGTACTCCTGCATCTGCGCACTCAGCGCGGCCGGGTCCCAGGCCTGAGCGTCCGTCGCGAACCGATGCTCGACCGTCGGCGCCGCCACCAGCGTCACCTGCGGCCCGTACACGATGAACACCTGACCGTTGACGTCCTTGGCTGCCGGCGAAGCCAGGAATCGCACCAGCGTCACCACATGCTCCGGCGAGAGCGGGTCGATCTCACCCTCGGCGACCTCAGGTGCGTCGCCGAACACGTCGGCGGTCATCGCGGTCCGGGCCCGCGGAGCGATCGCGTTGGCGCACACCCCGTAGCGGCCCAACGCCCGCGCCGCGGTCAGCGTGAGCGCGGAGATGCCCGCCTTCGCGGCGCCGTAGTTGGCCTGTCCGACCGGGCCGACCAGCCCGGCCTCCGACGACGTGTTGATGATGCGCCCGTAGATCGAACCGTCGTTGTCCTTGGCTTTCTGCCGCCAATACGTCGCGGCGTTGCGGGTCAGCAGGAAATGCCCGCGCAGGTGCACGGCGATCACCGCGTCCCACTCCTCGTCGGACATGTTGAACAACATCCGGTCCCGCGTGATGCCGGCGTTGTTCACCACGATGCCCAGCCCGCCCAACCCGTCTGCGGTGCTGATCAGTTCGTCGGCCGTGTCGCGCTGGCTGATATCGCCTGCGACGGCGACAGCCTTGGACCCCGCGGAGGTGACCTCGTCGATCACGTCGGAGGCGTTCAGGGCGGCGGCAATGTCGTTGACGACGACGGTCGCGCCGGCGCGCGCCAAGCCGATCGCCTCGGCGCGGCCAAGTCCTGCGGCCGCGCCGGTGACCACCGCGACCTTCCCGGACAAGTCGATCGCGTTCGTGCTAGCCGCCGGCGACGATGCAGACCGCCCGGCGGTCTGAGAAGGAGCAGGTTCATTGGGCGCAGTCAATTTATGAATACCTCTAGTCTTCGCGTATCAAGGCGGCTCGCGGGCACTCCGCGATCGCCTGCTCTGCCAGTGCCTCCTGGTCGGCCGGCACCGGATCGACCTTCACCACGGCGTAATCGTCGTCGTCGAGGTCGAAGATATCCGGCGCGATTCCCAAGCACACCGCGTTGCCCTCACACCGGTCATGGTCGACTTTCACCCGCACGACGTTCCTCCTTAGACGCAAGCCTGGACTGTGGCCTTGAAACGGTATGCCCACCATACGACCAGTCCCGGTCGCGTCCAGAGGAACGGTCGCTGGACCCTCGCACTAGAACGTGTTACAACCAGGGAAGCGAATGGGTAGCCGACGATGCAGGCTGCGCAGAACTCACCGATGACTGGAGGGCGGCCGGAATGCGCATCAGTTACACCCCGGAGCAGGAGGAGTTGCGCCGCGAACTGCGCTCGTACTTCACCAAGCTGATGACCCCGGAACGCCGCGAGGCGCTGAGCTCGACCTCCGGTGAGGTCGGCGAGGGCAACGTGTACCGCGAGACCGTCGCGCAGATGGGCAAGGACGGGTGGCTCACCCTGAACTGGCCCAAGGAGTACGGCGGCCAAGACCGCTCGCCGATGGACTCGCTGATCTTCACCGACGAGGCCGCGATCGCCGGCGCCCCCGTGCCGTTCCTGACCATCAACAGCGTCGCGCCGACGATCATGCACTTCGGGTCGGAGGAGCAGAAGAAGTTCTTCCTACCCAAGATCGCCGCGGGCGACCTGCACTTCTCGATCGGCTACTCCGAGCCCGGCGCGGGCACCGATCTGGCGAACCTGCGGACCACCGCGGTGCGCGACGGCGACGACTACGTGGTCAACGGCCAGAAAATGTGGACCAGCCTGATCGCGTACGCCGACTACGTCTGGCTGGCGGTGCGCACCAACCCCGAAGCCAAGAAGCATCGCGGGATCTCGATGCTGATCATGCCGACTACCGCCGAAGGGTTCTCCTGGACGCCGGTGCACACCATGGCGGGTGTGGACACCAGCGCCACCTACTACCAGGACGTCCGCGTTCCGGTGGCGAACCGGGTCGGCGAAGAGAACGCCGGCTGGAAGCTGGTGACCAACCAGCTCAACCACGAGCGTGTCGCGCTGGTATCGGCGATGCCAATCATCATGGCGCTCAATCAGGTTCGCGATTGGGCGCAGAACACCAAGGACGCCTCCGGCGCGCGGCTGATCGACTCGGAGTGGGTGCAGCTGAACTTGGCCCGTGTGCACGCCAAGGTCGAGGTGCTCAAGCTGATCAACTGGGAGCTGGCGTCGTCAGAGTCGGACTCCCCGTCACCTGCTGACGCATCGGCGGCCAAGGTTTTCGGCACCGAGTTGGCCACCGAGGCCTACCGGCTGTTGATGGAGGTGCTGGGGACAGCGGCGACCCTGCGCCAGGACTCGCCGGGCGCGCTGCTGCGCGGCCGGGTGGAGCGGATGCACCGCGCCTGCTTGATTCTGACCTTCGGCGGCGGCACCAACGAGGTGCAGCGCGACATCATCGGCATGGTGGCGCTCGGCCTTCCCCGAGCCAACCGGTAACGAAAGCTGGAGAACCCATGGACTTCAAGACAACTGAAGCCGCTGACGATCTTGGTGGTCTGGTCACCACGATCGTGGATGCGGTGTGCACACCCGAACACCAGCGCGAGCTCGACGGCCTCGAGCAGCGTTTCGACCGTGAGCTCTGGAAGAAGCTGATCGACGCCGACATCTTGTCGACCGCCGCACCGGAGTCGTTGGGCGGAGGCGGTTTTGGCGTCCTCGAGGAGGTCGCCGTGCTGGTCGGCCTCGGCCGCCAGCTGGCCGCTGTCCCCTACCTGGACTCGGTGGTGTTGGCCGCCGGTGCGCTGGCCCGTTTCGGTTCGGCTGAGCTGCAACAGGAATGGGGTGCGCCCGCGGTGGCCGGCGCCAAGGTGCTCGCCGTTGCTTTGGACGGCGAGATGGGGGATGGACCGGTGCAGGCCACGTCTTCCGGTGGCGGTTTCAAGCTGACCGGGTCGCGGACCCAGATCGCCTTTGGGCCGGTGGCCGACGCCTTCCTGGTGCCAGCCGAAACCGACTCAGGCACTTCGGTTTTCCTGGTCGCAGCCGGCGAGCCCGGTGTGACGGTGACCGCTCTGGACACCACCGGGCTGGGCAGCATCGGGCATCTGCGGCTCGACGGTGTCGAGCTACCCGCTGACCGCGTGGTCGGCGGTGAAGAGGTCGTCAGCTGGATCAAGACGCTGGGCGTGCTGGGCCACAGCGCGTTCCAGCTCGGCGTGCTGGAGCGCGGATTGCAGATGACCGCCGAATACGCCCGCGAGCGTGAGCAGTTCGACCGTCCGATCGGCAGCTTCCAGGCCGTCGGGCAACGACTCGCGGACGGCTACATCGACGTCAAGGGTCTGCGCCTGACGTTGATCCAGGCGGCGTGGCGGCTCAGCGAGGATTCCCCCGCAAGCGGGAGGTACCCCCAGCCCGCTGAGTTGGATGTCGCCACCGCGGCGTTCTGGGCCGCGGATGCCGGACACCGGGTGGCGCACAGCATCGTCCACATCCACGGCGGCGTCGGCATCGACACCGACCATCCGGTACACCGATACTTCTTGGCCGCCAAGCAAACCGAGTTCGCGGTGGGCAGCGCGACCGGGCAGCTGCTGAAGATCGGCCGTGAACTGGCGGACACCCCCGCGTAGCTGTGGCGTCCGGCGACGATGCGGCCCGCACGGCGGGCCGAGGAGGAGGCGGACCGGTGAGCAACGGCCTGCCGACTGTCGCCGATCTACTGGCACCGCTGGTTGACGTCGACGACCGAGGCGTCTACTTCGAGGACTCCTTCGTCACTTGGCGCGATCACCTCCGGCATGGCGCCGCGGTCGCTTCGGCTTTGCGCGCCCGCCTCGACCCGGGCAAGCCGCCGCATGTCGGCGTGCTGCTGGAGAACACGCCGTTCTTCTCTGCTGTGTTGGTCGCGGCCGGCATGACCGGGATCATCCCGGTGGGCCTCAATCCGGTCCGTCGGGGCGACGCGCTGCAGCGCGACATCACGCACGGCGATTGCCAATTGGTGTTGGCCGACACGAAATCCTCTGCGACGCTTGGCGACATCGAACACGTCAACGTCGATTCGCACGCGTGGAACGACGAGGTCGCAGCGCACCGCGACGCTGCGGTGCGGTTTCGGACCGCGTCGCCCGACGACCTGTTCATGCTGATCTTCACATCGGGCACCAGCGGCAACCCGAAGGCGGTGATGTGTAGCCACGGCAAGGTCGGGATCGCCGGTGTGACGATGTCCGAGCGATTCAGCCTCGGACCCGCCGACGTCTGCTACGCCTCGATGCCGTTGTTCCACTCCAACGCGGTGCTGGTCGGGTGGGCGGTGGCGCTGGCCTGTCAAGGCTCAATAGTGTTACGGCGCAAGTTCTCCGCGTCCGGCTTTCTGCCGGACATCCGCCGCTACGGCGCAACGTACGCGAACTATGTCGGCAAGCCGTTGTCGTACGTGCTCGCCACACCCGAGCGTCCGGACGACGCCGACAACCCGTTGCGGGCGGTGTACGGCAACGAGGGCGCGCCCGCCGACATCGAGCGCTTCGCTACCAGATTCGACTGCCGGGTGATCGACGGATTCGGGTCGACCGAGGGCGGCATCGCGATCGGCCGCACCCCGGACACCCCACCGGGGGCGTTGGGTCCGCTGCCGGACGAGGTGCAGATCATCGATGTCGACACCGGCCAGCCGTGTCCGGTCGGTGTGGTTGGCGAGCTGGTAAACGTCGCCGGCGCAGGACGTTTCGAGGGCTACTACAACGACCCCGAGGCCAACGAGCAACGGATGGCCGGCGGGATGTATCACAGCGGTGACCTCGCCTATCGCGACGAGGCCGGCTATGCGTATTTCGCGGGACGGCTCGGCGACTGGTTGCGGGTCGACGGCGAAAACCTCGGCACCGCACCGATCGAACGGGTGCTGGCCCGCCATCCCGACGTGACCGAGGTTGCCGTGTACGCGGTGCCGGATCCTGCCGTCGGCGATCAGGTGATGGCCGCGCTGGTGCTGGCGTCCGACGCGGAGTTCGACCCGGACAAGTTTCGTGCGTTCCTGGGCGAGCAGAACGACCTCGGACCGAAGCAGTGGCCCGCGTATGTCCGAATCAGCTCTAACCTGCCGAAGACGGCGACCTTCAAGGTGCTCAAGCGGCAGCTGACGGCCGAGGGTCTGGACTGTGACGACCCGGTGTTCGCGATCCCGCGGGTTTAGCGTGTCCGTGGACGAATTGCCGGGGACGGTCGGGATCGCTGTCGCATCGGCGGACGGACGGGCCCAGTCGTTCGGCACGTGGACGTCCGGCGTCGCGTGGTCGACGATCAAGGTGCCGTTGGCGGTCGCGGCTCTGCGCGCCGGGGTGTCGGCTCCTGTCGATCTCGTTATCACCGACTCGGACAACGCAGGGGCCGAAGAACTTTGGGCTCAACTCGGCGACCGTGCCCGCCAGCTCGTGCGCGTGCCGCCTCCGGTCACTGGCGCCCCCTTCGCGCATCCAGCCGCCCGACCGCGTCCA